>JBOHFK010000023.1:0-53543 GCA_050699635.1 Pseudonocardiaceae bacterium | reverse complement strand
ACCATGGACTATGAGAGTCCCAACTCAGGAAGGGGCCTATGAGCGCCTACAGCCTTCCCGACCTGCCTTACGGATACGACGCGCTCGAACCTTACTTCGACGCGCGGACCATGGAGATGCACCACACCCAGGTCCATCGTCGCTATGTCGACCAGCTGAATGCGGCCCTGGGAACCAGCGCCAGTCTGCGTTCATTAAGCGAGCACCCCGTCGATGACTTGCTGTGGGACATCGGCAAGGTCTCTGAGGAGGCCCGCAATGCGGTGCGTAACTACGGTGGCGGGCACGCAAACCATTCCCTCTTCTGGACGATCTTGAGCAAGGACGGTGGCGGGAAACCCTCCGGGCGGCTCGGTGCGGCCATCACCGACGAGTTCGGGTCGTTTACCGCATTTCGGGACCGGTTCTCGGCGGTCGCCAACGCTCACCTCGGCAGTGGCTGGGCCTGGTTGGTGCGGGCGCGCAACCGACTGGTCGTCTACAGCCTGCTCAACGAGGACTCTCCGCTCACCGCGGAAGAGACTCCTATCATCGGCCTTGACCTGTGGGAACATGCCTTCTACCTGCGTTACCCGGCCGCGCGCGCCGATTACGTGGAGGCGTTCTGGAACGTGGTGAACTGGGACGAGGCCGGCCGTCGGTTTGAGGAGGTCACCCGATCCTAGTCTGCGATCGACCGATCCCCCGTTGACCGAACCCCTGACCAGTTGCATCGGAGAGGGTGCGAGAATATGAGCGAAGAGCAAGAGAACACGGAATCGACCGCCAGTTTGACCGACGACGGCAAGGAAGCGCTTTCCGCGCTGCGCGGGATCTGGAAAGCACAAAACCAGACCAGCGCCGATCTTGACGAGGCATGTGGCAACACCACCGCGTGCCGGAGCATGGAGGCCGTAGGCTTCCACGGCCTGGAGGACGAGAGCGACAAGCCGACCCAGTCGGTGGGTAACAATCTTCGCGCCGCGTGGAAGAACAAGCTCGAGCGCGAGGGCAAACTGAGCACCGGGACCAGCGTGCGGGATCTTGTCCTCGGCTCGTCGGATCCGAAAGAATAGGAAGCGCTCGCTCGTTCGGGCGGCGGACAGATACTCAGGGAGGATGACGTTCATGTTCGGACGTAAGAAGCCACAAGCTAGCGACAAACCCGCCGAGATCGCCGAGTCGGATCGCACCACCTCGTACCGCTTGGGGCAGGACTCCGCACCGGCGATCACCGGGGAACTGAAGACCACGTCCTACGTGAGTGCCATGCAACATGACGGCCGCGGGTACGAGACGCTCAACTGAGCCGGTTGGCCGGGGATCTTGCCAATGAGGGCCGGATCCCCGAAAGGTCGCGCTCCTGCGCCAAGCGACTCAGCCCGGCGTCCAACTCAGCCCGGCGTCCTTGGGTATGTTGGGCACGCCCCGACTCCCCAGTCCACGTTACTTCGCCGCTCAGCGGCCGCCCAGCCTTGTCAAGGAGACCGCTCGATGAACTATCCGACTTCCGTCAAAGAACTTACCGAGATGTTGCGCCGTGGTGATTACCTGGCGGACCGGGGATTGGCGACGGCGGTGTTCGTGGCGATGTCCCTGCAACGGCCCATCCTCCTCGAGGGTGAGGTTGGCGTCGGCAAGACCGAACTGGCCAAGGTAATTTCCTCGGTCTTCGGGCGTAAGCTGATCCGGCTGCAGTGTTACGAGGGCATCGACACCAGCCAGGCGCTCTATGAGTGGGACTACGCCCGCCAACTGCTCTACATCCGCGCCCTGTCGGAACGCGACGTCGGCGGCGAAGAAGCCATCGAGAAGCTGTTCGGCCCTCGGTTCCTCCTGGAGCGTCCGCTCATGCAGGCTGTTCAGGCCGGCGACCAGGCAGTGCTTTTGATCGATGAGGTCGACCGCGCCGATGACGAATTCGAGGCCTTCCTCCTGGAGGTGCTGTCCGATTTCCAGATCAGCATTCCGGAAGTAGGTACGATCAAGGCGGAACGTCCTCCTCTGGTGATTCTGACGTCTAACCGTACCCGGGATCTACACGACGCGTTGAAACGACGTTGCATGTACCACTGGATCGGTTACCCAGACCCGGAGCGCGAGGTCGACATCGTTACCGTTCAGGCGCCTGAGGTGTCTCAGACCCTGGCCCGCAAGGTCGTGGGCGCGGTCAACAAGCTTCGCCAGATGGATCTGGCGAAGCCGCCAGGCGTTGCCGAGACCATCGACTGGTCGCGCACCCTGGCGTTCCTGGGCGAAGACAGTTTGAGCGCCAGCGCCGCGGACGTCACTCTCGGCTCGATCATCAAGGATCGTGACGATCTCGAGCTCGTGCGGGACAATCTCAGCGAAGTGACGTCCAATGCATAAGACACCACACGGATCCTGCTGAACCAATGGCACGCAACAAAAACGGCTTTGTCACGGTCCTGGTCGAATTCGGCCGTGCGCTACGCTCCAAAGGGCTATCAGTCGGCTCGGGTGACATCCTGACCTATTGTGCCGCCATGGCTCCGCTGGATCCGACAGACCTTGTCGATCTGTACTGGGCCGGGCGAACCACCATGATCGTCCGTCGCGAAGACCTGCCGGTTTACGACGAGGTGTTCCGGGCATTCTTCCTTGCCTCGGACAGCCCGGTCCAGAAGATGCTGAAGATCAAAGCGCAGGCTGCCGCCGAGGCCGAAGCCGCTTTCGACATCCCCGCCCCCGAGCAAGCGGGCAAGGAGCAGGAGGAGGAAACACTCCTCGGTTTGATGGCCTCGAACATCGAGACACTCAAGCATCGCTCCTTCGGCGAGTGCACCGACGAAGAGCTCGCCGCTATTCGGCGTATCATGTCGCGTATCAAATTCACCCCACCCAAACGGCGCACCCGTCGCACCAGGACGGCCCATGATGGGCGAAGGCCCGATATGCGCCGGACAATCCGCGAGTCTATGCGGACGAACGGCGAGATGGTCGATCTGTACTGGCGCCGGCGCCGCGTGCGGCTTCGTCCGCTGACTCTCATTCTCGACGTATCCGGATCCATGTCCGACTACTCCCGGGCCCTCCTCCAGTTCGCCTATTCCGCCAAACGAGCCTCCCAGAAAGTGGAGGTGTTCTGCTTCGGCACTCGCCTTTCCCAGGTGACCAAGCCGCTGCAAACGCGCAAACCGGACGAGGCCCTCGCACGCGCCGCGAAGCTGGTGGTCGACTGGGAAGGCGGCACCCGGATCGGCGACTCGATCGACAAATTCGTCCGCCAATGGGGCCGGAGGGGCATGTGCCGGGGCGGAGTGGTGGTGATCTGCTCTGACGGTCTCGACCGCGGTGACCCCGAGCTGCTCTCCGATTCGATGGAGCGACTGTCCCGACTGTGCCACAAAATTGTGTGGATGAACCCACACAAAGGAAACAACGCCGACTACCAGCCTCAGAGCGTTGGCATGATAGCGGCCGAACCGCATGTCGACGTATTACTGTCCGGCCACGACCTCAGCAGCCTCGAAGAGCTCGCCACGCTGCTACCGAAGCTCGGCTAAGGAGGCTGAAGCTATGTTGATGAGATGGAGCGTCGGCATCGAGGCCGAAGGCGACCGCATCATGAAGCTCGAAGAGGTCGTCGAGCTGGCCGACGCGGTCGCGGCGATCGATGGCATAGCAACGGGTATCGGCACCAACCGTTACGGCGCGCAGGTCGTCGTCTTCGCCGACGGACGCGAAGAGGCGATCAAGAAGGGTAAGCAGCATTTCGCGGACGCCGTGCAGAAAGCTGGACTGCCGGTCTACCCGATAGTGAGAGTCGAAGCGGTCAGCGAAGACGAGGACGATATGGACGCCGAGATGTAATGTCTCTCTTATATACTGAACGTACGGCTCACCGCAGTGATCTTCACCGCAGCGATCTACACAATACCATGATCTTCTGGACGCGAGGACATCTCACATGATCACACAGGTCGGGACATGATCCGGCTCGGATCCCTTGCTGGCTACTCCTTCGAGGGACCCCGGATTCTGGGCGGTTGGACTCCGCCGAAGCGGCCGGCTGTTTTCGCAATCATGTATAAACCGGACGCTGAAGACAAGCCCGACCGTTACGCGGTCATCTTTGTGGGCCACGAAGACAACATGGCGGAAGCCGGCTTCCCGTTCAAGCATCCGCGCGCGAACTGCTGGATCGCCCGCGCCGGTTCGCGATGGAAGCTACATGTCTGCACCTACGAAGTTGCCGGCTGGGCTCGGTCGCACCGTGAGATGATCGCTCAGGAGCTCACCGCCATCTACAATCCGCACTGCAACGAAGTGAAGTACGACAAGGCCTGGGAAGGCCATTGGATCGGTAATTACGAGTCCGAACTCACCGGCCCACTCTCCCAATCTCAACGCGACGAGGGGCCCCGCTAACTGCGTCATCCTCCCAGGAGCAACAACAATATCGGGGCGGCGACTACATCGGATGTAGTCGCGCCCCGATATTGTGAACTGCTACCGAAGGGAGAAGAAGCCGCTCTCTCTAGTGCGATGAACGGCCGCGGAAACCAACCGTGTCCATCAGACGAGAACGACGCCGACCCGACGCGGGAACATTGGTGTGCCCGTTGACCGGAGCTGGTACCGGAGGAGCCAGCTTGCTCGCGATCTTCTCGGCACCCCCGTACAACAGTGGAAGCGCGCCCGCCACGACTCCACCAGTGCGGTTGATGTGCTCGACACCCGGAATGATCGTCACCGCCTGCTCAGCGATCAGCTTCACGTTCCCCAGGCAGTCATCGAGGTTGTCCGCGATCCTGCTGAGCAGCACACCGATAACGAGCAGGAACATCGCTAGCACGGCGATCAGCGTTCCGATGCAGACTATTGTCAGGACAAGAAGCATGGTCTAGCCCTTTCCGACCGGCGTACCTGAACCAGTCAGTACCCTGGTTAGGAACAGGTGATGCTGCAGACCCTCCGCCAGTACCGCATCCACCCGGTCAGCGGTGATAGGGATGAGCGCGCAGTTGGCGGTGTTTTGAGGGATCGCCCGCAGGGTGTCTCGCACGCCCACCACGCTCTTGTCGATGGACTTGACCATCGAGACGAGGGAACCCAGCAACAGGATCACCACGATCACAACGGTGAAGCCCATCAATATCGCGAGCCACCAGAAGGTGATCTCTTCAGGAGCATACCCGTCAGGTCCGCCCGCATACCCTAGGAGAAATGCCATCACTAACCTCCAAGCCTAGCTCGTCCACGTTCCAGGCCTCCGATGATGACCTCAGCGTGGTCGATCGTCTGTCGTAGGTCCGCCAGCGGCAGCGTGTTCCGATATGACTGCTGCAGGGCCTGGTTGATCTGTGGAGCCTGACGAGCAATTCGGGCGGCGAGGACCAGCACCGGGGCGACCAACGCGACCACCACGGCGATGACCACCACGGCAATCGCGAAACCCAGGTACCAGCCAAACAAATGCGCCTCACCGGGCACGGGCGCCTGTTCCGCAAGCAACAACATCCCCGCAGCCCTCCTTTCGGTAGCAGTTGTTCTTACAACGAGGGCCTACAAAACCCTCACCGTCATGACCTCACTGTCAAAGATCTCACTGTCGGGAACTCAACGCTCCGTCGACGTCGTCGTCACGCAGGTCGTCTCGAGGTAACCCAGCAACGTCTGGGTCGCCGTCTGAACGTTGTGGACATCCCGGAGGTGGTCAGCGACCTGTCGCATCAGAACGTCCTTGTCGGACGAGGTGAACTCCGAACTGCATTCCTGATGGCCACACATGAACTCGTGCATCTTGACTCCTTATCCGATTCCAACGCCGACCTCAGCTGGTCACCGCTGATCTCAAACCTGTTCTGCCATAGCTCGTACCGGCGCGAGATTCGCGTTGACCGAAGGGAGAACCTCCGGAACCGTTCTCGTCTGGTAAGCAATCGCATTGACACCCACAACGATCGCGCCAAGGGTCCAGGCAACGTGTCGAAGCTGAGCAATCACCTTCAACAGCGACAGGCCAACAACGGCCACGATCAGTGCGACTGCCAGCAGCGTGACCCACGCGGGTGCAGGCATGCCTTCCTCCTCTTCCTTCGGTCGTCTTCAGCCATCTGCTCGCTGGACGCCCAGTTGGCTAGACACCTAGTTGCTAGACACCCAGTGCGGCCAGCAGACCGCCGACCCGCTTCACGTAGCGGGTAGCGCCGATGGCGACCTCATTGACCGTGCTGTCGGTCTCCGCCAGCAGCGCGGGCACGTTGTCGAGCTCGCCGGTCAGGATGACACCGTTGAACAGAATGTCATCGACCGTCTTACGAATCCGATCCACTGGCGTGACGATTCGGTTCATCAACACCACAACGATGGGCAACACCACGAAGAGCAGGATCAGGTCACCCAACCACCACAAGAGCATGTTCGGCCTCTCTTTCGCTCTCGGATCGTTATTACGACTTCCCTCGACCGAACAGCCGGCCGAAGAACCGTTTCAGCGCAGTCATCGTTGCCTGCATGGCGATGCTGAAACCCTTCACTGGAGCAGCATCGCGTTGTACGGGTGCCTCACCACGGGCGGCCCGGCCAATATCGTCCGCGATACACTTAGCGAAACTTTTCATGATCACACTGGTGACGTCGGAAACCATGCCTCTGCCGAACTGAGCAGCCGCACCCGAGAGCTGGAGGTCTTGTGACACCTTGACGCGCGTGCCCGTGCCCGTGCGCACCATCGTCGAGGTCACCTTCATGGTGGCCTGGCCCTTGCCCTTCTCCTCCGAGCCGGACGCATCCATCACGATTCGCTTGGCGGCCTCGTCGCGCAGCACGATCTGCGCGGTCCCGGCGAACTGGAGCTTCACCGGGCCCATCTTGGTCGTCACGCGACCCTTGTACACGTCGCCGTTGACATCGGTGAGCTCGGCGCCTGGCAGACAGGGCGCAATCCGCGGCACGTCTTGCATGTGTCTCCACACCTGCTCGAGTGGCGCCGCAACCTCGAACTCGCTCTCGATCAGCATCGACTACTCGCTCCCCTTACTACGCTCTGGTCCGACGACCGTGCGATTCACAGCCATGTGATTCACGACTTCGTTCCCGATCCGAGGAAGTCGGCAGGATCCTTCTTGAACGCCCTGGCACATCCCGGAGCACAGAAGTAGTACGTGGTTCCGTCGTAGTCCACCTTGTGCCGTGCGGACTCCACCTCCACCGTCATGCCGCACACCGGGTCGATTGCTTCGGCGATCTCTGGCAGCTCCGGCCTCGTCCCCTTAACAAGCTCGCCGGCAGCTCTCAGCTTCACCAACTCTGCCAGCACCCCCACCGCGATCTCACGGTGCGAGACTCGTCCGAGGTCGATACCCGCCGGTACCTTGACCCTGGCCAGGGTCTCCTTGGGCAATCCCCGGCTCTCCAGAAACTCGAGCACGGACTTCGCCCGTGGCCGGGAACCGACCAGACCGACATAGGCCGGGCCGGCGAGGAGTGCCTGCTCGATCGATTCCTCGTCGTGATGACCCTGCGTCGCCACGACCACCAGGGATCTCTCATCGACCCCGGCTGCCTTGAAATCGAGCTTGCTGACAACGTGCTCCGCAAACGGGTGACTTTCGGCGGTACCGCCGTCCGGGTCGACGAGCACCGTCCGCCAGCCGATCGCCTGACCCATCTGCACGAGCGATTCCACCATCGGGGATCGCCCGACAACCACAAGGTGGGTCTTGGGTTCCACGGGTTCGATGTAGATCTCCAGAGCACCCTCGCTCTGGCAGGACATCGGTACGTAGCTGATGCCCTCCCGTACTGCCATAGCGCCGAGTTCCTCCGCTGTGCCGAGGAACACCAGGCGCGGCACACCCTCGGCGAGGATGTGCCGCGCCTCGCGAATCACCACAGGTTCGGCGCAGGCGCCACCGATAAAGCCGAACATCTGCCCTGAGGCAGTAATGATCGCCCGGCAACCCTCCTTGCCCGAGGACGGGCCCCGCCGCCACACCACGGTGGCCAGCGCAAACGCCTCGCCTCGCTGCGACAGCTCGCGAGCTCGCTCGAGGACGTCCCACCCGTCCATGGTCATCGACCCAATCCGTTCGGTCTGTTTACTCGGACTTGACCGGAGGCATTCCCGATATGTCACGCCGGTACTTCAGAGCCTCCCACACCCGGTCCGGGAGCAGAGGCATATCGATGTTACGAACGCCGGTGTCGTCAATGGCGTCCATGACCGCGTTGACGAACGCGGCCGGCCCACCGACAGCGGCGCACTCACCGATACCCTTAGCACCGATCGGGTGGTGCGGGCACGGCGTGACGACCTCGTGAAGCTCGAAGCCCGGAGTTTCCCACGCCGTTGGCAGCAGGTAGTCCATGTAGTTCGAGCCCACGCAGTTGCCTTCGGCGTCATAGGTGATGAACTGCATGTTGGCCATGGCGTATGCCTCGGTCATGCCACCCATGATCTGCGCCTCGACGATCATCGGGTTGATGCGCACACCGCAGTCATCCACCGCGACCATGCGCAGCACGTCCCAGACGCCGGTTTCCGGGTCAACCTCGACCGTCACGATGTACGCCGCGAACGGCCACGTCATGTTGGGCGGGTCGTAGTACGCGTTGTTCTCCAGGCCCGGCTCCAGGCCGTCGGGCATGTTGCCGTACGCCGCCATCGCGCACTCCTGGATGCTCACCCCGTTGTTGGGCGCACCCCGCACGTAGAACCGGCCGAGCTCCCACTCGATGTCCTCTTCGGAGACCTCAAGCAGGTGTGCGGCCAGCTTCCGCGCCTTGGCCCGGACCTTGCGCGCCACCATGGCGGTTGCCGCACCCGCGACCGGCGTGCTGCGGGATGCGTAGGTCCCCATGCCGAACGGTGTGTTGTCGGTGTCGCCGTGCTGAACAAGGATGTCGACGGCGGGGATGCCGAGCTCGTGGGTGACGATCTGCGCGAACGTCGTCTCGTGGCCCTGGCCCTGGGTCTGGGACCCGATCTTCAGGATCGCCTTACCGCTGGGGTGCACCCGCAGCTCCGCGGCATCGAACATCTTGATGCCGAGAATGTCGTACTCGCGGCTGTTACCGGCCCCGAGCGGTTCGGTCATGGTGGAGATACCGATTCCCAGCCGCCGGCCCTGCGCGCGTCCCGCTTCCTTCTCGCGCAAGAACTCGTCATAGCCGATGGCATTGAGCCCGACGTCGAGACATTTCTCGTACTGTCCCGAGTCCAGCAGGAAGCCGTAGGGGGTACGGAACGGGAACTGATGGTCTTTCACCAGGTTCAGCCGCCGGAAGGCTGCCTGATCCATGCCCAGGTCGTAGGCCGCAGCCTGGATCGCACGTTCCTGGAAGAACATCGCTTCGGTGACCCGGAAGGAGCACCGATAGGCGACACCGCCGGGAGCCTTGTTCGTATAATGACCCTGCGCGGTCATGTATCCGTACGGGATGTCGTAGGCGGAGAACGCGGAATGCATCAGTCCAATTTTGAACTTCGTGGGCTGGGCATCCGAGAAGGACGAGCCGTTGTCGCTGTCACAGTGGAACCGAACGGCGAGAATCTTGCCGTCCTTGCGGAGCGCCAGCTCTCCCTTGTAATAGATGTCACGCGCGTAGTGGGTGGAGATGAGGTTCCCGGTCTTGTCCTCGATCCACTTGACTGGTCGCGCGAGCAGGATCGAGCAGAGGATCGAGCAGACGTAGCCCGGGTAGACCGGCACCTTGTTGCCGAAGCCGCCACCGATGTCCGGGGAGATGATCCGGATCATGTGCTCGGGAAGTTCCGCGACGATCGCCACCGCTGCCCGGATGATGTGCGGGGCCTGGGTGGTCATGTAGACCGTCAGCTTCGTGGTCGCCGAGTTGTAGTCCGCAATCGAACCGCAGCATTCGATCGGCGAGGGGTGCGACCTCGGGTAGTGCAGCTCCAGCTTCGAGACCAGGTCGGCCTGGGCGAAAGCCCGTTCGGTGCCCTCCCGGTCGCCCACTTCCCAGCGGTAGCAGATGTTGTCGTTCTGCCCTTCCTTGTCGTCCCGGATCACCGGGGCGCCTTCGGCAACCGCCTGGTAAGGGTTGACGATCACTCCGAGCGGCTCGTACTCGACAACGATGGCTTCGCAGCCATCCTTGGCGATGTAGGGGTCGTCGGCGACCACGCAGGCGATTTCCTGACCCTGGAAGCGCACTTTGTCGGTGGCGAGCACCGGCTGGGTGTCATAGGACAGGGTCGGCATCCACGCCAGGTTGTGCTGGGCTGCCATATCACCGGTGAGCACCATGTGCACACCGGGGATCTGCCACGCCTTGCTCGTGTCGATCGACTTGATCCGTGCGTGGGCCAATGGGCTACGGAGGATCTCCATGTGCACCATGCCGGGCAACTTGAAGTCGTCGGTGTAGTTGCCCTTACCCCGAAGAAAGCGGTCGTCCTCGACCCGCTTGCGGCTTGATCCCAAGCCACCGATCTTGATTTCGTCCAATGCCTGCGCCACGTCACGTCTCCCTTGTCGTCGACTCTAGCCTCTAGCCGTCAGCGACTAAATGATCCTGCCTCGGACCGCATCTTCTCTGCAGCCCAGAGAACCGCCTTCACGATGTTCTGGTAACCGGTGCAACGACAGAGATTGCCGGCCAGTCCCCAGCGAATATCTTCCTCTGTCGGGTTGGGGTTTTCGTTGAGAATCGCCTTGCAAGCCATCATCATGCCGGGCGTGCAGTAACCGCACTGCAGTCCGTGCTCTTCGCGGAAACCCTCCTGAATGGGGTGCAGCTCGCTGGGCAGGCCGAGACCTTCGACCGTCTCCACCTCATGCCCGTCCAACATGACCGCGAACATGGTGCATGACTTCATGGGCTGTCCGTCGACCAGTACGGTGCACACACCACAGTTCGTGGTGTCGCAACCGATGTGCGTGCCGGTCAGTCCTAGCACTTCGCGAAGGAAGTGGGCCAGGAGTAGACGAGGCTCGACATCGACAGACCTCGGTTCCCCGTTTACTACGACGTTTATCCGCCGCTCTTCCACGCCGCCTCCTTGACGTCGCCGATGCTCTTTGACGTGCTCATCTGAGACTTGTCATCTGGGACATTGTGATCTGGGACATTGTCATCTGGGATGTGCGGCGCTTCAGGCCGCCATCGCCTCTCGGTTGCTCAACCCGCGCAAGACGAAGGTGTACACAACGTGGCGCTTGTACTCCGCGCTGCCACGGACATCGGATTTGGGTTGAGCCGCCTCCGCCGCCAGTCGCGCTGCCTGCTCGATCGTGCTGGCGTTGAGCGTCTTGCCAGCGAGTGACTGCTCGGCCGCGGTGCACTGAATGTTGTTCGGCCCCACACCGGTAAGCGCAATGCCTGCCCGGTTGATCGTGCCACCGGAGGTCTCCAGGTTGATCGCCACGCCAACGGTCGCGAAGTCTCCTACCCGCCGCTCGAGCTTGAGGTAGGTTCCCGAACGATTTCCTCGCGGCGCCGGCACTCGGGCTCCGACTGCGATCTCGCCCACCTGCAGGGTGTTCTGGAACGGCCCGATCACAAACTGCGAGACCGGGATGGCGCGCTCGCCGCCGTCAGCGTTGCGGGCGATGACTTCTCCGCCCAGCGCCAACATCGTCGATGCCCAGTCCCCCTGCGGATCAGCGTGGCACAGCGAGCCGACCAGAGTGCCCCGATTGCGAACCATAGGGTCGGAGATGAGCGGTGCGACCACCGACATGACGGGGTATTTGCTCCGCAGAAGTGCGGAGCGTTCGAGATCCCGGTGCCGGCAGAGTGCACCGATTCTCAGCGACCCGTCGGAGTCCTCTTCGTGGTATCGGAGACCCGGGATATTGTTGATATCCACGATGCACGCCGGCGCCGCGAAGCGCAGTTTGATGAGTGGGATGAGGCTTTGGCCTCCAGCGAGGATCTTCGCCTCGTCACCGTACGCCTGCAAAACGCCGAACGCTTCGTCGAGCGAACGTGGGGCCTCGTAGTGAAAACGAGACGGGTACATCCAGACCCTCCTAATGTTCAGAACAGTCCACGGAAAAAGCTACACAAAACACCGGCGCCCTTGGTGGTATCCTGCTCCGAATATCACCAATGACGGCCCTTGTATCGTCGATCAATTATCAAACGGATGGGCCCCAGCTGCTCAGATGGCTCAGCGCAGAGGGACCCGGCCGCTGCGGGTGCGGTCAGCTGTCCAGGAGGCCGAGCCCGTGCCGCGGCGGAGGGTCGTCGTCCGCGGAGCCGACTGAGCCATAGGTGGGGCGTTCGGTCGGCCGGGGCGCGGGTGCCGGCTCGTTGGACGGCTGGTATTGCTTCGGCGCGGGGCGTTCCGGTTCGACAACCGCCACCGGAATGCTCTCTTCCTCGGGATTAGGTCGGGGCTGCTGGTGCGGCGGCCAGGGACCGGCCACCGGCTGACCAGCTACCCGAAGCCAGTCCACGACCTCGGGCCAAGCCCAGATGGTCGGGCTCTTCCCCTTCTTCGGCGCGTTCTCGATCAGCTCGAAGATGCGGGGATTACCACGACTGTGTCCGTCAGATTCGATCGCCATCGTCTGGCCCCTCTCTGGCTCCGGTGCCGGGTACGGGTGGGCTCGCTGGCTGCTACGTCCATACTCAGGGGACGTGGTCCATTAGTCCACACGGATGAGGCTGGGCGTGTCAAGAGGATCTACGTGCAACGGACATGGCGTGTCGCCGCCAGAAACGTTCCTGGCAGGGCCCTGTGTAGATAGTTGTTTAACGGTTTGGGATGCGGGAAGATGACCGTATGGCCGTCGCAGCCCCGTTAACCCTCCGCGAGGGTGACCGCGTCCGCCTTGAGGCATTGGCGCGCTCAGCATCGGCGCGCCCGAGCCTGACCCTGCGAGCCCGGATCGTGTTGATGTCGGCGGAGGGTCTGACGAACACCGAGATCGCTCGGCGGACCGGCACGACTCGCCCGACCGTCATCAACTGGCGCAACCGCTATGTCGCCGGCGGGATGAACGCACTTGGCGACCTGCCCCGATCCGGTCGGCCTGCCGTGGTGGACGAGCTCGAGGTGGTGGCTACCACGCTCGCCAACGGAGGCCACCCACCAGCGCATTTAGGCGTCAGCCAGTGGTCCTCCCGGCTGCTCGGCCAGCACCTGGGCATCTCGTTCGCCACAGTCTCCCGAATCTGGCGCAAGTGGGGCATCCAGCCCGATCACGTCGAAACCTTCACCTTTGCCACCGACATCCAGCGGCAGGCCCAGATCCGGGACATCGGCGGCCTGTACCTCAACCTTTCCCAGCGTGCTGCGGCGATGCACCGGCCAGACGGGGCAGCCGGGGGGCACATCGACGGTCAACCGGACCCGTGGCTCAAACTTGTCGAGGTATCCCTGGGCATCATCACCCAGCAGTCCATCCGCCGCGGCACCTTCGCCTCGGTGCGCAATCTCATCGACGCCTTGAGCTCACTCACCGACGGCTGGCGGGACGACCACCCTGAGTCATCGCGCCAGGACGGCGACAGCGTGATCAACGCCACAGCCCGGGTAGCGGCGGACAACCGTCAAAATATTTCTGACACGGCAGATGAGGTGCAGGAAGGATCTTCACGATCGGCTGAAAATGTTCCCTCATGGAGCCGGGTACGGCCTGCGCCCCAGACCCGGGACGGCAAGTTCGTCCGGGCGGAGTTCCACGGAGCCCGGGGCCGACGGTCCAGGCCGACGGGCAGAGGAGGCGGCTAGCCGGTGCGCCAGCTGCTGCGCGCCGTGATCTTCGATGTGGACGGGACGCTTGCCGATACCGAACGAGACGGTCATCGGATCGCCTTCAATGAGGCCTTCGAGGCGGTCGGCCTGAGCTACCGGTGGAGCGTCGATGAGTACGGTGAACTGCTCACCACGACCGGTGGCCGCCGACGGATCGAACGCTACCTCCAATCCAGAGGGCACTCCCCCACCGAGACCACGTTGCTGGCGGCGCAGCTGCATCGCGACAAAACCCGCCGCTTCGCGGCACGGGTCCGTACCGGCGCAATAGCGGCCCGGCTAGGAGTGGCCGACCTGATCTCCGCGCTCCGCGCCGAGGGAGTGGCCACCGCGGTGGCGACGACGGGAACCAGCGATTGGGTGCTGCCATTGCTCGACATTCTTTTCGGACTTGATGTCTTTGACGTCGTCGTCACCGGCTCAGACGTTACCGATCTCAAACCAGATCCGGCAGTGTACCTGGAGACGCTGGACCGCTTGGAAGTGCATCCCGCCGAGGCGGTGGCGATCGAGGACTCGGCCAATGGCGTGCAAGCCGCCCAGGCCGCCGGGTTGCGGTGTGTGGCGGTGGTCAACGGTTACACCCGGCACCAGGACCTGTCGGGCGCGGTCGCCGTACTCGACGACCTGGCCCGCCCGGGTGGAGTATCGGTGCTCCGGGGGGACCCGCAACTGCATGGCGGGCTGACCGTGGCGGCGTTGCGGCGCTTGCTCGTGGCGTAACGTCGACAGGCGAGGTTTCGGTATTCAGGTGTATTGAGGAGGTCCATCAGCTGTGTCCGGGTCGGTTCGGGTGGCGATTGTCGGGTCCGGTCCCGCCGGGCTGTACGCAGCCGATGAGCTGAGTAAGCATGAGGCGGTGTCGGTGGATGTCCTGGACCGGCTGCCCTGCCCGTACGGACTGCTGCGCTATGGAGTAGCGCCGGATCACCTGAAGATGAAGTCATTGGAGACCACCCTTCGCAAGATCCTCGAGCGGCCCGGCGTCCGGTTTCTCGGCGGGGTGGAGCTGGGTTCCGGTATTACCGTGGACGAGTTGCGCGGCTACTACGACGCAGTGGTGTACGCGACCGGGTCGTCGGTGGATCGCCGGTTGTCCATCCCGGGCGAAGACCTGCCCGGTAGCTTCTCGGCGACCGAATTCGTCGCCTGGTACTGCGGCCATCCGGACGCCAAGGTGGATGCATTCACCTTGGACGCGCACAGCGCGGTGGTGGTCGGGGTGGGCAATGTCGCGGTGGACGTCGCCCGCATTCTCGCCAAGACCGCCCAGGAACTGGGTGTCACCGACATGCCCGATCACGTGCTCAAGGTACTCGATACGAGCACTATCAGTGATATCCATATCGTCGGCAGGCGCGGACCGGCGCAGGCCAAATTCACCACCAAGGAGCTGCGCGAGCTGGGTGAGCTGGCCGGTGCCGATGTGGTGGTCGATCCCGCTGATCTGGTACTCGATCAGGCCAGTAAAGAAATCCTCGAGACCAACAAGGCAGTACGGCGAAACCTCGAGGCGCTGCAGGAATGGTCGACCCGGCCGCCGCGGGGCCGGGCGCGGCGGATTCACCTGCGGTTCCTGCTCTCGCCGGTAGCGGTGCTCGGCGCCGGGCGGGTGGAGGCGGTGCAATGTGAACGAAACGATCTGGACGGCGCCGGTGGAGTAACCGGTACCGGCGAGACGGTGACGGTGCCGGCCCAGCTGCTGCTGCGCTCGGTGGGCTACCACGGCGCGCCGCTGCCCGGAGTCCCGTTCGACCAGCGGTCAGGGGTGATTCCACACGTCATGGGCCGGGTCCAGCGCAACGGTTGCACCGCGGCCGGTGAGTACGTCGTCGGCTGGATCAAGCGCGGCCCCACCGGGGTCATCGGCACCAATAAGGGCGATGCCAAGGAAACCGTCGAGCAACTGCTCGCCGACCTCGACGTATTGCCCCCCGCGGCGCACCGCGAGCCCGACGCGATCGTCAACCTGCTCGCCCAGCGGGGAGTTGCGGTGGTCACCTGGACCGGCTGGGAGGCGATCGACGCTGCCGAACGGGCGCTCGGGGCTATCGCGGGACGCACTCGCATCAAGATCGCCGACCGGGCAGCGCTGCTGATCGCCGCCGCGCGGTCGCTGGCGGGCTGACCTGGGTCAGGGGGCGGTGCAGGTCAGGAGTTCGGGGGCTGACCGGGTGTTGAGGATCCGATCGGCGGTGACCTCACAGGCGGCGGCCCGCTCGCAGCCGTTGGGTAGCCAGTCGAGTTGTCCGGGGGCGTGCGCGTCGGAGTCGATGGTGAACAGGCAGCCGAGCTGCACGGCACGGCGCAGCAACCGGGTGGGCGGATCCAGCCGCTCCGGGCGGCAATTGATCTCCACCGCGACGCCACGCTCAGCGCAGGCGCCGAACACGGCATCAGCATCGAACTGCGACTCGGGACGCTTGCGGGTGCCGGTCACAATCCGGCCGGTGCAATGCCCGAGCACATCGACATGCGGGTTGGCCACCGCGGTGAGCATCCGTTTGGTCATCTCGTCGGCCGGCATTCGCAGCTTCGAGTGCACCGAGGCGACGACAACGTCCAGTAGTCCTAGTAACTCTTCGGACTGATCCAGCGTGCCGTCGACCAGGATGTCCACCTCGATGCCGGTGAGGATCCGGAATGGCGCTAGTACCTCGTTGCACGCGGCCACGACATCCAGTTGACGGCGCAACCGCTCGGCGGACAGGCCATTGGCCACGGTCAGGCGCGGTGAGTGGTCGGTCAGCACGAGGTATTCATGGCCGAGTTCACGGGCAGTGACTGCCATCTCCTCGATCGGTGAACCTCCGTCGGACCAGTCGGAGTGGGTGTGGCAGTCGCCACGCAATGCCGCTCGCAGCGCGGCGGCGGCGTCGTCCAACGGCCGTTCGCCACTCGCCTCCAGCTGGCTCAGATAGGTCGGTGGTTGCCCGGCGAGGGATTCAGTGACGCAACGGGCCGTGACCTCGCCAACGCCGGCCAGCGCAGTCAGGGTGCCCGACCTGGCACGCTGTGCCAGATCGTCCCGGACGGCGAGCACCGACGCCGCCGTGCGGAATGCCCGGATCCGGTAGGTCTGTTCCTGGGCTCGTTCCAGCAGGAAGGCGATCCGCCGTAGGTCCGCGACAGGATCCCGCCGTCCGGCCATCTTGCCCTCCAAACTGCTCCTCAGCCACGATGTCGCCGAGTTCGACAGGACGGCTGTTGCCGCCGGAACGAGCCGCCATGGTGTCGAACTCGGCGACACCATGGTGTGCGCGCCAGCCACCGTGCGGTGGCGGCGGTAGCGCGTAGCCCTGTGGCCCTGTGGCCCTGTGGCCTACCCCCGATGAACTCTGCCCCGGATGGGTGGCTTCCCCCTCGCGGCGGCACAGGAAGGCTACGGTGCAAAAGCGAACAGCGCTCAGAGAGGAACCGCCGTGTTGCTCAGCCGTGTTGCCCGTCCACTGCTTGCGGCCGTGTCCGTCGCGAACGGCGTCGAGACCATGCTCAACCCGAAACCGAAGATCGAGGCGACCGCGCAATTGCTGGCGAGGACCCCTGCCCCGGTCAATCCCGCGTTGGTCGTGCAAGCGGGTGCTGCGGTGAAGATCACTGCCGGGCTGCTGATGGGGCTCGGGCGGATGCCGCGGCTCACGGCGCTCGCGCTGGCCGCGGATCTGATCCCGGCGACCGTGGCCGAACACCCGTTCTCGGCCGCGGGTTCCCCCGACGCCCGGAAGGCTCGCCAGGCGAATTTCTTGGCCAACTGCGGTCTGCTCGGCGGATTGCTGCTGGCCAGTGCCGCCCCCGGCGGCAAGCGCAGGCGCCGGCGCCGCTAGGCCCACTAACTGAGGGAGGCCGCGGTGGGCCAGAAGGTCGTGGGCGTAGTGGCGCGGGGCAAGGGCGCGCCGGTCACGATGGAGACCGTGCTGGTACCGGACCCCGGCCCGGGTGAGGCGCTGGTCGCGGTGCAGGCATGCGGTGTGTGCTACACCGACCTGCACTACCGTCAGGGAAGGATCAATGACGACTTTCCCTTCCTGCTCGGGCACGAGGCCTCTGGTGTGGTTGAGGCCGTGGGGGACGGTGTCAGCACCGTGGCCCCTGGTGACTTCGTCATCCTCAACTGGCGCGCGGTGTGCGGACGCTGCCGCGCCTGCCGCCGAGGCAGACCCTGGTACTGCTTCGACACCCACAACGCTGCCCAGCCCATGACACTGTCTGACGGCACCGCGCTGTCCCCCGCGCTGGGCATCGGGGCATTCGTGGAGAAGACGCTGGTCCACAGCGGCCAGTGCACCAAGGTCAACCCGGCGGTCAAGCCGGAAGTGGCCGGGCTGCTCGGCTGCGGAGTGATGGCCGGGCTCGGCGCGGCGATGAACACCGGCGGTGTCAGTCGCGGCGATTCGGTAGCGGTGATCGGATGCGGCGGGGTAGGCAATGCCGCCATCACCGGGGCGCGGCTGGCCGGCGCAACCACGATCATCGGCGTCGACATCGACCCGGGCAAGCTGCGGTGGGCCACCGAACTCGGCGCGACGCACACCGTCAACGCCCGGGAAACCGACGTCGTCGAGGCGGTGCGGGCGCACACCGGAGGCTTCGGGGCGGACGTCGTGATCGACGCGGTGGGCCGGCCGGAGACCTGGCAACAAGCGTTGTTTGCCCGCGATCTGGCGGGCACCGTCGTGCTGGTCGGCGTGCCGAGCCCTGATATGAAGGTGCCCGATATTCCGCTGCTGGAGATCTTCGGCCGCGGCGGGGCGCTCAAGTCCTCGTGGTACGGCGACTGCTTGCCCGAACGGGATTTCCCGATGCTGGTGGAACTGCACCTGCAGGGACGGCTGCCATTGGAGAAGTTCGTCTCCGAGACGATCGGCCTGGATGATATCGAGTCCGCCTTCGAGAAGATGGAAGCCGGCGAAGTGCTGCGCAGTGTGGTGCTGCTGGGCAGCAGCGCCACGTGACTGAGCGCATGATTGACCGCGTGGTCACGTCGGGCACCTTCAGCCTCGACGGCGGGACCTGGGAGGTGGACAACAACGTCTGGCTGATCGGCGACGAACGCGAGGTGATCGTCGTCGACGCCGCGCACGACGCGGATGCGATCGCCGCCGCGGTGGGCGACCGGCGGGTGCTGAGCATCGTGTGCACGCACGCGCACGACGATCACGTCAGTGCGGCGCCGGCGTTGTCCCTGAAATTGGATGCGTCGGTGCTGCTGCACCCCGCGGAGCATGTGCTGTGGCGGCTCGCGCACCCGGACACCCCACCCCCCGAAGCCGCGCTCGCCGATGGCGACACCTTGCGCGTCGCGGGCACCACGCTGCGGGTGGTGCACACCCCTGGGCACTCCCCCGGCTCGTGCTGCCTGTACGCCCCCGAGCTGAACACCGTGTTCAGCGGGGACACCCTGTTCCAGGGCGGCCCAGGAGCCACCGGCCGGTCCTATTCGGACTTCGACGAGATCATCGCCTCGATCCAGACCAGGCTGCTGACATTACCGGCTGGCACTGAGGTGCGGACCGGGCACGGCGACTCCACCACGATTGGTCACGAGGCCGAGTACGTCGGCGAGTGGCTCGCGCGGGGACACTGAACGCTCACGGTGTGTCACTGAGCAATCACGCGTCGCTGTCGTACCATCCGTAACGTCTTTCAGTAGCCCGCTGTGACGGCGTTGGTGTGGTGTGAGATTCTCCCGGCGAACTTAGCCCGAGGAGGGGTTTTGGCCGCCACGTCACGTCATCGCAGGTCATCATCGGTGGGATTGTTGTCGGTTGTCGGGTCCGCATTGCTGGGAGTCGCCTTGGGCGCTGGCGCGGTTACTGTCGCCGGTCCCCACTCACCGCAGCTGGAAGCATCCACCAGCACGGTGTCCTCAAGCACGGTGTCCTCAAGCACCGTGTCATCGAACACCGTGTCGTCCAGGACGGCCCTGTCGCAGCCATCGCAGCCCGTGCGGGTATTCGATCCGATCGCATTTTCGGCACCCATCGCCGACGCCGCCGGTATGTCGATGACGGTGCTGCGGCCAGAGAAGATCAAGGGCGGGGTCCGGCTCACCATCGCGCTGGTCAACACCAACGACGTCCCGATCACCGTCGACACCGGCGCCGTGGGTCCCCACGATCCTCGGTTCAACAACGCGGCAGTGCCGATGACCATGACACCGGTGCGCAAGAAACTCGTGCCGGGCGAGGCCTACACCTACCAGTGCACGTTCAAGCTGCCCACCATGGACGTCGGCCGGCTGGCGTTCATCGTCGGTACCACCGGTGTCGCCGGTCAGGCCGCCGGCGATTAGAACCGGCTGGCTCAGGACGCGCCGACCATCCGCATGGTGGGAACAGCCACCGCGGGCATCATGGCGGTCGGTTCGACAGCCCGAGAGGGCTCGATCACCCGGGCTTCGGTGACGATGGCGGTGACCAGGTCGGCGGGAGTCACATCGAAGGCGGGATTGATGGCGCCGGATTCGGCCGGC
The DNA here is from genome assembly GCA_050699635.1 of Pseudonocardiaceae bacterium. Lineage (GTDB taxonomy): Bacteria > Actinomycetota > Actinomycetes > Mycobacteriales > Pseudonocardiaceae. The sequence goes on along the minus strand of JBOHFK010000023.1, from coordinate 33,393 downwards.
GCCATCCGCCAGCCCCCCACCAGCAGTACCTCGTCGGGGTCGCGGTACTCGATGGTCACCGCTGAACCGGTGGGCGTGTCGAGGTCGATCGTGGCAGTCGGGGCAGCCACCACGAACGGGATTCCGGCTCTGGCGGCGGCCAGCGCCAGCGGGTAGGTGCCGACCTTGTTCACCACGTCGTAGTTGGCGGCGATCCGGTCCGCTCCGACGATCACTGCGTCCACCGCACCGCTGGCGATGAGCGAGGGACCCGCACTGTCCACGACAATCTGATGCGGCACACCCAGCCCGGCGAGTTCCACCGCGGTGATCCGGGAACCCTGCAGCAGCGGCCGGGTCTCCCCGACCACCACCATCTTGATCAGCGCGTCGGCGTGCAACGCCCGCACCACGCCCAGCGCCGTGCCCCACTCCACGCACGCCAGTGCGCCCGCGTTGCAGTGCGTCTGCAGCACCATCGGCCGGTCGCCGACGTAGCTGCGCAGCAGGGCGGCGCCCAGCCGGGACAGCGTCGCGCAGGCCCGCACGTCGGCCTCCACCAGCGCCTGCGCGGCATTCAGGACCGCGGCAGGGCCCCGCGGCACCGCGGGGAGCACTTGGCGCACGGCCCAGCTCAGGTGGGCCGCGGTGGGCCGGGCTTCGGCGATGCGGCGAGCGTCGGTCCGCACGGCGTCGGGGTCGTAACCCAGCTCCGCCGACCGCGCGGCGGCCAAGGCGACGCCCAGTGCTCCCATCGCACCCAGCGCGGGAGCGCCGCGCACCACCAGTTGGTGGATCGCGTCCACCACGTCGCTGACGGCGTGCAGGGCCACCCGGCGCTGCTGCGGCAAGGCAGTCTGGTCAATCACATCGACATGTCCGTCGACCCACTCGATGGTGCGCATGGATACCTTGCTCCCCGGTCTCGGCTCCAGGTTTGGCCTCCGCGCAACCTACGCGCCGCCGATGCCGCTGCGCACCGCCCAACGGATGATCCGCGCTGCTGGCGACTCAACGCTGGGTGATCGCGGGGTACTCCCGATCGGAGTAACCGCTGTAGACCTGCCGTGGCCTGCCGATCTTGGTTTCCGGGTCGCTGTTCATCTCACGCCAGTGTGCGATCCAGCCCGGCAACCGGCCCAATGCGAAGAGCACGGTGAACATCCTGGTGGGGAAACCCATCGCCCGGTAGATCAGGCCGGTGTAGAAGTCGACGTTGGGATAGAGCTTGCGCTCGACGAAATAGTCGTCGGCCAGCGCCTTGGCCTCCAGCTGCACGGCGATCTCGAGCAGTGGATCATGGACCCCCAGCTTGTGCAGGACATCGTCCGCGGTTTTCTTGACGATCTTCGCGCGCGGGTCGTAGTTCTTGTAGATGCGGTGCCCGAAGCCCATCAACCGCACTCCGTCGGATTGGTTCTTCACTTTCTTCACAAAGGCGTCCACGTCATCCCCGGTGAGGTGGATCCGTTCGAGCATTTCCAGCACCAGCTGGTTTGCCCCACCGTGCAGCGGGCCGAACAACGCATTGATCGCCGCGGAGATCGACGCGAACAGGTTGGCGTGGGTCGACCCGACCATCCGGACCGTGGAGGTTGAGCAGTTCTGCTCGTGGTCGGCGTGCAGCACGAACAGCAGATCCAGGGCATCAGCCACTACCGGATCGATCTCGTAGGGCGCCACCGGCAGCCCGAAGGTCATCCGGAGGAAGTTGTGCACCAGGCTCAGCGAGTTGTCCGGGTAGAGGAACGGCTGGCCGATCGACTTCTTGTAGGCATAGGCGGCGATGGTGGGCAGCTTGGCCAGCAGCCGCACGGTGGAGATCTCCACCTGGTCGTGATCGAACGGGTCGAGGCTGTCCTGGTAGAAGGTGGACAGTGCGGAGACCGCGCTGGAGAGCACCGGCATCGGATGGGCGTCCCGGGGGAAGCCGTCGAAGAAACGCCTGAGATCCTCGTGCAGCAGAGTGTGGATGCGGATCTCCTCGGTGAACCGTTCCAACTGCCCGGCCGTCGGCAGGTCCCCGTGGATCAGCAGGTAGCTGGTCTCCAGGAAGTTCGAGCGTTCGGCCAGCACCTCGATCGGGTAACCGCGGTAGCGCAGCACACCCGCGTCGCCGTCGATGTAGGTGATCTTCGAAGTGCACAGCGCGGTGTTCACCAATCCCGGGTCCAGGGTGACCATCCCGGTCTTGGCGCGCAGTGTGCTCAGGTCGATCGCGGGCGCTCCCAGCGCAGCTCCGATGATCGGCATCCGGTGCTCGCCGCCCGGATAGCCCAAGGTCACATCTTGTTCGCACGACACCTCCCCACGGTAGCTCGCCCGTAGTTCCCGAGCCGGAACGCGGCGATTAAGCTGCGAATAACTGCCCGCGCGTCGAGGGACGGCGACAGGTGGCTAGGGAGCGAGCCGGTAGACTGCCCAGTTGCCGTCGCCGGTGAGGTGGTATCGCAGGCGGTCGTGCATGCGGTTGGGCCTGCCTTGCCAGAACTCCACGCTCACCGGCTGGATTCGCACCCCGCCCCAGTGTGGCGGCAGCGGCACCTCGCCGTCGCCGGCGAACCGGGTCGCAGCGTCGGCCAGCGCGACGTCCAGGGCACGGCGATCGGGCACCACGGCGGACTGGGCTGAGGCCCAGGCGCCCAGCTGAGCGCCCCGCGGGCGGGTCCGCCAGTAGCCGGTGCTCTGCTGCGGCGTGAGCAGCTCGATCGGCCCGCGCAGGTGCACCTGGCGGTGCAGGGCGATCCAGGGGAAGGTGGCCGCGGCGAACCTGGTGACGGTGAGGTCGCGCATCTTCGCGGAGGTCAGGTTCGTGTAGAACACCACCCCCTGGGGGTCAAGGCCCTTGGCGAGAACCGTCCGCGAGCTGGGCAACCCGTCGGTGTCCACGGTGGCCAGCACCATCGCGTTGGGCTCGGGAACACCCGCGGCCACGGCGTCGTCAAGCCACCCCGCGAACTGCTCGTACCAGGTGCCGGCGAGGTCTGCTTCGCGGAGCGCGCGATCGGGGTAGGCGACCCGCAACGCAGCCAACTCGGCGGTCCGGTCCCCCGCTTGCCTGCGCCCAGCCGTCACGTCGCACGCTCCCCTGATCTCGGTGATCGGACCACACCGTGATCTCGGTGATCAAACTGGCAACCCCGCCCGTTCGGCGCGCGGGGCAACCCATCGGTGTGCCGAATCAGTGTCCACATTGCCCCCACGTGGCTATCGGGTGCACTGTTGAACCACACCCGCGCGGCGCCGCACCGTGGCGTGCGCCCACCCTCGCCAGCCGTCAGCGACCCGCGCGTGCCCTATCGCGCGCGAGGAGGACGGCGTGGCTGCAGTGAAGGAGCTCAACGGCCAGGCGGCCGCTACCACTTTCAAGCCGGGGCTGGAGGGCGTCGTCGCCTTCCAGACCGAGATCGCCGAGCCGGATCGGGACGGCGGCGCGTTGCGCTACCGCGGCGTGGACATCGAGGATCTCGCAGGGTATGTGACCTTCGGTGACGTCTGGGCTCTGCTCACCGACGGGCGCTTCGGCCATGGCCTGCCGCCTGCCGAACCGTTTCCGCTGCCGGTGCACACCGGTGACGTCCGGGTCGACGTCCAAGCCGCCCTGGCGATGCTCGCCCCGATCTGGGGCTACCGCCAGCTACTGGACAGCTCCGACGCGCAAGCCCGCACCGAGCTGGCCAGGGCATCGGTGATGGCACTGTCCTACGTGGCGCAATCGGCCCGTGGGATCCACCAACCGGCCGTCCCGCAGCATCGGATCGACCAGTGCTCCACCATTACTGAGCGTTTCATGACCCGCTGGCGCGGCGACCCGGACCCGGCGCACGTCAAGGCGGTGGACGCCTACTGGGTGTCGGCCGCTGAGCACGGTCTCAACGCCTCGACCCTCACCGCCCGGGTGATCGCATCCACCGGCGCCGACGTCGCCGCCTGCCTGTCCGGGGCGATCGGCGCGATGTCCGGCCCACTGCACGGCGGCGCACCGGCACGGGTGCTGCCCATGCTCGCGGAGGTGGAGCGCACCGGCAACGCGGCCACGGTGGTCCGCAGCGTGCTGGATCGTGGTGAGCGGCTGATGGGGTTCGGCCACCGGGTGTACCGGGCCAAGGATCCGCGAGCCCGGGTGCTGTCCCGGATCTGCAAGGAGCTCGGTGCGCCCCGATACGAGGTCGCGGTCGCGCTGGAGCAGGCCGCGCTCGCTGAGCTGGCCGACCGGCGGCCGGACCGGGTGATCGAGACCAATGTCGAGTTCTGGGCCGCGGTGATCCTCGACTTTGGGCAGGTCCCGCCGCACATGATGGCGGCGATGTTCACCTGCGCCCGGACCGCGGGCTGGTGCGCCCACATCATGGAGCAGAAACGCACCGGCCGCCTGGTCCGCCCAGCAGCCCAATACACCGGCCCACCCCCCCGCCCCCGCCAATCCGTCCCCGGCTGGACCGAGATCGGGCGCCGTTCCACGAAACGTGTCGAAATGGTTCATGGAGTCGCCTCCTCGCAGGGGCGACGTTGACTCAAGATCTGAGTCTTCCCGTGGCAGTACCCGTTGCCACCGATGGTGGTCTTACCTGGGTTTCCGGCGGGCTGGTTTATCGTCCTGCCGCAACTCGGCTCGGACGCCTGTGCCGCGAGCGCGGCCAGGTTCAGCGCGGCGTTGAAGTCCCGATCGCGCCGGGTGCCGCAGGACTGGCAGACGAACTGCCGCTGGGTGAGGGTGAGCTTGACTTTCACCGCACCACACGCCGAGCAGGTCTTACTGGAGGGAAACCACCGATCCGCGACCACCAACCGGACACCGGCGTCGGTGGTCTTGTAGTCGAGCTGGCGGCGCAGCTCGGCCATCCCGAGTCCGGCAATGTGGCGGGCCAGGTGGACGTTGCGGACCATCCCGCCCACGTTGAGGTCCTCAATCACGATGATGTCGTGGTCGCGTACCAGCCGGGTGGACAGTTTGTGCAGCCCGTCGCGGCGGGCGTTGGCCACCCGGGTGTGCAGCGCGGCGACGCGGGTGGTGGTTTTGCGCCATCGGTTGGACGCCGCGGTGCGGGTGCGCCGGTCGGGGCCGCGCCGCCGGGCTGCCTGCCGCTGCGTGCGGCGCAGCGCGCGCAGGGCACCGTCGAGGTGACGCGGGTTGGGGATGACTTTCCCGGTGGACAGCACGGCCAGGGACGTGATGCCCAGGTCCACCCCCACCACCCGAGTGCCAGTGCGTACCGGTGGTGGGGGGTCGGGCAGTTCCACGGAGAACGCCACGTGCCAGCGCCCGCGCTGGTGGGACAGGGTCGCTGAGCGGATCCGCGCGGTCCCGGCCTGGATCTTGCGGGCGAGTTTGCGGGTCGATTCGTGGGTGCGCACCGGGCCGATGCGGGGCAGCTGGATGTGGCGGCGATCCGCACCGAGCCCGAACGCACCGGTGGTGAAACGGCAGGTTAGCCGGGCCCGGCGGCCCTTGAACCGGGGAAACGCCACCCGCCGACCCGCCCGGGCACCGGATTTCGACGACGACCAGTTGCGCAGCGCGGTGGCCAGGTTGGCCAATCCGGAGGAGTAGGCCTCCTTCGAGTTCTCCGCCCACCACGGCGCCCGCTCGTCTTTCACTTCGTTCCATGCCCGGCGCAGGCTGAACGCCGACCACGACACCATCGGGGTGAGCTGATCGTCGGCGATGCCATAGCTGCGCTCGGCGGCCCGCTGCTCCAGATTCGCCCGCACCAGCGCGAGCCCAAAGTTGTAGGCGTAACGCTGTCCACCGCAATGCGAGCGGAACTCCTCGACCTGCGCGTCGGTCGGGTCGAGCGCGAACAGATAAGCCCGGATCACCGCCCGCCCCCAGCCTCCACCCGTGAACCGAACATGTGTTCGATACTATCAGTCCGAGGTCGCGTCCATCGCACTGGACGCGCCGTCCCGTGGCGCCGGAGCCCGCACCCAGCGGCAAGTCCACCTCGATCAGAGCGTCACCTGCGCAAAACCAGACGAAACCGGCTGTAATTACACTCACCCGCGAACAGTCGCCACCCCTGAACCGCCTCCTTCCGCACTCAGCGGGGTTATTCGGGTGCCGTTTACCCCGCTGAGCCCGCTGAATGCGAACGGTGCAGCGCGTAACGGGCGAAGAGGTGGCCTTGGGATTCGAGCAGGTGGAGGAGAGTGAGGGGGACGGGGGACGGTAGGGGGGCTTGGTTGACGATGGAGAGGGAGCCGGCGCTGCCGGCCAGTACCGGCGCGATGGACAGGAACAGTTCATCGATCAGGCCAGCCGGTAGGAGGGAGCTGTTGAGGTTCGGGCCACCCTCGCACAACACTGAGCGCACGCCGTGCTCGATGCGCAACCGGGTAAGCATCGCCGCCAGGTCCACCTCATTCCCCGGCGCCGGACGCAGGTAGCTGACCTGCGCCGCGCATCGGGGTAGCTCGGCATCGCTGGCGGTGATGATGACCACGCGGGAATGCGGATCGGCTAGTAGCGGCAGGTTCGGGGGAAGGCTGAGCCGGTGACTCACCATGATCGCGAGCGGATCCGGTGCCAAACCCCGGGCGACGCGCCGCGCCCGGCGCTGCGGATTGCGCACCAGGCGCCCGTACCGCTCGGTGCGGACCGTGCCGGCACCCACCAGCACCGCGTCGATGTGTGCCCGCAGCTCGTGGAACAGCTGCCGGTCCGCGGGGTCGCTGATCGGGGCGCTGCGGTTTGCCACTGCCGCCGCACCATCGGCGGTGGCAACCATATTCAGCACCACGTACGGGCGATGATCGGGGGCCATATCGCCCAGCGCGAGGTTCTTCAGTGCCTCGACGGCGGTGACGATTCCCGGCTCGGGCAGCAGGCGCCGTAGCGCGACCTCAGTCACATTGCATATCCCGGTTCACGGCACAAGCTCCCTGGAGGTGCCGTAGGCGTCCACAACGATCAACTTAACCGGGACGGCAACGCCGCCTGCCGCTGGCTCACTCACCCTGTCGCCGAGTTCGACTACATGGCTGCGCCGCCCGACCACGGCAGCCATGGTGTCGAACTCGGCGACACCAGGATCGTGAGGACTGCTGTTAAAGATCGCGATTTGGCCGCAGCTCAGGTGGCGCCGATCGGTACGATAGAACAGTGGAACAGCTGTCAGCGGGTAAAGTGCGGGAGCTGTATTCGATCGACGGCGATGTGTTGCTTGTCGCGTCAGACCGGGTCTCGGTGTACGACGTGGTCCTGCCGACCACCATTCCAGGGAAAGGCGCGCTGCTCACGCAACTGTCGGTGTGGTGGTTTCACAAGCTCAGAGATGTGGCGCCCAACCATCTGATCTCCGCTACCGATGTGCCGTCTGAGTTCGAGAACAGGGCGATCCGGTGCACCCCACTGCGGATGATTCCGGTGGAGTGTATCGCTCGTGGCTACCTCACCGGCCTGGGGTTACGCGAGTACGAGAAGAACGGCACCGTGTCGGGAGTGGCGCTACCTGCGGGTTTGATCGCCGGAAGCCGCCTTCCCGAGCCGATCTTCACGCCGACCACGAAGTTCTCCGACACCGGCCACGATGAGTTCATCACCTTCGACGACGTGGCCCGGGTAGTCGGAGAAGACACCGCCGAACACCTCCGCAGGATGACATTGGAACTTTACGTGGCAGCCGCAGACCATGCGCTGAACAATGGCGTCATTGTTGCGGACACGAAGTTCGAGTTCGGCTGGGATCCAGCTGGGAAATTGACGCTTGGCGACGAGGTGGTGACGTCGGATTCATCGCGTTTCTGGCTCGCCGAAAAATGGCGGCCCGGCCAGGAGCAACACGCACTGGACAAGCAATTCGTCCGGGATTGGGCGGCCACCACCGGATGGGATCGCGAACCACCCGGGCCGGTCATCCCGCCCGCGATCGTGACCGAAGCGCGCCGGCGGTACATCGAAGCCTACGAGCGAATCACCGGCGTCAGCTGGCCGTCGTAAGGTCTGGAGGTATGACGCAGACCGCCACGCTGGCCATCCCCGCCGACCTGAAACCCGCCGATGGGCGATTCGGCTGCGGACCCTCCAAGGTTCGGCCCGAGCAATTGGCCGCGCTGGCCAGCACCGGCGCCTCGATGATGGGCACCTCGCACCGCCAGCCGCCGGTCAAGTCACTGGTCGGGCGGATCCGGGCGGGATTGCGCGAGCTGTTCTCGTTGCCTGCGGGCTATGAGGTGGTGCTCGGCAACGGTGGCACCACCGCGTTCTGGGATGCCGCCGCCCTGGGCCTGGTGCGGGAACGCTCGCTGCACCTGAGCTACGGCGAGTTCTCCGCCAAGTTCGCCACTGTCACCACCCGGGCCCCATTCCTGGCCGACCCGGTGGTGATCTCCGCCCCGCCGGGGGACGCCCCGCAGCCGGTGGCCGATCCACACTGTGACCTGATCGGCTGGGCGCACAACGAGACCTCGACCGGGGTGATGGTCCCGGTGTGCCGGCCGGACGGGTCACAGGGCGCGCTGGTCGCGATCGACGCGACCAGCGGCGCCGGTGGCCTCCCGGTCCACGCCGCCGACGCCGACGTCTACTACTTCGCGCCGCAGAAGTCCTTCGCCTCCGACGGCGGGCTGTGGATCGCGCTGCTCAGCCCGGCCGCGCTGGAGCGGGTCGCCGAGGTTGCCACCTCGACCCGATGGGTGCCGGAGTTCCTGTCGCTGAGCACCGCGCTGGACAACAGCCGCAAGGACCAGACCTACAACACCCCGGCAGTCGCCACACTACTGCTGCTGGCCGACCAGATCGAATGGATGCTGGCCCACGGCGGGCTGGACTGGTGCGTCACGCGCACCACCGACTCGTCCTCGCGGCTGTACTCCTGGGCTGAGGCTTCGCCGTATGCGACGCCGTTCGTCACCGACTCCGCCAAGCGCTCGCTGGTGGTCGGCACCGTGGATTTCGCCGCGAGCGTCAATGCCGGTGACGTTGCCGCGGTGCTGCGGGCCAACGGCATCGTGGATACCGAGCCCTACCGTAAGCTCGGCCGCAATCAGCTGCGGATCGGGATGTTCCCGGCTGTCGACCCGGACGACGTCGCCGCGCTCACCCGGTGTATCGACTGGGTGGTTGAGCGGCTGGCGTAGGCCATCTGGCGGCGCGCCTGCGCCGGTGTGGCAGGCCACCCGCTTACGGTGGTAGGTACCGGATGTGGAGGTCCTCTGATGCGCGCGCTGCGGGTGGTGGGCCTGGGAGGCGACGACCGCACGATCATCGTGGAGACGGTGGCCTCGCAGCCCGGTGCGCGGCCGGAGCAATTCACCCTTCCGGTGGACGACAACCTACACGCCGCCATACGGGGTGACCTCCCCCGTCTCGGGCAGATCTCGATCGAGCTGGAGAACCAGATGCGACCTCGTGAGATCCAGGCCCGGATCAGAGCCGGAGCGTCCGTCGAGCAGGTGGCGACGGCCGCGGGAGTATCCAGCGAGCGGATCGAGCGCTTCGCCTACCCCGTGCTGCTGGAGCGTTCCCGGATCGCGCAGCTGGCTCAGCAGGCCCATCCGGTGCGCTCCGACGGCCCCGATGTGCGAAAACTGGAGTCGGTGGTCACCGAGACATTCCGCCAGCGGGGTCACGATTTCGGCGCGGTCAGCTGGGACGCCTGGCGCGGAGACAGCGGCAAGTGGGTCGTCCAACTGCGCTGGCGGGCCGGCCGATCGGAGAACCGGGCGCACTGGACATTCCACCCCGGCGCCCACGGCGGCACCGTCACCGCGCTCGACGACCACGCCACCGACCTGATCGATCCGCAACCAGCCGCGCCACTGCGCCCCGTGCCGATGAATCCTGTGTCAGCGCAGCCCGTGCCACCGGCATCCGAGGAGCGCTCCCAACCCCGGGCCGTTCCCGACGACGCACCGCCGTCCTCACCCAAACGCCCCCGCAAAGACCGCGCCATCGTCCCCTCCTGGGAGGACGTCCTGCTCGGCGTCCGCTCGCGGGCACCTGGCGAATGAGCTCCCGCTCGAAAGTGGGGGATGCGGCTAGCGTCGGGCCCGATGACTCCCCAATACCAAACCCGAAAATGAGTGAATCGGACAGTCAGTCGAACTGGCCGTCACATACTCCAGCAGTGAAGGTGCACCACTCGGAGGCGGACAGGATCAAGATCGCGCCAGTGGGGTTCTTGGAGTCACGCACGGCACGGTGACCGTTGAGATAGGCAACCTCGACACAATTGCCTGAGTTGCCGCTGCGAGTGCTCGCCCTCCAGACCACGCGGGCCAGCTCGGGTCGTGCAAGTAGTAGCTAGTCGTCAGCACGTCCAGATAGACAATGTGGGGGTCGTCAGGGTCCGGGAACTCCAGCACGGTAAAGGGGCCGTTCATGCCGGGGTGCTCTCCTGCTGTGAAGGGCAGAACGCGAACCGTGATATTCGGAAGCTCCGCCGCCGTGATCAAGTGGGTGAGCTGACCGCGCATCACTTCAGGACCACCAACAAGGCGACGCAAGGCGCCCTCGTTAACGACGGCGTCCAGCTCTACGGGGTCATCGCCGGTGAGCCGAGACTGACGAGCTCTGCGGAGCTGGGTCGAACGATCAACCTCGTAGGGCATCACCATCAACGGGTTCTGACCCAGGACACGCTTGGCATAGTCCTCTGTCTGTAGGAGACCAGGTAGGGCGTCGGGCTCGTACGACAGGATGCGGGCCGCTTCGCTCTCCAAGCCTAGGAAACCCTCGAACTCGTGGGGCAGTACCTCGCTGTACTGGCGCCACCACCCGGGTTGTTTGTCCTCCCGGGCCAGTGTGACCAGCTGCTCGACTTCGTCGGTGAGCACGTTCGCGTGCGTGATCGTGCTGGACGAGACAGCCGCGACGGCTCTGTTTGGCGTTCTCGGGGAGTGGTTGGGATGATCTCGACGGAGATCGACCGGCAGCGCCGCGCCACTGGCAAACCGGCCAGGCGCCTAGCCGGAATGCTGCGCGGGTGACTGGAATGAGTGACCCGCCGATCTGTTGGACACTAAACCCAGCCGACGAATATACCCACGCCACGGTGCTCGGTGATCACGAATCGCTGTGCGGCACCCGCTGCCGGAAGGGCAAGCGCGCCTGAGCCGTCCATGCCGCCTGGTGCACTTCCCTCGCCTAGAAGTGTTGCCGGTCCAGCACGGTTTGGATGTGCGCCAGCAGTTGGTCGGCCTCAGGCCGGGCCCACTCGTCGGCATCCCAGGTCGACCGCAGGAACATGAGTTCAGGCTGGTCGGAGATCTTGGCACGCTGGCGCGCGATCAGTGCATCGGCCAGCAGGTCGCGAAAACCGTCGTCCAAGGCGACCTCGTGCACCCTCACCGTATTGCTACGTACAGTCATATCGCATCCTCTCGATCGAGCACGAAATCACCCATAATCAGTAACCGTGAGAAGTGGCCAATCACGAAATGCCACCTGAACGGACAACGAACGCCAGCAACCAAGAGCTCTCTTCCTCCCGAACTCAACACCAGCGCTGTCAGAGCGTGATCAAACAGCACTCCTGTTGAGTTCGGGAGCTTAAGGGCATGCCCCGGGCGCTAGTTACCCAGGAGGGAGAGGAGGAGCGCTAGCCAGGTGAGCGCGATTCCGGCGGCGGCGCCGTAGGCCAGCCAGCGCCAGATCGGGGTCGCGCGGCCGAGCCACATCGAGGGGGCCAGGCCGACGGCGACCAGCAGGTTCGCCAGGGCGACGACTCCCCGGCCGTTGGGCGCCAGCGCCTGGGACAGACTGAGCAGCGCGATCCCGACCATCACCGCGACCACCGCGCTGATGGTGAGGCCGGTCGCCCACGGCGTCGGTTCACCGGTCGGCGCAGGCACAGGGGTGACTCTAAACGCGGCAACGCTAAGCGGGCGACGCTAGCCGAGACGACATCTAGCCGGGGCGAGTCTCCACCCGGTGAGCGCTGGAGAAGGCGATCGCGGCGGCGGTGGCGACGTTGAGGGAGTCCACTCCGGGCGCCATCGGGATGCACACGGTCAGATCCGCCGCGCCGAGGGCTTCGGCGGACAGTCCGGGGCCCTCGGCGCCCAGCAGCCACGCCACCCGGCCGTGGTGCACCTCGGCGTCGGCCAGCGGCACGGCACCCACCGCCGGGGTGAGCGCCGCGACCCGGAAACCGGCCGAGCGCAATTGTTGAAGATCTTCAGTCCAGTGTTTCAACGGCGCGAACGGCACTCGGAGCACGTGCCCCATGGACACCCGCACGCTGCGCCGGTACAGCGGGTCGGCGCAGCCCGGGCCGAGCAGGACTGCATCCACCCCGAGGGCGGCCGCATTGCGAAACAAACCGCCGAGGTTCTCATGGTCATTGATGCCCTCGAGCACCGCGAGGTGCTGTGACCGGGCGATCAACTCCGGCACCGCGTGAGCCGGCGCCCGGTCGGCAGTCGCCAGCACGCCGCGGTTGAGATGGAAGCCGACCACTTGGGCCAGCAGCTCGGCCGATCCGGCGTAGCAGGGCGCGCCGTGGACGTCGGACGCGAGCGCAGAGATTTTGGCCGGCACGCCGAACACCGCCCGCGGTGGGTACGGCGAGTCCAGCAGCCGGCGGACCACGGCGACTCCCTCGGCGATCACCAGGCCCCGCCCACCGGGGCGGTCCGGGCGGCGGTCGGCGAGTGTGAGGTCACGGAAATCGGCCAGCCGCGGGTCGTCCGCGTCGCGCACTTCGACGATCTCGCCCACACTGTCAGTCTTGCAAACGACGCAGCGCAAAGGCGGCAAACGTCGTGGCCAGGCACACCAATTCGGCGGCTGGTCACCGCGCGCAGCACTGTGTCACGGTGAGCACTGTGTCACGGTGAGCACTGTGTCACGGTGAGCACTGTGTCACGGTGAGCACTGTTTCACGGTGAGCACTGTGTCACGGTGAGCACTGTGTCACGGTGAGCACTGTGTCACGGTGAGCGCCGGGTCACGGTGAGCGCCGGGTCACCGTGAGCGCGCGCCAGGGCTTGGCCACTGTTCGCAGAAAGATGCAATAACAGGTTGTTTGGTGTGATTTTGCGCAGGTCAGGTTGGGGGCTGGGCTGGTGGTGGGAGGGATGCTGCCGGTATCGCCAGGTCCACGCCGGCGATGGTCTTGGTCGGCTGCCGGTTAGTTGGCGACGTGGGTGGGTGCTGTGCTGATTCCCGTTGTGGCTTCGGTGTGGGCGAGGTGATCTGGTTGAAGTCAATCAGTGCGCCTGGCGCGGCGGTAAACCTCGGACAGAAATCGAACGCATGTTCGATCTCTCGAGAGGGGTGTCGGGGGTGGGTGGTGATCCGCGCTTACCTGTTCGCGCTGGACCCGACCGATGCCCAGGTTGCGGCGTTCCGGTCGCATTGCGGTGGCTTGCGTTATGTCTACAACTTCGGGCTCGCCCTGATCCGCGCCAATCTCGACCAGCGGGCCGCCGAGCGCAGCTACGGCATCCCCGAGGATCAGCTCACTCCGGTGGTGTCGTGGTCGGCGTTTGACCTGCGCCGGGTGTGGAACGCGGTCAAGGATCAGCGGGCGCCGTGGTGGGCGGAGAACTCGAATGAGGCCTACTCCAGCGGGTTGGCCAGCCTGGCCACCGCGTTGTCCAACTGGTCGTCGTCGAAGTCCGGTGCCCGCGCAGGTCGGCGGGTGGCGTTTCCTCGGTTCAAGGGCTGTCGAGCGCGCCTGGCCTGCCGGTTCACCACCGGTGTCTTCGGGCTCGGCCCCGACTGGCGGCATATCCAGCTTCCGCGGATCGGGCAGGTCCGCACCCATGAGTCCACCCGCCGCCTGGCCCGCAAGGTCGCGGCCGGGATCGCGCGGATCCGGTCGGCGACGCTGTCCTACCAACGCGGGCGCTGGCACGTCGCCTTCTCGGTGGAGCTGCCCGATCCTCCACCAGCAGTGCGCACTGGTGCTCGGGTGGTGGGGGTGGATCTGGGCATCACGTCCCTGGCGGTGCTGTCCACCGGGGAGGTCGTGCCCAACCCGCGCCATCTCGACGGCGCCTTGCGCGGTACTGCCACGGGAAGACTCAGACCCTGAGCCAACGCCGCCACCGCGAGGAGGCGACTCCATCAACCGTTATGACACGATTCGTGGAACGGAAGCGGAGGTCGTCGGATGAGCGAGGGCGCGATCGACGCTGTGTACACCAAGCGCGACCTGCAGCGGTACCGCGAGAAGACCCAGCGTTGCCTCGACGCATTGGCCCGGATGCTCGCCGAAGACAGCTTCGCGCATGGCCCGGAGCGAATGGGGCTGGAACTCGAACTGAACCTCATCGACGACAACCTCGATCCCGCGATGGCCAACCAGACCGTGCTGGAGCACATCGACGACCCGGCCTTCCAGACCGAACTCGGCCAGCACAACATCGAGATCAACGTCGCGCCCCGGCCGCTGGCCGCCGACGAAGCCCTGGAACTCGAGCGGGAACTGCGCGCCAGCCTGAACACCGCCAACGACGCCGCCCGATCCGCCGGGGTGAGTCTGGTGATGATCGGCATCCTGCCGACGCTGCGACCGGACCACTTCGACGAACGCTGGATGTCGCCCAAATCCCGGTACACCCTGCTCAACCGGCAGATCCTGGCCACCCGGTCGGAGGATCTCGAGCTCGACATCGAGGGAGTGCCGCTGGCCGGGGGGAAACCGGAACGGTTGTTGCGTGCGGCGAACTCGATCCTCCCGGAATCCGGGTGTACGTCGGCGCAACTGCATCTCCAGGTCGGTCCAGGGGAGTTCGCCGCACACTGGAACGCCGCTCAGGCGCTGGCCGGGGTGCAGGTGGCGGTGGCCGCGAACTCACCATTCCTGCTCGGCCAGGCGCTGTGGCACGAGACCCGCATCCCGCTGTTCGAGCAGGCCACCGACACCCGCTCGCCCGAGCTCTGCAACCAGGGAGTCCGCCCGAGAGTGTGGTTCGGCGAGCGGTGGATCACCTCGATCTTCGACCTGTTCGAGGAGAACGTGCGCTACTTCTCACCGTTGCTCCCCGAGATCCAGGACGAGGATCCGTTGACGGTCCTCGCGGCCGGCGCTGCTCCCTCGCTGTCCGAGCTACGGCTGCACAACAGCACGATCTGGCGCTGGAACCGGCCGGTCTATGACGTGATGAACGGGGTCCCGCATCTGCGCATCGAGAACCGGGTGCTGCCCGCTGGACCGACCGTCATCGACGTACTGGCCAACGCGGCATTCTACTTCGGTGCGATGCGGGGGCTGGTCGAGGGCGAGGTGCCGGTGTGGAGCCAGATGTCGTTCCACCGGGCGCAGGAGAATCTGTACGCCGGGGCCCGGCTGGGCATGGACGCCCGCCTCTATTGGCCTGAGATCGGCTGGGTCCGGCCCGATGAGCTGGTGCTGCGCACGCTGTTACCGCTGGCCCACGACGGGCTGCGCAGTTGCGGGATGTCCGACGCCGCGCGGGAACGTTACCTGGCGGTGATCGAGCAGCGGTGCATGGCGCGACGAACCGGAGCCGGCTGGCAACGTGCCACTGTCCAGAGACTGGCGGACCGGCGAATGGACCGTCCCGCGGCGTTGGCCGACATGCTGCGCGGCTACGTCGAGCAGATGCACTCCAACCTGCCGGTGCACGAGTGGCCACCAGGTTGACCTGGGCTGGATTGACCTTGCCCCAGTCGATGATGGGGTGGTTCGTCGGGCCCGGCCGAGAGCCCGGGGCCGGGCCCGACGTGTTCCACTGCGTCGTTCCAACTAGCGTTTGCCAGGACTCCCACCACGAAGCCGGCAGAATTTAAGTTAGGCTAACCTTCATTTCTTGTCAAGCGCCCCTCCTGCGGCCCCGTCAGCGACTCGCTATCCGATCGATGATGCCGGCCGCCCGGTACAGCACATCGCGCTCGTCGGCCGAGAGCTCGGCCAGCTGCGCATCGAGCCATCGCTCCCTCGCGCTGACCTCGGCATCGACATAGTCCCGGCCGGTGCTGGTCAGCGCCACCACGGTCTGCCGGCCGTCGGTGGGGTGCGGGCTGCGATCAACGAAGCCACCCTCAACCAGTGCGGCGATAACCCGGGTCATCGACGGCGGCTGCACACGCTCACGCGCCGCCAGTTCCCCCGGACTCATCGGGCCGTGGCGGTGCAGCGTGGCCATCGCGGAGAGCTGGGTCAGCGTCGCTACCGCCGCCACGTCGCGTTGGGCCCGCAGCCGCCGGTTGAGCCGGACCACAGCCAGCCGCAGCCGGCTGGCCAGCACCGGCTGATCGATTTTCTGGGTGTCCCCCATCACAGCCATATCGTTAACCTAGCTCACGATCTGGGCCGCGCACGACACAACCGCTAGGGTTGCTGAGGTGGTTCCTCCGCTGCCCCGCGGTCTCGCCGATCCGCGGCCGGCGGTCGGCGTCGGCACAGTCGTATGGTTCGCCGCGGCCATAGTGCTGCTGGTCACCGGTGGCCCGGCCGCGTGGCTGTGGCCGTGCCTGACCGGCGGACTGCTGGGGTTCATCGGTTTCGCCATGATCCACTGGCAGCGCAGCGCGGCGCTACGTGGCACTCGCGGCGCTCGAAAAGACCTGCTCTGACCAGGCACGATCGACCAGAACCCGGCGCAGGTGATTAGTGGGTTGTGCGGCCGCGAATCCTGCAAACGGGCCGCACAACCCTACCCCCCGCGGCGACAGCGTGACATGACGCCGATATTCGCACAAGCGGATCAGGACATCGCTTTTCTCCGCATCGGCGGAATCAAGGCGTCTTGCCACCGCGAACAGTGGCGCGCAGGATGATGGGCTAGTGGCCGCCTACCGGGCCGGCGTCGACGGCTACCAAAGACGCGCTCCCGCTCACGAGAACCACAACCGCACCTATCTCGTCGCGCGATCCAGCAAGGCAGGCAGTGGTGAGCTAGCGGCGATATAGCGCGGCGCGGACCGGATCGGTGGCATGCATCGTGCCGTCCGGGGTGACCCAGAACGGCACCGCGTGTTCCGTGCCGTTGTGGCGTACCCGCAGGTGTTCGTGCAGCCGCACGGTGCCTTCTGGGACGTCGAGTCCGACGGCGGCGCACATCGCCACCACCTCTACCAGCTCGGCCCACCGCACGGAGCGCCCGCCCCCGGCGTCGAGCAGTTCGGGCGTCGCGCGATCGGTGGCCAGCGGGAGATCCAGCAGGTCGGCCAACGCGCCCGGGTCGCCTCCGGACACCAGCTCGCCGGCCGGCAGCACGGCCGCCAGCCACGGCGCGTCGAGCACCACCG
Source organism: Pseudonocardiaceae bacterium (assembly GCA_050699635.1). Lineage (GTDB taxonomy): Bacteria > Actinomycetota > Actinomycetes > Mycobacteriales > Pseudonocardiaceae. The sequence continues at coordinate 16,250 of JBOHFK010000023.1, read as the reverse complement.
CGGCCTCGGCGTCAACCACCTCGCCGGTCACCGCCCGCACCCGAGCCGGCGGGTCCAGTTCAGCCGGATCGAGATCCGCGCCGGCCAGCGCGGCGTGCGCGGCGTGCACCACCGCGGGGGTGACCGTGCGGGCCGGGTCGGCCAGCCGGGCCAGCAGGTCAGTGGCGTCGGCAGGTCCGCTAATGGCCAAACCGGTGCGGACCCCGGAAGCAGCCAGCAACGCGTTGTCGATATCACCCACGTCGTCGCGGGGCACCACGTCGTGGAGCCCCTCCAGGGTGAGCGCCCCGGCGAGGCGCCAGTGCGGCGGTGGGTGGCCACCGAATCGGGCGTGCCGGGCCAGCCACCAGCCGGTGTAACCGCCCGGCTCGCGCAGCGCGGCGAGCCCAGCTGGATCGGCAGCGATCCGGCGCAGCGCCGCCGGCCAGCGGCGATCGTCGACGAGATCCAGGTCCCGGACGGCCAGCAGCCGCTCAGGTGGCACACCCAGCTGCGCCCACCACTGTTCTTCCCCATCGAGGTCATGATCCGGACCCTCGGGGTAGGGATCGTCGAGCACCGCGAAGGAGTCCAGCACCCCGGCCGCCCGCAGCGCTGCGGCGGGCGCTGCGGCAGCGAAAGCGGGATCCAGCACGCCCAGCGGCGCATCCGCGGCGAGCAGCTCCCGCAACGCCCCGTCCGGCAGCACCAGCTCATCGGCGCGCCGCGGCGCGCCGCCCTCGGCGGGCAACGCCAGCGCACCCAGCCAGGGCCGGGCCGGCTCGCCCAGCCGGCCGGCCAGTGACAGCACCGCCCGCGCGAGGCCGGTGACGTCCAGGCCATCCTCAGCGTCATCGACGCTGCGCTCGATGGCGGTCCGCAGCGCGTCGAGCAGTTCCGCCGGGCCCACCGGACGGGCCCCGAGCCGCTCCAGCAGCGGGTGGGTGGCGTCCGGGTGCACCAACCGCAGCTCGGTGGGCGGCAGACCCTCGATCTCACCCAGTAGCACCCCGCGCGGGCCGGTGACGGTGCGTCCATCGGCCAGCGGGACCGGCAGCGCACCAAGTTCCTCCCGGGCCGCCGGGTCGGCGTCGAGCAGCGGGGTCAGGGCCGCATAGCAGCGCTGCCACCAGGCAGGGGGCCGGTCCAGTCCGGCCAGCAGCTCGGCGATAGCCGCCGGGCGCAGCCGGGTAACGCCCAGCGCGGTGAGCGCAGCGGTGTGTGCAGGCGCGGCCAGCTCGGCGTCGAGCAGATCGGGTGTCACGCCCCCCAGCAACTGGGCCAGCGCCGGCAGCGGCACGTCCAGCACCAGGGCGTCGGCCGGCGCGACCTCGCCACCAGCGGCAGCGGGTAACCACCGGGCGTCGCGCAGCGCGGCCACAATCCCCTCGCGCAGCACCGCGTCGACCTCGCTGGCCGGGAACCCGGGCCGGGGCACCAACGTAGTGCGCTGGGCGGGTGCCAGCGCGTCGGCGAGCTCGGGATAGGCCTGCGCGGCGATATCGAGCAACAGGTCAACGGCCGGGCCGGGGTGAACGTGGCGCCGGGAGGAATCGACCGGCACGGTGCCGATCAGCCGCGCGGGCAGGGTGAGCCGCTCCGCGGTGGGGGTGGGGGCGTGCAACACGTCCGCACCCAGCGGTAAGGGGGTGCCGTCGGCGTCGATGGGCAGTGCCCAGCACAGGCTCCACTGCGCTCGCGCCTCGGGTCCGAGCCCGGCCACGGCGGCCGCCGGCAGCGTCCCGGACCGGCGCACCACCCGCCAGCGGCGCAGCTCGGGACCGTCGTGCAGCAACACCGGGTTGTCACCCTCGCGGCACAGCACCCGATCATCGATGTCGATGCGGTGCAGCCACGGCAACGCCAACAGCAGGTCACCAGCCTCGGCCGCGCACGCCGCGAGCACGGCTTGGGGGTCGATGCCGTCCCGCAACGGCAACCGGACCTCGGTGTCGAACCCGGCCGGCGGGTCACCCTCGGCCGGCCAGACCAGCCGCAGCACCGGGGGCCGGCCGCCGCGCCGCGCCAGCTCGGCGCGCAGCTCCGGATCACCGGCCACCGCCGCCGCGGTGCGCTCGGCCGAAAACTGCACCCCACCGGAGCGGGAGATCACCCGTGGCGCGTCGGTGACACCGAGCACCGCCGCGAAGCCGACCCCGAAGCGGCCGACGCTGTCCCCCGTGCGTTTCGCCGAGGCCCGCAGCGCGGCCAGCGCGGCCACCCCGACGCCCTCCAGCGGCGCCCCCGTGTTCGCGGCGCACAGTTCGTCGCCGTCCACGCTGACCCGGAGGTAACCCGGTGCAGCTGCGCGTTGCGCGGCGTCGGCCGCGTTCTGCGCCAGCTCGACGAGCAACCGGTCCGCATAGCCGAGCAGCGCCAGATCGGACTCGGCGTTGGCGTCTTCCCGGAACCGCGTCGGGGATCCCCGCCAGGCGGCCAGCACCCCATCTCGCAGCGCCGCGGTGCCGAAGGGATCGTTTGTGGTGACTACTCCCCCGGCGGCCAGGACAGCAACTCCAGCTCGGCGTCGTCGTAGACGAGCTCGGCCACCGGCACGTTCGGGCTGGTGTCCACCCGGACCTCCGAATGCGCCCCGCAGCCGAACTCGGCGTGCACCACCTGCCCGTCCGCCGGGGCCAGATCGTTGCCGCAGACGCCGAGAGCGGCGGCCAGCAGGCCACCGAGCGGAAGGTAGAACCCGCAGTTGACACACTGGTCGGGGGCGCTGCGGGCCATCTCCGAGTCAGGGCCGCGGTCACTGTCGCGCCAGCGTTGCACCAGCGCCAAGCGAGCCTCGCGACTGAGTACCCGCAGCCGTCCCAGCCCCAGCTCCGGGCTGAGTGACTCGACCGATGGGTCGTCGTCGCTGAGGTAGCCGGGTACCAGACGCGGATCGTCCGGGTCGGAGGGGAGCAGATCCCCGACCCCCAGGTCGCCGGCCCGGAGCCGCTCGGTCCAGGGCAGCCAGGGGGGCGCGACCAGCGCCTGCGGGCCGGGCAGCAGCACCACTTCGCTGACCGTCACCGGTATCTCCGGGCCCGCCGAGGCCACCGTGACCGCCCAGCGCCACCCGCCATAGCCTGGGAGATCGGCCTCGAACAGGTGCGTGACCGCGCCGCCGTCGTCGACCTGCGCGTCCACATGCTCGCCGACCGGATTGTCACCGGCCTCGACCTGCGCCGCCGCGCGGGCCGGCTCAACGGCCTCCTCCAGGCGGGAGCCCGGCGCGGTAGGGTCGGCAATCACGAGTCCCATTGTGCCGCACCAGTACTCAGCACCAACATCCCGGCCGGTGCTGCTCGCTGCCGGGCTGGCTGCCGGGCTGGCTGCTGTGCTGACGATGATGACGCTGGCAGCCTGCTCCGGGCGGCACCCGTCAGGCGCAGAGCAGCTGCACGTGCAGATCTTGGCCACCCTCCCGCACGACACAACTATGTACACCGAGGGCCTGGAGATCCACGACGGAGTCCTCTATGAGGGCAGCGGGCTGGTGGGGCAATCACGCCTGCGGGCCACCAGGCTGTCCGGCAATGGCCTGATGGGAAGCAGTCGACGGGAGGTCGCATTGCCCGATCCGCTCTTTGGCGAGGGCCTCACCGTGGCCGGCGATCGATTGTGGCAGCTGACCTGGACCAACGGTGTCGCGATCGAGCGAGATCCGGCGACGCTGGCCCAGCGCCGCCGAGTCGAGTACCAGGGTGAGGGCTGGGGCCTCTGCTACGACGGGCACCGCCTGGTGATGAGCAACGGTTCGGACCGGCTGACCTTCCGTGACCCGGTGACGTTCGCGCCATCGGGCCGGGTGGAGGTGCGATTGGACGGCGAGCCGGTGCGCCAACTCAACGAATTGGAGTGCGCCGGCGGCGCTATCTGGGCCAACGTCTTCGAGCGTGACCGCATCTTGCGCATCAACCCCAGTACCGGCGCAGTGACCGGCGTGGTCGACGCGGCGGGCCTGTTCACCGGGCTGTCCGACGGGGACGTGCTCAACGGCATCGCCGCGATCCCAGGTACTGACGAGTTCTTGATCACCGGCAAGCACTGGCCGTCGCTGTACCGGGTGCGTTTCTCGCCAAGCCCCGGCAGGGTGAGCGCGGCCACTTCAGTTCAACAAGCCGGGGATTCGCGGCGCGGCGCGCCGGCGCGCACGGTGGTGGGAGGATAGAGGGGTGAAGCGGTCCGCGTCCCCCTCCGGCGCCGAGCAGCCCGACTCGCCGGGCCGTCGCCGGGCTGGCCGCGGCCGCCGCTGGGTACCAGCAGACCGTAGCGGCTCAACCGGGGGTGGCCCCGGCTTCGGTCAGACCGGCTCATCATCGTCATACCCACCCCCGCCGACGCGCCGTGCCGCTGGTCGAGCCCGGAGCGATGCTCCAGCGGACCATCCCCGGGATGATCGGGATGACAACGGCTACCGGCCCCCCGCGGGCGACCGGCCGACAGCCCCGAGCCACCCGCCACCTCCAGAGGGAGGCCCCCAGCCACCCCGCAAGATCACCGTCACTCGGGTGGCGGCCTGGCGCAGTCGGCAACTGGTCGGCGGCGGCGTGCGACGGTTCCACCAGGCCACCACAGCCGACGGTGCTGGGCGCTCCGGGCTGTCGTCACTGACCTACGCGGCGATGATGGACTACGCGGCAAGCGCAGCCATCGCCGTCGCCCTGGCCAACACGTTGTTCTTCGCCGCCGCGACCGCGCAGAGCCGGGCCAATGTGGCGCTGTACCTGCTGATCACGGTGGCACCGTTCGCGGTCGTCGCCCCGGTGATCGGCCCGCTGCTGGACCGGTTGCAGCACGGCAGGCGGGTGGCGATGGCATTGTCGTTCGCCGGGCGCGCCTTCCTGCTGATCGTGATGGCCGCACACGTCGACGATTGGCTGCTGTACCCGGCGGCGCTGGGCTTCATGGTGCTGGCCAAGTCTTACGGCGTGCTCCAGGCCGCCGTGATCCCCCGGGTGCTCCCGCCGGGCATCACGTTGGTGAAGACCAATTCGCGGCTCACCACGTTCGGGCTGGTCGCGGCGGGCGTCGCAGGTGCGGTTGGCGCCGGGGTCGCGGCGCTGACCGGATCACCGGGAGCTCTGCTGTTCACTGCGGCCATCTGCGTGCTGGGGGCCTTTCTGTGTTTGCGCATCCCGGCGTGGGTAGAGGTCACAGAGGGCGAGGTGCCGGCCTCGCTGCGGGCCGAGACCACCGGCGCCGTCGGATCCACACCGCGCCGCCAGCCGATGGGCCGTCAGGTGGTCGTCGCGCTGTGGGGCAACGGGACCGTTCGGGTGCTCACCGGGTTTCTCACCCTGTTCGTGGCGTTCGCGGTGAAGGCCCAGACCGAGGGCTCGCCTGGACGGCAGGTCGTGCTGCTGGGCATCGTCGGCGCGGCGGCCGGGGCGGGCAGTTTCCTGGGCAACGCGGTCGGCGCCCGGATGCATTTCGGTAAGCCCGATCAGGCCATTCTCGGATGCGTGGCCGCCGGGCTCACCATGGCGGTGCTCGCCGCGCTGGTGCAGGGCATCGCCATCGCCGCCGTCACGGCCCTGGTCGCGTCGACGGCCAGCGCTGTGTCCAAGGTCTGCCTGGATGCAGTGATCCAGCGTGGCGTGCCGGAGGAGTCCCGGGCCTCGGCGTTCGGCCGGTCCGAGACCGTGCTCCAGATGGCCTGGGTGACTGGCGGCGCGCTGGGCGTGCTGCTGCCACCGGTCTACTGGATCGGCTTCGCTGCGGTCTCGTTGCTGCTAGCCCTGGGCCTCACCCAAACCGCGCTGACCCGCCGTGGCGCCTCGCTGATCCCCGGGTTCGCCACCCCGTAATCCCCTGGCCCGAGATCACGGGTCGAGCTCGTGGGCTACGGCGCGCACCACCTCACCGATCCGCTTGGTGGCGCGCCGGTCGGGGTAGCGACCGCGGCGCAGGTCAGGCTGTATCGCTGACTCCAGCAACCTGATCATGTCGTCGATCATGCCGTGCAGCTCCTCGGGGGGCCGGCGCCGGGCCTCCGCCACCGAGGGCGGCGACTCCAGCAACCGCACCGACAGGGCTTGCGGACCGCGCCGCCCGTCGGCCACCCCGAACTCGACGCGCTGGCCGGTCTTAAGATCGGTGACCCCGGTGGGCAGGGCGGTGGACCGCACATAGACGTCTGCACCCCCGTCCTGGGTGACGAATCCGAAGCCTTTGCCCGCGTCGTACCACTTGACCTTGCCGGTCGGCACTGACCTCACCGTTCCCTCGTGGAGTACCGCCTGCCGGGGGTGCACGACCAGCACGACGAACGCGCCCCGAACGCACCCGGGACGCGTGCCCCCCACCTTACGACCTTCCTCCCCACCCCGTGCCCCCTGTTTCCCGCAACATGGATGCTTGTCGCCATTGTGGCATTAAGGGCGGCGCGGACGGTGTGGATGAGGCGACGTGGTTCACGGAGGTGCTGAGCGGTGATGAAGACGACGTCCCAGCCGGCAGCGTGGAGGCGATTCAACCGGTCGCGATCCCGCCCAACCTGCAGCGGCACACCGTGCCACATCCCGTCGTACTCCACGGCGAGCCGGTGCTCGGGGAGGGCGAGATCCGCCCTGCCTACGAAGCGGCCGCGGTGATAGATGCGGTACTGCACTTCGGGACGCAGTCCGTCCATCACGAGATACACCCGCATCTGCGACTCGGGATGCGATTCGGCCCGCGGGTCGGCGAGTTCCAGTGCACAGCGAGCTTGGACGATCCCCCGATCGTGGCGCCCGGTCAAGTAGCGCTGCATTTCCTCCCGACCGACCAGCGCGCCGCGCAGCGCGGCATCCAGATCAGGCACCGCATCGGGCAGAGGTCGGTCGAGTAACAGGTCGAAGGCCATCCGTTGACGGGTTGCCAGCCGGATTCCCGACCACGCCTCCGCCTCGTCGTCACGGACCTCGCAGCGCCGCAGATCCAGACCGGTTCGGCGGAATACCCTGGTTTCGAGACCGACAACGGCTTCAACCGGGTCTTCGGTCCGCGCCAAGGGCACACCTCGCAGGGTTGCAGCTGACCTACCGGTGATCACCGCGTCAGTGGGCAGGACGAGCGCCGCGCACTGGCAGCGGATCTCGTGGGTCAATGGCAGCGCCGCCGGCACATAGACGTCCCGGAAGATGCGCCGGAACTGTTCTCCCCGCAACTTGCCCGGGGTCAGCACCCCCGCATCGACGGCCGCCGAGCCCCGAAACGGCTCACCCAGATCCTTGAACCCCCAGCGTGTCCCCATGCCGACCAACATCCCGCGGGTACGCCCAACTGTCCAATCTCCATCCACAGGCATCGCCAGTTGTCCACAGGTCCGACCGGAGCCGCGACATCCCCAAATCGACAGCGACAAGCATCCATATCGTCGCTCCAGGCGGCGTCCCGGCAACGACAAGCATCCATATCGCTCCCCAGCGGTGGTGCCGGGCAACCAAGTCGCGGTCGGGGATCAGGTCCGGGATACCTGGTGGGAGCGTTCGATCAGGACATTGCCGCACCGGGGGCATTCAGCTTGCTGGCGGCGGGCAGCGCGGACGGCGAACCATTCTTCGTTCAGCCTGCGACGCTCTTCGGCCTGCCGGCGAAGCTTGGGTTGACATGCCTGAGTGGTCCAGGTCGTACCGAGCAACACGCCGAGGCACAGCATGAGCACTGCGCCCAGCACCTCCACCATCATCGTGCTCTGCGGTGCGCCCCGCCACGACAGTGCATCTCCTGGCCGCGGCGCACTGGCCGGGCGCTGAGGAGACGTGTCGCGCTCCGATGAATACCCGACATGACACTTCCCCTTCCTCAGCACGCGCGGTGGGAGCTGAAGGTCCCAGCTCCCGCTGGACTGATGAGGTCAGATTAGACAGACATCAGATGTCTGTCTACATATCAGTGCGGTCTGACGCCTTATGGGTGTACAGTCTGGTCGGACCACCGCTAGTGCAACGTCGCATCGACCTGGCGCCCGGGTCCATCGCTGCCCTGCGGCCATCGCGGCCGCATCAGCGCTGTTCCAACCAGCAGAACAGGGCCAACCAGCAGAACAGGGCCAACCAGCAGAACAGGGCCAACCAGCAGAACAGGGCCAACCAGCAGAACAGGGCCAACCAGCAGAACAGGGCCAACCAGCAGAACAGGGCCACCACCAGGACAGGGCCGTACCATTTCAGACAGGAGTGGCGACGTGATGAGCAGTGGGCGTGACAGCACTGGGCTGACCTCACGCGTCGCTCAGTGGGAGCTGAGGCTGGACCAGCGCCGACCGCTGCCGGAAGTGATCGAGGACAAGCTGCGGGAACTCATCGAGAACGGTGCGCTGCCCGAAGGCGAGCGCCTACCTAACGAGCCCGAACTCGCCAGGCGGATGGGCGTGGCGCGCAGTTCGGTGCGAACCGCATTGCAACGCCTCGAGGTGTTGCGGGTGGTCGAGGTCCGGCGGGGGCGGGGCTGGTTCGTCCGGCGCAAACCAGCCGACTACCTGCCGGGTGAGTTCATGGAGTGGATCTCCGAGCGGCGCTTCCGGCTCAGCGAGGGACTCGAGGTGCGAATGGCACTTGAGGGGATGGCCACTAGTCTTGCGGCCGCCCGCGCCAGCGAGGGTGAGATCGACGACATCGCCAAACTCAGCAAGGACCACCTCGCGGCGTACCCCGACGTCGATGAGTTGCTCCGGACCGACGAGGCATTTCACGAGGCCATCTTCCGGGCGTGTGGAAACGACTTGCTGCTGGCGACGTATCGCATGCTCATTCCGGAGCTCACGGAGGTTCGCCGGCGACGTTTCACCGTCCGGGGGGTGCCGGCACGCTCCGGTACCGAGCACGACAGTGTCGTCAACTTCCTCAAGCGTGGTGACTCAGCTGGCGCACGCGCCGCGATGACGACTCACCTACTCGGTCTTTACCACGAGATTCAGACGGCCGACGACCACGACGGAATAGGTCAACCAGCACATCTGACCACTTTTGTGGGTATTGAGGACGAACCGGAGTGGCATCACCGCTGACTCCCACGACCCGCTAGGCCCCGTTTGACCCACACCGTCTGACCACCCCGACCAGCGAGGGCTGGCGCGCCCGACGTTGTCCGGTCAGGATGTTGGGACCGGCGGCGCACAACGGGGAGTCTTAGGTGGGCGTGGCACTTTCGGCGTTAGTGGCCGCGCTTCTCGCGGTTGCCATCACCGCAGCACTTCTCGTAGCGGCATATCGGCGAGTCCTGCGCCGATTTTTGACTGACGAACTCATACGGCTTTCGGGTCCTTCAATTGTTCGGGCGCTATTGCCGCAGCAGGTGATGACGGCTTTCCTGTCGGAAATCTATGGTGACAGCGAAGCCAACCATGATGTCGTCGCCGGCGTGCTGGGCGGCGCGGGAATCGAACCATACGCTGGCGATCTCACCATCAGCACCCATACCACAGTGAATTACGAGCTCCGCGCGGTCGATCATCAGACCTTCGAACTCCTGTCCACGGTCACCTACAGTTTCAAGGAAAATGTGGCCGATCACAGGTTCGTCATCTTCGCCATGTGCGATCCGTTACTCCGTGACTCGATTACCCTCGCCTGCCGGCTGCCTCTTTTTGAATCTTGGTTCGTGGCCGACCAATCACTGTTCGAACAGTCGGTGGACGCGATGCTCCCCTCGGTGAACATCGGGATCCGTTACACCGACCTCGAGGGCAGCCATCACGAAGTGGCGCCGAGCAAGATCGAGTTGGCGGAAGTGGGCTACCGCGACTGGCCCGCGTTCTTGACCTTCTTCCGCACCCCGGTCGGGACGATGCCGCGGCAGAATCCCTTGCAATATCTGGGAACGCTGCGAATCTTCGAGTGCGACCTCGGTGAACTCACCGATGCCGACCACGCCGTCGGCTCGGTGGAAAATCTCTCGCTCTGCTCAACGACCTTGGGCCGGATGGACGACCGGTTCTGCTTCTGGCAGGCACCGTACCCATGCTATGTCGACCGCATCAGCTTCGACGCCACCGCCTTGACTGCCGACGGCACAGCCTGGCTCTTCCAGGTGGTGCCGTTCACCTTCCGAGCGGCAATCGCGACAGGCGCGTGGACCCCGCCAGAACAGCTGAAAGATCTCACAGTAAGATCCTGGCTTCTCCCCGGTCACGGCGTCTTACTACTGTGGAAGCCAGCTACGAATGACAACACCACTCCCGGATAGACCCGCAGCACCTGACATTCCAGCAGTGCACGCGGCGATCGCTGCGCCCGGCGCACTGCGACGGGAACGCCGAGCGTTATATCAGCTCGCGACAGAACTACTGGAATGCGGCAGCCCACAGGTACTGGATACCGATATCATCGACAGTCCCCTGGCCCGTCACCGCATCGGCGACGCACTGGCCGGTCGCACCACACTGGCACATTCCACGTTAGTGGGTATCGATGCCGTCGCAGCTGCAGGCAGTGGCACCCATGAGCTGCGGGTGGCATCGCGGCCCGAGGCGGATACCCTGCTCGGACCTGCCTGGGAGACTATCGAAGCACAGCTGGGCCGCCAGGAACTTGGGTCCGGACCACCGAGACTGCTGACCGAGGCTGACGGCGCGCGCTTCACCTCGGCGCTCGCACTGCTGGACGGCGGCGTCGCACTAGCCCGATCGGTGAGTCCCGGACTGATCGATGATCTACTGGCGCATATCGCGCTGGTCGGGTTCCTCGACCCGAACCGAGCCGGACGGCTGGTCTCCGCATCCCCCCGCGCCGTTCCCGGACTGGTGCTGTTGAAGGGTCCGCGATCGAGCATCGAGGTGGCCGAGGCGCTCATCCATGAAGGCGCTCACCAGAAACTATTCGATCTCGCCATCACCCACGACCTGCTCAACGCCAGCTCTGACCGGTGCCCGCCGTTTCACCCACCGTGGGCGCCCGCAGGCCGCCTGTGGCCGCTCGAGCAGACCCTCGCCGCCTGCCACGCATATGTCTGTCTCGCTCGGTTCGGTGTCGACTTGAACCTCGTTGACGACGTGAAAACCCATCCACTTGACCCCGAGTCGTTGCTGCCGGTGGCGAGCCAGCGCCGCGAGATTCTCGGTCAATGGCTGCTGGACAAAGGTGACCACCTCGGCGCCGACGCCCACCGGCTGCTGGACGGCCTCATCGGCCGGTGCCCACGCAACTCCCCCACCACCGGAAACCTTCCGGATGGGGCGACGGTCCCGGACTATGTCATCGATCCCCGCTTGAAGGTCCGTCGCTGTGGCTCTCCGGACCGGGTGCTCATCGGCCGCGCATCGAGCCCTCCCCAGCTGTATTGGGTCAGCAATGACGCTGCGGAGTTGGTTGAGCTCCTCGGGCACCGGCCCCTCACCGAGATCGTCCACGAGTTCGCTGACCGCTGGCAGGTACCGCAATTCAATGCCGCCGCGCGCTTGACCGGAATGCTCTCAGATCTCCACACATCAGGCCTGGTGACCAAGGCATAGCGCGCGTCGAGTGCGACGATGGTGCCCGCAACACCCACCGCTACCATCCCTCCCGTGTGGCCCGCCGCAAAGTGCGCGTCGGAGAGCGCTAGGTACCGGGGCTCATGGAGATACGCAATGGGCAGGACGCGGCGGTCGTAACCCGTGACACAGCCGTTACACAGCGTTGCTACCATCTGATCTTCATCCTGGGGACGAAGGGACATGCTCTGATGGACGTGCGAGGCACCGAAGCGGACACCGCACCACCGAAGCACTCCATGCGTGTCGAATGGTTCCAGCGTGACCCCGGCGGAACCACCCTCTTCGTGGCCCCCCTGCCAGACGGTGGCGCAGCTCCGCAACCGGACGCTGACGAAATCGCCGCCACCCACCGCTGACGTCAGGGCGCCGCCCCGTTCGTGGGGTAGACGGCAACCTCGGCAGCCTTGACGACCAACCAGACTCCGGCGCCGGTGTGCAGCCCTAGCTCGACGGCAGCCGCTGGCGTGATGTCGGCTGCGAGTCCGCCAGCTCCGCGTACCCGGACCAGCGTGCCGTTGGGTTCCACTACCTCGACCCGGTCCTGGATCACGTTGCGGGGGCTGCCCTTCGGCGGGTCCACGTACACCGCGACCGCGCCCGGGGTGAACACCGCGACCGCCGCCGTACCGATGGCCGTCGATCCGATCAAACCGGACAGCTCCATGCCGTCGGCCCGCAGACCACCCGCCGTCGCGGTCCCGGGAACCAGATTCAATCCGGCCAGGCGCGCGGCGAACGCACTGCGCGGCCGGGTGAGCACCTCCCGGGTCGGGCCCTGCTCCACCACCCGGCCACCCTCGAGCACCACCATCCGGTCCGCCAGCATCAACGCGTCGATCACCTGGTGGGTCACGATCAGGGCGAGCCGACCGGCCAGCACCGTCTGCAGCAGCGACCGCAATGCGGGGGCCAACTCCACATCCACCGCCGACAGCGGCTCATCCAGCAACAGCAGGTCGGGATCCGAGGCCAGCGCCCGGGCCAGCGCGATCCGCTGCGCCTGACCGCCGGACAGCCGCCGGGGGCGCCGCTGGGCGAAATCGACCGCATCCACCTCCGCGAGACGGCGCAACGCCTCCTCCCGAGCCTGTTGTTTGGAGGTACCGGTGGAGCGCGGCCCGAACGCCACGTTGTCCAGCACCGACAGATGCGGGAACAGCAGCGGCTGCTGGGCCAGCAATCCAATCCGCCGGCGGTACGCCGGCAGTGCCACCCCGGCGGCGGTGTCGGTGAGTACCCGGCCATCCAGCACGATTCGGCCGACGTCCGGACGCAGCAGCCCGGCGACCGCGGAGAGCAAGGTGGACTTGCCCGAGCCATTGCGTCCGAGCAGCGCGACGACCTCGCCGGGCGCCACCTGCACCGTCGCATCCAGCACGAACTGACCGCGGCGCACGAGGATCTCGGCGTGCAACCCAGCACTCACTGCAGCCCCGCGCTCATTGCAAACCCTGTGCTCATTGCAAACCCTGTGCTCATTGCAAACCCTCTACCGAGCGCGGCCGGCCCAGGACAATCACCACGATGGCCACCGCCACGAGCACCAGCGACAGTGCGATCGCTCCGTCGGCGTCGACTTCGCGCTGCAGGTAGACCTCCAGCGGCAACGTTCTGGTCACGCCCTGCAGGCTGCCGGCGAAGGCAATCGTGGCCCCGAATTCTCCCAGGCAGCGGGCGAAGCTGAGCACCGTTCCGGAGCCGAGACCGGGCAGCACCAGCGGGACGGTAATCCGGCGGAACACCGTCCACGGCGTCGCTCCCAAGGTCGCCGCAATCGACTCATAACGCTCGCCAGCGGTGCGCAGCGCCCCCTCCAGGCTCACGACCAGAAACGGCATCGCCACGAACGTCTGCGCCAGGATCACCGCCGTCGTGGTGAACGGCACGCGCACCCCGAACACCACGTCCAGGGCCTTCCCGGCGAATCCGCTGATTCCCAGCAGGTACAGCAATGCCAACCCGCCGACGACCGGGGGCAGCACCAACGGGAGCAGAACCACCGACCGCAGCAGTCGAAGAGCCGGGACCGATCCGCGGGCCAGCAGCACCGCCAGCGGACCGCCGAGCACGACGCACAGCAGCGTGGACACCGCCCCGGTGCGCAGGGAGAGCTCCAGCGCGGCGAGTGCCGATTCGCTGGTGACCAGCGTGAAGAACCGGGACCAGGGGGCCCGCACCACCAGCCCGATCACCGGGAGCAGGATCAGCGCAAGCGCCCCCAGCGCCGGCACCCACAACACCCCGGGTAGTCCGGTATGGACGGTGTGCGGATCTCTGGTCTGGGTCACTCGGTGTCCTGGGTCACACAGTGTCCCGCATCCGGCCCGGCCCAGGGTCAGGCAGCGCCGAAGCCGGCCTTGGCGAACTGCTGTCGTGCGTCAGGGCCAAGGACAAATGCCACGAAATCCTTGGCCAGCTGTGCCTGCGGCGCGCCGTTAATCGCGGCGATGGGGTAGGTGTTGACGGCCTTGCTGGACTCCGGAAAATTGATCTCCTGGACCTTACCGGCGGCGGTGCGGGCGTCGGTGACGTAGACCAGCCCCGCATCGGCGACGCCGGCCTCTACCTTGGACAGCACCGACAGCACGTCCTGCTCTTCGCTGGCCGGGCTGAGTTTGATGTTGGTCGCCTTTTCGATTTTGGTGGTGGCGGCCCCACACGGCACCTGCGGGGCGCACACGACCTCGGTGACGCCTGGCTTGGCCAGATCGGCGAACGATTGGATGTTCTTCGGATTGTTCGGCGGCACCACGATGGTGAGCACGTTGGTGACGAAGGGCTCCGGGGTGCCCGCGACCTTCCCGGCGTTCTTAATGACCGTCATCTGCGCCTCGTTGGCTGAGGCGAAGACGTCGGCGGGCGCACCGTTGACGATCTGCTGGGCCAACTCCGACGAGCCGGCGAAACTGAACCGCAGATCAGCGCCTGGATTGGCGGCCTCGAACTGAGGTTCCAGCTTGGTGAACACGCTCTTGAGGGAAGCCGCCGCCAGCACGGTGACCGGTTTCTTATCCGAGCCGGATGCCCCGGTCTGGGCTCCGCCGCAGCCTGCGAGCACCAGCCCGGCAGCGAGAGCCGCGATCACCAGCCGCTTCATCCACGTCCTCCTGGGGTCTCGACCATGACTTGGGTCGACTTCACGACAGCCACCGCAAGTACCCCCGGCACGAGCCCCAGTTCCCGCACTGCCTCGCTGCTCATCAGGGAGACCACCCGGTGCGGTCCGCACTGGATCTCCACCTGTGCCATCACGTGGTCGGTGATCACCTCGGTGACCAGCCCGACGAACCGGTTGCGGGCCGATCGGTCCACCAGGGACGGGTCGGGAGTGGCGTGCGCTTGCGACTTGGCGAACGCTGCCAGCTCCACCCCGTCCACAGCTTTGCGGCCCCCGGCGTCCCGCATCGCGGTCAGCTGCCCGGAGTCTGCCCAGCGCCGAACGGTGTCATCGCTTACGCCAAACAGCTCAGCAATCTCAGCCATCCGATAGTGCGGCACGCCCAGCAGCCTACCTCCGTAGTTGAGGGATACAAACTCATCGGCGTGTCCGGATCTGACCGAGATGTTCGCTTTGATACCCCGGTGCGGCATGGCCGCTCGTCGGAGCCGGCCACGCTGCCCATAGAGGCCTTGGACAGCAGCCGATCCCAGCCGGCATCGCCAGCCCTCGACTGGGATCGTTCTCCGGCATACGCGGAGTCATGTGTCAAATAAATCCGAAGCTACGGATAAATGGTGCTGTCTTACCCGATAAATCGGACTTATCGACACTATCGATTTAAAGCTCACCCCGTGTTGTTAGAGTGAGGCAGAGGTAATATTGGATGGGTGAATTGGGGATGGCAATAGGTCCGGTTGACGTGTGAGTCCCGTTGACATGTCGTGGAACACCCGTGACCCGCAGTGACCGCACCGGGATCGGTGATCCACACTATGTCCGACGGACCTGACCCAGCTGACCAGCGCGATCGGAGGCTTATCCGTGGTGACCGTGCGGTACTTCGCGGCAGCACGTGCCGCTACCGGCCTGCCCAGCGAGAACGTCGACATCGGCCACGATGCGACAGTCGGCGACGCGTTGGAGGTGATCGCTGCCCGGCACGGGGAAGCCTTGGGTAAGGTACTCCCCGCCTGCAGCTTCCTGCTGGACTCCGTGGCGGTTCGCGATCGCACCACGCCACTCCCGCACGCCGCCCAGTTGGATGTGCTGCCGCCCTTCGCGGGCGGCTAGCTGGTTCTTGTCACATCGCCGCGTCAAGTGCATCGGCCGCTGCCCTCGCTCTGTTGGGTGAATCTGCGTGGTGGCTGCTGGGGATGGCCGGTTTTGTCAGGGGTCGAACGTATGGTCGATCCATGTCAGTCGCGGCGAGCCCGGTGATCTCTGATGAGGAGATCGTTGATGAGTTGCGCGCCGCGTGGGCCGAGGTATCCCGGGGGTATGCGCGGTGCTGGGCGGCGATGACCGAGGTCGCCGCCCGCACCACCACCGGGTGGGAGACCGCCGAGATCGCCGCAGCACTGACCTTCACCTCCCGCCGGGCCGACTACGAACTGGGCTGCGCCCAGACCCTGCTCGAGCAACTCCCCCGGGTGCACACCGCCCTGGCCACCGGTGAGCTGGATCATCACAAAGCCCGGGTGTTCACCGACTACCTGGCCAACCTCACCCCGGAACAAGCCGACCGGATCAGCGCCCGGCTGGTCCCCCTGGCACCCGGGTGGACCACCGGGCAGCTCGCCGCCCGGCTGCTGCGCGAGGTGCACGCCATCGACCCGGACTACAGCCGCCGCAGCTACCAGCACGCCGTCCGCGGGCGGG
>JBOHFK010000022.1:0-54230 GCA_050699635.1 Pseudonocardiaceae bacterium | reverse complement strand
TAGCAGAGAACAACCGCTCAAGGCTCGTCACGCCCCGCTGATGGGCCCAAGCCTTTCCAAGGCGTATGATGTTCTTATGAAGAAGCGGCGGGTCACGCTGAATCTCGATGAGGACGTCGTCGAGGCGTTGGAGGCGGTCGGCGGCCGGAGCATGTCATCGGTCGCCAATGACGCCTTGCGCGAGGCGCTGGAGGTAGCGGCCCACCGGGCGGCGCTGCGCGAGTGGCTGGACGAGCTGGACCAGAAGCACGGCGCACCCTCTGGCGAGCAACGTGCTGCCGCGAAGGCCCTACTCGATGCCGTCGAGCACGGTGAGGTGAACGGAACGAGCGCCGCATGAGCGTCGCCGTGGTCCTCGACGCGGCGGCGTTCGACATGCTCGACAATGAGCAGGCAACAGGAATGCGTGCCCTGCTACGAAGCGCGATCGACGAGGGCGGCGAGGTGCGCTGCGCGGCGGTGACCCTCGCAGAGGTCTGCCGCGGGATGGCGCGCACCCGCCGGGTCGAGGCTGCGCTTGCGCGCCGGCGTGGCGGCCAGCGAATCAGGGTGGTGCCGACAGACGAGCGGTTTGCCAAACTGGTCGGCGCGATCCTGCACGATACGGGCGCCGGCAGCGAGCACATCGCTGACGCCCATGTCGTTGCCGCCTGTACCACCGTCGACGCGGCAATCGTGCTCACCGCCGACCCCGGCGACATCGCCACACTGGCTGCTGCGGTCCCCGGCACCCGGATCGTCACCCGCAGTCCCGCCGCGCCGCTGTAGTCACGCCTCACTACCGCGTTCCTCATTACAGCGTTCTGCCCCCAGAACGCTGTTGCCGGGGCCGAATTGCTGCGTTCTGTCCCCAGAAGGCAGTTGCGGGTTACCCGTTCAGGACAGCAGGGCGCGGATGTCGTCGGCGTTGAGGGTGGTGCCGAAGACGTTGCCGTCGTTCATGACGCCGGCAAACAGCTCCGCCTTGCGGTTGGCCAGGGCCAGCACCTTCTCCTCGATGGTGTCCTTGGCGATGAGGCGGTACACCATGACGTTGCGGGTCTGCCCGATGCGGTGGGTTCGGTCCACCGCTTGCGCCTCGGTGGCGGGGTTCCACCACGGGTCGAGCAGGAAGCAGTAGTCCGCCTCGGTCAGGTTCAGCCCGAACCCACCCGCTTTGAGGCTGATCAGGAAGACGGGCACCGTGCCGTCCTTGAACCGGCGGATGACCTCGGGTCGGTTGCGGGTCGAGCCGTCGAGGTAGCTGTAGGTCACCCCGGCGTCGTCGAGGCGCTCGCGGACGTGCGCGAGGAAGCCGG
The DNA here is from genome assembly GCA_050699635.1 of Pseudonocardiaceae bacterium. Lineage (GTDB taxonomy): Bacteria > Actinomycetota > Actinomycetes > Mycobacteriales > Pseudonocardiaceae. The sequence continues at coordinate 52,932 of JBOHFK010000022.1, read as the reverse complement.
TGAACTGGCTGAACACCAGTGCCCGGTGCCCACCGTCGATCACCTCGCGGAGCTGGTCGACCAGCGCGTCGATCTTGGCGCAGCCCAGTTGCTGGTGCTCGGGATCGATGAGCCCGGGGTGCAGGCTGAGCTGGCGCAACAGGGTGAGCGAGCGCAGGATCGTGAACCGGTTGCGGTCCACGTCGTCGATCAGCCCGAGTATCTTCTGCCGCTCGCGCTGCAGGTGGCGCTGGTAGATGCGGCGGTGCCGCGGGTCGAGCTCCACTTCGAGCAGCTGCTCCTGCTTGGCGGGCAGGTCGGCGGCCACCTGCTCCTTCGTTCGGCGCTTGACCAGCGGCTTGATCCGTCGGCGCAGCCGGGCCAGCAGTTCGGCGTCGCCCTGCTTCTCGATCGGCCGAGCGTAGTGCTCACGAAACCGCGTCGGGCTCGGGAACAGCCCCGGCGCGGTGATCGACAACAGCGACCACAGCTCCATGAGGTTGTTCTCCATCGGGGTACCGGTGATCGCCAGCTTGAACGGTGCCGGAAACCGCCGCGCGCACTGGTGGACCTTCGACTGGTGGTTCTTGGTGAACTGGGCCTCGTCCAGGATCAGGCCGGACCACTGTGCCGCGCCATAGGCATCGGCGTCGAGCCGGAACAGGGTGTAGGAGGTGACCACGACGTCCGCGCCGGCCACCACGTCCGGCAGGTCCTGGCCCCGGCGCCGCAGGGTGTCGGTGATCGTCACCACCGCGAGGTTGGGCGCGAAGCGCGCCGCCTCGGCGGCCCAGTTCGACACCACGCTGGTCGGGGCGACAATCAGGAACGGCGCCAGGTCGGGGTCGGCCTGCTTGGCGTGGCAGATCAGGGCCAGCGCCTGCACCGTCTTGCCCAGCCCCATGTCGTCGGCCAGGATCCCACCTAGCCGGTGTTGCCACAGGAACGCCAGCCAGCCGAACCCGTCGCGCTGGTAGGGCCGCAGCTGCGCAGTCAGCGTGGCTGGCAGCTCCGTGTTCGTGAGCCCGTCCAGGGACAGTAGACCGGCGACTTGCTGTTGCCAGGCCCGCGCCTGACGGTCGATCACGCCCAGCGTCGCCAGCTCCTCCCACAGACTCGCCTGGAACCGGCTGATCCGCAGCGGACCGGCCGGAGCGTCCTGCAACGCCCGTGCCTCCTCGATCAACGTGCGCAACGTCGCCAGCTCGGGCTTGTGCAGGGAGAAGTACGCCCCGTCGGGCAGCAACAGGTGCGATTCACCCGCGGCCAGCGCCAGGAACACGTCGGCGAACGGGACCTGCCTGCCCTCGACGGTGATCCGGACGCCGAGGTCGAACCAGTCGGTGTCGTCGGCCACGTCGGTGGTCGACACGCCGATGCGCAGCGAGTCGGTCGCCTCCCGGTAGTCCGCCGGCGCCCCACTGCGTTCGACGGCGACCCCAGGCGCGTCGGCCAGCAGCGGCAGCAGCTCGGTGGTGAACCGCATCGTATTCAGGCCGGCCAACTGCGTGCGCGGCACCACACCCGACCCCGGACCTATCCCCGATCGACCCAGGGCCAATTGACCCAGGCCGAACTGATCGAGCGACCCGTCGAGCTCGTCGAGCACGGCCCGTTCCGACGCCAAGTCCCGGAATCCGTCGTTGTCGCCGGTCGGCGCGAGCGGCACCCGGACCGCCGCGTCGCCCACCTGGTAGGCCCACTCCCACTCGACGGCCAGGTTGTGCCGGTCACCGTAGGACGCCCGCAGCACCAGCGTGGGCGCCGAGATGGCCGGCGGTGTGAAGGCGTCGTCGGACGACATGACCGTCGCCAGCTGGCGCAGCCGGGGATAGACGTCGTCGCGGAACCGGCCGGCCTGCCCTTCGGGCACCGGCAGGTGCTGGCCCTCCAGCACCATCCGCTGTAGCGGGGGCGGAACCGACTTGGCGAGCTTCGCCAGCCGCAACGGCCACTCGGTGGGGTTCGGATTGCCCTGCATCTGTGTCCGCGACACGTGCACGACGCCGTGACCGTCGGCACCGATGACCACGACCGGCACCTGGTCGCCGATAGATCCCCCAACTCCATCGAGACGCAGTACCGGCGCGATGACCAGCGAACCCGGTCCCGACCCCGCGGTGATATCCAGGCACAGTTCGGCGTGGCCGTACCGCTCGACCGCGCCGAGCCGCTTGCGCGCGTGCACGATCTCCAGCCCGAGGTCGGCTGCCTCGTCCAGGAACGACCACAGCCGGCTGCCGAACGTGGCCAGGTCGATCGTCTTGTCCTCCCGGCCGCTGTAGTAGTAACTCGGTGCGCCACCACGTGCCTTGTGCAGCGCGTACAGCTCCCGCAGCAGCCCCACGTGCGACGCGCGGCAGTCACCGAAGGCATAGGCCGTGTCGAGCCTGCCCCAACTCATCCCGCCGCTGATCCATCCGGTGTGACCCGGCCGCACCAGCCGGGCCAGCAGCTTCGGCGCCACCGACACCATGACGCCGCGCGCGGGGCTGGCCGGTGCGATGGACAGGGACAGCTCGATGGCCAGCGGGACGCCATCGGCGGGCTGCTGTGGCGGCGCGAGCAGCGCACCGAACGTCTGCTCCCAGGACGGCGCCCGTTGCCCGCCGCCGGCCGGCTTGGCGGGACTCGCCGTGCCGGCGGCGGCGATCGCTACCGCGACCACGTGCTTGCAGTCGATGCCGACCGGACACGTGCACTCGCCGAACGCGAACTCCAGCTGCGCGCCACCGGTCGACTCGAGGTACACCGCAGCCTGATATCCGGCACCGCTGCTGCCCCGCACCACCGCCCGCATCACGCTGTCGGTGTTGTCCCACTCCATGTGCAGGACCGCGCCCTGCCGCGCGTACGCCAGACCCCGGGCGTAGGTCCGCGCATCCACGGCGGCCATGATGCTGGCCGGGTCGACACCCTCCACCACGACGAGCTGCATGTGGCTACCTCCTCCGACCGGCCCGAGTCACTTCGCTGGCGCGGAGGGTAGCCGCCGGCACCGACAACGCCGGACACCACGCCGTTGCGGGACGGCGGCGGGGTTGGTTGTCCGAGGCCAACTGCCGGGCACGGCTGCCTACGATGGTGTCGGGGCCACCGCTAGCGATACCGTCTGGTCATGTCACGGCTACAGCGCATCACGTCCGACCCGGCGGTCTGCCACGGCCAGCCAACGGTGCGTGGGTTGCGATACCCGGTCGAGAACCTGTTGGAGTTGCTGTCGTCGGGCATGACGATCGACGAGGTGCTCGACGACTACCCGGACCTGGAGCGTGACGACCTGCTCGCTGCGCTGGAGTTCGGTGCGCTGACGGCGGGCGGTGGCCGGGTGGTTCCGCTCGGCGCCGCGTGAAGTTCCTCGTCGACGCTCAGCTTCCTGCTCGGCTCGCACGGCTCCTGCACGACGCCGGGCACGACTCGATTCACACGTCGGAGCTCCCGGAGGGCAACCGCACGACCGATTTGCGAATCGCTGAGTTGGCCGACGGCGAGGGCCGGGTCGTGGTCACCAAGGATCGCGACTTCCGGGACGGTCATCTGTTGTCGCGTTCGCCCTGCCGGTTGCTGGTCGTCGCGACCGGCAACATCACGAACGCCGCGTTGCTGGCGTTGTTCGAGGCGAACCTCGACGCGATCGTCGGTGCGCTCAGCGAGGCTGATTTCGTCGAACTGGGGCCCGATGCGCTGGTCGTGCACCGGCGACGAAGTGGCGGGCCGGCGAGTTGATCTCTGGCACCTTCACCCAGCTCCGCGTGCACCGTGCTGACCCGCCAGCGCCGGTAACCCACATCGAAGCCGTTGACAACCGCCACGTCCCAACGTAACTCCAGGCCAGTCGCTGCCATCGATTGCTCCGTTACCGTCGCAGGCCGCCCTGACGCCGACCGCTGGGTGGGTGGTGCAGCCGGTGGGAGTGGGACCGGTAGAGCTGGGCGTAGCCGCCGTCGCGGGCGAGCAGCTGGGTATGGGTGCCGGTTTCGGTGATCCGGCCGTGATCGAGGTAGATGATCTGATCGACGTCGGTGACGGTGGTCAGGTTGTGGGAGATGATGATGGTGGTGCGCCCGGTCATCAGCCGGCGCAGCGGGGTCAGGATGCGCTCGCTGGAGTGCGAGTCGAGGCCGGTGGTGGGTTCGTCAAGGATCAGCACCGGGGCGTTGCGGATCATGGCGCGGGCGATCGCGATGCGTTGGCGTTGCCCGCCGGACAGCAGCCGGCCGCGTTGCCCGACCCGGGTGTGGAAGCCCTCGGGCAGCGCGGTGATGAAGTCGTAGGCGTCGGCGGTGATCGCGGCGTCGACGACGTCGCAGGGGGTGGCGTCGGGGCGGCCGGCGAGGATGTTCTCGGCGATGGTGCCATCCAGCAGCAGGGTCTCCTGCAGGACGACGGCCATCGCGGCGCGGAGCTGGTCGGGGTCGAGGTCGCGGGTGTCGATGCCGTCGAGGCGGATGGCTCCGGTGTGCGGGTCGTGCAGGCGCAGCAGCAGCTTGGTCAGGGTGGTTTTCCCGGCGCCGCTGGTCCCGACCAGCGCGACGCTGCGCCCGGGTGCCACGGCGAAGCTGACGTCGCTGAGCGCGTCGGTGGCGGCCCCGGGGTAGCCGAAACTGACCCGCTGGAGCGACAGCTCGCCGCGGGGCCGGCGGATCCGGGCCGGGTGGGCCGGCGCGCGGACCTCGGGTTGCTGGTCGAGCAGGTCGATGATGCGCTCGGCGCCCGCGGTGGCGGCGTAGACCGTGGTGGACAGCCGTCCGAGGCCGCGGACCGGGCCGTAGAGCTGGGAGAGGTAGACCAGGAACACCAGCAGCCCGCCGAGGGTGAGGTGGTTGCCGGCCAGCTCCCACCCCCCGATCCCGATGATGACCATGACCCCAACCACCTCCAGCACATCGACCAGGGACGAGAAGACCGCGCGGAGCCGGGTCGCGGCCAGCTCGGCGGTGACGCTGCCCCGGCTCGCTCGGGCGAAACGGCTGATCTGGGCCTGTTGCCGGCCATAGACCTGGATCAGGGTGGTGTTGGCGAGGCTCTCCTCGGCGACGGCGGTGATCTCACCGCGGCGCCGGCGCACCTCCCGGGACGCGGTCTTGATCCGCGGTGTGAAGAACCGGGTGGCCAGCCAGAACATCGGCACCGCGACCAGGGACACCAGCGCCAAGGTCCAGCTCAGGTAGAACAACACCCCGGCGAACACCACGATTTTGATGACCTGCGCGGCGGTGTCGGTGACTCCGGTGAGCAGCAGGGTCTCGATCGCGCCGATGTCCCCGGTGAGCCGGCTCAGGGTGTCGCCCAGCGGGCGCCGGTCGAAAAAGCCCACCGAGAGGGTCTGGAGATGGGTGAATACCCTGGTCCGTAACCGGTGCAGGAAATTCTCCCCGATCCGCGCGGTGAGATAGGTATCGGCGGACTCCACCGCCCCCACCACCACACTGATCGCCACATACGCGGCGGCGAGCGGTCCTAACGCCGAGAAATGACGCACTGCGAGTACGTCATCGATCAGTATTTTGAACAACCAGGTCGTGGCCGCATCGAGCAGTGGTCCCACTGCAACCAGGACCAGGCTGACTCCCAACCAGACCCGAAAAGGGCGGGCGTCGGGCCAGAACCTGCGGACGATGTCTCGTACCGGCACCGAGGGCGCCGACCGGGTCAGCCCGTCGGGCCCGAGGGTTGTCGCCCGGATCGGCCATCCCACCAGCTCCCGCAGCGACTTCATCCCCGATCCCTCCCACCCTGGACCCCCGATCACCAGCGGGGACTCCCCGTCCGCGACTGCGCATGGGGAGCCCCGCCTGGATGACCTCCTAGTACCTGTCGTGGCGCCCGCGGCGGTCGTCTCCGCCGTCGTGCCGGTGGCGATCATCGTGATCGTGGCGATGACGGCGGTCGTCATCGTCGCCGTACCGGTGATTCCAATCCCACGGTCGTGCACTCATTGCTGTCCTTCCTCCTTACTTGAGGAACGCTCGGATGCGTTCCCTGAGCGATTGTCGAAAACGGGAGGGAGCACCCGTCTCATTCGCGGGTCTCACCACCAGATAGGGAACCGGGTTACACCCCTGGGGCCAGCAGGGCGCAAATCTGCACGCCGCCATGAGATTCAGGTGTAACCCCGATCCCTATCTGGTGGTGAGACCGCAGTAGTCACCAGAGAGGTCAGATCCATGGACAAGCGCCCCCAGCACCACATCGCCGACGCCGCAGACGCCCTCACCGCTACCGGCGGCCACCCTCCCCAGGGCAGCGCAGACGAACTGATCATCGCCCTGTCTGACCTGGCCACCATCGCGGCCCTGCTCGGTCAGCTGGCCACCCAGACCAGTCGGCACCTCGCCGCCTGGCCCACCGTGGGCACCCACCTGCAGCAGGCCGAACAGCAGGCCGGAGACCTCAGCCGCTGCTTCAACCACGCCTGCGCCACCTTCGCCTTCGCCAATCCACCCTCCACTGCGGCCTAACTCAACCGTGTGGACGGCCACCGGCGTCAGGCAGGGCGGAGCGCGCGACGCGGAACCCCACGTCGTCGATCCGGTGTGTTGGGTGGGTCCGGCGGCGCACCGAGGCGCGGCAGCTCCAGTGCTCGTCGAACCACCCGCCGCCGCGGAGCACCCGGTAGCTGCCGTAGACCTCGGCGTCGTAGACGTCCCAGCACCACTCCCAGACGTTGCCCAGCATGTCGTACAGGCCCCACGCGTTGGGTTGTTTGCCGCCCACATCGTGGATCCGGTCGTCGGAGTTGCCGCGATACCAAGCGATGTCGCCAAGCTGCCCGTACCGGGCGCCGGTCGTGCCGGCGCGGCAGGCGTGCTCCCACTCGGCCTCGGTCGGCAGCCGGTACCCATCGGCGGACGTGTCCCACTCGACGGTCTCCTGGTCGGCGCCCAAGTGGTACGCGAGCTCCAGCCCTTTGCACTGGGACAAGGCGTTGCAGTACCGGACCGCGTCCCACCAGGAAACGCACTCCACGGGCAGCTGGTCGCCCCGCGAGGTGCTCGGCTGCTGACCGGTGACCTCTGCGTACTGCGCCTGGGTGGTCGGAACTGCGGCGAGGTGGTATCGCGCGACGTCGACCGACCACGTGAACCGCGTCCGCCGGTCCGACAGCGGCACCTGCCCCGGCGGAACCTCGATCATCTTGTGCCCCGCGCTCGCATCGACGGGCCCACGATACAACCGATGCGCAGCGCTAGCCTGGTCGCAAGCTCCTCGCCGAGGTTCACACCCCGGGATAGCTCCCCGGGGCGTCGGCAGGGGCTCGGCAGGGAGAGGGTCGTGTTCGGTGGACGTTGAGGAAGCGCGAACGATCGGTGCCCGGCTGCGCCAGATCCGCAATGCCCGGAAGAAGTCACTGCGGGTGGTCGCCGGGCTTGCCGGTATGAGCAAGTCCCGCCTGTCGCAGATCGAGCGCGGGGAATCTGCCCTGGATCGCCGATCGGAGATTCTCGCGCTGGCCGACGCCTTGCAGGTCGCCCCGTCCGAGCTGGTCAGGTTGCCGGTCCCGGCGCCTGGCAATGGAAATACGGACGCCACCGTAGAAGCGGTGCGTCGGGCGCTGACGGCCGTCGGCTACGGTCGTGCGGGTGGGCGAGTGCTTCCGGTCGACGTACTGCGAGACAGGGTGAGCCAGCTACAGGAGATGCGACGGCGCTGCCGGTTCGCCGAAGCTGCCACCAACCTGCCAGGTCTGATCCGTGACCTGCACACCACCCTGGCCAGCGGCAGTAGCGCCGCGGAGTTGCTGTCGCTGGCTGTTTATCTGCATGTGCAAGTGACCAGCATGTGGCTACTGGACGCCGGTGCCCCCGTCGATCTGCGACGCGAAGTCGCCTCCCTCGCCCGGCGGGTGGCCCGGGAACACGGTGAGGGCGTCACGCTCGGAGTGGCCGCGTTCGCCACGACCCGGCAGCTGATTTCTCAGGGCCAGCCCGACCTAGCTCAAGCCGAGTTGGACGCCGTTGGGCTGCCCGCTACGACGCCGGAGACGGCCGGGCTGGTCGGTGGACTCATGATCAGGCACGGGATGGTCGCTGCGGCGGACAACCGGGTTGGTGATGCGGTGGCCGCCATGGACACGGCCGCAGACCTCGCCACCCGGTTCGGCGAAACCGGCGAGAACAGTGCGCTGGGGTTCGCGTTCGGTCCGACAGACGTCGGCCTGTATCGAATGTCCATTGCACTGGAGGCAGGAGAGCCGGACCGGGCGGTGAGCATTGCCCGAACCATCCAACCCCAGCGGCACCCATTCAAGACCCGTCAGTCCGCGTACTGGATGGACTACGGTCGGGCCTTGGCCCGAGCGCCCCGACGGGGCGACGACGCGGTGCTGGCGTTGCGCAGAGCCGAGGCATTGTTCCCCGTCCAGGTGCAGCGAAACCCCTTCGTCCGCGAGGTGCTCGCCGAGCTGCTCACCCGCTCCCACCGCGATGCGGTGGGCCGGGAGCTGCGTGGAATGGCCTACCGGGCCGGTCTGCCGGTGTAGCCCGACCGGATGACGTCCAGGCTGATGGACACCACGTGCTTGATCACATTCATTCTCAACAACCGTGACCCACACGTGCCACTGACCTACCCGCGACGCAGTCGCCCTCGCCACGGTGACTGAACCACGCTCATCCTCCATCTCTGCAACGTAACGCTGAAGATCGTCAAGTGCAGTAGCTTGCTTTAAAGGGATCACGTGTCAGCCTCACAAGGGAACGGAAGAGCCATATGACAGGGCAGGTAAGGAACGAAGGCGCACCTAGCCGTACCAGCCTGGAGAGCGCTACGTGCACAAGGTTGCGAGAACGTCGTGGATGGCCAGCCCGAACATCTCGGCAAGGTCCCGGTGTCCTCACCGACCTCGTACTGGTCGCGCAGGACCTCCGTGCGCACGCCGCCAGGGTGTCACAACCGGTCAGTATGCTGTGTCGGCCCGTAACGAGCTGATTGTCGACTCTGACCGCTGCGGTACCCTTGATCCGTATCCGGCTCGACCGCATCACCACCTACCAGGACCAGCTGGATCACGTGCGCGGCTTGATGATCAAACACGGCGACAGTCCGGCACTATGGGGGGAACCGCCGAAGTGCAGGCCCATTACGTGAGGTCGATCTCGGTCATCCGGGTTCGGGTCAGGGCGAAGATGTACGGGCCGGGGCGCTCCTCTCGCATCCGCTCCATGTCCCGCCACCTGTGCATGACGATTTCCAGCAGGTCCCACACGCGAGCTGTCCCGGGTCGGTGACCGCGAACATCTGCGCACTCGCCGCCAGGATCGCGTCCTTTCCGCACGCCGCCGGGAGATGGCACGGTCTCGGGAAATGATCGCCAAGCCCGCGGCGGCGACCTTGGGAATCCACTCGGTGTCGAGGGCACTGGTCTGCTGGACCGGGCAGGGCGGCAACGTCCACCGTGTTGTGTGCCGGGTCCCGTCGTCCCCTGGAAACGTGACGTCGGGGCGGGCTCGGATGAGCACGTGTGCCAGTCCGAGGGTGTCGGCGTCGACATACCAGCGGGGCGACGGCGAGCTTGGTCACGCGATCTTCAGTGGCCGCAGCTTGTCTTCGTGACTCAGCGCCGCGAGCACGTCGTGGATGTCCAGACTGAACATCTCGGCGATGTCCCGGGTGTCCTCGCCGACCTCGTACTGCTCGCGCAGGATCTCCGTACGCACACCGCCGACTGTGGACGCGCCCGACGCGATACCGGGTTCCAGTCGCACCGGCGAGTCCGGTCCGTCGGGCATCAAGGCCAGGGCGATGTCGGCCATGGGGTCGCCACGATCCACCCGATCGAGGAACGTGACGGCCCGCCAATGCAGCTCCAGCTGCCCCGAGGCGAGCTCGTAGATCACCCGCAGCTCACCCGTCAGTCCGGCCTCGGTCTGCGCCTCGAGCAGGAGCCGACGTCCGTCGGTGAAGGGGCGCAGATGCGCCAGGGGGTAACGCAGGCCGAAACGTTCCCGGCATTGTGCGATGAACGGGCGCAATCGTTGCAGCGAGACACCCTTCGACCGGTAGGCGCGCAAGTAGTCGGCCTCGACCATCTCGCCCCATGTCACGTCTGCCCCCGGGGAGGGTTCGGGTCGCAGCACCGGCGGATAGAACCGCTCCCCGACGTGGTGCCCGTCAAGCCAGTGTTTGAGCGTCGACGTGGGAATACCGAGCTGGTGGGCTGCCTCGCCCGGGGCCATGACGGGCACCTCGAGATAGGTCACGTCAGTACCCATCGCCACGCCCCCCTTCGCGAGAGTGACACCGAAGTAGTGCGGATGCCAGAGTATGCCGTGAGCGGGCGACAGACTCGATCACGGTGAGTTGAGACCGCCCTGCGCGACTGCACGTCGCACGAGGAGCAGCTCAACACGGGGCAGGCGTTTGTTGCTTGGCGTCGCTGATGGGGACGATGTGCGCTCGGCGAGCAGTTGCGCGCCCACCCGCTCACCCGCACGCTGCTTCCCCTCACCGTGACTCCGCGCTCGCTGAGCGACCGGGCGCAGGATCTGTCACCGAGCTGGGTCGCCACCACCGACGAGCGACACGCGGTCGCCCGCGCCATGTAGCGGTTCCTGGCCGCGGTAACCCCTGATTCCGTATCTCGGCTCGACCGCATCACCTCTGACCCGGCGGTCTGCCACGGCCAGCCGTCGGTCCGCGGACTGCGCTTCCCGGACGAGAACCCCCTGGAGCTGCGCCGCGTGAAGGTCCTCGCCGATGCTGGCCGTTTTGTCGGTGCCGGGGTGCATGGTGTTCCGAGGCATCCGACGACGAGGGGGACACCATGTGCTGGACATGCGACCACCCGGGCAGCACTTACCAGGACCACCTGGATCACATGCGCGGTTTGATGATCAGGCACGGTTGGGCTGTGCAGGGTGTGGAAGGCGACAAGATCCACCCGCCGTGGGCCTACACGCTGGGGCTCACCGAATGTGGCCTGCCGGAGCTGGTGGTCACCGGGCTGCCGCTGGGTCGGGCGACCCGGTTGCTCAACGGGGTGGCTGCGCACATTGTGCACGCCGAGCCACCCGCGCCGGGCGAGCGGATCCCACTCGTGGGTGGGCCACTGATAGAGATCGTCGAGCTGCCGCACCCTGACGCGCACCTGGACACCGCGGTCGCCTTCTTTGGTCGGGATTTTCGCGCGCTGCAGCTGGTGTGGGCCGACGACCGTGGCGGCTGGCCATGGCAACGGGGGTTCCGGGGTGGCCGCGGCGGTCAGCCAGTGCTCGGCTCGCGCACCGTCCCGAGATGAGCGCGCGGCGGCGGCTGCCGAGATCACCCGGTGGCAGACGGCTTCCGGGATGACTTGAGGAAGCAGGACGATCTGTTCTCGCTGAACGCTCCGGTCGCGGACTGGTCTGCCATGGAGGCCGAGATCGAGGCCGGCGGGACACCGGCCCGCGGCGTCCTGGACCTGTTCGGTGACCTCATCCCGGTCGATCGCGAGTCGATCGCCGGGGCGGTGACCTGCTACGCGACCTACCCTCAGCTCTCCGCGCGGGACGTGTTGCACGTCGCGACCTGCGTTGCCAACGGCATCACCGAGATCGTCTCGGTCGACACCGGGTTCGACGCCGTCACCGAGATCCGGCGGATCGAGCCCCGTGAACTCGGAGAGGGTGCCTGACATGGTTCCCCGTGAAGTCCATGTCGGCTTGGTCGAAGGAATCCGTCAGCGACTGCTCATGTGCCTTGGAGATCGCAGACAGCGCAGCGTCGGTCGAACCCATGGCAATGTCCCGGGTGTCCTCGCCCACCTCGTCCTGCTCGCGCGAGAGCTCTGTGCGCATGCCGCCGACGATGGATGCGCCCGACGCGACACCGGGTTCAACCGTACCGGTGAGTCCGTTACTCCATTCCGCCTCTGCGCGGGCCAGGAACCTGAGCCCGCCGGAGCTGGTGCGCTCCCCGGCGCACCAGCTCATCTTCGGCCTCTTGCACGGTGCAAGCTAGCGGAACACCATCTCTTATGCACCATCTTAGGGCATTTTCGAAAGTCATCCGATCGCACGGCCGATGGACCTTGAGATCGGGTGGTATGTGCAGGTGAGGCTCCCGGACGTCACTCACACCCTCTGGATGCCAGTGCATCCGCCAGCGGTCGCTACCGCCGGGCTGTTCCAGTTTGTAGTTGTAACCGAGAACGCTCGCTCGAAAACGCTTACTGAATTCGCTGGGTGTGGGGCCGTAGTCAAATATCTGAAACTGCATCGACGCATAAAGCGTGCCCGCGTCCCCAAGCTTCATCCCTTTCTGAGGGTTGAGTACCCACGAGTAAGTCTTACCCGTGACCCACGATCCCTGCCTGAGAATAATGATGCTTCCCTTGCCATCGAGAACGCATAAGGCGTCCCTGAACAGTTCGAGGAACGCGACGGCCGCTCCTGCGGACTATCCCTTGGCACCGGATCAACGTACGAGCCCGAGCGCCATCCATGTCTCTACGAGGCCTGCAACGTCGTCCATGCGCTGGCCCTCAAAGTGGCCAGCGTCCCAGCGTCGCAGGAACTCGGCGCCACTGATGCCCATCGCACGACGCGCGATAGCGTCGAAGGCCTCCTCGGCCTCCTGCTGGCTCAACTCCACGAGCTCACTCCCGCGCGCAGCAGCACGACGGCTCATAACGTTAACGCTCCCTGGGTGCGACAGGCGTGTCAATGCTCTCCGTGCCACCACGCAGCGCGCTGGACAGCTAACGTACCTCACCAGCCGCCTACTGCAGCGCGGATCGCACGGTTCAGTAACGACATGCGCGCCCCACAAGGTATGCCCGGCGGGTGAGCCTGTGGCTGGGTGGTCTGTTCGGACGCGCCGTGTCCACGAAGTGGCGTGTTCCCTTCCAAGATGCGTGACAAGATTCAGCGGTGACGGTCTCGCTGCTCGCCGGGCAGGAACTCGGGCAGCGGTTCCCCGCCGCCGAAGGTGATGACGGTGCCAGCGGCGTCGATCGTGCCACCGGTGGAGACGCGGTCCACGTAGGTCACCGGCCGTCCGCCCGCAAGTCGGACCAGCACCTCGGCACCGGCCGGCGGCGGATGGTGGCCGCGGGCGAAGAACCCGGCCGGTGCCGCAGCAGGTATTCCTGGTCGACCATCCCGGGGACCATGATGGCGGCGAAGCGGTGCAGCGGGGTCCGGTCCAGGTCGTAGCAGTCGACTTGGGTGACCCGGTGGCCGAGTTCGCCGCGTTCCAGCGCGGCGGGGCCCATCCGGACATCCATGGCCAGTGCCGCGATGTCGGCCACCGGTTCGTCCGCGGTGACGGCGATGTCGCTCATGATGGCTCCGGTCGCAGAATTTAATAAGGTTAGGCTAGCTTATTCCAAAAGGCGCAGAGCTATTCAAATGCGCCATCAGGGTGTAGCCGGCTACGACCCCACCGGTTCGTCCCTGGTTCATGTCCGCGTGTATTGCCAGCCGTCTCCGGCCGTTACCCATTCGAGTGATACCGGCACCCGGCCGGTTTGCATTCCGGAGGACTCGACGCCATGCGCTTACCGCGCCGCACCACCGCCCTCGCCGCCGCCATCCTCGCCGGCGCCCTGATCGCGCCCGCCGCGGCCACCGCCGACCCGTCGGACAAGGACCACAGCCGCCACGTGCTGCTGCTTTCGGTCGACGGGCTGCACCAGTCGGATCTGAGCTGGTACGTCGCGCAGCACCCGCACTCTGCGCTGGCCGCGCTGGTACACCGGGGCGTGGACTTCACCCACGCAAGTACCCCGGTGCCGTCGGACTCCTTCCCTGGCATGATCGCTCAAGTGACCGGCGGCAACCCCGAGACCACCGGCGTGTACTACGACTCCAGCTTCAACCACGCGTTGCTGCCGGCGGGCACGACGTCCTGCCCGGCGGGGGCGACTACCGGTGCCGATGTGGAGTACGCCGAGAATCTGGATCTCAACCAGAACTCGACCGACGCCGGCCAGGGGCTCGCCGGGCTGCCGGGCAGCATCTTGCAGCTCACCAGCCACCCGGAAACCCTGATCAACCCGGCGAAGCTGCCCGTCGACCCCAAGACCTGCAAGCCGGTCTACCCGCACCAGTACCTCAAGGTGAACACGATCTTCGAGGTGGCCCGGGCGCACCAGCTGCAAACCGCATGGTCGGACAAACACCCCGCCTATGAAATCCTCGACGGACCCTCCGGCGCGGGCGTGCAGGACCTGTTCACGCCTGAGATCAACAGCCAGGCCGACGGACTGCCGGCCGGTCAGGACTGGACCAAGGACAACGCCAAGACCCAGCAGTACGACGGCTACAAGACCCAAGCCGTCCGCAACGAGATCGACGGCTTCGACCACTCCCGCGCCAGCCACGTCGGCGTGCCGGCGATCTTCGGGATGAACTTCCAGTCGGTGTCCACCGCGCAGAAGCTGCCCACCTCGGGCGGGCAGCCCGGCGGCTACCTGGCCGACGGGATGACGCCCGGTCCAGTACTCGCAGGCGCGTTGGGCTTCGTCGACTCCCAGGTGGGTTCGTTCGTCCAGGAGATCCACACCCAGGGCCTGGAGCAGAACACCACGATCATCCTGTCCGCCAAGCACGGGCAGTCACCGACCGAGCCCGCGGAGCTGACCCGCATCCCGGACGGCCCGCTGCTCGACGGTCTCAACACCGCCTGGCGCAACGCCCACCCCGGTGCCGCTGACCTCGTCGCGCACTCCAGCGACGACGACGCCATGCTGCTGTGGCTGACCGACCGCTCCCAGGCCGCCGCCGAATTCGCCAAGACCTACCTGCTCGCCCAGTCCAGCCACGGCAACGACATCACCGGCGCTCCCAAGGCATTCACCGCCTCCGGGCTGAAGGCAGTCTTCGCCGGCCGCGCCGCGGCGAAGTACTTCGACGTACCCGCCGGCGACCCTCGAGTGCCCGACGTGTTCGGCATCGTCCAGCACGGCGTGGTCTACACCGGCGGCAAGAGCAAGATCGCCGAGCACGGCGGTGCCGACCCGCAGGACCGCAACGTCCCGATCATCCTGGCCGGCGCCGGTGTGAACGACGACGCACATACCTCCGGCAAGCCAGTTGAGACCACCCAGATCGCGCCGACAATCCTGCGCCTGCTCGGGCTGCACCCCGCCGAGCTGAAGGCCGTCCAGGAAGAGCACACCGAATCGCTCCTGGACTAACTGCTGCGTCGGCGCTGGAAGCGAAGGGCACTGACTGATGACCAGTTCTGGAATGACGCCTCGGTGGCGGACCGTGCTGGGCGTGGCGCTGGCCGCCACGCTGGCGATGGGGGGCACCGCGCTGGCCGTGGGACTTCACCATGCCGGGCCCGGAGACGACGGCACGGCGGTGACCCCGATCGGCTACACCGTCACCCCGGCCGGAAAGCAGACCAACCTCGGTGATCTCCCACTGGGTGCCGTGAGCTCACCGGATGGCCGCTGGCTGGTGGTCAGCAACGACGGGCAAGGCGCACAGTCCCTGCAGGTCATCGACACCACCAGCAGCAAGGTGACCCAAACGCTGCCCTACCCGGCGCCGCAGGCGCTGTTCGTCGGCCTGGCGTTCACCCAGGACGGGGGGACGCTGTACGCCAGCGGTGGGGGCAACAACCTCATCCGCCGCTACACGTTCAACGCTGGCACGCTCATCGAGGGCACCCCGATCCCGCTGCCGACCAGCACCCCGGCCGGGGCGAAGATCAACCCGTTGCCGGCCGGGATCGCGCTCACCCCCGACGGGCACCGGCTGCTCGTCGCCGACCAGCAGGCTGATGCGGTCTCCGTCGTCGACCTGGCCACCACCGTGGTGCACACCACCGCCGCCGGGCACCGGCCGTATGCGGTCGTGGCCTCGGCCGACGGGCACAGCGCCTATGTCACCGACCAGGGCGCCAACACCGTCTCGGTGCTCGACCTCACCGGCCCCGAGCCTGCCCTGCAGAAGACCATCACCGTCGGCACGCACCCCAACAAGGCGGTCGCCTCGGCCGACGGGCACACCCTGTATGTGGCCGACGGTGACTCCGATGAGATCAGCGTGATCGACGCGGCCACCGCCGCGGTGACCCGCACTATCAGCCTCGCCCCGTACCAGGGTGCCCAGGTCGGCAGCAACCCGGACGCACTGGCCTTGTCCCGGGACGGCCGCACCCTCTATGTCGCCAACGCGGGCAACAACGACGTCGCCGTCATCGACCTGAGATCGGCACGCGTCGCGGGCCTCATCCCGACCGCGTGGTATCCCACCGCGCTGGTGGCCACCGACCGGGCGCTGTTCATCACCAACGGCAAGGGCCTGGGCGCCGGTCCCAACAACGGGCCAGGCCACCCCGACCCGTATGACCCCAACACCCCCACGCCGGACCAGTACGCCGGCTCGATGATGGTCGGCACGCTGTCCAGCGTGGCGATCCCGGCCAGGGACGATCAACTGGAGAAGTGGACCGAGCAGGTCGCCCGCAACGACGGGTTCGACACGCACGGCGATGTGCGCGCCGACGGTCGAATGTCGACCATCGTGCCGGGAAATGCGGGGCAGCACAGCCCGATCCAGCACGTGATCTACGTGGTCAAGGAGAATCGGACCTACGACCAGGTGTTCGGCAGCCTCGGCAAGGGCAACGGCGACCCCAAGCTGAACCTCTTCGGCCCGGAATCCGCGCCCAACGCCCGCAGTCTGGAGCGCGGGTACGCCACTCTGGACAACTTCTACGCTGACGCCGAGGTCAGCGCCCAGGGCTGGAACTGGACCGTGGCGGCCAACTCCAACCCCTACTCCGAGCAGGTCTGGCCGGGTAACTACTCCGGTCGCGGCGCTCCCTACCCCTCGGAGAGCAGCGACCCGGCGATCGCCCCGAACCGCGACCCGGCCCAGGCCTACATCTGGGACCGCCTGGCCGCCGCCAGGATCCCCTTCCGGAACTACGGCTTCTACGTCAACACCCAGCCCGACGGCAGCTCCAAGGCCACCGATCCGGTCCTCGACGCCCACACCGACCCGGCCTTCCGGGGCTTCGATCTCGCCTGCCCGGACAGCCCGAACAGCTTCACCCCGCGCAAGGCGACCTGCGGGCCACCCCGGTTCGCTGAGTGGAAGAAGGAGTTCGACGGCTACGTCACGGGCAACAACCTGCCCACCGTCGAACTGCTCCGCCTGCCCAACGACCACAACGCGGGCACCACCCGCGGCGCCCCGACCCCACGGGCCTACACCGCCGACAATGACTGGGCGCTCGGCCAGGTCGTGGACGCGGTCTCCCACTCGAAGTACTGGGCGAACACCGCGATCTTCGTCACTGAGGACGACGCCCAGGACGGACCCGACCACGTTGATGCGCACCGCACCGTCGCTGAGGTGATCAGCCCCTACACCATGACCGGCCGGGTCGACTCCACCTTCTACAGCACCGCCTCGATGCTGCGGACCATCGAGCTCATCGCGGGCCTGCACCCGCTGACCCAGTTCGATGCCTACGCCACCCCGATGCTCGGCGCCTTCACCAACAAGCCCGACTTCACCCCCGTCACCGCGATCAAGCCGTCCCAGAACCTGCAGGAGGTCAACCCGGTCGACGCCCCGTTCGCGGCCCAGTCCGAGCTCCAGGATCTGACCAAGGAAGATCAGATCAACATGGCGCAGTTCAACCAAGCCACCTGGGCCAGCGTCAAGGGCGCCGACACCCCCGTGCCCGCCCCCCAGCACCACGTGTTCCCGGCTCCCGCGGACGAACACACCGAGACAACACCGACCCAACCCGGCGCTACCACGCAGGGCCCAGCCACCGACGACAACGACGGTCACTAGCCGCGTCACTGCTTCGCTGTCGGAGCCGCCGCACGGCGGCCCGGGCTGCGCAACTTGTCCAGGGCTGTGATCGAAGGGCTCCTCGGAACATCCAGAGGGCGATGACGGGGTCGCAGATCGCGCAGCCGAACGAGGAGTGCGACAGCGACGGGATGATGGGCGCTCCTTTGAGCTGGTGGACGATGTCCCAGCCGGTGTGCAGCAACCAGCCGGCCAGCGGGAGATCACCAACGCTGACTGCCGGACGTCGTTGTTGTCGCCGAGTTCGACGTGAGGGCTGTCCCGGTCGCGGCGGACAACCATGGTGTCGAACTCGGCGACAGTAGAGTTAATCGACGCGGGAACGCGCTAGTCCGCCCTCACCGGCGAGGATGTCGGGGCGATTACGACCCTGGCTGTTTCACCTCGGGGATCAGCGTGCGGCGTGCGGCCCCCGAGCAGGCCGTGCCGCAGGCTTCGCTCGGTGAGCCAACCGAAGAGCAGTCCCAACGTGGCCCACAGCACGACCTGGGTGCCAAGCGCCGCCATCCGGAACCCGTAGAGAACCCCCGCCGGGAAGCCCGCCGGCGTCTCATTGACCGCCGGCAGCGCGAACTCGACGACGCCGACCACGACCAGGTAGGCCCCGACGGCCAGTAGCGTGGCGTTCCAGTTCCCGTAGCGGGGTGCCAGCCGCCGGGCCAGCACCGCTGCCGTGACCGCCGCGATCACAGAGATGATCACCAACGCCAGGTAGAGGCCGGTGCGTTGGGAGATCGTGCTGGGCTCGTTCGCCCCGGGAGGGTTCGCCGGGTACTTGATGAAGGGCACGACGAACACCACGAGGTAGGCCATCAGGGCCAGCACGGCGGCCGTAGCCCGGGGGCTCAGCTGGACCAAGCGCCCATAGGCCACGGCATAGACCAGCGCGAAGATCCCGCCGAGTGCGACCCCGTAGACCACGATGGCGGTGGTCAGCCCGATCGTGCTCTGTACCCCGCGGCTGACCAGTTCGACCCCGGGGGCGGCACCGGTCGCCCGGGCAGCCTGGTCTTCGAAGGCGATGCCACCCTCGACGCCCGGCTCGCCGAACGCGTAGGCGAACATCAGCGACAGCAGACCCGCGACCACGCCGACGATCATGCCGCGGATCAGCAGCGTCCTCATCATGATTCTCGACCGGCCGTCAGTGGCAGGGGAAGGCCAGCAGGTGACGCCCGTCGTGGAGGAACTCGTGCAGCATGCTGCCCGAGAACACCGACGTGGCCCCTTGGTCCATCCCCACCAGGTAGAGCAGGGTCAGCATGATGACACCGGCGAAGACTGCCCACGGCAACACCTCCCGCAGCGGGATTCGTAGCGGGATCGGGGCGAGGGCGGGGGAGGCAACTGCGTACGACATGGGGACTCCTCGAAACTAGTTCTCCGGATCAGGTCGAGGTGGGGCTCCGACGTGGCGCCGCAACCTCCGACCGTACGGTCGGTACGCGAGGGAGCGGGTCACAGCGCCGTGATCGATCACCTTTGCTTCCTATCATAATATTTCGTATATGAACATAGTGTCGGATGGTCAG
Organism: Pseudonocardiaceae bacterium; assembly: GCA_050699635.1. Classification (GTDB taxonomy): domain Bacteria; phylum Actinomycetota; class Actinomycetes; order Mycobacteriales; family Pseudonocardiaceae. The sequence goes on along the minus strand of JBOHFK010000022.1, from coordinate 33,653 downwards.
GTATCGGCAGTCGAGGGTTGACACCGGGCCACGATGGAGTCATGCATCTGGTGCGCGGCGACCGCGGAGGCCGCCGGATCATCGACGAGGATCACCGGGTCTGCGCTGCCATCGCCGCGGTGCGTGACCAACCGGCGCTAGCTCGCTGGGCCGAGGTGTTCGCCCTGCTCGGGGACCCGTCCAGGCTTGCTCTGCTGGTCGCCATCCGCCGGGCCGGCCGGATCTGCGTCTCCGATCTGGCGGCGGCGACCGCGCTGAAGGAGGCGACCGTGTCGCAGGCGCTGCGACTGCTGCGCAGCCGCGGTGCGGTGGTGGCGGATCGGGACGGCCGGCTGGTGCGCTACGCGTTGGCTGATGACCACGTGGCGGAGCTTATTGACCGGGTGGTCGAAGGCGGCTGACCGGTAACTCAGCCCCGGCCGGTACTCAACGCAGGGCGTCGGCGACCTGGGACAGCATCCGGGTCAGTTCCGCTAACTGCTCGTCGCCGATGCGCTCGGCCAGCTCCAGCTGATCGGAGTCGACGGTGGCGCGGATCGCCTCGTACTTCGCGACGCCGCGGGGGGCCGGGAACACCAGCACGCGGCGGCGGTCCTCGAGGTCGCCGCGCCGGTAGACGAGGTTGTCGGCGACCATCCGGTCGATCAACTTGGTGAGCGTGGGGCCGGGCAGCAGGACGAAATCCTTGATCTCGTTCATCGGCCGGCCGCGGGCGTCTGCGAGCAGCCGGAGTACCCGCCACTCCGCAAGTTCGCAGTCGTGTGCCCGCAGCACGGTGACCAGGCGTCGAGTCACGCGACTCTCCACCTGGCTGAGCAGATGGGCCAAGCCCAGCTCGGTGCCTGCTGTCACGTCTGGCTCCGCTCGATGTGTACGGGGCGAAGTGATGCCGTAGGAAACTGATTAACCAGAAAATAACACGGAGTGGTGACAAGACGGTTCTCAACCGCCGGCACGGCCCTACGATGTCCAACGACGGACCGCCATTTCGGCATTCTGGCCAGTGCCCGCGGCCCGGACGCGAGGGACGGCAATGCCGACGAATCGAGGGACGTTCACGACAGGGCTGGTGGTCCCGATCCAGGGCCCCGCCGGGATCTTCGGCCCGTCCTGCGAGCTGTGCGCCCAGTTGGCCGCGGAGGAGGTCAATGCCGGTGGGGGCGTGCTCGGCCGCGAGCTGCGTCTGCTGACGGTGGACGGCGGGGCGCCGCCGGCCCAGGTCGCCGACGAGGTCGACCGGTTGATCTCGGCCGGCCGGGTGCAGGCAGTGGTGGGCTGGCACATCTCGGCAGTGCGCGAGGTGCTGGCGCCGCGCATCGCCCAGCGGGTGCCCTATGTGTACACCGCGTTGTACGAAGGCGGGGAGCGCAGCCCCGGTGTCTTTCTGACCGGTGAGACGCCGCACCGCCAGATCCTGCCGTCCATGCAGTGGATGGCGCACGAGATGGGGGTGCGGCGATGGTGCATCGTCGGCAACGACTACATCTGGCCGCGCCGCTCGGCTGCGGTGAGCCGGGGCTTCGCCCGGATCTGCGGCGCCGAGATCCGTGACGAGATCTTCGTCGGGCTGGGCACGCCCGACTTCCGGAAGGTGATCCGGCGCGTCGAACACAGCGAGTGCGAGGGCGTGTTGATGTTCCTCGTCGGTGAGGACGCGGTGCACTTCAACCGGCAGTTCGCGCGCGCCGAGCTGGACCTACGGTGCGTGCGGCTGAGCCCCCTGATGGACGAGAACATGCTTCTCGCCACGGGTGCCGGCAACACGGCAGGCCTGTTCGTGGCGGCGGGTTACTTCGAGTGCCTGCCCACCGCGGAGAGCCTCGACTTCAACGCGCGCTATACCCGGCGCTTCGGCGTGGACGCTCCGATGCTCAACAGTCTGGGAGAGTCCTGTTACGAGGGGCTACAGCTGCTCGCCGAGCTGATCCGGCGAGCCGGATCGTCGGATGTGCGACAGATCTGCGCCACGGCGCAGGCCGCTCGCTATGGCGGGCCACGCGGTGAGCTCGGGTTGCGCGACGCCCACGTCGAGCAGCGCATCTACCTGGCGCAGGCGGCCGGGCTGGAGTTCGACATCGTCTCGTCGCTGTAGACGTCGCGACCCTTGACAGCACTGATTCCCAGCAGAATAGTTCCACATGGAAGGAACTGCCGCTCGGATCGGCTGAGTCGCCGGTCCGCGCAGCGTAGCGGGAGGAGTCCGCCAATGCGGCACGGAGACATCAGCAGCAGCAACGACGCTGTGGGCGTTGCGGTCGTCAACTACAAGATGCCCCGCCTGCACACCCGCGAGGACGTCACAGAAAACTGCACGAAGATCGCCGACATGATCGTCGGCATCAAGCAGGGCCTGCCGGGGATGGACCTGATCGTCTTCCCGGAGTACAGCACCCACGGGATCATGTACGACCGCGACGAGATGTTCGCCACCGCGTCGGTCATCCCGGGGGAGGAGACGAAGATCTTCGCCGAGGCGTGCCGGGCAGCGAAGGTGTGGGGGGTCTTCTCGCTCACCGGTGAGCAGCACGAGCAACACCCGCGCAAGAACCCCTACAACACCCTGATCCTGATGAACGACCAGGGCGAGATCGTGCAGCGGTACCGCAAGATCCTGCCCTGGGTGCCGATCGAGGGGTGGTACCCCGGGGACAAGACCTACGTCGTGGCCGGGCCCAAGGGCCTCAAGGTCAGCCTCATCATCTGCGACGACGGCAACTACCCCGAGATCTGGCGGGACTGCGCGATGAAGGGCGCCGAGCTGATCGTGCGGTGCCAGGGCTACATGTACCCGGCCAAGGATCAGCAGATCATCGTCGCGAAGGCGATGGCCTGGATGAACAACTGCTACGTCGCGGTCGCCAACGCGGCCGGGTTCGACGGCGTGTACTCCTACTTCGGCCACTCCTCGATCATCGGGTTCGACGGCCGGACGCTGGGCGAGACCGGCGAGGAGGAGTACGGCATCCAGTACGCCGAGCTGTCCACATCCTTGATCCGCGACGCCCGGGCCAACTGGCAGTCGCAGAACCAGATGTTCAAGCTGCTGCACCGCGGCTACACCGGAGTGCTGGCCTCAGGAGACGGGGACAAGGGCGTGGCGGAGTGCCCGTTCGACTTCTACCGCACCTGGGTCACCGATCCCGCGGCCGCGCAGCGGCAGGTAGAGGCCCTCACCCGCCCGACCATCGGAACGGCGGAGAGCCCGATCGATGGCATTCCGAACCAGCTCACCAATGGTGCCGCGACCGGTAAACCGGTGCCCGCCACCACCTGAGCCCGACCGACCTGCGAGGAGATGCCGGACATGGCGACCGAGAGTCACCAGCACGATCACGAACACGGTCACAGTCACGGTGTGATCGGCGATCTCGCCCGGATCGAGGCGTTGCGCACCGAGGGGGTACATCGCGCCGGCGCGCACGAGGGCCCGTTCTCGCTGCACGTCGTGGGCTTGGGCGGCACCGGGGCGGCGGTCATCACGAAACTCCTGCGCGAGCGCCCGGAGGGCTTTCTCGCCGACCCCACCACGCGGTTCTCGGCCCTGGCGGTGGATATCGGCGATGAGGACCTGGGCCAGGTCCGCGAAGCCTCAGCGGATCTTCCACCGCAGCGCTGCCACGTCCAGACCGTGGCGCTGCCCATCCCCAGCAACGAGGAGTTGCGGACGAGCCTCAACCGCTACCGCGAGTTCCTGAAGATGGAGTTCCCGCGCTATTACTGGAATCCCAACTACGAGCCGTGGTTGCCCGCGGACGTGGAGCTGCCGGGCCCGGGTGAGCATTTTCCGCGGGCGCTGGCCAAGGCGGTGTACGGCTCGGAGTACTACCAGCACCGCGAGATCTTCCAGGCGCTGGACGCGTTCGCGGAGAGTGTGTTGGCCAGCCAGGCCACCCCGCTGGTCGTGGTGGTCTTCAGCCTGGCCGGCGGGGTCGGCAGCGGCATCGTCGTCGAGATCGCCCGGCACCTGTCGACCATCAAGCTCGGCCGCCGGCCGTGGGTCGTCGGCGTGGGCGTGCTGCCGTGTGAAGGTGACCCCCCGGAGACCTTCGACGGGTCATTGTTCCCCGTGATCAACGAGCTGGACTGCATGATCGACACCAAGAAGAACAAGGGTGTCATGGCGGTCTGGGGTGACCTGTACAAAAACCCCTTCACCGGCGGATTCTTCGCGGTGCCCCAGGACGACGTGTTCGCCATGAAAGGCACCCTCGCCGACACGCACGCCTATGTGGACTCCGGTATTGCGGCATTCCTGACCAGGGATGACTCGGTACACCTCTACGAGACGCTCAAGGCGCTGAACTGGCTGTCAGTGCCTGCAGACGCCTGGCACCCGGCGATCCGCGGCGAGCCGAACGACCGCTGGATCAACGTCCTGGCCACTCGCGAGGCGGCGGACATCGCCACGCTGGGCGGCTGTGGCCTGGTGAAGGGGTTCAGCACCGAGTACGTCGAAGCGCGCCTCCTCGGGCCGAAGAAGGCCTTCGGCGCCAAGGTTGCCAGCCAGGTGGCGGAGCAGGCCGGGCAGATCGCGAGCACCGCCGTGGATCCGACTGTGCTGCAGGTGGAGGGACCGGGCGAGCCGATGGTGACGGTGGTCATCCCGCGCGCCAGCAAGCTCGACCTGGAGATGTTCTTCACCGCCCGGGACACCTACGACACGCTGACCTGGGACGAGAAGCTGCTCAAGCACTCCTGGCTGCTCGACCTCGGGGTGATGCTCTGCGAGCCGTCAATCCGCTTCGACGGCATGGGAGGCGAGTGCATCTGGGGCTGCGCCTGCTGGGTGGTGGTGCCCTACGCCGCCATCCGGGGCGAGGCACCGCTCGAGTCGCCCGTGACGGTCGGTTCGTGATGGCACTGGACTGGGACGCGGTCGTCGCGCGCTACAAGGACGGCGCGGACGTGGCACCCATCCCCGGATCGGCCACCTTGGCGGTGACCGGCGCTGACGAGGCGAAGGTCTACGTGAAGCACCGGCTGTGGAAGGCCAGCCTTTCGCGAGCCAATCTGGAGAAGGCAGTGGCGCTGCTCGACGAGGGAAAGATGACGCGGAAATCGGGCGACTTCGTCGACCAGTACCGCACATTCGTCGCCGACGAGCGACCGACCACCGCCGCCACCGTACTGAAAGACCTCGGCTTCCTCGAGTGACATGACGACACGGCGCAACAGTTTCCGCAGGAAAGGAACCCACGTCATGGGTCTGTCTATGTACCACAGCGCGACGGGAAACCAGTCGCCGCACTGCATTCACGCGATCGGGATCGGCAAGACCGGCGCCTACATGGTCGAGGCACTCCTGCGCACCGGTGAGATCGAGGACATGCTCGAGGATCCCCGGGCCCGGTTCACCGGCCTGGCGATCGACATCGGCGACCAGGACATGCACGAACTGCGCGAGTACTCCAACGGCTTCAACGCCCGGCTCGACGAGCGGGGAATTCCCCGGGAGCGCGCGCAGGTCCGCACGGTGGGTCTGGAGGTCCCGGATCGCGAGGATCTCCAGACCAGCCTCAACCGGTGGCGCGAATTTCTGAAAATGGAATACCCGCGCTACTACTGGAACCCCAACTACGAACCGTGGCTACCGGCCGATTTGGAATTGCCCAAAGCCGGTGACACATTCCCGCGGGCGATCTCCAAGGCGATCTACGGGCATTACTATTACGGCGAGCCGAGGTCCCTGGAAAAGGAGCTCGACGCGTTCGTGCAGAGCATCAACGACACCAAGCTGCCCTCGCTGGTGCTGGTGTTCTTCTCGCTGGCCGGCGGTACCGGCAGCGGCATGGTGGTCGACCTCGCCCGGCACCTGTCCAATGTGAAGCTCGGCCGGCGGATCCCGGTGGTCGGGGTGGCCACCATGCCCTTCTCCGGCGACGAGGCGCACGCCGGCGGCACGGCCGCCCTGTTCCCGACGATCAACGAGCTGGACTGCATGCTCGACGACGCCAAGAACCAGGGCGTCATGGCAGTCTGGGGCGACCTGTACAAGAACCCGTTCACCGGCGGGTTCCTCGCATTGCCCCAGGAGCACTCCTGGCAACGGCTGGGTTCCTACACCAAGACCGGCCAACCGGCGATCCGGGACGCGTTGCGCAAGGGCGTCACGCGCAAGTTCATCGATGACTCCTTCACCCGGTTCGTCGTGCAGGACTACGGGCGGCTGCTGTTCAAGCTGCTCCGGCCGGCCGGCTTCACCGGCGCCCCGCACGAGCGCAACACCTCCGGCGACCGCGCCTGGACCGTGCTGGATGTCGCGAAGTTCACCCACCCCGGGGTGGAGGTGCTGCCCGGCGAGCCGCGCAGCAAGTGGCGTGAGGTCGTCAGCAAGTGGATCGGATACATCCCGAAGTGGTCGGGCCTCAAGGAGGGCTTCAAGACCGACTACATCGAGGCGCACTCGGTGGCTCCCCGCGAGCTGTGGAACGACACCCTGCAGAAGAAGCTGGAGGAGACGCTGCAGGCCTACCTGCTGCCCGGTGAGGACGCCACCCTGCACACCGAGCACGGCGAGTTCTTCGACGAACTCACCGCCTACGCCAACATCATCATTCCGGGTGTGGCCAAGACCGATTTCACGGCCTTCTACGAGGCCAGGGACGCCTACGACAAGATCGAGTCCTGGGAAGAGAAGCTACTCATGCATTCCTGGATCCTCGATCTCGGCGTCATCATGAGTGAGCAGTCGATCCGTTTCGAAGGCATGGCCGGCGAGTGCATCTGGGGCTGCGCCTGCTGGGTGGTCATCCCCCACGCGGCGATCAGGGGCGACGCCCCGCCGTCGGAGGACATCACCGTGGTGCAGGGCGCCCACATCGCGCCCATGGTCAAGACAGTGGTGGCGACGCCCTGACAGGGCCGTTCGTCGACGCTGAGCGGATCGGGCCGGCGGGCAGCGCAACCCGCCGGCCCGTCCGGTCGACCCATGGAAAGAGGAAACGGCAGATGATCAGCATCGGTGAGCACGTTCCGGACGTCGAGGTCATGGTCATGACCGCGGACGGACTCCAGCGCGTCCGGACCGGCGCACTGCTCGGTAGCGGAAAGGCAGTGTTGTTCGCCGTGCCCGGTGCGTTCACCCCGGTCTGCAGCGACTTCCACCTGCCTGGCTTCGTCCTCACAGTCGACGACCTCAAGGCCAAGGGTGTCGACACGATCGCGTGTGTGTCGGTCAACGACCCGTTCGTGATGGGTGCCTGGGGCGATGCCGAGGGAACCAAGAACGACATCATGATGCTCGCCGATACCGACGGCGCCTTCACCAGCGCCATGGGCATGAACACCGATGCCAGCGAACACGGGCTGGGCGCACGCTCGCAGCGCTACGCCGCCATCCTCCAGGATGGTCGGATCACCAAGCTCCTCGTCGAGGAACACTACGTCGACCACGCGGTCAGCACCGCAGACGCCGTGCTCGCCGAGCTCTAGACACAGTGCAGCAGCGGTGCCGACTTCACCGGGTGCGCCTGTAGCGATGAGCACACAGCGATGAGCACACCGACCCCCCTGCTGCCGGAGTACCAGGCCTGGATGGAACGGGTCGGCGCTACCTACGACGCGATGACCTACACCTGCCACCATCGGCTGGGCGACCGCCGGCTTGCCGAGCGGGTCAGCGCGCAAGTGCTCGCAGGTCTGCTGGCCAAGCCCATGGTCTTCCGGTACTTCGGGCTGCCTTACTCCGGGCGCATCGCCCGGCTGGCCGAGGCCCGCCTCGCCGAGGCTCGGGAAGGCCGCCTGGCCGACGTGGGCAGCTGGCCGGAACTGCTCGCCCGGCTCACCGGGCTGCCACTGGAGCACCAGGAGGTCTTCGTTCTCACGTGCGTGCGGGGCGACGACGACGGGCAACTGGCCGCGAACCTGGGGTGCGACGCGCACACGGCGAGCCTCCGCCGGCACAGCACCATGGAGTACCTGCGCGGGCTGGCGACATGTGCACTGCCCCCCGCAACCCTGTCCGAGAACGACAAACAATCCGCGGACGACTGAGTCGCCCGCCACCCAAGGGAGAAAGATGACCCGCGGCCGGATCGGCTACCTGGAAGCCGACTACTTCGGCCGGGAGGGCCGCCAGACCGCTGCCGTCTGGCAATCCGGCGCGACGATTTACGGTCCCCGGATCCTCGGCCGGAACGAGTCGTTTCCGACCAGCGGCAACAGCCCGATCTGCGGCGCCTTGCGGCTGCTCGGGGTCGTCACGGCCGGACACCGTGACGAGTTCGTCGTCGCCGGGCTCGATCGATGCCGCCGTACGACGGGCTGGTCCGCCTCGTGATCGGGCTGAGTCAGGCGCTGGTCAGCGACGAGCACGCGAGGTGACAATAGGTTGATCACGGCTTGTGTGCCTACGGTGACAAATACTGTCGTCGTAGGCACACAAGCCGTGATCTTCCTGTCAGGGCCACGGGGCGCTGAGCGCCGGCGACCCGAAACTGCGGCGGCGGCAGTGTTGAGAACGTGCAACGCGCCAGGGGTGTGAGGCGATAACAGAGATAGCTCCGTGATGCCGTCGAACCCCGACCGGTGGTGTCACGGGGCCCTCCCAGGTCCAGAAAACCACCCGAGCGCGGAGAGGGCTGATCACCATTCGTTGGGCGTTGTGGTTCTCGCTGCTGCTGGTCTTAGTCTTCGCACTGACCACTGGGATCAACCTCGGCACGCAATACATGGAGCAGCTGCTAACGCGGTGAATCCCCAGCGGCCGAAGGAAAATCCGAGCAACGTGGGCAGTAAGCCTCGGCGATCCGGCCCCACCTGGAGGATGGGAAGCAGGGCCGGGCCACCTTTTGAGGAGGAGTAGTGCCAGGGTACTGGCAGGTGCTACTCATTAACCCCGATCCAGGCGTTAAACCTGTGTTTCCGCCTCGTGTCGGGCGGCGGTGTAAGAGACGGATGCCGACCTGCTGACCTACCTGGTCCGCAAGGGGCCAGCGGCCGGAATCGTCGTCATCCTGGCCACCCAACGCCCAGACTCCACCACCATCCCCTCCCGGCTGCGGGCCGTACTCGGATCACGATTCGCCCTGCGAGTCATGGACTGGCGCGACTCCAACATTGTGCTGGGCGAACAGATGAACACCCGCGGATACGACGCCTCCACCCAGCTGCGGACGGGCGCTACGGGAGTCGGCCCGGACGCTGGCCGGTCACGCGGCCGGCGACGATCAGTCACAGGCAATCGACCCCACCAGCGTGGTCAAGGCACTCGGCGCCGAAGCCACCGCCGAGACCGAAGGGTGGAATCCGGAGCGCGCACCCGAATTGCCCGAACCCTTGGCATCAGTTGTGGACTACCTCGGTGATGACCTCAGCCCGCACGGGCGCGAATTCGTGCCCACCGCTGAGCTGACCGACGAACTCGACGTGGAACCAAGCCTGTTCGCCCGACAAATGGGCGAGCTGGGGTGGCCAACCCGCCAATACCTGCCCACCGAGAACGGCGGGACACGACGTGTACGTGGCTACCTCACAGCAGACATCCGGGCAGCCATCCATCAGGCGGTAACCGGAAGGCGACCCGTAGCATGACGACTCGCTCGCCATACCCTGGCGCAAGAACCGACCATCCGAATGTGTGTTATTACCCGGGAGTCGCCTGACCCGGGTGCGGGGATGGCTGTACCGCGATCAGCCAAGTATGCACTGAGGGTTCATCTCTCGCACAGCACCACGTTCAGCAACGCTGACCTACCTCACGCTACCTCTCGTGTTCTTGGCGCACCAATTCGCAAGAATTCTTAAAATCTAATCAAGCGGCAGCGAAACGTACCTGTCTGTAGTAGTTCCTACCTTGGCGGTTTTAGTCGCGAAAAGCGGTCGGTTGGGCCAAGGCCCGAATTCGCGGTCGTCGCGGTGCGGCCGAGGCGAGCCGTCGGGGAGCAGAGCACCCTCGAGCAGTACACGTGGCGGTCCCGGTCCGGCTCCCGTATCGTCTCCTTGCTGGGCGTCGTGCGTCTGCGGGGACCGACCGCAGAAGTGTACGTCCCTAGTTCGGTTCATCTGAGATAGTCGCCACTCTGAAAGAAGTTATAGACAACTCTGTAGTTGATGCTCAAGAATGCTGGGTCGACCAGCCACAGGGAATACGCCTCGGCATAGAACTCCTCGGGATGCCCTGGCCAATTATCGGCGGAGTATTGCGTGAACCTCCGGATGTCGCCAGTCTTCACAAGGTCGATAAATTTTTGCAGCCTCTTCGTGTGCCCGGACGTTGCGCTTGTGTCCTTGAGCTTGTCGGACGCTTCCCCCTCGCGCTTGAGAGCGTCCTCCTTGGCCGCTACGTTCTTGTCGTACGTGGCTTTCTGTTCGTCATAGAACTTTTTGAGAGCCTGCTTGCCGTCCTTCGTCGCTTTCTGTAGTCTGGCCGCGTAGGTCGTCGAGTCTACGGCCAAGACTTTCCCGGCTGCCTCCACCTCGGCACGCGCTTCGACGAGACCCTCTTGAGCCTGGCGGAGTTCTTCCTTTTCGACGGCATGGCCCACTTCATGCAGGATGGTTTGAAAGACGGCGGGTACGGTAGGTGAGCCCCGTCCTCCACCAAAAAATTGAACCTCGGATGAGGGAAAAGCGAGGTCGGCAAGTTTCAGGTATGGCTTGACGTCGGCCCCCGCGCCCAGCGCAACGTGATCGCCAGCGAAGAATTCACCTGCCTCGTTCCGGGCGTTGGTGAGCGTTGACACCCGTATCAGCTCCACTCCTTTGAGGGCAGAGATATTCTGGGGAGCACGGGTCTTGAGCAACTCTAGTGCGGCGAGCACTTTACTGATCTCCGCGGCATCCGACCAGCCCGTCACCGACGCGAATCCGAAGGCTTTCACTTTCTCCCGATCGGCCGCAAAGTTTGTTTGCGGGACCGCGGGAACAGGTCCGGCGGCGATCAGCTCGGCGGATGCCGCTCCGCGGCGATCGATACGTACCGTAACGCGCCCCCTCGGAGCGGGGCCGCCGGTCTTCGCCGGCCAGTCAATGGCCGTGACGAGATCGGATTCCGTACCCCACTTAGTCCCAGCCATGCTAAAAAGGATGGAGAGCAGGAATATCTCGTTGTGACTATCCCTCTGCACTCCGGTTACCACATAACTTGTGATTTTACCCGCTCCTTTTGCTTCTTCGAGCTGCTTTGTTATGCCGGCAAGGGTTAGACCTTCAGGGACCGACGGCATGGGTTGGCGACCGCGATCGTAATCAGGCGGCAGAGGAGGTGCCGGTGGGGTATTTGGCCGCCTGGAACCGGGAGAGGGGCCTTGAGGCGTATCCCGCTGCACCGAGGGACAGTTCGGCATCGATCCGGACTCGAGGAAACCGGCGATATCACCGTTTCGCGTTCGCGCATCTGCGACGTCCACCGGTAGTAATTCCTGCACGGCTCGATTACCGACAGTACGCTGTAAGTGACGGACCGTCCCCGGCTGCGCCTCCACCGCTTCCTGTCCGCCCATATCACCCGCCGCAGAACACTGTTCCCCATCGGCGGCAGGCCTCGTCCCGAAGAACACCGGGACCGCGGCCTCGACAGGCGGCACCCCCGGAACAACGTCCGGCGCGGGAGGCAGAAATCCCGTGCCTCGGGCAGTCACCATTGTACGCGACCGCAAGCGCCCCCCAGCGATCAAGTGCGAGACCGCCGCATTTCCCGCAAGCCGTTGAAGGCTGAGCAGCGAGTGCAGTGCGGTCACGGCGGACCGGCCCCGTGTCCGCATGCGCTCGTCGCTCCGTTCGGTATCGGTCGCCATCGTCCTCACATCATTAAGCTACGCCATTCCACCTGTTATTAACGTTATGCACCGTTGGGGCAATCGATGGTGCCCGAAGAGGCAAGGCCTCCTCGTCCGTTCTGGGCTCGTCGGGCACTGTATGACGAAAGCCAGACCACTTGATCAAACGGCCACAGAAGAAACATGGAGGGGCACGGTGCGATCCAGAGGTGAGGCAGCCCACCACCGGGTCAGGCGGGTTATCGGGCGCACGAGGCCGCCCATTGCGATCAGTCGGTCCCGCAGCTCCGCGTCGGCCAGTTGGGCCAGTTGGGGGGCCGGGGCGAGCAGCACTTCCCCACCATCCCGCCGTGAGCACGGCGGGATGGTGGCCCTCGGCCAGCAGATGCGCATCTGTGCACAGGCAGCCTGGGCAGTGGCGATCATGCGGCCGCACTCGTCGTCGCACAACGAGCTGGACAGCTCCTCGGTGGCGGTGGCGTCCTCGTACACCCCAGCTCCCTCGGCAAGCTCTACCCCGATCGACACCCGCACGCAGCGACGTTGGTGGGCCCAAAGTGTTGCTGCGGCCCCGCCAAAGATCATCCAACCGCTGCTGGATCCCATTCCCCGCGACCAGCCGCGCTACCCACTCATGATTTCCCCCGACGACGGCTGGGAAGACACCGGGATTTGGGAGGATTCTCCACCCGAACCCGAACCACCACCTGAAACCGCTCCCGACGATGACCCGCCGCCATTTTGATCACTCGAATCGGGAGGGGTCGCCGGCGCCCCGGCGCACGATCTCGGGTTCGGGTCCGCAGAAGTCGATCACAGTGGTCGGTTCGGTGCCGCAGTCACCAGAGTCGACCACTGCGTCGAGGGCGTGGTCCAGCCGTTCTTTGATCTCCCAGCCCTGGGTCAGCGGTTCGGGTTCGTCGGGGAGCAGCAGGGTGGAGGACAGCAGCGGCTCGCCCAACTCGGCGAGCAGCGCCTGCGCGATGGCGTGCTGCGGGATACGCACCCCGACGGTCTTCTTCTTCGGGCGCAGCAGCCGGCGCGGGACCTCCTTGGTCGCGGGCAGGATGAACGTGTAGCTGCCCGGGGTCGAGGCCTTGATCAGCCGGAACGCCGCGTTGCTGACGTGGACGAACTGGCCGAGCTGGGCGAAGTCCCGGCACACCAGGGTGAAGTGGTGTTTGTCGTCGAGATCGCGGATCTCGCGGATCCGGTGCAGGCCACCGCTGTTGCCGAGCTGGCAGCCCAGGGCGAAGCAGGAGTCCGTCGGGTAGGCGATCAACCCACCGCCGCGGATCAGCTCGACCACCTGACCGATCGCGCGCCGTTGCGGGTCGACCGGATGCACACTGAAGTACTGCGCCATGCGAGAAGCTTAGAAGCGGTAGGAGCCGCTGCGTACGGTGACGCTCATGGCGCCCGAGGGACCTCTCGACCGGACCGCTGCAGAGTCTGACAACCTGCTGAGGCAGTTCACCGATTCGATAGCGGGCCTCGGCCCCGGTGACCTGCAGGATGTGTTGCACCGGGTCCTCGCGGCCGGCGCGATTGGTGCCGATCCGTTCGAGCGGCCGCCGCCACCATCACAGCGGCGGCCGCGCCGCGTCGACGTCGTCACCTATCGGGTCCGTATCGACCTCAAGGACACCAAACCGCCGCTGTGGCGTCGGCTCCAGGTCGCGTCGGACCTGTTCCTGCACGATTTCCACGACGTGATTCAGGCCGCGTTCGGCTGGACCGACAGTCATCTGCATCGGTTCGGATCTGGACCGGAGGCCTACAGCCACGACACGGAGCACTACCTGTGCCCGTTCGACGTGGAGGAGGGCGAGACCGGCATCCCCGAAGATCAGGTACGCCTGGACGAAGTGCTGGTCGAGACCGGCGACAAGCTGTTCTACACCTACGACTTCGGAGACGACTGGGAGCACATCATCCGGCTGGAAGCCGTCATGGCCGCGACGACTCGGCACCGCGGGCGATCTGCACCGCCGGGCGGCGTCCCGGACCCCAGAGGACTGCGGTGGTGTCTACGGTTACGAGCTGATCACCGCAGCCACCGATCCGACTCATGCCGACCACGCTGAAGCGGTTGGGCGGTTCACGTGTAGTTTCGGCGGCGATGTCGATCCCGCTCGGTTCAGCCCCACCCCCTTCGACATCGAAGAGATCAACGATGCGCTGGCGGACCTGGGCCTCGATGGCGCTAGACCGCAGATCGATCTTCCCGGCCGGCTTGGCGAACTCGTCGATGCCGTCCGGACCAGCACCGGCAAACGGCAGCTGCGGCGAATGATCAGTGCGGCAGAGTTAGATCAGCCGATACAGATCGACACCGCCACCGCGGCCCGGATGGTTCATCCTTATACTTGGCTGCTGGATCGCGTTGGCACCGATGGCATCACGCTGACCGGCGCTGGATACCTCCCACCGATCCATGTTGCAGCCGCGGTGGCAGAGCTGGGTCTGGCGAACGAATGGATCGGCAAGGGGAATCGCGAAAACCAGACCTTGCCGGTTGCTGGACCTGCGCGAATCGGCCCAGAAGGCGGGGTTGCTGCGGAAGTACCGGGGCAAGCTCCTGCTGACGACTCAGGGCCGCGCCATGCGGGACGATCCGGTTGCGTTGTGGTGGCTGCTCGCGGACAAGACGCCGCCCCGCTCCACCGACGCCTGCCAGACCCAGGCCGGGCTCATCGTCCTGGTCGCGACCGCCGCCCAGATCACCGGCGAGGTGGATGCGATCGTCGCGGATCTGCTCGGCGAGATCGGCTGGGTGAGCGGCGATGGCACCCCGGTGACGGGCTCGATGGCCGGCCAGGCCGCGTGGAACACCACCGCCGTACTCCGGCGAGTAGGAGTATTCACCCAGGACGGCGTCGGCAGGCGGGAACGGCCGACGCCGGACGGGGTCACCTTCGCCCGAGCAGCACTCAAGTCCCTTCCGTGACCTCGAAGATCTCGTCTGCGGTGAGGCCGTGGGACAGGCGGTGGACGCGGTCGACGGCCTCGCGGTCTGGTCCTTCGGCGAGACAGACGACGCGGCCGGTCGCCTCGTCGTGCCAGTACTTGAGGTAGCGGACGCCGTGCGCGTCCTGGATCTCGACGTCTTTGGCGTGGCGCCGATCCGGTCGTAGAGGTCCTGCGCGCGCTGGGCGAGATCGCCCGTTGCGGCCAGGCCGCGGCCACGGCCCAGCGTCGCGAGGGCCTGCAGGCTGCGGGCCGCGTCATAAGGCTGGGCGAGCTCGTCGAAGGTGGCGGCCGCGGCCGACAGGCAGGTCCTGGCCAGCGGCAGGTCACCCGATTTCGCCGCCACCAGGCCGCGGACGTGGTGCGCCCCGGCCGCCCGGGCACGGCCGCGGAAGCTCACCGCGAGCGCTTCGGTACGGCCACACGCCGCTTCCGCGCGTTCGGTCTCGCCGGTAGCCAGATAGATCGGCACTGCGACGGGATGGATCAGCCCGTCGCAGGTGATGCAGTCACCGGTGTCCTGCAGGATCGTGGCTGCTTCCTGGAGATATCCGACGGCCGCGGCGAGCTCCCCCGCCTGCAGCCGGTTCTGGGCCAGTGCGGCGAATGTGCGGGTGAAGCTGTGGTGGCGCACCTGGAAGCTCGGGGACGCCCGCGCGGTGGCGACGGCTGCGCGCAACCGGGTGTGCGCCTCGTCGAAACGTCCGGTTGCCGTCTCCAACAAGCCCAGCCGCTGGGAACCGATCACCTCCCCCTGGCCGGCGCCGACCGACCGGGCGAGCCGCACGCTGCGCTCCAGCTCCGCGCGGCTCGCGGTCCACTGCCCCATCAGGAAGTGCACCGAGCCCAGGGCGTGCTGGCACACCGCCATGGCCCGCACATTGCCCATCGACTCGGCCCGTTCCAGGGTGAGCTGCACCGAGGCCTCGACCGCGGTATAGGGGCGGTCGCCGTAGAGGTGGTACTCCCACAGACATAGGTGACTCTCCAACGCTTCGTCGACGTCGAAACCGTTGTCCACCGCGAGGGCCTGGCGCTGCAGTTCGTAGGCCATGCCGCGCTGCCAGTCACCGAGGGCGTGGCAGGCCAGCGCGAGTACCTCGTAGGCCCGCGCCTGCTCATGCGGGTCACCGCTGGCGCGGGCGGCGGCCAGCGCGCGCTCGGCTGCGTCGAGCGAGGTGGCGTAGCGGCCGCTGTGCCACCGCAGCTGCGCCAGCAGGTAGTGCGTGCGCCCGGTAACCAACGGCGGCGACTCGGTGGATAGCGCGGCCCTCGTCGTGTCCAGCAGCCGGCCCGCAGCCCGAATCTCCCCGCCCAGGATGTGCGCCAGTATCGCCTTTCCCCGGACCCGCGCCCCCTGCGCCGGGTCGGCCAGCTGGTCCCACAGCGCCACCGCCTCCTCGTACAGCGGCGCGCACCGGGCCGCGTCACCAGCGCGGCGGATCACATCACCGAGCTCCTCGAGCAGTACCGCGCGTTCGGCCACCGGTGTCGACGAGCTGGCCAGGCCGCCGGTGAGAACCTCGCGGTACAGCGACTCGGTCGTGGCCGAGGGTTCCACGCCGAGCTCGCGGCGCAGGGCGTCCCGGCAGCTCTGATACTGCTGCAGCGCCAGCGTGCGGTTCCCGGAGCTCACCGAGATCTCGATCAGGCTCCGGTGGGCCGCTTCGTCCACCGGGTCGTGCGCAAGCACGCGGTGCAGCAGCTCCGCCGCGCGCTCGGGCCGTCCCGCCGCCCGGTGCAGCGCGGCGAGCTCGGTGAGCAGGCGTAGCCGCAGCGTGCGCAGCTCCTGCCGCGGCGCTTGGGACCACTCCTCGAAGGCCTCCTCGGGGAGCAGCTCGCCCTCGCCTGCCTGCAGCGCACGCTCGTAGATCGCCGGATCGTCGTCCTTGCGTGCGGCGGCGGCCAGCTCACGGAAGACCTCGACATCAATCTGCACGTCTGGCGCGAGACAGACGAGATCGTGCGCCGCGGTGACTGGTGAGGCGGTCCCACGCCGATCCAGCTCGGCACGGAGATAGTGCAGGTTCTTGCGCAACTGATTCGCCGCGACGGCCGGCGCGAGGTCGGGCCAGAGCAGCTCCATGACCTGCTCACGGTGCAGCGCGCGGCCCTCTGCCAGGGCGAGCACCTTCAGCAGTGCCTTGGCCTTCCCGCGAGACCATGTGTGATCAATGAGCGGCACACCCTGGGACCGCAGCTCGAACCGACCCAGCAGCACGATGCACAGCCCGCCGTCCCCGCCAGTCATGATCACATCCTCCTGGGCGGACCTGCCGGACCCCAACGATGATGCTGTACCGCCACGTCCGGGACAACGGTAGGCCGAACTGCGATTGGCAGTCTGATCTGGATCTGACCCCCGCTTGGCAACGCAGGTGCGGAAGATCATTTTGATTGTCGCCGCAGCGATGTGGTGTGGGCGGTGAGGTAGGCGCGGACCAGACTGATCCGTTGGGTGGGAGTAGCGCTTCGGGTAGCCAGTGTGATGAGGACGATGGGGATGCATCGTCCGCTATAGAAACCCGGACCAGACCGGACGGCCGCCATGGGCATCCACCTCCCACCGCTACCGCAGCAACCCCCGTCGGCGTGGTGGGAGTTCGTGCAGGCGATCCGAGAGACGCTGGCGGCGTTGCGGTGGGCCAGGCGACCGATCGCCGGCGCGAGCGCGCTGCTTGAACAGGTGCCAGGCAGAGGCGACAAGGCATTCGACTATCTCACTAGTGATGCCGCCCGCCGTGAAGCTGTCAAAGAGCCAATCTGGAGAATCCTCTTACGGCACGCCACGCCGCAGACTCTGATAACGATTGGCCACGCCGCGGCACGCGCCGCTCAGGCCGACGTCGTTCAGGTATGCCTAGACCGTCTCGACGACGAGCAACAGGCCGCCGATTTGTTACGCAGGAGCGGCGACAAAGCAGAGCTTGCCCGCCGTGCGGGTGGCCCCCATAACTCGCCACCTCTCATACCAGGCTACCGGGATGAGTTTGCCGCATTGCTGGCCGAGCGGGACGACATCGAGGAGTTGACTCGACGCGCCGACGAGGGTGATTGGTCTTCGTGCAAGGAGCTGGCCCGGCTGCTAGTCGAGCGAAGGGAGTACGACGAACTCGAGCGACGGGTTGATCGGGGGGATATTCCCGCCGAGCAAGCACTGCTCGACCAGGAGAGGGACGTTGCGAAGTTGACGCGGCGTGCGCAGAGCAGCATAGCCGCTCGTTACGCTCATCATTGCCTGATCAAGCTGCTCGCGGAGCTGAACGACGTTGAGCGCCTTGCGCAGCTTGCCGACGATGGCGACGACAACGCTGCACATCACCTCTCCTGGCTGCTCAAGAGGAAGGGCGACGAGGACGAGCTCGCGCGCCGAGCAGCCACTGACAAGCACGCCGCGGAGCGGTTGGCCTGGCTGCGGATTGAGCGGATGAGCGATGCTGAGCTGAGGACCGCGTGGGAGGAGGAGGCAGACCCGCGAGTCGCCGATGCCTACGTCCAGCGGTTGTTCAGCCGCGGTGACGAAACAGGTTTGGCCGAACTCGCCGACCCCGAAGGACGGTGGTGCTCCCAGCTTGCGTGCTGGCGCCTTGCTGATCTGCTGTACGAACATGGCGATCGGCATGAGCTGGCCAGACGAGCTGACGCCGGGGACGGAGGCGCCGCGGAGAAGCTGGCCAAACTCCTAGCAGAGTGCGGCGAAGAAGACGAGCTGGCTCACCGTAAGGCCGACGGCGACTGGCACGCCGAGATCGAACTCGACAAGCTTCTCGCAGCCCGAGGCCGGCGACGCGTAACCTGACGACCGAGCGCTGCGGGGTGACGGCGAAGGGCAGCGCCCCGGCGTCGGCCTCCACCCAGTCGAGCCCCACGTCCGCAGCGGCCGCGGGTCCGCCGCCTTAGTCTGCGCAGAGAGCACCGGAAGTTCACACAGTCGTGGGCTGGTATGGCGTACTTACCGACGTCGCTTGGCCTCTTGTTGGTATCGCGACTGGTGGAGGACACCGAGGTCCTGCCGTGGGTGGACAGCAGGAGGACCGAATGACCAAGATCGTAATGCGCATCGGTGACGTCTGCCCGGATGCGCTGGTTGGCGCCGTCGTCCACGACCTGGCGGCCGATCCGTTCCCGGTGATCGATATGGATCACGTGCGTTTCGCGGTCGGCAACGCCCGACAGGCAGCGCACTATTACTCCACGGCATTCGGAATGACCCGGGTGGCATACCGCGGCCCCGAGACCGATCACCGTGAGCACGCCGAGCATGTGCTGATGTCTGGACGAGCCCGCTTTGTGCTGACCGGTGGGGTGCGCCCGGGAACAACGGCGGGTGAGCACGCCAGCAGCCACGGCGACGGTGTGGTGGACATCGCCCTGGAGGTACCCGATGTGGACCGGGCCATCGCTCATGCTCGTGCCCAAGGCGCGACCGTGTTGGAAGAACCGCACGGGACCAGCGACGACCATGGCACGGTCCGCCTGGCGGCCATTGCTTGCTACGGCGAGACGCGGCATACGCTGGTCGACCGTTCCGGCTATTCCGGGGTCTTCCTGCCGGGTTTCGTCGCCGCGGAGCCGATCTTTCACGGCAAGCCCGGGCAGCATCCGGCGCGATACTTCCAGGCCGTCGATCACTGCGCGGCCAACGTCGAACTCGGTTGCATGGATGGTTGGGTGCGTTACTACAACCAGGTGATGGGATTCGTCAACCTCAAGGAGTTCATCGGTGCGGACATCGCTACTGAGTATTCCGCGTTGATGGCCAAGGTGGTGGCCAGCGGAAACCACCGGGTGAAGTTTCCGGTGAACGAGCCCTCGGTGAGTAAGCGGCGTTCTCAGATCGCCGAGTATCTGGAATTCTATGGCGGGCCCGGCGTGCAGCATATCGGCCTGGCCACGGGCGATATCGTGGCCAGCGTCCGGGCGATGCGCGAGATGGGTGTGGAGTTTCTGAGCACCCCCGACGCCTATTACGACGCGCTCGAGGACTGGGTCGGTGGGACCCGGGTACCGGTCCAGATCATGCGGGAGCTGGGCATCCTCGTCGACCGCGACGAGGACGGCTACCTGTTGCAGATTTTCACCAAGCCCGTCCAGGACCGTCCGACGGTGTTCTTTGAACTCATCGAGCGGCACGGCTCACTCGGCTTCGGCAAGAACAACATCAAGGCCCTTTTTGAGGCCATCGAGCGTGAGCAGGCCCGTCGCGGCAACCTCTGAAACTCCGACGGGTGGAGCGGGCGTGATGCGACCGGTAATGATTGTCGGGGCCGGTCCGGTGGGGCTGGTCACCGCACTGCTGCTGGCCCGGTGGGGGGTGCCGAGCACGGTAGTGGAAGCGGCCCCGGAACGGGACTTCTCGGGATCGCGGGCGATCTGCCTGCAGCGTGATGTGCTTGACGTGTTCGACCGGGTCGGATGCGCGGTGCCGATGCTCGCCGAAGGCGTCACCTGGTCGGTGGGGCGCACCTTCTATCGCGAACATGAGCTGCTCACCACGAGGTTTCCGGGTTCGCCGTCGTTGCCGCCCTGGATCAACCTCTCGCAGGCCAGTACCGAGCACTACCTGCGCACCGCTGTCCAGGCCAGTTCGCTGGTGGACCTGCGCTGTGAACACCGAGTGGTCGCGCTGGCCCAGGATCGCGACGGAGTGGAGGTCGAGGTGGCCACCGGCGGCGGGCGCCTGCGTGCCTCCTGGGTGGTCGCCGCCGATGGGGCCCGGGGCACAGTGCGCAGGATACTGGGCATCGGCTTTCCCGGGCATTCTTTCGCCGACCAGTTCCTCATCGCCGACATCCGGGCAGAGTTGCCGTTTCCTCAGGAGCGGCGGTTCTATTTCGACCCGGAGTGGAATCCTGGTCGCCAGGTATTGGTGCACGAACAGCCCGATTCAGTGTGGCGGATCGATTGGCAGGTGCCCGCCGATTTCGATCTGGCCGCCGAGCGTGCCAGCGGTGCCTTGGACGCGCGTATTCGCCGGATCGTGGGGCAGCGACCTTACGAGATCGTATGGTTGTCGGTGTACCGTTTCCACGAGCGGGTGGCCGATCAGTTTCAGATCGGGCGGGTGTTTCTGGCCGGGGACGCTGCGCACCTGTTCGCCCCATTCGGCGCGCGGGGCCTGAACTCCGGGGTACAGGACGCGGAGAATCTGGCCTGGAAACTCGCCGCGGTACACCACGACTGGGTCCGGGGCCAGGATGTCGAGCGACTGCTCGCCAGCTACTCCCAGGAGCGCCGCCCCGCAGCGTTGGAGAACCTGCGGGTCACCGATGCCACCATGCGGTTTCTGGTACCGCAGGACGACGCCGCCCGAACCCGCCGCCGCGAGGTGTTGGAGCAGGCCGTGCACGATGTCGGCGCCCGGTGTCTGATCGACTCCGGGAAGCTCGCCGAGCCGTACTGGTACCTCGAGTCCGCACTCACCACGCCACCCGCATCCAGCGCGCACTTCCCGACCGCTGCCGGGATGCCGCGCCCCCCGGTGCCGGGTGTGCTCTGCCCGGATGCGCCCTGCGTCGTACCCGAGCGCTCAGACGTGACCCGGCTACGCCAACTGTTCGGGACCGGATTTGTCGTACTCGCCGGGCGTACGCACCCGTCCCCTCCCCGAATCGGCATTCCGGTCACCAGCTACGCCCTGCCTGCCATCGACCCGACCGGGCTCGTCCGGCAGGTCCTGCAAGCCACCGCCGACTCCGTGCACCTGGTCCGCCCGGATGGCCACCTCGCCGCTGTCCTGCCATGCCTGGACACCGCCACCCTCACCGCCGCATTGCGCCGGAGCTGCGGCGGAGACGTCGAAGACCGCGCCGTTGCGCGCGGCGAGCGTCAGCACCAGGCTCCCGGGTGTCAGTTCGGTGGTGGGTGAGCCGCCATCCGTCGCGAACAGGATCGTGGGCGTGGCGGGCTGCGCCGGCAGGGGGTTGGTCAGTGGTATCTCGACCCGGCGGGGGCCCTCGGCGACGTTTACGGCGGTGATCAGGGCGCGGCCCGTCAGAGCGCGGGCGAAGGCGTAGACGTCCGGATCAGCGTAGAGGGAGGTGTAGTCGCCAATCTGGAGGGCGGGGTGGGATCGGCGCAGCGCGATGAGCCTCTTGTGGAAGGCGAGCGTGTCCAGGTCCCAGCGCTCCGGGTCATCCCAGGGGAAGGTCCGGCGCGCCCAGCAGTCCGGGGGAAGCGCGCCGGTCAGGCCGATCTCGTCGCCGTAGTAGATCGAGGGGGCGCCGGGGAAGGTGAAAAGGAGGAGCGTACCGAGCTGGACACTCGACCGATCGTTGTCTGCGATGGTGACGAAGCGGGAGGTGTCGTGGCTGTCGAGCAGGTTGAGTTGGGCGAGTTGGATCGGCCACGGGTAGAGGTTTAGGAGATGGTCGATCTTGGCCGCGTAGGCGCGGCCGTCGATGCCCGGCCAGGGGGCATAAGCACGATCTTCGACGGTGTCGCGGCGGACCCGGTGGCCGGCGCTGAAGGCGATCGCAGCCTCGGCGAAGAGGTAGTTCGTGACGCCGTCGAACTGGTCGCCTTGCAGCCATGGCCGGCTGTCTCCCCAGATTTCGCCCACGATGTATGCCTCGGGGTTGATCGCCTTGACTCGCTGCCGGAACTCCTGCCAGAACCCCTCCGACTGGATCTCGGACGGGACGTCGAGCCGCCAGCCGTCGATCCCCCTGCGAAGCCAGTACTCGCCGACGCGCATCAGGTACTCACGGACCTGCGGGTTGGCCGTGTTGAGTTTGGGCAGGGCGTGTAGTCCGACCCAGGCCTCGTAGCCGGGTGGCTGGCCGTGGTCATAAGCGTTGGCCGGGTGCTCGTGAAAGGTGAACCAGTTGAGCCATGGTGACGCCGGACCGTTCTCGAGCACGTCGTTGAACGGGAAGAAGCCTCGGCTGGCGTGGTTGAAAACGCCGTCGAGCACGATTCGTAGGCCCCGCTGCCGGCACTCGGCGAGTAGGGCGTCGAACGCCTGGTCCCCGCCGAGCAGCGGATCGACCTTGTGGTAGTCGTGGGTGTGGTATCGGTGGTTCGACGCGGACTGGAAGATTGGGTTGAAGTACAGCGCCGTCACACCCAGATCCTGCAGGTAATCGAGGCGTTCGTGGACGCCGGCCAGATCGCCGCCATTGTACCCGAACGGCGTCGGATCGCTGTCCCACGGTTCGAGGTTGTGCGGCTTTTCCAGATTGTCGCTCTTCGCGAACCGATCCGGAAAGATCTGATAGAAGACGGCATGCTTGACCCACTCTGGCGTGATGACCGCCGCTGCGGGATCGGCAAGTGGGCGAACCAGCCGGTCGTTCGTCGGCTGCGTTGCGGATGCTGGAGATCGGTGTGCCACTCGGTCCTGCATCGAGGGTCCCCGTTTCCCTGCTTGCGGCATGGGCAGCCACCCGGCGGGCTGCTGACCCGAGCTCACCCGACGGCCAACAGCGGGAGGAAAATCAGCGGGAGCGGTACACGTCGCCTCGATGATCTATCCGTAGGACTATCACGGTACGGGTGGCGTCATCGATTTCATACACGACGCGGTACGCGCCACGGCGCGCCGAGCGATACTCAGCCAGTTCCCGCTGCAACGGCTTGCCGAGCCGGTACGGGTCGGCAGCGAGCGGATCAGCTATGAACTCAAGGCACGCCCCTACGATCTTTTCCGGCAACCGGCGAAGACAGTGCTGCGCTGTTGCAGTGAGGCGAACATAGAAAGGTACTTCAGTCACGAGATCTGTCGAACTCGGCGCGGACTTCCTCGATGCTCACTGTTCGCCCCGCCGTAACGTCTTGCGCAGACTTCCGGATCTCGTCCAGCGCTCCTGGCTGAGACAAGATGTCGAGCGTTTCTTCCAGCGACTCCAGATCCTCGGGCGAGAGGAGTACCGCTACGGGCCGTCCATGCCGGGTCACCGTGACGCGCTCATGGGTACGCTCGACCTCAGCGATCAACTCTGAGAAATGATCTCGTGCATCCCCCACTGGCACCGCGCTCATGAAGGCAATAATACGCCAGACTTCACGCCAGATCTACCCTCGCCCCAGATCTACCCTCGTCGGAGACGGCCGCGAACGCTACCGTCCTGGTTCGAGCGGAAAGCCGCTCAAACCGGCGCCACCCTTCGACGCGCTCGCTGCCGCACTCCGCACCGAGATGGACCTGTAACTCGCCGGGCTTCGGCCGCTGGTGCTCGCCGCAGGGTTCTTCTCATGCCTCCATTGCGGTGCCTTTTGGTATCATTGCGGTATGGCGATGACCTTGCGTCTCCCCCCCGAACTCGACGCCGAACTCCGCATCATCGCTGCAGAAGATCACCGAAGCGTGCACCAGGCCGTGGTGCACGCCATCGAGACCTATCTAGCTCTGCGCGAAACCGCCGAGATCAAGGCCGACCCCGCCGCCCTGCGCGCACTCGCTGCGGCGCGAGAAGGCGTGCGCGAGGGTGACGTCGTCTATGGCACCGAGGCCGTGCGAGCCCTCATCGCCGGGCGCCGCGTCTCGTGACAGACCGGTATGAGCTGGGGACCGCACCCCCGGCCCGCCGAGCCCTGGCCGAACGGCTTCCCCCCGACGCCGCCATCGCGGCCGTCGAGTTCCTCACCGGCCCCTTGCTCAGCGACCCCCGCCGCGTCGGCAAGCCCCTCGGCGAAGAACTCGTTGGCATCTTCAGTGCCCGGCTTGCGCGGAACTGGCGAGTGCTCTACGAGATCGACGACACCAAGCACGTGGTGATCGTGCTCGATATCAGACACCGCTCGGCGGCTTACCGGTCCCGACCGTAGCTGCGGTGCCCGCCGTCGCTCAGGGCAGGCCGGCGCGGTCGAGTTCCTCGCGCAGCGCCCGCTTGGGTTTGTGGGTTGCGCGTAGCGCACGCAGTTGGGATTCGAAGTCCTCTTGCCGGTCGCAGCGCATGTGGGGCAATCCGGTGAACCGCGCCGTGGCCGGTGATCGGCCGCGGCGCAACTCGAGTGCGCCATCCCGCCAGATCGCGAACTGATCATCGGCGGCGTTATGGAGGGTTGCGAACTGTTCCAGGGAACGTGTCGTTGCGTGTCGGATCAACGAACTTCGTCCGTCGCGCGGTATTCTTGGTGAGGCCGTCAGCGATAACCAGGCGCGGCCTGTGCGACCGGACTCGGCCCGAGCGCAAGCCAACGAGGACGGGGGCGCACTCACAACTGCATCGTCTTGGGCAGAGTTGCGGCCTGACGTTAAAGAAGCTCGCTGGAAACGGTGTAAGACCCTACCTGATCGGGCGGTCGTACTGCCACGAGAAGACTCCTTTCGAGGAGCCAACCTCTCACCGTGAGGCAGGGAGTCCACCGGATAGAACAACACGTCCGATGGAACGGCGACGTAGTTATCCAAGGATGACTGCGCGGTGAAGTTCGCCCAGAGCAGGTCGCAGGCCGGCGCCCGGCGGCCTGCGCGCAGATGGCATTGCGCGGCCAGCGATCGCAGGCGCGAGTCCGGTGGGAAGTCCGCCAATCCTCGCTCAAGCCAGCCGAGCGCCTGATCGTCCCGGCTGTCCTGGCACAACCGGTGCGCGATCCGCAGCACGTCATAGGAGCTGAGCCCCGGGACGCCGTCAATCCGGTTCATGATCGCCATCCGGGAAGAATGAGCCGCGCTGACCGCGGCTCATTCTTCCAAAACAGTGATCATGGAAGACCGAACGACTCCGGCGCCGGGTAGCGCGAACGCTGGCCCGGCGTGGCGAGCCGATGGATGCGACCGCTCAGCACGGTGGGCCCTGGGCGAGGAAGAACCGGATCATTTCGGCGGACGCGTCGGGACCCATCGGGTCGGTGTAGGACCCGACGGGGCTGCCCCCGTACCACGCGTGACCACCACCGTGCACCGTCCAGGACTCGGCGAGGACCGTGCCGTCGACGTCGGTGTGCACCGTCCGGGTGCAGGCGTGGCCGGTCCGTTGGTTGAGGTGGGTGGTGTCCGACACCGAGGTGCCGGACGCGGCCAGCCGGGCGGCGACGAGGTTCTCGGCGTTCACCGGTGCCACGATCGCGTCGCGGTCACCGTGGAACACGATCAGCGGCACTGGCCCGCCGGGCGCCGCTGAGCCGCCGGTCCGCATGGCGGCGAAAGCTGAGGCCACGTCGTGTGCCGCGCCGTAGGCGATCCCGGAATGCACCCCGACCCCGGTGTAGAGGTCCGGGTGGGTCGCGGCCATCACCGCCGCCATCGCGCCGCCGGCCGAGAGCCCGGCGACGTAGACCTGGGTGGGGTTGACCGCGTGGTCGGCCATGACCTGGCGGGTGATGCCGGCGATGATCGCCGGCTCGCCGGCGCCGGCCTGCTGGTCGGCGGGGGAGAACCAGTTCCAGTAGCCGCCGCTGTTGGCGGTGTTGGACTGTTGCGGATAGGCGACGAGGAAGGTGTGCTGCTCGGCGAGGTCGTTCATCCGGGTGCCGGCGGCGAAGTCGGTGGTGTCTTGCTTGCCGCCGTGCAGCATGACGACCAAGGGTACGGGCCCACCGGCGTAGCCGGTGGGGATGTAGAGGTCGTAGCTGCGGGTCCCGGCCGGCTCGGTGTGTTGCAGGTGGCGGATCTCGCCGCCCGGTGCGGCAGCCGCCGCGGCGACACCGCGGGCGGCCGCGCGGCCGGCGGGGGGCAGGTTACCCAGCAGGTTGGCCAGCCCACCGAGGGAGAACCCGGGAATACCCGGGGTGCCTCGCAACCCGGTGGGTGGCGTGGCAGGTGTGGCGCCGAGGGTGCGCTGCAGGAGCGCGAACGCCTCGGTCAGCTGACCTGCGCGGGTGAGTCCCAGTGCTTCGGACATGCCAGCGGTGCGGTGGTCGTCCATGTGGGAGCCCCTTCGGGGTATGACGTCGACGCCGACCGGTCAGTGCGGGCGACGGCTGTCCACTACCAGCTGTCAACCATCCTACCACCATCTCACAGGATGGCGGAGACTACTATCAGTCCGCGGTGATCGCCTCCGGGGAGTTGCGTGACCAGCTCAAGTCGCAACTACTCCACCTGCACGTGGTCCAGGACGTCGACATCGATCTGCAGCTCGTCCCCACCGTTCAACCCGGCCAGTCGCGCCGGCCGGATTTGATCGTTGTCGGCCAGGTGGCTGTCGACCGGGTTGACGCCGACGGCGGACTGCTCCGCGCCAGCGAGGTGCACCTGGTGATTGAGATGGTCTCGGCCGGCTCGCGGCGGATGGACCATGTCATCAAGCGTGGCGAGTACGCCGATGCGGGCATCCCGCACTACTGGATCGTCGATCTCGACCGGCCGGTCACCCTGGTGGCCTGCCATCTGGCCGGCGTGTTCGGCTACCAGGACGCCGGCAGTGCCACCGGTGTGGTCACGATCAGCGAACCCTCTGGACTCACGGTCAACCTCGACCAGCTGTGGTGACAGCGCACGCAGCGCCGGGTCGGGTTAGTCGCCGGCAGCAGGTCACGGCCACGACTTGGTTATGCGGTCGGCGAGTGCGTTGACCCGGCGGTGATACCTCCGATGAACGCCCGCCACCCACCGTCAGTCGAGAACAGGACGGGCCCGGTCTTGTCCCTGCTGTCACGCACGGCTGTATACCCGTGCCGGTGGGCCACTTCAACACAGTTGCTGGCCCCGCTACTGCGACTCGATGTGTACCAGCCGTCGACCGGGATGGCGAGCATGTGCCTCACTCCTCCAACTCATCAATGAGCATATTGATGATCGCCAGCGACTCCCGATCTCCCAGCGACGCGACCCGGAGTCGATCAAAGACGAGGTTGTAAGCCTGGGTGTGTTGCGGGCGAACGAGGTAGTCAGAGCTGGTGAGTCCCTCGATGTAGACGGTCCGGGATTGGCCGAAATCGAGCAGGTGAAAGGACATGCCGAGCGCAGCGTGCGCGCCGCTGGAGAGCGGCATGACCTGCACGGTGACGTTGGGCATCTCGGCCATCTCCCGCAGCCGGATAAGCTGCCCGCGCTGGACTTGGGGCCCGCCGACGGTGCGCCGCAGCGCCTCCTCGCCGAGTACCACCCAGAGAAGGGGTGCACCGCTGCGCAGGCGTTCCGCCCGGTGTTCCCGGCTGGCGGCCATCTCTTCAACGTCGGCCGGCGGCACGATGACCGAGGTAGACAGCACCGCTTTAGCGTAGTCGCGGGTCTGGAGCATGCCAGGGATGAAGTCGCCGAAGAACAGCTTGATCTCGGTCGCGCTGGCTTCCAGGCTGACGAACTTGCTGGCCCAGTCTGGCAAGCGGGCCGGGCTGGTCTTGCGCCGCGCTTCTTCGCCGAGCCGTTGCACCCGCTCGCTGGTGGCGTCATCTGCCTGATAGAGCTTGAGCAGGGACGATAGCTCCGCGGCGGTCAATCTGACCGCGCCGGTCTCGACCTTGCTGACCTTCGCGCGGTACCAGCTGAGCGCGGCAGCGGCGTTCTCAGTGCTGATCTTGGCTGCTTCCCGGAGGGCACGCAGGTCGGAGCCGAGCACGATGCGCTGGACCACCGGTCCCGGATCTTGCCCGTCCACGTGGTCAAGTCTGCCCCACCGCCGTTTCTTCGCCACGCCCGTACCTCCCCTAGACCGAATTCGCGAACCGCAGTATCCCTACTGGGATTCCTGGTGTAGTTTCTGGGTCGAGCGTTGACGTCAGGAGGGCGCCATGGCTGGCCGACATCGTCGGCGCCGCACAGCGGTGCTGAGACGGGAGACCCCCGTGCTAGCGGCACCGCCGGCGCTCACGATCGAGATGACTGATGGGCACACGCGGCTGACCCATCAGGTGAATGACGGAGCGTTCACGCTGGGTCGCCCCGTGGGGCGTTATCGGGCGATGTGCGGTGCCCTGGTGCTCGTGGCCAGCCTGGCCGCGCCGGGCGCTGGGCGGTGCCCGATGTGCGAGAAGTGGGCGGTGTCGTGACCTTCCCGGTTCCCGCGCCGCGCCGCGCTCCCATGATCCCGGCTGGCCGCCAGTTGAGCGGATCCCCCGACCAGCTCCTGGCGGCCAGCCGGTTCCAGACCCTCCCGCGTGGCCTGCTGCTCGTGCGATTGACCGGGGATGGTCATGACCGATAGCCCGGAGGTTGCCGCTGCCAAGCGGCTGCTGGATGCCGCCAAGAGCGGCGGCTTCGCCTTTGAGCGGATCGCGCCGGGCCCGGACGGGCCACTGCTAGGCGTGCGGGAGACCCCCGAATGGCGTGACGAGATCTACCTCGGTGGGTTCTGGCAGCCGGATTCCTGCGGCGCCATCCGACGGCGACGCTCGTCCCTGGTCGTGCCCGGCGGGCTGCCGGTGGCCGTGCAACTGCGTGGGGACGCCCTGACCGTGCTGCACACCGTCGTGTGCGATTGGGCGACCTAGCAGCGTCGTCGCGTTCGGCGAACTTGCCCCCGCCAAGTGGCCCGGATGCGGTCCGCGTCGCCGCCTGAAATGACGTCCAACATCGGTTGGTCTGTCCCCAGCCCGCTGGGTGCCGACGTCACGCTTGTCGCGCCGAATTGGACGGCTGATGCCGAGAAGGCGAAATACATCCTTGGACGGTGGCCCACCAGCACAGCAACTCAGTGAGGCTGAGCGCCGGGGAGAAGTCCATCGGTCACCAACTGCAGGACTGTCGCAGTGTGGGTGAGGTCAGGGACGGTAACTGGCGCACCGGCTCGTGCCAATTCGGTTTCAGCGCTGTTGCCGGTGGCGACCGCGATGATCCGCACGCCAGCCGTGCGGGCCGCCGCTACGTCGTGTGGTGTGTCCCCGATAAGTACGGTGTGCTGATTGTCGAACTTGGCGGCCGTTCGTCCGGTGGCGCGTTGCTGGGCAATGGTGACGAGCTCGGCCCGTTCGGGGTGGTCATCGCCGTAGGCACTGCTGGCAAGGTCGAGATACGGATCAAGACCGAAGACCTCGAGCTTGATGCGGGAGACGTCCCGCAGGTTGCCACTCAGGACGGCCTGGTGGACCCGAGGATCAGTGGCCAGAGCCGCCAGTGTCTCCTTTGCGCCGGGAAGGGCCCGACCGACGGCAGCGAGTTCCGCCCGGGCCTCGTCGTGACTCTGGACGAGCGCAGCCGCCAGGTTGCGGATCATCTGCTCGCTCGGTTCGACGTCGTTGAGCTGGAGCATGTCGCGCATGATGGCCAGCTCGGTCCGCCCGGCGCGCTCGGCGAGTTGCCGGGGTGGCGTGCCGGTGGCGGCAGCGAATGCCCGCTCGTAGATGGCCCGGCCGACTCCGCGGGTCTCGATCAGGGTGCGGTCGATGTCCCACAGCACGAGGATGTACGGCAATCGACTCGCAGTGTGCTGTCTGGCCATCGGACGAGTCTGCCAACTCAGCCCGGCCGGCGGGCGATCAGGCGCGACCGCGTGGACGGTTCGCCCGTGAACTCGACGTCACCGACCTGGACGGCGACGAAAATGTCGGTGCTGTCGAGTTCACGGCCGGCACCATCGCTGCGCCGGCTGGAGACCGGGACGATTGCCGTGCGGGTGCGGGCAGGGCCACGATGTCTGCGGTGTACGTGCATTGTTGGGGTGCGGGACCTCGTGTCGTGCTTGTGCATGGTGGCGTCCTGGGTGGTCGCCATGCCTGGGTGGACCAGCGACCGCTGACCCGGCGTTGGACGCTCGTGGCTCCCGATCTGCCTGGCCACGGCGATGCGCCAGACGGCCCGAACGATTTCGAGGTGAGCGCTGAGCTGGTGGTCCGTGAGCTCCTGCAGGAGCCAGCCCATCTGGTGGGATTCTCCTATGGCGGGATCGTCGCCATGCTCGCCGCCGCTGCGCGCCCGGGGTCCGTCCGCTCCTTGACCACC
This sequence comes from Pseudonocardiaceae bacterium, assembly GCA_050699635.1. GTDB lineage: Bacteria > Actinomycetota > Actinomycetes > Mycobacteriales > Pseudonocardiaceae. The sequence continues at coordinate 3,203 of JBOHFK010000022.1, read as the reverse complement.
ATCGAGCCACCGGCCACGTCCGCGGCTCCCGATGTCACTGACGTCACGTTGCTCGATAGGTCCCTCCGCGACGTCCTTGCCGCCGCGGACGAGGACCCGCGCACAGTTCTCGGGCGCTTCTATGCGCTGGTCGGGGTGAACCTACCGGTTCCGGATCCGCTACCCGAACCGCTAGCCAAAGGAGCCCGCACGCTGGCGCACACCCGCCCGCCGGGCGAGGCGACGCTGCCCCTGTCGCAACTGGCAGGTGCCCCGTTCCAGAGCCTGGTCCTCTCTGGTGGCCACAGCCGGGCCTTCGAGGCCATCGCCGACGCGATCGCCGACGCGATCGGTGCCGAACGCGACGTCGTGCCCGGCGCGGGTCACCTGGTGCCCACTGTCGGACGCCGCTTCAACGACCGTCTCGAGACCTTCCTGCTGGCGAGCACGACATAACCGCTGGGCGCAGGCTCAGCCGGGCCGGCGGGCGATCAGGCGCGCGTCCCGCGGGGTCCACCTGGCTCGCCGCAACAGAACAATCTCTGTTCGCCCGGCCAGCGCTACCTGTCACCGTCTCGGGGCAGGAGCAGGTCCCGCATCGACTCACGTCGGACTGCGAGGAGCACCGTCGGTGTGACGGCGTGGGCGGTGAAGACGCCGCGCTGGCCCTTCAACGTGGCCTGGTCGCCGAACAGTTGTCCCGGCCCGACCCGGGTCACGGTCTGGTCGGCCCCATAGCCCTCGCCGCGCACCTCGACCTCACCCTCGACGACGACGTAGTACTGCCCGGCCTGGTCGCCGGGGCGGAAGATCACCTCGCCGGCGGTGAAGGAGCTGCGGTCGAGGCTGGTCGACACGGCAGCATGAACTGGGGTTTTGGCGGACTCGTCGAGAGCGAGGATCCGGCTCGTGATCTCCGGGGCGTGCGCGCCACGACCGCTGACGACGTCGTAGTCGTAGTCGACGAAGTGCATCTCGAGGAGCCGCACGACATGTACGGTCCCGACGGGGTCGATGTGTGATCTCGCGAACTTCGCCGTGAACAGGGCGGCGGCGTAGGTCGCCTCCTGTGGGGTGGCCGGAAGGCACGCGCCGACACCTTGCAGCTCGCGGACCTTGCGCCAGTCCGTGGTGTAGTCGTCGATGGTGAACGCCATGTACCTGTTGTCGGCGATGTTCCGTTGCACGGTGGTGCCGGCGAGTGCAGCGAAGTACACCGCCTCGATGTCGTTGGCGTAGGCCACCGTGTTGGCATGGGGCATGCCCGTGAACGATGCCGTCGACAGGGTGATGATGTGGTGCAGACGTAGGTATTCGACGACATCCCTTGGAAAAGTGGTCACCGTCGGCATCGGTCGCTCCCCTCGGTCCGGCTCTTCGTTGAGCTCGTACCTCGCTGGGCCCGCCGTTCGCCGGGATGCCCTTCCCTCGCAACCTCGGCGGGCGCGTGTTCGGCGTGATTTTTCCATATCGTACGGTGTGTCTGATTCGATCGATAGGTTCGTTTGGTCGCAGCTGGAGATGGAAGCGATTTGCCGGCTCAGCCGGGCTGGCGGGCGATCAGGCCCGAGTCCCGTGGATCCACCTGGTGCGTCGCCGCCACAGCGGCGACGCATTCCTCGATGAACCGGTCCACGTCGTCGCCCAGCACCGCTGCTTGCGGCGCGAACCCGGTCAGCCGGACCTGCCGGCGCACCGCAGCCAGGTTGAGAGCTCCGGCCGGCGCGGCCGCGGGTCGCCACAAGGCGGTGTCCAACCTGACGATCTCCATGCCTTCGCCGGCCACCACCTCCGCCACCTCGGCTAACGGGTGCTGCTGCTGAGTGAACGGCGCTTCGGCGAGCCGGTCTCGCCAGATCGGTCGTGCCGCCACATCACGGATCACTCCGACCAATCCGGGGCCCTCGGCGAGTGGCTGGCTGTGACTCCACTGAAGGACCAGGGCGCCGCCAGGTCGCACCGCCCGAGCCATCGAGCGCACCGCGTCCGCCGCGCGAACCACCCAGTGCAGGACCCAGGACGAATGCACGATCGTGAACGTGCCGTCGGGCAGCCGCAGCGCGTTCGCGTCCTGTTGCTCGACCTGGACGGCGAGCCCCACACAGCGTCTCCGGGTGGCCTCCACCATCGACGTCGACGCGTCACAGGCGAACACCGACAGCCCGCGCCGGGCCATCTTCCGCGCGACCTCCCCCGTGCCGCATCCGATATCTGCGAACCGGCCGCCCGTAACAACCAGATCGCCGACCAGCGTGAGAGACTCCATGGCGCTGCGCACCTGGCTGCCGTTGACCTGCACATACTCCTCGGAAAGCCAGGCCTCACTGATCTTGGTCAACGCGTTCGCCCCGGCATCGGTCATCGCTGCGCGCCCCCGTGATTGCTCGGCCAGCTCGGCCGTCGAGTCGAACCATTGGATGATCTCGATAAAGCGGTGAACGCTCGGCTCGCTGGCCGCAGCAACGGGCCAACGGGACAATTCAACCACCACCGCGACCCTGCGCCGAGCCTGCAAAATCACCAATGGAGATAGTGGATGACTACAAAGTAAAGAACTAACGCTCCAATCATTGCAATCATAAAGAAAAGTGACCCCCTCTGATTTTCGTCATAGTGTGGAGAGCGAGGATTGGAGAGTCCATTAAAATGACAGGTAGGACAGCCTCTACCATGGCAGTTTGTACAAACGGGGTCCTGGCCCTTCCACGCGCAGCCGGGGCATCCCGCACCGCCACAAGAGCGACAGCTCACCATGGTATTCCTTCCAATGTGGTTGACTGAAGGGGCGCATTGCACTACCAGTCGCGAAGCGCTAGGGCAAACTCCACACCTGGAACGTTGGCCCGTCTTCGGGCAAGACGACGACTGTCGGATCGGGCAGTAGGTCCGCGGCGCCTCCGTAGACGTTCACGGCCGCCTCGAGGGTAAGTCCCAGCGCTCGGGCCGGCAGCACGATTGGCGCGCTGGAGGCTCGAGCAGCGAGGATCAGCAACCGCTCGTGCTGGCTCTCCCGCAGGAACACGATGGCATCGTCGTCGAGGCGAACCCAGCGGTGTCCTCCGCTGCGCAAGGCGGGATGGGTGAGCCGCAGCGCGATCAGTTCGCGGTAGCGACGTAGCGTGTCGAGGTCCCAATTGTCCCGCTGGTCCCATGGCATGGGCTGGCGAGAGTCCTCCCCCCAGGTGCCGGTCATGCCGATCTCGTCGCCGGCGAAGATCATGGGG
>JBOHFK010000021.1:0-55495 GCA_050699635.1 Pseudonocardiaceae bacterium | reverse complement strand
CAGCAGGACCCGCTGCGGCCAACGGCGACGGATACCCTGTGCGTCGGCTCGGCGGACGGTACCAGGTGACCTCGGGTATCTCCCGCGCCGCCAGAGGCATGATCTGCCGGGCGCAGGACATCACCACCGGGCGGAAAGTTGTGATCAAACAAGCTTGCTCTCACATCGGCGAGGATACCGATGGAGCAGATATCCGTGACCATCTTCGTAACGAACGGAGGATTTTAGAGGCGCTCAGCGGGCTGCCCGGGGTGCCAGATTTTGTCGATCACTTCGCGCATTCCGATAGCGAATTTCTGGTAGTCAGCGATGTCGGTGACCTCAATCTGCGTCAGGACGTTGCCGATTTTGGGACATATTCACCGTCCAACCGCGTGGAGCGCTCCCTATCCCGGCTCGCAGCCAGCGTTTTGTCCCTCCTCGACGCTGCCCACCAGCGCGGCGTCATCGTCCGCGACCTGGCTCCCAAGAACATCATCGTCAGCGAGTCCGGAGACCTGCGCCTGATCGATTTCGAGATCAGCAGACTCGGGGACGTACAGCGCTACGGCTGGACTCCTGGGTTTTCTGTTCTGGGCCAGCGTGTCGATGCCGATGCCACCATCGAAGATGATTATTTCTCGTTGGGCGCGACGCTGGCGTACGCGGCCACCGGCATGGAGCCGATCTGCATCGACCAGAACTTTGCATGCAATGTGGCCAAAACCCTGCGCGTGCTCGCTGACGTCCAGCCGAACACCGACATAGTCGACGTCATCGCTGGTCTCCTCGACCCAGACCAGCAGCGTCGCCGGGAGGCCGCAGCTGTGATCCGACGCGGGTCTTATGCATCGGCCGGCGGTAGATATCTCGTCCTACGGTCCGATTCCGTCGAATCAACAGCGTTCGGTACGGGGATCCTTGCGGACGATGTGGTCGACGACGTGGTGCGGCACACCGTGCGGAAACTGGTCGGTGCCGTTCACGAACTCGTCCGGAGCGCGGAGTCTTACCCGAGGTCGACGAGTGCATACCTGGGCAGCGCAGGCATGGGTATGGAGCTCCTCCATCATCGTGATGGATCAGGGGTCCCAGAGGCACTTGCCGAACTAGCCGAGTGGACCATGAAAAGGGAGCCGACGCTGGACCGGCCCCGCGGACTGTATTTCGGGAACATGGGGACCGCTATCTTTCTTGCCGGCGTTGGGTGCGCGCTGCGCAACGACACTTTTCTCGAGGCTGGACTCGAGATCGTCGACCGCGAGATAGCTGGACCTAAGGATGAGGACCGGGATGACCATATTCATGGTCTTGCGGGCCTCGGCACTGGATACCTCATCTTGCATGATCTCACCGCTGACCAGAACTATGTCGTTTCAGCACTGCACTGCGCCGAGCGCATCATGTCCGGGCAGTACCGAGCGACCGATTTCGATGAATTTCCCGATCGGCGCTCGGCTGGCATCGATGTCCGATATGGGTTCGGGCACGGTTTGGCGGGCACTGCCGAGTTCCTGCTCTCCTGTGCTGTGGCGACGGGGAGCACCCGCTTGGCCACTGCCGCGCATGTGCGGTACACGCAGGTACTGAAGGCGCTCGCTCCGCTGCTTGCCACCGCTCGCACTGCTGCTGCTCGCCCGATGAGTGTGTCGTGGTGCCAAGGGCTAGCTGGTATCGGCACCTCACTCACGCGGGCAGTCGAGCTCGGGGATTCTGGCGCTTACCTTGAGGCAGCCGAAATCATCGGGCAGACCTCGATGACGGTAGCCTCGCGTGTCCCGCTGGTCACGCAATGCTGCGGACTCGCCGGCATCGGTGAATTCATGCTCGATATTGTCGCAGTAAGCGACGAACAAAGAAGTATTTTTCACTCGCATGCGCGCACGATTGCTCATAATATTCTCACTCGTTCGGGCGGCTCCAGTCGGCGGCCAGTGTTCCCGGATCACTCTCTGATGTCGAGCAGCTACGGATGGGCAACGGGATCAGCGGGGGTGCTCTCATTTTTCCGACGGCTCCAGGGCAACGGTGACTCGCGGTTATGGTCGAGCGGATGGCGTCTTCCCTGAGAGCAGATTTTCCAAGCGTGGAACGGTGGGATGAGTGGCCGATGAAAAAAGACCAAGATAAGCAAGATGGATTTCTCGGCGACATGGCGGTCGATGAACTTCCCGGATATGACACGAGGCTCGCCGAGGCAAGCCTCGGCACGCTACTCCGTCACACGCCTGGCACAGTTTTCCGGGTTCTCCGTACCGCTTGGGCAACCAGTCCTGCGCTGACGCTGGTATTGATCGGGACCCAGTTGTTGGCCGCGGTGATGATGGGCTTGGGGCTGTTGAACGGCACGCAGGTTATTGCCGCGCTCGTCGCCGAAGGGCCTATCGAGATGCGAATCATGGCCGCAGCGCCGGCTATCGCGCTCGTGACTTCTTCTCTGCTTACTCGAGGAGTTGCAGAGACGATATGTGCAGAAGCCGAAGCTCGCCTCAGCCCTCGGTTACGCCAGCACGCCGAAGATCAGCTCTACAGCGCGTCTGTTCATGTGCAGCTGGCCGCTTTCGACGACGCAGGTTGGTACGAGTCGCTCGCTCGCTGTCGCGATCATGGAATCGCTTATATCGATCTCGCGATAAACCGTATGGTCGAGCTGATCAGTGCGTTGGCCGGTTTGGTCGCTGTCGGTTCGGTGCTCGCTACCCTCCATCCTCTACTGCTTCCCCTACTGGCGGTATCGGTGGTACCGCAGGCCCGGGCAGCATTGAGGTCGGTCAAGCTGGGGTACGTTGGGATGTTTCGCTATGCCATGTTGCGACGGCGGCAGGACATCATGGCGGAGTTGATGACAGCGCGTGCGGCAGCAGCTGAGATCAGGGCATGTACGGCGCAGGCGTACCTGCTACAGCAGCACGGTGAACTCGGTGAGGCGATCCGTGTTGAGGATGAACGAGTAGAGGTTGCTCAGGCCAGGGGGATGGCGGTCGGCCGGGCACTCGGTGGCGTCACGACAGTGGTGACCTTCGGCACACTGGTATTTCTGCTCCGAAGTGGTCAGATCCCGCTGGCTGCGGGAGGTACGGTTGTGATCGCCCTCTCCGCATCGCGGCAGTCGTTGAGCCGTATCGTTCTGGCAGTGAACAGGCTGTACGAGTACGGCCTGTACCTTGCCGATTTCGAATGGTTCCTTCACACAACCAGGCAGCGCCGGCACCGCACGACCGGGGTCAGCGTTGTGCCGGATTTCGGGCAGATCTCAGTCGAGAGCGTGTCGTTCCGATACCCTGGTACGGAACGGGAGGTTCTGCGGGACATCTCACTGACCATCGACAAGGGGCAGGTGATAGCTCTCATTGGCGAAAACGGATCCGGAAAATCCACTCTCGCGAAATTGTTGGCCGGTCTATACAGTCCGACCTCTGGAGTTGTACGGTGGGATGGTCAGGATCTCAGCACTGTCGACGAGTGCAGTATTCACAGCCAGGTCGCGCTCATTCCGCAGGACGCCATCCGGTGGCCGTTCACCGCCGCTGCGAACATCACGATCGGGCGATTCGAGCGTGCCGCAGACCGTCCGGCTGTAGTCGAGGCAGCCTGCCGGGCCGGTGTGGACAGTGTGCTCGACGACCTTCCCCAGGGCTATGACTCCGTACTGTCCCGCTATTTCAAGGGGGGCTGCGATCTGTCCGGTGGTCAATGGCAGGCAGTGTCGATCGCCCGCGGAATCTTCCGGGACGCCCCACTACTGATCTGTGATGAGCCGACGGCCGCGCTGGATCCGCGGGCTGAGCACCGGATTTACCGAGCCCTACGCGACTTGGCGCACGAGGGGGCTGGCCGTGGTCGCACGATCGTATTAATTACCCACAGGCTGGCTAGCTCACGAATGGCCGATCGAATTTTTGTCATGCGATCCGGCAGGATCGTCGAGGAGGGCACGCACGAAGAGCTGATGAGCTGCGGTACGCTCTATCCAGAACTTTTCACGCTCCAGGCCGCTGGGTACGACACCGCAGGGTACGATGTTGACTCCGAAGCCGGCAACAGGTTTCGCAGCGTCTCAATGAAATAGATATCTCGGAATAGATAGATATCTCGAAATAGATATGGGGGTGCCTATGTCGGGCCGGAACCTGCTGCTGTTCACCCAGGCGCTGCTACGGTCGCCGCGCGAGGTGGGCGCCATTGCGCCCAGTTCACGCGTTCTTGGTGACCGGCTGGCTGCCGTGGTGCCCCGCAGGGAAGATGCGGTGATCGTCGAACTCGGTGCCGGCACCGGGACGGTGACAGCACGAATCGAACGTCGGCGTTCGCCCGGATCGACATTTCTTGCATTCGAGCGCAATCCCCAGCTCGCAAGGGAGGTGCAGCGGCAGGCACCGCACGCCCATGTGATCGCGGACGACGCGCGAAGGCTACAGGGGCATCTGGAAGAGCACCGGCTGACCGCGGTGGACGCCATCGTGTGTGGTCTGCCATGGGCCAACTTCTCCGAGGAGGAGCAGCGCGAGTTGCTCGATGTCATCACGAGCGCGCTCGGTACTGGAGGAGTCTTCACGACGTTCGCCTATGTACACGCCCTCGTCCTGCCCCAGGCTCGCCAGTTCCGGGAGGCTCTTGGCGCCCGGTTTGACGAGGTGCTGCCCACCCGTGCGGTGCTGCGCAATCTGCCTCCTGCGATCAGCTATGTCTGCCGTATACCGCTGGTGCGAAGCTGACATTCGAGGACTGATCCGGGCGGGGTGGCCCTCAGGCTCAGTGGCCGGCGCGGTAGCGGCGCATCGGGATCCGTCCACCTGCAGCGAATACACCCTCGGCGCGCAGCCGGGCCAGTTGCTCGGCGGCGAGATGTGGCACGGGGGTGCCGTCGGCACGCAGCACCCGGTGCCACGGCAGGTCCTGACCGTCCTCGGCGAGGATCCGGCCCACCAGACGGGCCCGGCGCGGAAGCCCGCTGCGGGCGGCGACTTCGCCGTAGGCGAGCACCGATCCCGCCGGGATAGCAGCTATCACCGCGCGCACTCGCTCCAGATCCTCGCCGTCTATCGCCACCATCCTCCTGCGCCGATGACTGTCGGAGCGGCGTGGTTGTATGCGCAGCGTGCCCGTCTTGGTTCGTTCCGTAACAACAGTACCCCCGACCGTCGCCTGGGGGACTGACGCTCGCCGAGTGCTGGAGCACGCCGGTGGACCACTACGGGTGCTGGGTGGCCCCGGCACCGGCAAGACCACACTGGTGGCACATACCGTCGCCGACCGGGTACTTCACGGGGCGGATCCCGAGCGGATTCTGGTGCTCACCTCCAGCCGCCGAGCGGCCGCCGACCTGAGGGAACGCATCGTTGAACGGCTCGTGGCGCACGGTGTCACACCGACAGTGCGGGAACCGCTGGTGCGGACCGTGCATTCCTATGCCTTCGCCGTGCTGCGCCTGCAGGCGTCGCTGCAGGATCTGCCGCCGCCCCGGTTGCTGTCCGGCCCCGAGCAGGACGTGGTGATCCGCGAGCTCCTCGCCGGCGAACTCCAGACCGGTGGGCGCTGCTGGCCCCCGCGGCTACGGCCGGCGCTCGGCCTGCCGGCCTTCGCCACGCAGCTGCGGGACTTACTGATGCGCGCCGCGGAACGTGGGCTGGCGCCGGAAGACCTCATCGCGCTGGGTCGCCGCACCGGCCGCGATGAGTGGGTGGCGGCGGGGCGCTTCTTCCGCGGCTACGAGCAGGTGATGCTGCTGCGCGGGTCGGTGGGCACGGCGACGCCGCAAGCGACCGCACCGGCACTGGACGCCGCTGAGCTGGTGTCCGCGGCGTTGCTGGTGCTCGACACCGATGCGGAGGTGTTGCGCCGGGAATCCAGCCGGGTGCGCCACCTCATCGTTGACGATGCCCAGCATCTTGACCCGTTGCAAGCCAGGCTGGTGACCAGGCTCGGCGCCGGCGCCCTCGAGCTGCTGCTGTTCGGCGATCCGGACCAGACAATCTTCTCCTTCCGGGGCGCTGATCCCGGCCTGCTCACCACCGGCGGGTCCGCGGTGGTGCGACTGGGCACCGATCACCGGATGGCTCCGGCGGTGCGGACCGCGGTATCCCGGTTGACCGACCGGTTGCCCGGCCCGCGCGCAGGCCCGCGTGAGCCGGCGGGGGAGCCACGCGGTGGACAGGTCACCGTACGGGTCTTCGGCTCCGCTGCGGCCGAAGCGTCCTGGGTCGCCGATCAGCTCCGCCGCGCCCACCTCTTGGACGGGGTGGCCTGGTCGGACATGGCGGTAGTGGTGCGCTCCCCCACGCGGGCGTTGCCGGCGCTGCGCCGGGCGCTGCTTGCCGTAGGGGTGCCGGTGGCGGTGCCGCGGGAGGAACTGCCGGTGGCCCATCAGGGCGCGGTGGCACCGCTGCTGGGGGTGTTGCGGTGCGCGGTCCACCCCGCGGCCCTCGACGAGGAGACCGCTGCCGCGCTGCTCACCTCCCCGCTGGTCGGGGCCGACCCGCTGGGGCTGCGCAGACTGTGCCGTGAGCTGCGCCGCCGTGAGCTCGCTGCTGGCGGCACCCGCAACAGTGGCGCGCTGCTCGTCGCCGCGGTTCACCGCGAAGACCCACTGGACGGGCTCGAGGAGACAACTGCGGCGCCGGCCCGAAGGCTGTCCGGCTTGCTGGCGACGGCCGCTGGTGCGGCTGCGCGGGGCGAGCCCGCCGAGGAAGTGCTGTGGCAGGTGTGGCGGGCCAGTGGGCTCGCGCCACGCTGGGCCGCCACCGCCGCGCGCGGCGGACCGGCCGGTGCACAGGCCGATCGGGATCTCGACGCGGTGGTCGCGCTCTTCGATGCCGCCGCCCGCTTTGCCGATCGGTTACCCGGCGCCGACGGTGGTCGGGCCGGTGTCCTCGGCTTCTGCGACTACCTCACCCAGCAGCAGATACCCGGTGACTCGCTGGCCGCGCGCTCGCCTCAGGGCGACGCAGTCACGGTGCTCACCGCGCACGCTGCGGCCGGACGGGAGTGGTCTGTCGTCGCAGTGCCGGGGGTGCAGGAAGGCAGCTGGCCAGACCTGCGGCTCCGCGGCTCCCTGCTCGGCATCGAGCATCTGGTCGACGTCGTCGCCGGCATCGAGTCCGGAACCGTCTCGCGTACGGCGCCACTGCTGGCCGAAGAGCGGCGACTGCTGTTGGTGGCGCTGAGCCGCGCCCGGTGCCGGTTGCTGGTCAGCGCGGTGCGTGGGGAAGACGAGCAGCCGTCCCGGTTCCTCGATGAGCTGGTGGGCCCGAGCGAGTCGGTACCCGAGCGAGAGGTGGCTACCCGGGAGCGGGGTCTGAGCCTGCCCGAACTCGTCGCCGAGCTGCGCCGGGTCTGCTGCGATCCGGCCGAGACCACCGTACGGCGTGGCAGCGCCGCGGCCGGCCTGGCGCAGCTGGCGGGGGCCGGCGTCGCCGGGGCGCACCCCGATTCCTGGTACGGGCTGGCGCCGCCGTCGAGCCAGTCCCCGCTGCGGGTGCTGGGCGAGCCGGCCAGGGTGTCACCGTCGCTGGTGGAGCTGGTGACGAACTGCCCATTGCGCTGGCTGCTCACCCGCCACGGTGGCGAGGACGTGCGGGCGCTGGCCGCGGTCACCGGGTCGCTGGTGCACGGGTTGGTGCAGGCGGTGGCCGCCGGTGCCACCGAGGAGCAGCTCGAGCAGGCCTTGGCGCAGGCGTGGACCGGCGTTGACGCGGGCGCCCCGTGGTACTCCCGCGCTGAGCAGCAGCGGGTGCGCCAGATGGTGGAGACCTTCCGCCGCTGGTGGCGGGACAGTCGCGGGGAGCTCACCGAGGTCGGCTGCGAGCAGGACATCGAAGTGCACCTCTCGCCGGCTGATCACCCCGCAGACGGCCCGGACGATGCCCCAGCTGTGCTGCTGCGCGGCCGGGTGGATCGGTTGGAGCGCGACGGCCAGGGCCGCCCGGTGATCGTCGATGTGAAAAGCAGCAAGACCCCGGTCAGCAAACAGGCCGCCGAGGAGCACGCACAGCTGGCCATCTACCAGCTTGCGGCTGCGCACGGCGCGTTCACCGAACTCGGCTTGACGGCCGAACCCGGTGGCGCCTGCATCGTTCAGGTCTCCGCCCGCACCACCGCGGCCGTGCAGCGCAATCAGCAGCCGCTGGACCCGCCGGCCCTGGCGCGCTGGCGCGGTGTCGTGCGGGAGGCCGCCCGGCGCACCGCCGGCCCTGAGTTCGTCGCGATCGACAACGGCGACTGCACACGGTGCCCCTCGAAGATCGCGTGTCCGTTGCACGACACCGGGCGGCAGGTGACGCAGTGATGGTGGCGTCGGCTGATCGCGCTGGGGCCGCCGGCCGGATAGGGCCCGTCGAGCTCGCCGCGGAACTCGGCACCCCACCCCCTACCGCGGAGCAGGCCGCTGTCATCGGTGCTGACCCTGACCGGCCCACACTGGTCGTCGCTGGTGCTGGTTCGGGGAAGACCGAGACGATGGCGGCCCGGGTGGTGTGGCTGGTCGCCAACGGGTATGTCACTCCCGAGCGAGTGCTCGGCCTGACCTTCACCCGCAAGGCAGCCCAGCAGCTCGCCGAGCGGGTCCGAGCGCGGTTGCGCAGGCTGGCCGGAGCTCCGGTGCTGCCGCGACTCGACCCGACTGGGCAGCGCCGGGAGGCGGTGGTGGCCGGCGAGCCCACCGTGCTGACCTATCACGCCTACGCCGGCCGCCTGGTAGCCGAGCACGCTCTGCGGTTACCCACCGACCCGGGAGCCCGCCTGCTCACCCAGACCGGCGCGTGGCAGCTCGCGCACCGGGTAACCGCCGGCTGGGAACCGGATCTCGAGCTGGACGGGAAGGTGCCCCGCACGGTCACCGGATGGCTGCTCGGGCTGGCCGGCCAGCTCGCCGAGCATCTGTGCGAGCCGGCCCAGCTGCGCACCTACACCGAAACCTTGATCACTGCGCTGGTCGAGGCCGCGCCTGGTGCCCGCCAGCGTGGCCCGCTGCGCGGCGACCTCAAGCCGGTGGTGGAGGCGCAGCGCGCCCGGTTGGCGATGCTGCCGCTGCTGGAGCGTTATATCGCACTCAAGCGCCGCGAGGGGACGCTCGACTTCGGCGACCAGATGAGCATTGCGGCCATGTTGGCACGTGATCATCCTGAGGTGGCCGTCGCGCAGCGCGCCCGCTTCGGGGCCGTGCTGCTCGATGAGTACCAGGACACCGGGCACAGTCAGCGGGTGCTGCTGCGCTCGTTGTTCGGTGCTGCCGGGATCCCGGTGACCGCGGTCGGCGATCCCTGCCAGTCGATCTACGGCTGGCGTGGCGCGTCGGCAGCCAACCTGCCGCGCTTCACCAGCGACTTCCCTAATCCGGACGGGACGCCTGCCGTGACCTGCGGGCTGCTCACCAGCTTCCGCAATCCTCCTGAGGTGCTTGCCGTGGCGAACGCGGTCTCCGGCGAGCTGCGCGGCCCGGCGACTGCCCCCGAAACAGTGCAGGTGGGTGAGCTGCGCTGCCGGGATGGTGCTGAGCCCGGGGAAGTCCGCTGCGCGCTGCTGAGCGACGTTCGCGCCGAGGTCAGTTGGGTGGCCGGCGCCATCGCTGAACGCTGGCACTCGGCGATAGCCGGTCGCGGCGTCCCGCCCAGCGCGGCGGTGCTGGTGCGCCGCCGCGCGGACATGGCGGCGCTGGCCGCCGCGTTGCGGGCTCGGGACGTTCCGGTCGAGGTGGTGGGGCTGGGCGGGTTGCTGGAGACGCCGGAGGTTCGCGACCTGGTGAGCGTGCTGCGGTTACTTGTCGACCCACTGGCCGGCACCGCCGCGGTGCGGCTGCTGACCGGCGCGCGGTGGCGGATCGGTGCCGCGGACCTGTCCGCATTGTGGGGCCGTGCCCGGGAGCTGGCGATCGATCACCGGACCCCAGCACGAAATCACAGCGGACATCGCCATAGCCCACATCAGAATGGGGCGGCTCAGGCCGTCACCTCCATGGAGGTCCTGGCGGCCCTGACTGCCGAGTTACCCGGGGAAGCCGCCGAGGCGGCGGGGCTGGTCGACGCACTGGATTCGCCCGGCGAACCGACGGGCTACTCGGAGCTGGGCTACCGGCGGCTGCGCACGCTGGCGGCCGAGTTGCGGGCCTTGCGGCGGCGGGTCACGCAGCCGCTGACTGATCTGGTGGCCGATGCCGAGCGCACCCTGCTGCTGGATACCGAGTCATTGGTCCGTCCCGGGCCGACCGGCCGGGCACATCTGGACGCATTCGCTGACGTGGTCGCGGACTTCGCCGCAACCAGCCCACTGGCTGGACTGCCTGCGTTGCTGGATTACTTGAGTACCGCCGAGGACACCGAAGATGGTCTCGAGCCGGGCGAGGTCGAGGTGGCCCGGGATCGGGTGCAGATCCTCACCGTGCACGCGGCCAAGGGCCTGGAATGGCAGGTGGTGGCCGTCCCGCACCTGGTCGATGGGGTGTTCCCGGCAGCCAAGAAGAGCTCGTCTTGGCTGCGGACGGTCACCGAGTTGCCGGTCGCGCTGCGCGGTGACTGCGCTGACCTGCCCGATTTCACGCTGGCCCGGGGCGCTGACCAGAAGGAGCTCGCCGAGGCGCTCTCCGAGCACGAGGACGCGTTCGACATCCGGAGGCTGACCGAGGAGCGCCGGCTGCTCTACGTCGCACTCACCCGGGCCGAGCAGACCCTGCTGGTCAGCGGCCACCACTGGGGCGAGGTTGGGAGCGCACCCCGATCGCCTGCAGGGTTCCTGCGCGAGATTTGCGACGTGGCGCACTGTGTGATCGAGCAGTGGGCTGCCACACCCGGCGAGGGTGAGCCCAACCCGCTCGACACTGCGCCACGCGAGCTGCCCTGGCCAGTCGACCCGCTCGGGCCGCGCCGGGCTGCGGTAGTCGAGGGCGCCCAGCTGGTGCGAGACACGCTGGCAGCCGACCACGAGCCGGTGCCTACCGCAGCGGGCTGGCAGCGCGAGATCGACGTGCTCCTTGCGGAGCGGGACGCGCGACGTGCTGAACAACAGATTGCGCTGCCCCCGCATCTGTCGGTCAGCCAGCTCGTGGAACTTGCCGATGACCCATCGGCACTGGCTGCCCGGCTGCGTAGACCACTACCGGGCCCGCCGAATCCGATGGCGCGCCGCGGTACCGCGTTTCACGCCTGGCTGGAGCGTCGATTTGGTTCCACCCGACTGATTGATCACGATGACTTGCCCGGCGCGGCAGACGCGGCAGTTGCGCCCAACACCGAACTGGATGTGCTGCAGGCAGCTTTCCTGGCCAGCGAGTGGGCTGCGCGTAGTCCGCATGACGTCGAGGTCCCTTTCGAGACCGTGTTCGACGGGGTGGGCGTGCGAGGCCGGATGGACGCGGTTTTCGCAGACCCTGACGGCGGCTGGACAGTAGTCGACTGGAAAACCGGGACTGTGCCCGACGATGTCGCGCTTCGGGCGGTGAGCGTGCAACTCGCGGCATACCGGCTCGCCTGGTCAGCGCTGTCCGGCGCCCCGCTGGACCAGGTCCGCGCAGTTTTCCACTACGTTCGTGACAATCGCACAGTGCGACCCGCCGACCTACTGGACGCCGATGGACTGCGGGCTCTGCTGCGGGCCATCCCCGTCGCCTGATCAGCTGTGGATGTGGTGACGCGGTTTGCGTACCTGGTGTCTGGCAATCTCCGTAGAATACCGGAGCCGGCTAGGTGTTAAAAAGCCAAACACGACTGCTAGGTAGCTGGTCGGTGGACTTACGTGCGACTACTAATTGCCGCTCGACCTTGATTCTCGGCATGGTATGTGGTGCCGAATCGGCATTTGCCACCGATGAGGTGATTTTCTGTGCCCGGGACCACCGGGACTCACCTTCCTAGGAGGATTTCGTGTCTGATGAACTGAGTTTTGCGGAGGTCGACGGGCAGCACGTGGAGCTGCTGCCGGCTCGCACCGTCCTGTCACTGTTCAGCGTCGGCGAGACCAGCGGCCCGCACGGCGGCGACACCGGCGCTGGTGGTTCCGGCGGGGCTGGCGGGCCTGCCGGTGCGGGCAGCGGCTCGGCCGAATTCTGGTACCCCGTCTTCTACACCGAGGGCGACGTGACGAACAGTCTCACCGGTGGTGTCGGCGGCGCCAGCAGCGCCGACGGTGGTGCTACCACGGGCGGTGCCGCTACTGGCGCCGTTCCCGCTCCTGCGCCCGCTGGCTGATCGGTTCTGCGCGAGAGTTCACTCCAGCAATCATCATTATCGCCTAGCTGAGAGTTGAGACGGGAGGACTGGCCGCACGGCCACTCCTCCCGTCTTGCTGTCTGCAGGCTAAGTACTGGGTGGATTAAGTGCGGCGTGGATTAAGTACCGGGGTCGATTAAGTACTTAAGACATAGGTACTCGACCGAACGAATTACGTGTGACTACCGATTGCCCCGTGTCTCCCGTGCAGGCAATGTATGTGGTGCCGAATCGGTAATGCCGCCGATGAAGCGTTTCGTCCCGGTGGCCACCGGGACTACCTTTCCTAGGAGGATTTGATGTCTGACGCATTGAGCTTTGCCGAGATCGACGGTCAGCACGTTGAGCTGCTGCCGGCCCGGACCGTGATGTCGCTGTTCAGCACGGGTGGCGACGCCGGCCGTGGCGGCAACGGCGGGACCGGCGGCGCCGGTGGCACGGGCCGGGGTGGCCTTGGTATCAACCTCATCAACCTCAACCTGTTCGGTGACCAGACCAATAGCGCCGGTGACGGAACTGGCGGCGCGGGCGGCAGCGCCGATGGCGGTAAGGGTGGAGCTATCCTCAGCTGATTCTCCGCTGATACCGCTGGCGATCAACTGATCGCGGCATGCCGTTTATCGGGGACGGGTGGCCACACTGTGGCCACCCGTCCTTTGCTGTTTCTGCCGATACCCTCGGGTCGAAATGTGAATCCCCAAGCGGGAGGTCTCCAAGTGAGAAGGCCCCAAGTGAGAAGACAAGCCGCTACGTGGTCCACTCGAGAACTTACGTGCGACTACTAATTGTCGAGTAGCGCCAATGGCGGGCAATGTATGTGGTGCCAAATCGGTAATGCCGCCGACGAGGTGACGCGCGGCCCCGGAGAATCACCGGGGCACATATTTCCTAGGAGGATTTGATGTCTGACGCATTGAGCTTTGGCGAGATCGACGGCCAGCATGTTGAGCTGCTGCCGGCTCGGACCGTGATGTCGCTGTTCAGCACGGGTGGCGACGCCGGCCGTGGCGGCAACGGTGGCACCGGTGGCGCGGGCGGCGTCGGCCGCGGCGGCCTGGGCCTGAACGTACTGAACATCGACGCGTTCGGCGACCAGCTCAACAGCGCCGGTGACGGAACCGGTGGCGCCGGTGGCAGTGCGAATGGTGGTCCCGGCGGAAACATCCTCAGCTGAACTGCGCTGGTGCCCACGGACGGTCCCCTGATCGTCCGTGGCAGGTGCTAGCTGAGGGGGTGGGGCCGGCCGGCCCCACCCCCTCAGTTGCTTGATGGCTGAGATTGGACCATTCTGGTGGGGGCATTTGAGGCCGCGGCCAGCAGATCCGGGCAATGTCTTTCGTGATAGGTACTGTGCATGGTCGCGCCTCGGTAGATTTTCCGGGGGGCTACGTATTCGAATCGACGTCGAATCCTAGGTAGTAGGCCTGGAGGAGTTACGTGCCACTACTGATTGCCACCGGGGGTCACCGCTAGGCAAGGTATGAGTATCCAAATCGGCACTGCCACCGATGAGGTGTTTGCGGCCCGGTTCACCGGGATCACCTTTCCTAGGAGGATTTGATGTCTGACGCATTGAGCTTTGCTGAGATCGACGGCCAGCACGTGGAGCTGCTGCCGGCTCGGACCGTGCTGTCGCTGTTCAACACCGGCGGCGGGGCCGGCCGTGGCGGCAACGGTGGCGAGGGTGGCAAGGGTGGCGTGGGCCGGGGCGGCCTCGGTCTCAACCTGATCAACCTCAACCTGTTCGGCGACCAGACCAACGCCGCTGGCGACGGCACCGGCGGGGCGGGCGGCAGCGGTAACGGCGGCACCGGCGGAGCGATCGGTAGCTGAATCTAGATCGCACGATTGGGTGATCACCTGATCGTGGGTAGGGCCGTGTGAGGACTGGAGGGGCGGTCTGGACCGCGACCGCCCCTCCGAGATAATCCAGCGTCTCTACCAGTGAAAACAACAGCAGGAGCGCCCTTGGTGCAGATGTCGCGACGGAGCGAATCTCCGCGACATCCCGTGGACCTCCGCGCAGAGCAAGGCCTCCGGCCTACGTAGTGGTCCTAGAAGAGTTAAGTATGACTACTGATTGCCACCTGGGTGTGGGTGTGGGCACCGTATGTCCACGCCGATCGGCACTGCCACCGATGCGGCGTTCGTGCCCGGCGACCAGCAAGAGGTCGCGGGAACACCTTTCCTAGGAGGATTTATGTCAGAGGCACTGAGCTCTTCACAGGCATGCTCTTCACAGGCACGCTCTGCACTGGCACTGACCATTGCCGAACTCGACGAGCAGCGTGCGGAGCTGCTACCGCACCGTACCGTGCTGTCGATGCTCAGCGGGATCAGTGGCGGCCGTGGTGGCGAGGGCGGCCTGGGTGGCCCCGGTGGCGTCGGAAGGGGCGGCCTCGGCGCCAACCTCATCAACATCAACTTGTTTGGTGACCAGACCAACCCAGCGGGTACCGGTTACGGCGGCGTCGGAGGCGCTGGTGACGGTGGTGCCGGAGGGGCAGTCCGCAGCTGAGTCGAGCGGATGCTGACGCGTCATCGGGTGATCGCAGGTAGTGCGTTAGCGCGGGAGGGGTGGCTGGAGGGCGGCCGCCCCTTCGCGACGCGCTGTCATGGATGACATGCAGCAGACGACATGCGGCGCATCGCACTGACGCATCGCACTGACGCATCGCACTGACGCATCGCACTACGGGGGGCTCGTGGAGATGAAACTAGGTAGTGCACAGCCGTGCCGGGGTGTTGCACGTCGGTTAGGCTGGCATTCAGTAATGCCACATTCTGCGGCGCGGCGATTTCGATTTGGGGGCTGGGTTTAAGGTCGGCGCAGCCAAGGATCGGCGCAGTTTCGAGTCGGGGAGGGCGTCATCGACACTGAGCGTATGGCGGTTGATTCAGGATCCCTTGTGAGTACGGTGCCGCGGTTAGCCGAGGGAGTCGAGCTGATCGGGGAGTATCAGGGGTCGGGCTTTATCCAGGCGCCCTACATCGTGCGTCGGGCCGATGGGCAGGTTATCCAGCTGCCCCGTCTGCTGTACCTATTGGCGGCCAGTGTGGACGGTCAGCGCGACCACGCGAGCCTGGCAGGTGCGCTGACCGCCGAGTTCGGCAGGGTAGTGCAGCCAGATCAGGTGGCATTCCTGCTGGACAACCGGTTGCGGCCGGTGGGAATCGTGGCGGCTGACCCGGCGGCTGGACAGCCTGAACCGGGCCAAGCCGGCGGGCCGCCCAAGATGGCGAAGATGTCGGATCCGTTGCTGGCGTTGAAGTTCCGGGTCGGAGTGGTATCCGAGCCGGTGGTGTGGCGCATCGCCGGGGTGTTCGCGCCGATGTTCTGGCCACCGGTGATCCTCGCGATGCTGGTGGGATTCGTCGGGCTGGATGTGTTGATCATCGCGCAAGGTGGCGTAGGGAAGATCGTGCCCAGCGCGCTGGCGTTGGTGTACCAACCGGCGCTGACGCTGCTGGTGATTGGCTTGCTACTGGTCTCGGCGGCGTTTCACGAGTGTGGGCACGTCACAGCGTGCCGCTATGGCGGCGCTAAACCGGGCGTGATGGGTTTCGGGCTGTACCTGGTGTGGCCGGCGCTCTACAGCACGGTCACCGATTCCTACCGGCTCGGCCGGGGTGGGCGGCTGCGCACCGACCTGGGGGGCGTTTACTTCAACGCGGTGTTTATCACCGGCATGAGCGCCGTCTATCTCGATACCGGGTCGCCCTGGCTGTTGGTGGCCATCGTCGCGCTGCATATCGAGACGGCGACGCAGTTCCTGCCTATGATCCGCCTGGATGGCTACTACATTCTCAGCGACCTGATCGGGGTGCCGGATCTGTTCAGCCGGATGGGGCCGGTGCTCAAGAGCGTCATCCCTGGCCGGCCCACCCATCCCCGGGTGCTGGAGCTCAAACCGTGGGTTCGTCGGACGATCACGCTGTGGGTGCTGATCGTGGTGCCCTACCTGCTGTACTGGCTGATCGGGTTTCTGATCGTGGTACCCACCGTGCTGCCCGTGGTGTGGCATCAGCTGGTCCGGTTGTCTCAAGCGGTGGCAGACCAAGCGGCCCAGGGCAACATAGCGGTGACCGCCCTGGGCGTATTGCAGATCGTTTTACTCTTGTTGCCCTGGGTGGGATCCTTGTTGCTGTTGGGCCTGATGGCGCGCCGTCCGTTCCGGTGGCTGCTCGCTCGCTTTCAGTCGGCCCAGCTAGGCACAGGGAGGTCGTAGTGGGTGGTGCCCCGGGCCGCGGTGTGGGGCGGTGGACAGTCCAGGTTGGCCGGCCGATGGCGATACTCGCCACGACCGGACTGCTGGCTGGTTGCCTGGGCACCGGCTCAAGCCCGGGCGAGGGTGGTCCCGGCACCGCCGGGACCAGCAGCACTAGCGGCGGCAACGGCTATGGAGGAAACGGGGGTCAAGGCGGAAGCGGGGGTAATGGCGGCAGGGGGGGTGACGGTGGCAACGGCTATGGCGGCTGGGGTGCCAATGGCAACGGTGGCAATGGTTACGGCGGCAACGGCGGCGACGCGGATGGCGGTTTCGCTGATCCCGCGGCGGTGGCCGGTTCCGGTCGGCTGACCAGCCGGACGATCGATCTTTCCGGGGTCACCTCGGTGGTGGTGGGTGCCAACTTCGTGGTGC
This sequence comes from Pseudonocardiaceae bacterium, assembly GCA_050699635.1. Taxonomy (GTDB): domain Bacteria; phylum Actinomycetota; class Actinomycetes; order Mycobacteriales; family Pseudonocardiaceae. Next base: position 38,679 of record JBOHFK010000021.1, on the reverse strand, counting down.
AGCTCAGGGCGGGCGGACCCGCGCAGGCGGTGGTCCGGATGGACGACAACCTGGTCGATCGGATCGACGCCACCGTCACCGGTAACCAGCTGCATCTGGGGATCAAGCCGGGCACGAGCGTCCGGAATGCCACCCTGTCGGCCGAGGTCACCGTCGGCCAGCTCGAGCAGCTGGGCGCCAGTGGCGCCAGCCGGGTCACCCTGGCTTCCACCATCACCAGCCCGGCGTTGCAGCTGGTCGCGAGCGGAAACGGTTCGGTTTCTGGACCGATCCGGATCAGTCAGGTGCAGGCCACCGTCTCAGGGGCCAGCACCCTGGCCCTGTCCGGCCAGGTCGAGGACTTACGGCTCAGTGCGGCGGGCGCCAGTCAGCTGCCGCTGACAGATCTCACGGTCCGCAATCTTGATGCGATGTTGTCCGGCGCCAGCCACGCCATCGTCACGGTCAGTGGAACGCTCGCCGTAGAGGCTGCCGGCGCGTCCGTGCTGCGCTACCGGGGCACCCCGCGCATCACCCGCTCAGAAACATCGGGGGCGTCGTCCATCGTGCATGATTGATCATCTGTACGTTGAGTAATTGCAGACCGTTCTCGCGTCACGGCAATTTATGTCGAAACAGAATGTCACCAACTGCGTACGGGCTGTTACCAGAGTCCGGATCACTCGATCCCTACTCACAGTAGTATTCATCTTCTAAGGCAAGTCGCCCATGGCTATCGCGTCACGGATAGCTTATGCTGACATCAGGGGGTAGTTGTCAGCTATTGGCGCGACGCGGGGGGGCGTAGCCAATGTGTCAGAGGGGGCTGGGGCGGTCGGCTGTTTGCGTTAGGCCACCGACTGTGCCTCCGACCAGCGCGGATTGCCAAGCGCGTTGGTCGGGTCGACGATGAGAACGGATCCGTGGACGCTCACTGGGCGTGACTCAGAGTTGCAGTTTATCGCGGAGCGTTTAACCGGCGGAGAATCACGCAGTGTCGTCATTGCCGGTCCTGCCGGGGTGGGCAAGACACGACTCGCCAGGGAAGCGCTGGCGGTGGCAAAGCGCGGCGGTCGGGTGACGCGGTGGGCGGCCGGCACGAATGCGGCAGCTGCGATCCCCTTGGGGGCCGTGGCGCATCTGCTGCCCGCGGTGGAGTCCGTGGCCGATCCGTTGACGTTGCTGCAGCGCGCCGGATCCGCCATCGCTGAGCAGGGCAAGACTCACCGGTTGGTCATCGGTGTCGATGATGCGCACCTGCTCGATGAGTTGTCGGTGACATTGCTCCATCAGCTGGCCCTGACCCGCACGGCCTGTGTGGTACTCACCGTGCGGACTGGGGAGCCCGCTCCTGATCCGGTGGTGACATTGTGGAAGAACGGGTTGGCCGACCGGCTGGAGCTGGCGCAGCTGCCGCGGCTGGCGATGAACCGGTTGGTGACCGGTGTGCTCGGCGGGGTGGTCGACAGCCGGACGATCGAGCGGTTATGGCGGGCCACCCGTGGGAACGTCCTTTTCCTGCGGGAGCTGGTCGAGGGCGGTTGCGAGACCGGTGCCCTGCGGATGCGCGATGGCGTGTGGCGCTGGGAGGGCCGGATGGAGCCCACGCCCCGGCTCCGGGAGATTGTCCAAGCACAGCTGGGCGGGCTCGGCGCCGATGAGCGGACCGCGCTGGAGCTACTGGCCACCGACGAGCCGCTAGGCCTGGGCCGGGTGGCCAGTTTGATCAACCCCGAGGTGGTCGCGGTGCTGGAGCGCCGCGGCTTGGTGACGGTGGTCAACAGCGGCTGGCGGGCCGAGGTGTGGCTGGCCCACCCGATCTATGCCAGCGTGGTGCGAGATCAGCTGCCCGAGGCCAACGCCTGCCGGTTGCGCCGCAGGCTGGCCAACACGCATTTGCCCTGGAAACGTCAGGACGACCTGCTGCGCGCCGGCATGCTGCTGCTCGACAGCGACCAGCCCGGGGCGCACGCCACCCTGCTGGCCGACGCCGCGGTGCACGCCAACGCCTTGCTTGATCACGAAAACGCGGCGCGTCTGGCGCAGGCGGCGATCGACGGTAGCGACGGGCGGGACGGGGTGCGGGCGCACCTGGCGTTGCTGGAGGCGGTTCGCTGGCAGGGAATGTCCGATGAGGCTGAGCAGGTGGCGGCGGCATCGGCGCCCTTTGCCACCTCCGCGGAGGACCGGTCCCGGCTGGCCGTGGTGCGGGCGCTGAATCTGTTCTTCGGCGTGCGCCAGGTGGCCAAGGCTGAGGCGATGCTGCACAAGGCGGCCGCCGACGCTGCGGACAGCGATGTGGCCCGGCGGATCAGCGCGGTGCACGGTGTACTGGCGTTTTTCGCCGGACGCCCCCAGCAGGCTGCCGAGTCCGGTGCCGAGATCCTGGCCTCGGAGGCCCCCGGTGCCGAAGCGGTGGTGTGGGCGTCGAGTGCGACCGGGGCGGGTTTGGCGGCCCGGGGTCGCACCGCCGAGGCGCTCTCGGTGGTGGCCGGTGGCTGGGCGGCGCTGGAGCGATGCACGACTGAGCCCGAAACGGCGTTGTGCCGGCAACTCTTGGCACACGCCGAGCTGTCGGCATTGTTGCTGGCCGGGCGGGTGCATGACGCGGTGGCTCGGGCCACCGAGCTGCACGAGTGGTGCATGACCCAGCCGCAGTGGGCGGGGGATGCCTTGGCCGCTGCCCACTGCGGGTGGGCGGCGCTGGCCGCGGGACGTCCGCGCACCGCCGTTCGGTGGCTGTCGGAGGCCGTGGCCGGCCTGGGGCAGTGCGACCCGGGCGGTTTCGGGCAACTGTGTATTGCGCTACTGGCACAAACCCACGCCCAGCTCGGTGATGGTCCCGCCGCGCGGCGGCTGCTGGATGGCAGCTCGGTGGGGCACCACTGCGCGGTATTCGAGCCGGAATGGCTGCTGGCCGAGGCCTGGCAGGCGGCCGCTGAGGATCGCAGCGCCCAGGCGACCGATCGGGCGTTGCGGGCGGCGTCGGTCGCGGCGGGTATGGGGCAGCGCGCCGTGGAGGCGCAGGCCCTGCACACCGTGGTCCGGCTGGGGCGGGCTGCTGAGGTGGTGGGGCGGTTGCGGCAGTTGGCCGGCCAGGTCGAGGGTCCGCTGGTGGCCGCCTACAGCGCGCACGCCCAGGCGGCGACGGCCAACGCCGGTGGCGGGCTGGACGAGGTGGCGGTCGAGTTCGAAACGTTGGGAGCCCGTTTGCTGGCTACTGATGCGGCGGCCCACGCCGCCGCGGCGCACCTGCGCGCCGGTGATCGGCGTCGGGCGGCCGCCTCGACCGCCCGGGCCGCGAGCCTGGCGCGGGCCTGCGAGGAGATCCGCACCCCCGCCCTGGAGCAGCTGGCTCCGCGGCCGCTGACCAGCCGGGAAGGTGAGGTCGCCAGCCTGGTCGTGCAGGGCATGAAAAACCAGGCCATCGCCGAGCGCCTGGTGCTCTCGGTCCGCACCGTGGAGGCCCATCTGGCCAACGCCTACGCCAAACTCGGCATCACCAGCCGCGCCGAGCTAGCCCGAGCGCTCCACGCGGACTAGCCCCCGTGATTGTGCTGTTCGGGGCGACTGGGTACACCGGCGCCCGGGTGGCAGAGGCAATGGTGCGCCGGGGGTTGCGGCCGGTTCTGGCTGGACGTGACGCGGGCAAGCTCGCTGCGCTGGCGGGACGGCTGGACGAGCCGCACAGACCGGGGAAGCTGGAGGTCGTGCGGGCCGACGTCAGCGACCCCGCGTCGGTGCGAGATCTGATCGGCCGGAATGACGTGCTGGTCAGCACCGTTGGCCCGTTCGTCCGGTTCGGCGAGCCGGCGCTACGAGCAGCCATCGATGCCGGGGCCATCTATCTCGACTCGACCGGCGAGGCGCCCTTCATCCGCCGGGTGTTCGAGGAATTCGGCCCGCTGGCGCAGCGATCCGGGGCAAGCCTGATCACCGCCTTCGGCCACGACTACGTACCCGGCAATCTCGCCGGCGCCCTCGCGTTGCGGCGCTCGCGAGCCAGGGTGCACCGGATCGAGGTGGGTTACCTGATCAGGACAGGTACCCGGGCACAGGTGATCAGCCGAGGCACCTTCTCCTCGGCTGCCGGGTTGCTCACCGGGCACGGCTTCACCTGGCGCGACGGGATCCGGCAGGAACCCACCGCATCGCGGGCCGGGACCGTGCGGTTGGCCGGGCGGGAATATCTGGCGCTGGCCATCGGCGCCACCGAGCACTACTCGCTGCCCCGGCTCGCCAGTCCCCAGAGCCTGCCCGAGGTGGACGTCTACCTCGGTAGGTTCACCCCGGCGACCCGCCTGACGCGGCTGTCCTACCGGGCCATTCCGGCGCTGCTGGCGCTACCCGGAGCGCGTTCGCTGGTGCGCAGGATCGGGGAGTTTGCGATGCGCTGGGTGGCCGCCGAGCCTGACTCAGCCGCCTTGAGCCAGGTCATCTCCCACGTCGTTGGCACCGCCTACGACGCATCTGGCGCTGAGCTGGCGCAGGTCCACCTGACCGCGGGCGATCCCTACCAGCTCACCGCGGACCTGCTCGCCTGGGGCGCGCAGCGCGCCGCTGCACACGGTGTGTCCGGCCCGGGAGCGCTGGGTCCGGTGGAGGCGTTCGGGATCGACGTGCTGACAGCGGGAGCCGCCGAGGCCGGCTTGCGGGACATGGCGAGCGCCGGTTGACGTGCTCGCTGGCTACGATGCGCCGGTGGCAGCCCGACAGACCACCCGCGCAGTGCTGCTCGTACTGGTGATCGGGTTGGGGTCGGCAGGATTGGGGTGGCTGCTGTGGCCACCTGGCGGAGGTGGTGGCGAGGTCCGCCCCGCCCGGGGCACCGTGGTGCAGTCGGTGCTCTGCGGTCCCTCCGGCGCCCAGGACTTTGTGCACCTCGAGCTGTCCGACGGGCGCGTGTTGCCCGGCCGGCTGGACGGTTGCGGTCACCGGCTGGGTGACGTGCTGGCCGTCGAGGTACCCGACCCGTTGCCCGCAGGTGAGCCCGTCGTCCGCCTCGCGGGAACCGGCGTGCGCGGGGCGGCGGCGGACGGGCAGCGCCTTGCCGCGGTCGGTGTCACAGTCGCCGGAGTGGCGGGCGCGCTGCTGGCGTGGCGGCTGCGCGGTAGCGGGATGGCCCGCCGTAGGGTGGGTTCATGACCCGCATCCCTGCTCCTACGGTGGAGCTGCACCGCGAGACGCTGCCCAACGGGCTGCGGGTGGTGCTGAGCCCGGACCGATCCGCCCCGGTGGTGGCGGTGGGGGTGCACTATGACGTCGGATTCCGCTCCGAGCCGCAGGGCCGCACGGGGTTCGCGCATCTCTTCGAGCACCTGATGTTCCAGGGCAGCGAGAGCCTGGAGAAGCTGGCGCACTTCCGCCACGTGCAGTCCTCGGGAGGGACGTTCAACGGCTCGACTCATCCCGACTACACCGACTACTACGAGATCGTGCCCTCCGCTGCGGTGGAGCGCGCCCTGTTCATCGAGGCGGACCGGATGCGGGCTCCTCGGATCACTGCGGAGAACCTGCGCAACCAGGTCGATGTGGTCAAGGAAGAGATCCGGCTCAACGTGCTGAACCGGCCCTACGGTGGGTTCCCGTGGATCACGTTGCCGCCGGTGCTCTACGACACCTTCCCCAACGCGCACAACGGGTACGGCGATTTCTCCGAGCTCGAAGCGGCCACCGTGGACGACTGCGCGGCGTTCTTCGACGTCTACTACGCGCCGGGCAACGCGGTGCTCACGGTGTCCGGGGATTTCGCCGTGGACGCCGCGCTCGAGCTGGTGCACCGGCATTTCGGCGACGTGCCCGCCCGTCCGGTTCCGGCGCGACCCTCGTTCGCCGAGCCACCACCGCAGGGTGAGCGCCGGCATCACCATCCCGATCAGCTTGCGCCGCTGCCCGCGTTGGCCGTCGGCTACCGGATGCCGGATCCGGCCGCCGGCTTCGATGACTACCTCGCCTTCGAGGTGCTCTCCGCGGTGCTCACCGACGGTGACTCCTCCCGGCTGGAGCAGCGCCTGGTGCACACCGACGCGCTGGTGACCGAGATCAGTGCAGGCTGCGGTCTGTTCGGTGCGCCGCTGGATGCCCGCGACCCGGACACCTTCACCATCTCCGCGGTCCACCCGGCCAGCGTGGACGTCGACGCGGTGCTCGCCGCGACCGACGAGGAGATCGCCCGGCTCGCCGCGGACGGCCCGGATCCCGAAGAACTGGCCCGGGTCACGGCGCGTTGGGCCGCAACAGTGTTCCAGGAGCATGACCGGCTGGTATCCCGGACGATGGCCATCGGCGCCTACGAATTGCTGCACGGGCGCGCCGAGCTGATCAGCGAGCTGCCGGCCATGGTGGCGGCGATGAGCCCTGAGCAGGTCGCGAAGGCCGCCGCTGAGTTGCGACCGGACTCCCGGGCCGTGCTGATCGTCGAACCCGCATCCACGCTCGAACCCACAAGCGGTTCTTCGAATGGGCAGGAGGCGTGATGGGCCACCGCAGCGCCGAGCAGATCGGCCGGACCGAGCTGGGGCCACGCCCGCTGCCGCCGCTGGGCGCCCCACGGGCCCCGAGCGCGCCGCCCGCCGTGGACACCGTGCTGGACAACGGGCTGCGGGTGATCGCGGTGCGGCGACCCGCGGTGCCGATGGTGGAGCTGCGCTTGCAGATCCCGTTCGGCGGCACCCACCGCACCCACCCCGCCCGCGCCGAGTTGCTGGCCGCCACGATGCTGCAGGGCACGCCGCGGCGGGACCGGTTTGCCATCGACAAGGTGCTGGCCGCCATCGGCGGTGATCTCGCGGCCGGGGTGGATCCGGAGCATTTGGCGGTGTCGGGATCAGCGCTGGCCAGTGGCCTGGACGTGATGCTCGACGTACTCGGTGACGCGCTCACCTCGGCCTCCTATGCCGATGCCGAGGTGTCCCGGGAGCGGGATCGCCTGGTGGAGCGGATCACCATGAGCCGGTCCAGGCCGCAGGTCATCGCCCGGGAGGCGTTGCAACGGCGCCGCTACGGCAACCACCCCTTCGCCAGGGAATGGCCCGAGGTCGACGACGTCGCTGCCGTGACCCGGCCCGCGGTGCGCGCCTTGCACCGCCGTTCGGTGGTCCCCGGCGGCGCGGTCCTGGTGCTCGTGGGCGACATCGAGCCCGACCGTGCGGTGGATCTGGTGGCGTCGGTGCTGGCGGGCTGGCGCGGCGACCACCCGGCCGTCGGCTTGGCCGCCCTGCCCGAGCTGACCCCCGCTGACCTGCAGCTGGTGCACCGGGAGGGCGCGGTGCAGTCGCAGTTACGGCTCTCGGCGCAGGCGATCCCCCGCGACGATGAGCGCTACCCGGCGCTGCAGCTGGCGAACCTGGTCTTCGGCGGGTATTTCTCCTCCCGCTGGGTGGAGAACATCCGGGAGGACAAGGGCTACACCTACGGCGCGCACTGCGGCTTCGAGTTCACCGATCATGGGGCCACCCTGGTCGCGGACGCGGACACCGCCAGCGAGGCCACCGCCGCCGCGCTGCTGGAAACCCGCTACGAGTTGGGCCGGATGGCCGTGGTACCTCCGGAGGAGTCCGAAGTGGACAATGCCCGGAACTATGCGATCGGGTCGCTGACGATTCACACCTCGTCGCAGCGGGGCCTGGCTGCTCAGCTGGCCGTCCTGTCTTCCCTCGGTCTGGACCTCGACTGGCTGCTCACCCACGCCGGCCGGTTGGCGGCGGTCACGACCGGGCAGGTCGCCGAGGCCGCGGCCCATTTCTTCGCGCCGAGCCGGTTCACCGGCGTGGTGGTCGGTGACGCCAAACGCCTCGCTGACCCGCTGGCCGCCCTGGGAGGTGTGGAACTACCCTAAGCGTCGCGGGCTTTACGGACCAGCGCGACGTACTGGCGGTGCGGGTCCTTGACGAGACCGTGGATCAGGGTGACGACCGGGCATGGCCAGGCCGACGTGCAGATCTGGCAGTCGCCGCTCGGCTGCACCTGGTGGTCGTAAAGCAGCCCACGGATGACGATCACCAGATCGGGAATCAGCTTGCGCGCGGTGTCGGCGTCCTCCTCGGTCCACTCCTCGAACTGCTGCGCCAGGAACTCAGCATCGTCCAGGTGCCGGTACAGATCCATGAGCAGGAGGCCGAAGGCGTCGGCGACCGCTGGTGTGGGGGCGTCCATGGGATATCTCCCGGGTCTGAGCACGGGTGAGGTCCGTTGCCCCACCGGTGCACAGGTGACCCGGATGGCCCAGGGACATGCAAGCCGCGCCCGGACAAGTTGCTAGATTTTCGCGCCGCATAGGTCGTAGGGTGCCCTCGGGGAGGTCACCATGCGCGATCGGGAACCGACGATACGCAGCCGTGAGCTGGGCGAGGGGCTGCACCGGGCGATGCGGCAGGCCGGGCTGGACCAGAAGGGTGCGGCGCAGAAGCTCGGCTGGTCACAGAGCCGGGTGTCGCGGCTGCTGTCCGGCAAGCGCGGCGGCACCGAGGTGGACGTCTCGGCGTTCCTCGCGGTCGCCGACGTGACTGGCGCCGAGCGGGACCGGCTGCTGGGGATCTGCCGGGAGCAGAACATCCCGGGCTGGCTGCAGCAGCACGGCACCCGGCTGCCCCAGCAGTTACGCACCCTGATCGACCACGAGAACAAGGCACTGACGATCGACGACTTCCAGGCGACGCTGGTGCCCGGCCTGTTGCAGACCACCGACTACGCCCGCGCGCTGATCCGGGAGGCGGGCACGATGCCGGTGGACGAGACCGAGGACCGGGTGGCCGCCCGGCTGGGCCGCCAGAGCCTGTTCGGCCGGGAGCGCCCGGCCCGGTTCACCTTCTTCATCCACGAGTTCGTGCTGCGGCTGCCGATCGGCGGGCCGGCGGTGATGGCCGAGCAGTTGGCGCACCTGGTGCGCAAGGCGACCCGCCCGTATCTCACCCTGCGGGTGGTGCCCGCCGCGCTCGGCGGCCATGCCGCGGCGGCGGGATCGTTCACGCTCATGGAGTTCGCCGAGTTCCGGCCGGTGGCCTACCTGGAGAGCGAGACCGCCAGCCTGTTCCTGGAGAAACCCGAGGAGATCGCCGCCTACCGGCGCATCTTGGGGTTACTGGCCCAGACCGCGCTGAGCGAGGGAGAATCAACCGAGCTGATTGCCACCCTGGCAAACGAGCTCTACGCGGATCGAGAGGACCATGATCACCGCACCTGAGCCGGACGGGATTGTCTGGCAGAAAAGCAGCTACAGCGCCGTCAACGGCGGCTGCGTCGAGGTCGGCTGGCGCACCAGCAGCTACAGCGCCGTCAACGGCGACTGCGTGCAGGTCGCGCCCGCGCCGCAGGGGGTGCTGGTGCGCGACTCCAAGAACCCCGAGGGCCCCGCCCTGGCCGTCCCCCCCACCGCCTGGCGCGCCCTCCTGCACACCCTTACCCGCTGACCCTCGCCGGCCGGTTGTACCCGCGGGCCGCGGTGCAGTCGGGGTCGCCCGCTTCGCGACGCCGCTGGTGGGCGCCGCCCCGTCCTAGGCTGCCTGGCCTGCGTCTGGCTACCCGGCAGAGGGTGCCCGCTGCGCCCGACGTTGCGCCGGAGCGCCGGAGCGCCGGAGGCATCCTCAGCCGGATAAGTTGCTGATGCCAGCACTGGGCGACCTGCACAATCTGACCGGGTGGATAAATTTCGACCTGGATGCACGCCCGCCCCGACCTCGCGTGTCTGCTGAGCGAGCGAAGATCTGCCAGTGTACATCAATTTCTGTATATGGGCGGATCTCTACATCTCTGGCATGACCGGGTCGACTTCTTGGTAACGGGGCGTGCTCGATCACGATGAACGAGTTATGGGAGCTTCGGTGTGGGCGGCAGTTGCCGGATTGGTTGTACTGACTGGTTGCGCGACCGCACAACCCGATCCTGTCCAGGGCGCTACCAGTACACCAATCGACACTACCATTTCGTCAGCGCAGGAGCCCGCGACGACATTAATAGCGCCACCGCCACCGCCACCACCGCCACCAGCAGTGGTGGAGACGGAGGCGACCGCGACGATGCCAGCACAGCCGCCGCGCACCCGTCCAGCACCGCAAGCATCGCCGGTGGCACCGGAAGCAGGGTGTGACTCGAACTACACCGGGGCCTGCGTTCCCATCGCCAGCGACGTGGATTGTGCCGGCGGATCCGGAAACGGTCCGGAATACGTACGCGGACCAGTCCATGTCGTCGGCACCGACCACTACAAATTGGACAGCGACGGCGATGGAGTCGCCTGCGAAAAGTAATGGGTTCCCGGGTAGTCAGATCAGTGTTCGACTTGCGGTACGAGCGTGTCGTGAACTCGACGTCACCGCCATTTCCTCTGACTGCAAACGTCGGTGGTGACGAGTTCACGACGCGCACCGTTGCCGCGCGATCGGGAACCGACGATACGCAGCCGCGAGCTGGCGGCCCCGGATGGGAGTGCGGCCGCGACGGCCCGACGGCGGATCCGCCCCCAAGTGTGTATTCTATGCGCATGGCGCGGGTGAACATCACGGTTCCCGACGATCTGCTGGTCCGGGCGAAAGCGGCGGGTCTGAATGTCTCGCGGCTGGCGGCGGCCGCCCTGGATGCGGAGTTGGAGCGCCGCGTCAAGGTCGCTGAACTGGATGCCTACCTAGCTGATTTGGACGCCGAGCTCGGGCCGATCCCCCAGCAGGAATCGCTCGCCGCTCGGGAGTGGGCAGACCAGGTATTACCACGCTCCGGCGATGCCGATGCTGCGCGGGGAGCCCGCCCGGCATGACGATCGTCCTGCATGCCGGCGGTGTCAGCGCGCTGGCCGGTCAGCGGGCCCGTCTGGTGGAGCTGCGCAGGCGCGGGTACTGGCCGGCGCAGGTGCCAGCAGTTGTCCTGACCGAAGCCCTGACCGGGGACCACCGTCGCGACTTTCACGTCAACCGGCTGCTGCGGGCCTGCCAGATACGGGACGTGAACGAGACGCAGGCCCGTGCGGGTGCACGGTTGCGCGCGTGCACCGGCCGCTGCTGGCACGATCTCGGCGACCGACGCGATCGTCGTGGCCTTCGCGAGCGTCTTGCCAGACCCGATCGTGCTCACCAGCGATCCACATGATCTTGACGCCTTGGCCGCGCACGCCACACGGCCGATAACTATCACAGCGGTCTAGCCGATCCGCACTGGCGAAATCCAAGCAGCGCATTGGCCTGCGGCGAGCGCCGGTGCAAGGTGCGGGTGGGCGTCAGAAGACGTACAGGCCGAGCGCCCAGCCCCCGCTGGTGATGATGATGACCATGAGCGTCCAGAGGATCAGCCGCGGCGCGGTCATCCACATCCCGGCCGGCTCGGCCCGCTTCTGCGGTCCCTTATGGATGTCGGCGGCGTGGCGCCGCATGTGTGCAGTGAGTTCGCGTTCCCACCGTTTCCGGTCCCTGATCTTCACTGGCACCGCCCTCGCCCCGAGCCGCCTACCGACCAAGCACGTCTCGCATCATAACGTTTCGTGGCCGGTTGGGGAGGGGTCTGATCAGGCGGCGGTGGCTGCGATGATCTCGTCGACGGTGGGGTTGGTCAGCACGGAACCGTCTGCCAACTGCACGGTCGGCACGGTCTGATTGCCCCCGTTAATGCCCGCCACGAACGAGGCAGCAGCTGCGTTGTGCTCGATGTCCACCTCGTGGAAGTCGATCCCCGCCCGGTCCAGCTGTGCCTTGAGCCGCCGGCAGTAACCGCACCACACGGTCGAATACATCGTCACGTTGCTCACGTACAGCATCAACAGCCTAACGCTATGGGGTGTTCCCCACCGGCCTCGTGATCGTTAGTCCCCCCGAGGTCGGTCCGCTCTGCGAGGATGTGGATCGTGGGACGGCACGGGGATCCGATGGAGGGGCTCGACGAGGAGCAGCGCGTGGCGGTGGGTGCGCCACGGGGACCGGTGTGTGTGCTCGCCGGTGCGGGCACCGGGAAGACGCGGACCGTTACTCGGCGGATCGCCCAGCTGGTCCGGTCCGGCCAGGTCGCCCCAGGGCAGGTCCTGGCCGTGACGTTCACCGCCCGGGCGGCGGGGGAGTTACGCACCCGGTTGCGCGATCTGGATGTGGGCGGAGTGCAGGCCCGTACCTTCCATGCCGCGGCGTTGCGGCAGCTGCGTTACTTCTGGCCCCGGGTGGTGGGTGACGAGCTGTGGCCGCTGCTGGAACACAAGCTGCGGGTGGTCGGCCAGGCTGCACAAAGGGCCGGCGTGGGCACTGGCGCTGACGATCTCCGGGACTTCGCCGGTGAGATCGAGTGGGCCAAGGCCAGCCTGCTCACCGCCGCCGATTACCCCGCCGCGGTGGCTGCCGCCAAGCGGGAGACCCCGGCACCGGCAGCGCAGGTCGCGAAGATCTACGCCAGTTACGAGGAGCTCAAGAACCGCAACCGGCTGCTCGATTTCGCCGATCTGCTGCTGCACACCGCGGCTGCGCTGGAGGAGCAGCCGGACGTGGCGCAGGAGTTCCGCGACCGCTACCGCTGCTTTGTCGTCGACGAATACCAGGACGTCACCCCGTTGCAGCAGCGGGTGCTGGACGCCTGGCTGGGCGGACGTGACGATCTCACCGTCGTCGGGGACGCGAACCAGACCATCTACTCCTTCGCCGGCGCGGCTCCCCGTTTTCTCCTGGGTTTCACCGCGCGGTACCCGGACGCGGTGACGGTACGGCTGCACCGCGACTACCGCTCCACCCCCCAGGTCGTGTCCCTGGCGAACCGGGTGATCTCCGCTGCTCGGGGGCGTCCGGCCGGCTCTCGCCTGACGCTGGAGGGTCAGCAGCCGCCCGGTCCTGAGCCGACCTTCGCCGAGCATGACGACGAGGCTTCGGAGGCGGCGGCTGCCGCGGAGGCCATTGCGCAACTCTTGGGCGACGGTGTCCCGGCCGGCGAGATCGCCGTGCTGTACCGGGTCAATGCCCAGTCCGAGGCCTACGAGCAGGCCTTGGATGCGCTGGGGATCCCGTTCCAGGTCCGCGGTGGAGAGCGGTTTTTTCACCGTCCTGAGGTCCGGGCCGCCCTTCGTGCGCTGCGGATGGCGGCCGCCGCAGGCATGGTGGGCACGGGCACCGAGCTGGGCACCACCGTCCGAGCGGTACTGGCCGGGCAGGGCCTCACCGCCGAGCCTCCCGGGGGCAGCGCGGCGCGGACGCGCTGGGAGTCGCTACGTGCACTGGCCGAACTGGCTGATGATGTCGCCGCCGGCGTTGATCTGGACGGGTTTGTCGCCGAACTCGACGCTCGCGCCGACGCCGCGCATCCTCCGGCAGTCCACGGTGTGACATTGGCCTCGTTGCACTCCGCGAAAGGCCTGGAGTGGGATGCGGTCTTTCTGGTCGGGCTCGCCGACGGGACCGTGCCCATTCAGTACGCCGAGGGCGACCAGGCCGCGTTGGAGGAAGAGCGGCGCTTGCTGTACGTCGGGGTGACCCGGGCGCGCCGCCGGCTCGCGCTATCGTGGGCGCTATCCCGCAGTCCCGGCGGGAGGAAGTCCAGGCAGCGCAGCCGTTTCCTCTGTGGCCTCGCACCTCAGGGTCTGGCACCGCACCGCCCGAGCGCGGGTATCCATGCCGCACCGGCCGCTCGCAGACGCACGTGAACAAGAAAACCAGAAATTCGGTTGCTGGTGTATCAGCCGGGCCATAACCTTGCTCCTAACTCCTGGAAGCGGTCGTTGCATGCGGCTGGCCAGGGTGGATCGCCCAGACACTGAGTGTGGGCCAAGCGGGAAGGAGTGATCGGCGATGGAGATGAACACAGCCACCGGCGCTCGCTACTTCCTGCAGTGTGGGCCTCTCGCTGTGCCTGGGGGGATTCAGTCCAAGCGCTTGCGGATCGTGCCCTCTGGCGCGCGGTCGCTGCTTGCTGAGCGTCCCTTCCACCCCGTCCACATCAACCCGACTGGCAGTGACCTGCCGGCGACCGACCGCATGCGAATGTCCGCATCGGAGCCTTGATTTTCGAGCCAGCAGCATCCGGCTCATGAAGGCCGCGGACCCCGCAGCGGGATCCGCGGCCTTCATGCGTTGTTAGGCCCTCATCCCGCGGCAGGTCGGCACCGGCGAGTTCCATCGGCACCACCACCGAGGAGGAGAGACAAGTGTTGACCGCGACCGTCCCGCTGGACGGCGGGGCGTTGCCCGACCCGCTGGGTGGGGCAGAGCTGGGCCACCTGCTCGATGCCGCGTCGTCCGGGTCGGACACCCTGCCCTGCCGCTCACATGACCCGGATCTCTGGTTCGCCGAGTCGCCGGCTGAGCTGGAGCGGGCCAAGCAGCTGTGCGCAGACTGCCCGATCAGGCTCGCCTGCTTGGACAGTGCGCTGTCCCGGCAAGAGCCCTGGGGGGTGTGGGGTGGCGAGATCTTCGAGCACGGCGCTGTCATCCCGCGCAAGCGTCCGCGAGGCCGGCCCACCAAGGCCGCCCTCGAGCGGGATCGTGCCGAGCGTGAAGGGGCCGGGCAGGAAACCGCCGCTTGAGGAAGTCTGGGGGCCCGTTGCGGGCCCCCAGACTTCGGGCCCCTTCCGGTGCCACCACCCCACGTCGCCCGCGACGAGTGGTCCCCGCTCCCTGCCGAGGTGATCGCCGCTGACTGAGGAGTTCGACAATGTTGTTGCATGAAGTGCTCGCCCGGGATCGAATGCGTGACGACCAGCAGCGGGCCCGCCAGGAGCGGTTGGCCCGGCGGCTCGCCGCCGCCCGCCGCTGGCAGCGCCTGGCCCGCTACGCCGACCGCCGCGCCCGCCGCGCCGCGAGCCGCCTGCTCTGAGCCTCAGGCGGCGAAACCCGGTTGCCAGCGCTGGGTGATCGCTCGTAGTGGCACGGTGGCGTCTAGTTGGCACAGCACACCGAAGGTCCCAGTGCTCACCCGGTGGATCAGCAGGTAGCTCGGTGGCAGGTTCAGCGCTCGCGCGGTCTGGAAGCCCGGGCCGGAGAAGTCGCCGACGCGCTCAGCTTGAGCTTGCATCCAGGCCCGGGTGAAGTGGAACGTCTCGGTGCGAACCGGATCGGCGAACGGGCTGAGGTAGGCCAGCACCTCCTCCGCGCTCAACTGCATACCGGGAAGCACAAAACCCTCCGCGCACAGCAGGTCCAGCAGTTCCCCCGAACGCTCCTCGACAGCCAGCCGCGTCGCGACCCCGAGGGTGCGCGGCGTCCCGCCCGGCAGCTTCGCAGCGGCGCCGAAGTCGAGCACCCCGAGCCGCCCGTCGTCCAGACGCAAGAAATTGCCCGGGTGGGGGTCTGCGTGGAGCAGGCCGGTGATGGTGGGGGAGGAGGAGTGGAACAGTGAGAGCTTGGTCCCGATGTCGTCGCGCTCAGACCGCGAGCCGCTGCGGATGATCTGCGCCATCGGCGTCCCGGTGAGCCACTGCGACACCATCACCTTCGGCGCGCTGGCGACGATGGCCGGCACGGCGATCTCGGGGTGGTCCCGAAACGCCGCGGCGAACGCGCGCTGGTTGTCTGCCTCGTCGCGGTAGTCGAGCTCTTCTACCATCCGGTCCTGCAACTCGGTGAGCAGCGGCTTGACCTCCAGGCCGGGCACGATCGCCTGGAACAGCCGGCTGAACCGCCGCAGCTGCCGTAGGTCCGAGCGCAGGGCCTCGTCCGCGCCGGGATACTGCACCTTGACCGCGACCTCACGACCGTCATGCCACACCGCCCGGTGTACCTGGCCGATACTGGCGGCTGCGGCGGGCTCATCGCAGAAGTAGGTGAAGCGGCGGCGCCAGCCCGTGCCGAGCTGCTCATCGAGTACCCGGCGCACCGACTGTGGGGCCATCGGCGGCGCAGCGGACTGCAGTTTGGTCAGGGCCTCCCGGTACGGTGCAGCCAGCTGATCGGGGATTGCCGCCTCGAAGACGCTCAGGGCTTGGCCGAATTTCATCGCTCCGCCCTTGAGCTCGCCGAGTACGGCGAACAGCTGCTCCGCGGTGCGCGCGCTGAGCTCGGCGTGCACATCGCTCGCGGTGTGCCCGCCGAGTCGCTTGCCCCAGCCTGCGGCGACCCTTCCCGCCATGCCCAGCGGGAGGCTCGCGAGCCGGGCGGTTCGCTGCGCTGCTCGGCGCGGGATGTCGGTCACAGGGGCAATTGTCTCCCCCCGACAGCTGTTCTGCGTAGTAGCCGGCACCGTGACCTCACTTCGGGGACAATTATCCGGCGCCGCAACCGCAGCGTGGATGGGCTGGGCGGGGGAGGCGAAGCAGGGTGCCGCGTACCGGGTCCAGCTGCAGCGCCGCACCCCAGATCGGCGGGGCTGGAAGACCGGCGTCTGGCCCGGCAATGGTGGTGAGCACCTGTTCGGCGATCAATGAGCCGGCCAGCTGGGTGCAGGCCAACCCGGCGGCCGGGATCTGCCCGACGAGCTGGGCGGCCAGCTTCGGCCAGGCCACATCCACCTCCGCATGGTGTAGGTCTGCGCACTGCAGGCAGCTGCTACGTCCAGGCCACACCAGCGGGCCTACCACGGCCGACCCCTCGTGGGCGTACCCGATCAGATGGGGAATCCGGCCCCCGAGCAGTTCGGCCACCACCTCCGGCTCCGGAACCACCATGTCGCAGAGTACGACCAGGTCCGGCCGTCGGCGAGCGGCACCGATCACCTCCGGCGCGCAGCGGCGCACCGCATCGGCCGCCGCCGTCGCACGTGGCCTGCCGATGTCGTCGGGAAGGTAGCCGGTGCCCACGTCGGCGGCGCTGACCGTGCCGGTGGCCTGCACCGCGATGTGCCGCACCCCGGCCGCGGCCAGCGAGGTGGCGACCGCGACCGTCACCCGCCCTGATCCGACTATCCGCACGACCGCCTTGTGTCGCTGGCGCAGCACGGATCGGGTGGGATCTGTGCCGTGCACCGACCAACTGGCGGCCTCGGTGGCCAGCGCAATACGGTGCCAGCCCGGAGCCCCGCCCTCGGGCGCCGACGCTTCCTGCACCAGGCCCAGCCGGTGCAGGTCGCCGAGCATCGCGAGAGCCTCATGGCGCGACGAGCCAGCGGCCTGTGCTTCGGTGAGTAGCTCGGTGGTGCTGCGCACGCCGTCCATTCGCTTGAGCAGCGCGGCCAGGGACCCGGGCAGATCGTCGAGGACGACGGCCCGCTGATGATCCAGCCCGAGCTGCAGGCAGGTGGGGGAACGCCACAGCGCAGCGCGGCCGGGCGCGAGTCGCAGCCGCTCGGGGACGGCTGTACCGGGGAGCACGGTGGCGGACGATGCGATGGCAGACGGTGTGATGGCAGACGGTGTGATGGCGTGGCTCGGCGGGATCATGCGGCAATCCTGGCGGACCCGATCAAGCAGCTCAACTGACCGTCCACAGGCTGTCCACAGCTGTGGATACAGTGTGGGCAACCTGTGGTGTTGGCTGGAAAACCGCAGGTCCGAGGGGCCGATCGACAGCTCGGATTACTCCGGGCGCTGGGCCGGCCCTGCACCCGGGTTCTCGGCGCCCGGGTTCTAGCTAGGAGCCAGGGTTCTCAGGGCCAGGGTTCTCAGGGCCTAAGCCGTCAGGTTCGTCTGGGGGATGTTGCTCGCGGGGAGCATCCGCTGCGGTGCGTTCGAGCGCGGCAATCGGGTCGTCCAGGTCGGCGGCGTGCCTCGCGGCCCGATCGACGAACGCGGCGGGATCGTCCAGGTCTCCAGCAGTGGGCAGCAGGTCTGGGTGGTTCCACAGGGCGTCGCGGCGCTCGATGTCTTGCTCGTCGGTGAGCTTGCGCCACAACTCGGAGGCTGCGCGCAGCTTGCGGGGTCGCAGTTCCAGGCCCACCAGCGTGGCGAAGGTGTGCTCGGCCGGGCCACCAGAGGCGCGCCGCCGGCGCAGCGTCTCCCGAAGCGCCTCGGCTCCGGGAAGGCGCTCACCCAACGCCTCCGCGACCACGACATCGACCCAACCCTCAACCAGCGCAAGCAGCGTTTCCAGTCGGCTCAGCGCGGCCTTCTGCTCGGGGCTGTGCTGTTGCTCGAGCAACCCGGAGGAGAGCAACTGTTCCATGCTCTGCGGGTTGGCCAGGTCGACCTGGTGGGCGAGGCCCTGCAGCGCGTCGGTGTCCACCTGGATGCCGTGCGCGAACTGCTCCACGGTGCCCAGCAGCCGCTGACGTAGCCACGGCACGTGCCCGAACAGCCGGTGGTGCGCCGCCTCGCGGGCAGCCAGGAACACGATCACCTCGGAGCTCTTGCGCTCCAACCCGGCGGCGAACTGCTCGATCGCGGCCGGCAGCAACCCCGCTACGCCCAGCGGGCCCAGCGGGAGCCCGATGTCGGTGGAGGTGAGCACCTCGCCCCCGAGCTGCGCCAGTGCCGAGCCGAGCTGCGAGCCGAACGCCATCCCACCCATCTGCTCGACCATCGCGACCAGGGGACCTGCGCTCTGCCGGACCTCCTCGGGCAGCGCCTCGATCCACGAGCCGGACATCCGGCGGGCCACCGGGTCGCACAACCGCTGCCAGGTGGGCAGGGTTGCCTCCACCCAGTCCCGCGGTGCCCACGCCGCGGTGCTGTGGACCCCCGTGGGCAGCGCGGTCGCCGGGTCGAGCCACAACTCGGCCAGGTGCACGGCGTCGGTGACCGCGGTGGCCTGCTGGGCCGACGGCAGCCCAGTCGTGGACAGCTTTTGCAACGCCATCTGTTTGGCGAGGTCGTAGTTCACCGGGCCACCGCCACTCGCAGCACCCTGACTGATCATCTGACCCAATTGGGTGATCATCTGACCCAGGGCCCCGACGTCGAAGCCGCCGGCCCCGAAGGCCGCGAACGGGTTGGCAGGGTCAGGACCGCCGCTGCCGCCCCCGCTGCCTTCTGGGGGGTTCCTCCGGTCGGGGTCCCGAGGGTCGCCGGAGCCGAAGCCGAAGGGCACATCGCTCATGGGTCTACGGTACGCGGATCCCAAGCACGTACGCTGGTCGGCCGTGAGCCGCCGCACTTGGACCCTGCTCGTCAGCCTCGGCCTCGCGACGGTTCTCGGGCTGCTGGGCGCATTGGCGCCGGTGCCCTACGTCGCGTTGCGCCCGGGACCCACGTTCGACACCCTCGGAGTGGTCGCGGGTAAGACGGTGGTGAACATCAAGGGCACCCAGACCTACCCCGCCAGCGGGCACCTCAACATGACCACGGTGTCGGTGGTCGACAACGTGACCCTCTATGCCGCGCTCGGCCTGTGGGTTTCTGGACGCAGCGAGCTAGTCCCTCGCGACGAGATCTTCGATCCGGGGTTGTCCGAGCAGCAGGTGGGGCAGCAGAACCAGCAGATGTTCCGGGATTCGGAGGCCAACGCCAGGGCGGCCGCGTTGCGCTACCTTGGTTACCCGACCACGGTGGTGGCCGGCCAGGTGACCCCAGGCGGTGCCGCCAGCAGCCAGTTGGCCGTCGGAGATCGGCTGCTGGCAGTCGATGGCCGGGAGCTGCAGACCTCGCAGCAGACGGTGGGCATACTCGCCGGCAGTCACCCCGGGCAGGTCGTGCAGCTCCGTTTCCAGCGGGGTGACGCTCCGCCGAAGGAAGTGTCGGTCACTCTCGGTGCCGGGCCCCAGCCAGGTCGCGGCTATCTGGGCCTCGGGCTGACCGAGCGACCCGAGGTGCCGTTCACCGTCACGATCACCCTGGCTGATGTGGGGGGCCCTTCGGCGGGGCTGATGTTCGCGCTGGCCATTGTGGACAAGCTGACGCCGGGCGCGTTGACCGGCAACACCTTCGTGGCGGGCACCGGTGAGATCACGACCGACGGTCAGGTGGGCCCGATCGGTGGCATCCCGCTCAAGATGATCAGCGCCCGGGAGGCGGGGGCCACGGTGTTCCTGGTTCCCGCGGGTAACTGCGCTGAGGCAGCGCAGCGCACCCCAGCGGGCCTGCAGCTGGTGCGGGTGGGCACCTTGACCGACGCGGTGCATGCCCTCGACCAACTCCGCGCCGGCCAGCAGCCACCGCACTGCTGAACTCGCACGTGGGCATCGGGCTTCGGCCGACCAGCCACCGCGCTGCTGATCCGGTTCTCAGCGCAGGGTTGCCAGCAGTGCGCGGAGCAGGTTCGGGGCCAGCGCCGGGTCCTCCACCAGCTCCTCGCATCGCTGGTCGGCACCGAAGTCTGGGCGTAACCGCAGCACGCAGGCTCCGACGCCGTCCCGGAGCACAGCCGCCACCAGCCTGCCTTCCCGGCGTTGTGGATGCCCGGCCGCGGCGCGGCGGGCCTGCGCGGGGTCATCGGGGAGGTCTCCGAGATCGGCTTCGGCCGCCGGCGGGAGCACCACGATCTCCTGGGCCAATGCGCAGCCGGCCACCGAGTCCGGCCACTCGATGCCGGCCAGCGCCGCATCGAGCTCACCGTCGGGCAGGGCGTCCTGAGCGACCGGAGTGAGCGCGACCTGCCCGTCCAGCTGATCGGCCAGTTCTGGTTGGCTGGCCAGCAGGGTGGCAGTGGCGACCAGCGCGAACAGCTGCGGAGGCTGATCCCACCCGGCGGCCGCGACGAACTCCTCGACCTCGCGCGCAGTGGCAGGCAGTGCTCTGGACAACCCGGATGGGTACGGTGGCGGCGTGCTCACCCGGCCATCGTCGCATCGGCGATGGGAACCGGTAGTAGTGGTGCGGCCACAAGGATCGGAACCCTGGGGCCCTCCGTAGAGTTGGACAGGCAGGACTCAACCCGGCGTGGCACCGGTCACCCGAGGAGTCCGCACTGCACTGCTGTCGTCGCCAGGAGCGTGTCCCGTGGCCAACCGGCCCCCCCTCGGAGTTCCCGCCCTGTCCCGTCGCGCCCGGATCATGATCGCCGCAGGCGCTGCCGCACTGGTGATCCTCATCGTCGGGTCGCGGCTGATCGACACCTATGTGGACTGGTTGTGGTTCGGCGAGGTCGGCTTCCGGTCGGTGTTTTCCACCGTCCTGGTCACCCGGCTGGTGCAATTCCTCATCGTCGGCTTGGTAGTCGGTGGCCTGCTCGCACTCAACATCGTGATCGCCTACCGGACCCGGCCGGTGTTCGTGCCAGTGGCGGGGCCGGATGATCCGGTGGCCCGGTACCGCATCGCGATCCTGGCGCGGTTGCGGCTGGTTGGTGTCGGCGTACCGCTACTGGTCGGCTTCATCGCCGGATTGTCCGCGTTGGGCGACTGGAAGACGGCGCAGGCTTTCCTGCACGGCGCCAGCTTCGGCGTGTCTGATCCCCTGTTCCGCCGGGACGTCAGCTTCTACGCCTTCGAGTTGCCCTTTTATCGCGAGCTCCTGGGCTGGTCCTTCGTTGTGGTGGTGCTCTCCTTCATCGGGGCGTTGATCACCCACTACCTGTTCGGTGGGCTGCGGCTGGCCGGCCGCGGCGGTCAGCTCTCCGGCCCGGCCCGGGTCCAGCTCGCGGTGCTGGCCGGTGTTTTCGTCCTGCTCAAGGCGCTGGGCTATTTCCTTGACCGCTATGGGCTGCTGTTCTCGCGGCGCAATCCACTGTTCACCGGGGCCAGTTACACCGACCTGAACGCGGTGCTCCCAGCCAAGATCATCCTGGCGTGCATCGCGGTGATCTGCGCGGTCGCCTTCTTCGTCGGCGCGGTGCTGCGCAACCTGCAACTGCCGGCAATCGCCATCGCGTTGCTGTTGCTGTCCAGTATCCTGGTAGGTGCGGCCTGGCCGGCGGTTCTGGAGCAGTTCGTGGTTCGCCCCAATGCCAACGAGCGTGAGGCACCCTCCATCCAGCGCAACATCGCCGCGACCCGCGAAGCCTATGGCATTACCGACCGGCAGGTCGGGTACTCGCAGTATTCGGGGCGTAGGGACGTGTCCCTGGCTGACGTGCGTCTTGATAACGTCACTATCCCGAACATCCGGCTGCTGGATCCAAGCGTGCTGTCCCAGACCTTCACGCAGTTGCAGCAGCGGGAGAACTTCTATGGCTTCCCGGACAAGCTCGACATCGACCGCTACACCGTCAATGGCAAGACGCAGGACTACATCGTGGCGGTACGGGAGTTGGAGTCCGCGTCGCTTGCCGAGAACCAGCGCACCTGGATCAACCAGCATCTCACCTTCACCCACGGCAACGGCTTCGTCGCCGCACCGGCCAACACCGTGAACTCGGCATTGTCCGACCCCGGTTCGGGGGAGGGCGGTTACCCGGTTTTCACCGTGTCGGATACCTCACGGCAAGGCGATATCCCGGTGCCGCAGCCGCGGATCTACTTCGGCGAGCTGATCGACGACTATGCGATCGTCGGCGGCAACGCCGGCGCCAATGCCCGGGAGTTTGATGGGCGCCCGGAGAACTACACCTATCAGGGCAAGGGTGGGGTAGGACTGGGAAGCTGGGCGAGCCGATTGCTGTTCGCCTCGTACTACGGCGAGCGCAACATCCTGTTCAACCAGGCGATCGGGCCCGATTCAAAGATCATCTACAATCAGCATCCGAGAGATCGGGTGGAGAAGGTTGCGCCCTGGCTCACCATCGATGGTGACCCCTATCCCGCGGTGGTCGATGGCCGGATCCAGTGGATCCTGGATGGCTACACGACTCTGGACAACTACCCCAACGCGCAGCGGACCGTGTTGGGCAAAGCGACCACCGACTCGCTGACCGGGGTGGTTCGCCTGCCCGACGACGAGATCAGCTACATCCGCAACTCGGTCAAGGCTACTGTCGATGCCTATGACGGCACCGTGACCCTGTATGCGATGGATGAGACCGACCCGGTGCTGCGAACCTGGATGAACGTCTTCCCGGGGACCGTCCAGCCGAACAAGGCGATCAGCGCTGAGTTGCGGCAGCATTTCCGCTACCCGGAGGACCTGTTCAAGGTACAGCGGGAAATGCTCGCGCGTTATCACGTAAACAATCCGTCGGTGTTCTTCACCAACGACGATTTCTGGAATGTGCCCGCTGATCCGACCCAGAACCAGCCGGGTGTCGATCAACCGCCCTACTACGTGCTGGCCGGCCCGCCGAACGGGCCGGGCGCCGCGGAGTTCCAGCTCACCAGCGCGCTGGTCAGCCTGCGCCGACCGTTCCTGGCGGCCTACATCTCCGCGGCGAGCGACCCGCAGAATTACGGCAAGATCACGGTGCTCGAGCTTCCCGGCGAGTCCCAGACGCTGGGTCCTGAGCAGGTCCAGAACAGGTTCGTCTCCTCCGCCGAGGTCAGCAAGGAGCTCAACCTGTTACGCCAGTCCGAGACTGACGTCCGCTTCGGCAACCTGCTCACGTTGCCGGTCGGCGGTGGCCTGCTGTATGTGGAGCCGGTCTACATCGAGCGAGCGAACCGTCAAGCGACGTTCCCGCAGCTCAACCGGGTGCTGGTCGCCTACGGTGACCGGATCGGGTACGACCCGACGTTGCGCGGGGCGCTCAATCAGGTCTTCGGCGCGGGGGCCGGCGACGCGATCCCCCAACCCGGGCAGCAGACCAAAGCTCCTGGACAAGGCGGCGTCCAGCCACCGGCAGCGACCGGTCTGGGTGCCGGCAACCAGGACATGCGCCAGGCCGTCATCGACATCGGTGATGCCCTCACCCGCCTCCGGGCGGCCCAGGGCGCCGGGGACTTCAAGGAACAAGGTAAGGCGCTGGCCGATCTCGACGCCGCTTCCAAACGCTTCGACGCGGCCTCCAAAGCAGCGGGTGGCGGCGCAGCCCCAACTCCCGGCGGCGGTGGTTGATGAGGCGGCGACCAGCCGATTTGCGCCACCCGTCACCGTGCGCGTAGAGTTACGTTCGCAGCGCGGGGTGGAGCAGCTCGGTAGCTCGCTGGGCTCATAACCCAGAGGTCGTAGGTTCGAATCCTACCCCCGCTACCAGCGAAAACAGCCCCCAGGGAAGAGAATCTCCGGGGGCTGTTTTCCATGTCTTCGTGGTAGGAACGGTAGCTCGATCCTTCCTCCGATACCAGGTAAATCAGGCTGGGTCTCGTCGCAGGGCGGACCCTATTCGTGCGCAGTGGACAGCTGCCAGGTCACCGGCATTGTCACCGAACACAGATTCGCCCAGCGCGTCAGGGCAGTTGAGCTGTCGCTCCCGCACACGCTGCGTTCGCTGCCGACTCCGACGCGCTATCTCGTATGTACAGAGAAGTTAGTGATGATCTACGCGTTGTGATGATCTGAGTGAATTCGCTGAACTCCTTGCCACGACGCCGATGATCGGTTATGTCTGTTAGTCGTGTCCTTGACGGACGGTGCCGTACCGCAGAGTTGGGGGAGGCCACCATGAGTCACCACACAATGAGTCGGCGGGAAGCGCTACGTGGGTTGCGTGCCCACCGGCTGCGTTCCGCGCTGACCATGCTCAGCCTCATCATCGGAGTCTCGGCGGTGATTCTGCTGGTCGCCTGTGGCTATGGGGTGAAGAACTTGGTCAATGCGCGCGTCGAAACGGTGGCCAATGTGATCGGCATCGTGCCGAAGGCCGCTGACGTCCGCGGCGGGCCACCCGCCCGGAATCTGACCGACGCCGACGCCACCGCACTGCAGGACGCACCCGACGTCGCCACCGTCACCCCATCCATCAACAGCTCCGGAATAGTGATCGCGACCGGAACCGTCAAGCTCACCTCGGCGACCACCGTCGGTACAACGGAAACCTGGGCTGCAACGAACAACCGGGTCCTGACCGCAGGGTCGTTCTTCAACCAGACTCAGGCCCGCCAGGTGGCGAGAGTGACGGTTGTGGGTCCTGCCGTCGCGACCACCATCTTCGGTGATCCCGCGGCAGCGCTGAACCAGACAGTCCAGATCAACCATGTGGCTTTCCGGGTCATCGGTGTGATGGCCAGCTACGGCCAGCAAGAGGACAACACCGCGGTCATGCCGTTGAGCACCGCCCGCCGCTACATCGTCGGCACCGGCGGCAACACACTCAACGGGATCACCGCGCAAGCCACCCAACAGGCGGCCCTGCCTGCCGCCATGGCTCAGGTCACCCGCATCCTCGATGACCGCCACCACATCACGGACCCCCGGCTGCGGGACTTTCAGGTTCAATCCCTGGGACACCGGTTGCAAACCCTCAACCAGATCGTGCGCATCCTTGTCTTGTTCATCCCGGTGATCGCGGTGATCTTGCTGGTCGTCGGTGGTCTCGGAGTCCTGAATATCATGTTGGCCTCAGTCGCCGAACGAACCCGCGAGGTCAGCAGCCGCGAGGCAGCCGGCGCCACCAGCCGCGCCATCCACAAACAGGTCCTCATCGAATCCATCGTCCTGGCCGGACTTGGTGGGCTCATCGGCGTCGGCGTCGGCGTCGGACTAATCTTCCTCATCCAAGCGATCGCACCGACCTTCGACCCCTCCGGAGCCCTGGCCGGATTCACCCCGGTTTTGTCTGTTGAGCCGTTGGTGGTGGCATTCGCGATCAGCCTGATGATCGGCCTCATCGCGGGCAGCTATCCCGCCTACCGGGCCGCCCGACCGCTCCCCAGCTAAGCCCGCGGATACCAATAGCGCGCTGCGCATAACCCAGAGGCGAATCCTATCCCTGCTAGCAGCACAGACCGGCCCCCGGAGGACTCCTCCGGGGGCCGGTCTGACCACAATGGCCACGCCAACCCGCCGCGGCCACAGCCTTCGAAGGGGTCGCGCCCACCTAAAGCAAATCCAACCGAGAAATCACGGGACAGGGAAGGTCGGGACGGGCGTGGGCGTGGGCGTTGGAATGGGCGTCGGAACCGGCTGATCTGGGACCGATCCCTCGGCGGAACCAGCGCCCGGACCGTCCGGCTGGGCCGTAGCAGAACTAGCGGCGATTATCCCCAAACCTGCCACGACCGATGTCGTCGCCAGCGCAAGAAAGGACAAGGTCGCCGCCCTGATCAGCTTACGCACCGTGCCGTGCTCCATGGGTTGCTCCTTATCGTCGTGGTTATTGATCCTGTTCAGTCACCGCGCTTTGCCGACGTCGTCTGGCTCACCGGCGACCGCCCGGCCTGATGGCTGGCCGTCCGGTGCAGATCGGGATTCGCACGCGGCGGCCGCGCTATCTCCAGCTCCCTTCTACGCTCCGGTGGCGTCCAGTGGGACGCCGGATCTGTCTTCCGCGGCCAGCGACCCGGCTCCGGAAGTCCAGGACCGTTGGTTGCGCACAGTTACCCAGTCTCAACTGGTAGTAAACCTCGGCGCTGGGCGGTGGTGCCCTTGGTTCACCGCCTGGCCTATCTCATCGATTCCTCACGGCCAGTAGGAATTGTGGCTGGCCGACGGCGACCGAAGCCTTTTCACCGGTAGCCACCGGAGCCTCTGCATGCGGTAACGCCTACGATTCGTTCGAGATATGGACACTGTGGACGGGCACCCGAGGCTGGCTGCGGAGCAGCACGCCCGCGTGCTGATCGACCGCCAATTGGTGGCTGCCGGGTGGCTGGTCCAGGATCGCAAAGAGCTCAACCTGTTTGCCGGTGGCGGGGTCGCCGTCCGGGAGACGATCATGGCGCCGGGGCACGGCCGGGCCGATTACCTGCTCTATATCGACAAGCGGGCGGTCGGCGTGATCGAGGCGAAGCCCGTGGGAACCCCACTGTCCGGCGTCGAGTGGCAATCGGCCAAGTACGCGCAGGGGCTTCCTGTCGAGGTCCGGCGCCGGGCGTTAACGGTCGACGGCAAGTTGCCGTTCGTCTTCGAGGCGTCAGGATCCGAGACTCATTTCACCAACGGGTACGACCCGCAACCACGGGCCCGCCGGATCTTCGCGTTCCCGAAGCCCGCGACGCTCGCCCGCACCCTTCGTGACGCCGAGGCCGATGCCGATGCGGCCACCTGGCGGGGCAAGGTCCGCGCCATGCCGGAACTGCTCATCGAGGGGTTGCGGCCAGCGCAGATCGAGGCGGTCAACGGCATCGAGCGGTCACTGGCCGGGCAGCGCTTCGGACGTTCCCTGATCCAGATGGCCACCGGAGCCGGCAAGACCTTCACCGCCGTCACGGAGTCCTACCGGCTGCTCAAGCACGGCGGGTTCAGTCGCATCCTGTTCCTGGTCGACCGCAACAACCTCGGCGACCAGACACCGCGGGAGTTCCAGAACTACGCCACGCCCGACGACGGTCGGCGCTTCACCCAGCTTTACAACGTCGACAAACTCACCAGCGCCGGGATGGTGGACTCGTCCGATGTCATCATCTCCACGATCCAGCGCGTGTATGCAGCGTTACGCGGGGAGCAGGTGACTGACGCGGACGACCCCGGCCTGGACGGGTTCATTCCCGATGCCCCGGTCGAGGTGGGATACCGCCCAGAGCTACCGCCAGAGGCGTTTGACCTCATCATTGTCGACGAGGCGCACCGCTCCATTTACGGAGTCTGGCGTGGCGTGCTGGAGTACTTCGACGCCCACATCGTCGGCCTCACCGCGACGCCGGTGAAGCAGACATTCGCGTTCTTCCAGCAGAACCTGGTCTCGGAGTACACCTATCCCCAGTCAGTCGCCGACAACGTCAACGTCGACTTCGACGTGTACCGGATCAGCACCGAGATCACATCGCAGGGCTCGAAGATCGACGCCGGCATCGTGGTGCCCAAGGTGGACCGCCGCACCCGTGTCCAGCGCTACGAGACGCTGGAGGACGACCTGACCTACACCACCAGCCAGCTCGACCGGGCCGTCACGGCCCGCTCCCAGATCCGGCTGGTGCTGGAGACCTTCCGGGACCGGTTGTTCACCGAGATCTTCCCTGGCCGCTCGACCGTGCCGAAGACGTTGATCTTCGCCAAGGACGACAACCACGCCGAGGAGATCGTCACCACCGTGCGCGAGGTGTTCGGTAAGGGCAACGACTTCGCCGCCAAGATCACTTACAGCGCACGTGATCCGAAGGGGCTGCTCCAGGCGTTTCGCACCTCGCCGAGCTTGCGAATCGCGGTGACCGTCGACATGATCGCCACCGGTACCGACGTCAAGCCGCTGGAGTGCGTGTTCTTCCTGCGCGACGTCCGGTCCGGGTCGTATTTCGAACAGATGAAAGGCCGCGGTGCCCGCACCCTGTCCGATACAGACTTCCAGGCCGTCACCCCGGACGCCAGCACCAAGAACCGGTTCGTCATCGTCGACGCGGTCGGCGTCACCGAGCACACCTTCGTCGACGCCGCGCCCCTGGAACGCGTCCGGTCTGTCTCGCTGAAGAAGCTGCTCGACAAGGCCGCTGCTCTCACTCTTACTGAGGACGAGACGGCGACGCTGGCGTCCCGGCTGGCCAAGCTCGAACTCGACCTGACAGCCGCCGAGCGTGCGGAACTCGACGGCGTGGCGGGCCAGCCGGTCCGCGACATCGTCGGCGCCCTGGTCGCCGCGGTCGACCCCGACGAACAGGCGAAGGCCATCTCCGCCGCGCCCCTGGTCGACGGAGTACCCGATACCGCGGCTGCGGTGCAGGCCATGCTCGACCGCGCGGTGGAACCGATCGCCGCGAACCCCGATCTGCGCAGCCGGATCCTGGAGCTGCGAGCCAAGCACGACCAGGTGATCGACGAGGTCAGCGTCGACCAGCTCCTCGGCGCCCATGGTGTGGTCGACACCGACCGGGCCCGGTCGGTGGTGGAGTCGTGGCGGGAGTACCTGGAGGAGCACCGCGACGAGATCACCGCGATGCAGGTGGTTTACTCCCAGCCCAGGATCGCCCGGATTTCCTTCGCCGAGCTGCGCGAGCTGGCTGAGCGGATCAAGCGCCCGCCCCGCAACTGGACCATGGATCTGATCTGGAAGGCGTACGAGGTGATTGAGGTCGACCGTGTCACGCACGCCAACCGGCACACGATCACCGACCTCGTCTCCCTCATCCGCTTCACCCTCGGCGAAGACGACCAGTTGGTGCCCTACGCCGCCAAGGTCCAGCAGCGCTACACCGCGTGGCTGGCGCAGCAGCACCAGGCCGGTGCGGACTTCACCGAACGACAGCGCTGGTGGCTGGACCGCATCGCCGACGTCATCGCGTCGTCTGCCGGCATCACCCCCGATGACCTCGACAACGCCCCCTTCACTGAACGCGGTGGCGTCGACGGCGCCCTCCGCGACCTCGGCGACCAAGCGGCTGACTACCTCGACCAACTCAACGCGGAGCTCACAGCGTGATTGACACTGGGCTACCGCAAGGGTGGACGCAGTCAACACTGGGGGAGCTTGCAGTTCTTATCCGAAACGGCATATTCGCTGCACGCCCCACTAATGGCCCCGAAGGTGTGAAGATCTTACGAATATCCGCGGTCCGCGACATGCGACTGGATTTGGAAGACGTCAAGTTCATCGATCACCTTGACGAGAAGCGCCTCTCCCAGTTCTCGGTCGCCGTCGATGATTTACTGTTTACTCGGTACAACGGCAGCAGGCATCTAGTGGCCAGATGCGCCCGTGTGCCGGAACATGCGGGGCCATTATTGCATCCCGATAAGCTAATACGAGTGATCCTCCCAGCCGGCATGGCTGATAGTCGTTTCATGATGTATCAAATGGAGTCGGCCATGGTGCGGAGATATATCGAGCCAAGGATCCGAACCACGGCGGGTCAGTCTGGTATTGCAGGTGGGGACATCCGTGGTATCCCCGTAGTGATTCCTCCGTTGGACGAACAGTACCGTATCGTCGAGGTCCTCGAAGACCACCTCTCCCGCCTCGACCCCGCGCTTGAAACGTTGCGAGGCGTTGCCGCACGACTGCGCCCGCTAGTGGGAGCACTCCTGCGGCAGATTGTTCCGACTGGCGAGGTGAGGGGCTGGCGCCTCACAACTGTTGGTGAGGCAGGCCAGGTCCAACTAGGGCGACAGCGCCACCCCGACTGGCACACAGGGCCGGAGATGAAGCCGTACCTGCGAGTTGCCAATGTCTTTGAAGACCGGATTGATACTCGCGACGTGATGGAGATGGACTTCTCCGGTGTTTTTGAGCGCTATCGGCTGATCCCCGGGGATGTGCTGCTCAACGAGGGGCAGAGCCCTGAGTTCTTGGGGCGACCTGCGATCTATCGCGGCGAGCCTCCCGAAGTTGCGTTCACCAACAGTCTGATCCGGTTCAAGGCCAACAGTGACGTGCTTCCCGAATGGGCCCTCCTTGTATTCCGGCGACACATGCACTCAGGCAGATTTATAAAGGAATCGCGCATCACGACTAACATCGCGCATCTGTCAGCATCGAGACTGAAGAACGTCGAGTTTCCGATACCGCCGCTCGGAGAACAACAGAACCTCGTGGATCTGGCCAATGACCGCTTGTCGGCTATCGAGCGGCTCAAGGTGGAGCTTGGCCGACGCCTGAAGCAGGAACGCGCACTTCGTCGGTCTCTGCTCGAGGCCGCATTCTCTGGACGTCTGACTGGCTCAACGCCGGCTATCGAGATGGCTGAGGAGATGGCGGGTGTCTGAGGCGAGGCGACTGGTCTACAAGCTGTGGTCGTACTGCAACGTGCTGCGCGACGACGGAGTCTCGACGATCGAGTACACCGAGCAGCTGACTTACCTGCTGTTTCTCAAGATGGCGCATGAGCGGGAGACTCGGAAGTTCAAGCCGGAGCAGATCGTCCCGCGGCACTGCTCTTGGCAGCACCTGCTCGACAAGGACGGCGACGAGCTGGAGACGACCTACCGGCACATCCTCGAAGCACTGGCCCGGCAACCGGGCACGCTGGGGGTCATCTTCCGCAAGGCCCAGAACCGGATCCAGGACCCGGCCAAGCTCAAGCAACTCATCGCCGACCTCATCAACAAGGAGAACTGGTCGGCATCCGGCACCGACATCAAGGGCGACGCCTATGAATCGTTGCTTGCCAAGGGCGCCGATGACATCAAGTCGGGCGCCGGGCAGTACTTCACGCCGCGCCCGCTGATCCAGGCGATGGTCGACTGCGTGCGGCCGACCCCGTCAGACACCGTCATCGACCCGGCCGCCGGCACCGGCGGTTTTCTCCTGGCCGCCCACGACTATGCGGCGGCACAGGCCAAGGACCTCACCCCGGACGAGCGTGACCATCTCCGCGACGGGCTGGTCCACGGGGTGGAACTGGTCGACGGCGCGGCCAGGCTCGCGGCGATGAACCTCATCCTGCACGGGATCGGCAAACCCAATGGTCCCAGCCTCATCGAGGTCAAGGACGCGCTGCTGGCCGATCCGGGCCACCGTTACTCCGTGGTGCTGTCCAACCCGCCATTCGGTCGCAAGTCCTCGCTCACGATGGTCGGCGCCGACGGTAGAGAGGCCCGCGAAGACCGGGAGATCGAACGGCAGGACTTCATCGTCACCACATCGAACAAGCAACTCAACTTCGTGCAGCACATCGCGACGATTCTCGCTATCAACGGCCGCGCGGCCGTCGTTCTGCCCGATAACGTCCTGTTTGAGGGCGGTGCCGGCGAGACGATCCGGCGACGGCTGCTGAAGGATTTCGATTTCCACACCCTGCTGCGGCTGCCGACCGGCATCTTCTACGCCCAGGGGGTGAAGGCCAACGTGTTGTTCTTCGATAAGCGCCCGGCCTCCGAGCGGCCGTGGACAGAACGCCTGTGGGTCTACGACTTCCGCACCAACATGCACTTCACGCGCAAGCAAAACGCGCTGCAGCGCGCGCACCTCCAAGACTTTGTCGAGTGCTACCTCCCCGGCAAGCCTCGTTCAGAACGAGTCGGGGCGGAGCGCTTCAAGGCCTATACCTACGACGAGTTGATCGCGCGTGACAAGGCCAACCTCGACATCACCTGGCTGCGTGACGAGTCACTGGAAGACCTCGACAATCTGCCGGCGCCCGAGGTGATCGCCCGCGAGATCGTCGAAGATCTCACCGCTGCGCTCGCCGAGTTCGAAGCCGTGGCGACCGCACTGGAGGCAAGAGCGCAGCCTGATGCCACGGGTCAAGCACGTACTTCCTGATCACCGACAACACCAGTCATGATCAACTGGGCTGGACTGGTAGCTTCTCCTGCGCGGCGTTCGCCGATGCGCGTGTCGGGGTGAGATGCTTGGTGTCACTGAGGAGGTGATCCGTGTCGTCTACGACCGAGCAGTCAGGCCGCTGGCCCGTCGACGAGATCCCGACCGAACACCTTGCGAAGATTCAGGGTGTCGAGCCGATCGTCTCGGTCGACGAGCTGGCCCAGCCTGACCTGTGGGAATCTGAGCAGGAATATCAAGACTTCCTAGCCGACTTATACGCTACTCGACAATCTGACATAGCATGAGCACTGTCGTCCTTGACACCGACGTTGCCTCTGCTGTGCTCCGCAGACGCATATCCACCACTCTGGCTCGCCAGCTCTCCGGCAAAACCCTTGCCATTACTTTCGTTACTGTCGGTGAGCTGACCAAGTGGACGCTGGTGCGCAACTGGGGCCCACAACGCAAGGCTGGCATGCAGACCTTCCTGTCCCGACTCGTCGTGCTTCCCTACAGCGAAACTGTCGCCAGAGCATGGGGAGAACTTCAGGCCAACGCCCAGATCCGAGGCCGACCACGACCGGCCAACGACACGTGGATAGCGGCATGTTGCCTGGTCCGCGAGCTGCCCTTGGCAACGTTGAACCTCAAGGACTTCACGGACTTCGCCGAGCACGAGGGTCTCCAGATCCTGCCCCAGGAGTGAGCCCCTCCCTGCGCGTCCCACACGCCCTGCCCTTCGCGTGGGACGCGTGGATCGATCACACTGCGGCGATGCGAGAATTGCGAACACTCCCCAAGGCGCATCTCCATCTGCACCTCGCTGGCTCCGCGCGGCTCGCCACGGTACAGGAGCTTGCTGATCAATACGGTGTCAGTCTCCCATCCGCGCTGGTGAACCAAGAGTTCGACTGGACTGAGCGCGGCCGGAGCTGGGCATATTTTCAGGGTCAATACGATGCGGCGCGGCGAACCATTCAGTCCGCGGAAGACGTGCGCCGGATCATTCGAGAAGCGGCCGAGGACGACGCCGCGGAAGGTTCCGGATGGTTGGAGCTGCAGGTAGGCCCGAAGTCATATGCACACCGCCTCGGTGGCTTGGACTCCGCAGTAGAGGTACTCGTGGATGCGTGTCGGGACGCGTCGCGGGCCGCAGGAATCGGGATCGGTCTGACGCTGGCGGTGAGCTGGGCAGATTCACCCGAGTGTGCTGAAGATGTGGCGCGGGTCGCTGCCCAGTACGCCGACCGTGGCGTTGTCGGCTTCGGCATTTCCAACGACGAGCGGTTAGGCGAACCCGACACTTTCATCACCGCATCCCACATCGCGCGTGACGCGGGCTTGCTCGTGACGCCTCACTCGGGTTTCTACACCGACCACGCTCACGTCCGTCGATGTGTCGAACTGCTTGGAGCCCGTAGAATAGGCCACGGAATTACCGCTGCGATGAGTCCGCGTACTATGGAGACACTGGCCCGAAATCAGGTCGCCATGGAAATCTGCCCGACTTCGTATCTTCCGCTCGGAGTTCTTCCGTCACTGGCCCAGGTTCCGGTTACGGTATTTCAGCAGGCCGGGGTTCCGGTGGCGTTGGGAGCTGACGACCCACTGATTTTCGGAATCCGGTTGGTTGGGCAGTATGAGATCATGCGGGACGTCCACGGCTACAACGAACAATCCCTTGCGGAACTTGCCCGCCAGTCCGTGCACGCCTCCACCGCTCCTGCGGCGGTAACGAAAAGGCTTCTTGCTGGGATTGACGAATGGGTTCGGGCCTCGGATTCATGATGCGTGGCGCATTGTCATTCCGCCCAGCGTGATCGAGTACTCCTTCGCCTGGTCGTCGTAACGGACGCTGTAGGTCGTCGGAAAATAGCCGCTCCGCTGGTATGCCTGAGGTTGCTTGATGCCCTTTTGAACGGCCTGCTTCGTCAGCATCCAGTCACGCGTCATCATCGGTTCGATAAACGAATACGTGCCATCCCACGATCCGTTGATCAAGATCTGCGTGAAGTCAAACTTGCCCGGCTGGAGTCCGTCCGTGGTATCGACCCAGTGCAGGCCCATGGCGGGCACCGTGTTCTCGACCGGCGGGCCGGGAGGCAGGACGTAGCTGAGCGGAACATACTTCGGATCGGGCAGGTGCGCGGCCCGTGTTGCGAAGTCTGGGCTGCTCGGGTTGATCGCGGCCACTGCGGTCATGTCGATCATGTAAAAGTGCATGTCGAAGTGGGGTTTGCCGAACAGCTCCACCGGCGCATGCCCGTGACTGTTCCAATTCAACGTAACATGATCGAAGACCGTCGTGGCGGCCTGATGCGGGAATGTGAGCATCAGCATCTGGGGAGGAACGGCGTCTTCCTTCGGAAGCCCGTCCAGCGCTGCCGCCGACATCCGAATTCCGACCTCGATCGGATTTCCGGCATTGTCGAGCGTTGTGTAGACCTTGGCCGTACCGTTTCCGATGCCCTGGGCCGGACCGAAGAATGTGCCGCTTTTGTCCGATTGGCCGTTACTGCACGCGACGGGAAATGTCAGGGTTGTGCAGGCGGCCAGGATCAGTGCCGCACAGCGACGCATTCCGCGAGAACGCATGGACATACCTCATTCGGGGAATGTGTTGCAACGCCGTGCTGGTCCTGTCTGGACCGGATTGCGGTCGAACTATTATGACTCCTGGAGGTATCGTTGGCAACCAACAGAAAAGACGCCGACGTTGCGGTATCAGGGTCGGGGCGGCAAGGGGGGCGGCGAGGTGAGCGGGCGGTCGTCTGTGGACGGTGGGGTGGCTGCGGGGGTCTGCGCCAAGGCTGCCAGCGCCAGCTCCACCGCGGTGTCGAGCTGGGGGTCCAGGCCCAGGGCCCACGCCTGCGGCGGCACGGGCACCTCCACGTCCGGGTCGACGCCGTGGTTCTCCACCGACCAGCTCCGGTTCACCACCCACATGGCGTAGCGGGGCTGGGTCACGGTGCTGCCATCCATCAGCCTGGTCCCCGGGCCGATGCCGACCACGCCGCCCCAGCTGCGCATCCCCACGACCGGGCCCAGACCGCGTTCCTGGATCATTGCCGTGACGATGTCGCCGTCGGAGCCCGCGTTCTCGTCGGTGACGGTGATCAGCGGGCCCCGCCGGACGTCCCTCGGGTAGGTGTAGGGCAGCCGCCCGCGGGGCACGACCCACCCGGTGAGCTCGCGGGCCAGCTTCTCCACCACCAGTTGCGAGGTGTGCCCGCCACCGTTGCTGCGCACGTCGAGCACCACCGCCTCGCGGGCGACCTCGGTGTGCAGGTCCCGGTGCAGCTGCGCCCAGCCCGTCGCCATCATGTCCGGCACGTGCAGGTAGCCCACCCGGCCGCCGGTGGCGGCGTGCACCGCGGCGCGGCGGCCGGTCACCCAGTCGTGGTAACGCAGCGGTGTCTCGTTGTCCACGGGGACCACGACGATGGCCCGCTCGTCGCCGGAACCGGGAGCCTTCAGCCGCAGCTCGATGGGCTTGCCGGCAGTGCCCACCAGCAGCGGCCCGGGCCCGGTCACCGAGTCGACGGCCCGCCCATCGACTTCGACCAGCGCGTCGCCGGGCCGCACGGCCGCGCCCGGTGCGCGCAAGGGGGAGCGGCCTTCCCCCGCGGAGCTCTCCCCGGGGAGCACCCTGGTGATCCGCCAGAGCCCGTCGTCGTCACGTTCCAGGTCGACGCCGAGGTGGCCCGGCCGCCGGGACGACTGCGCCGGGCTCGCGCGGGGGGTCTCGTAGGCGTGCGAGGTGCCCAGCTCGCCTTGTACCTCCCAGATCAGGTCGGAGAGGTCGTCGCGGGTGGCGATCCGCTCCAGCAGCGGCCGGTAGCGTGCCAGCAGAGCAGGCCAGTCGTTGCCGGCCATGTCGGCCACCCAGAAGTTGTCGCGCATCACGCGACCGGCCTCATCGAACATCTGCCGCCACTCCGCGGCCGGTTGCACCTGCACGCGCACCCGCGACAGGTCTACGTCACAGGCTGCCGAAGGGTCGCCGCGCTCGGCGTCCTTGGCGGCCGGTTTCTCGCTGGGCAGCACCCGCAGTTTCTCCCGGTCGCAGATCACCAGCCGCGTGCCGTCACCGCTGGCCCACACGTCGTCCACGCCGTCGGCGAGCATGGTGAAGGTCCCAGTGGCCAGGTTCAGCCGCTCGAGCACCGGGCGTGGAGCGTCGGACTCCGGGGTGGCCAGGTCGTCGCCGAGCATGCCGTGCAGCGGTCTGCGCAACCAGACGAGGCCGCCCTTGGTCGCGGCCAGTGAGGAGTACCGCGCCGCGGGCACCGGGACGGGAACCGCTCGCTCGGTCAGGCCATCGAGGTCCACCACAAGGGTTACCTCATCGGTGTCCTGGCCGTCCTTGGCGGGTGTGCTGGCGCGGCCCTGCGCGGTGGGGGCGAACGGTGACGGGGTGCCGGCCGCCAGCGGCAGCAGCTGCGGGCGGGTGCCGGCGGGGAAGGACAGGTCGAAGACCTGGACGTCATACACGGGGTCGAAGGTACGGGTCGACAGAAACGCCAGGTACTGGCCGTCCAGGGTGAAGGTGGGGTTGAAGTCGGCGAAGCGCAGCGCAGTGGCGTCCACCACGGTGCCGTCGTCGACCTGCGCCAGCTTGATCTGGCGCAGCGCGTGCGGGCCGGGGTGCGTCCACGCCAGCCACCGGGAGTCCGGGGAGAACACCGGGTCCTCCACCGCGCCGTCGTCCGTGCGGGCCAGTTCGGTGTCGGTGCCGGTGGCAGGATCAACCAGCAGCAGCCGTCCGTCGTGGGTGGCCACGGCGAGCCGGCTGCCGTCCGGCGCTGCCGCGAGGTCCAGCACCCGCCCCAACCGCCCCGTGGCCAGGGTCCGCTCGCCGGCGCCGTCCCTGGCCGAGACGACGAGGGCGTCCGCACCCGCAGTGTCGCTGACCCACACCACATCCTCGCCGAGCAGCCGGGGCAGCCGGGCACGCCCGCCCGAGTGGGCCGCCAGAGCGCGTACCGGGCCTTCCGCGTGCGTTACCCACTGCACGGTGCCCCGCACCTCCACCGCGCTGGCCCGGCCGGTGCGGTCCACGGCCACCTCACCCAGGTGCTTGCCCGCGGGCACCGGGGTGGACGTGCGGGCCGCGCGGGGTCCCCCGGTGCGCAATTCCAGACGCCGCGGCTGGGAGTCGGCGGCAAGGTCGTCGAGCAGCCACAGCTCGCCGGCGGCGGCGTACACCACGCGCTGGCCGTCGGTGGTGGCGTGCCGGGCGTAGAAGTCGTCGTGGTCGGTGTGCCTGCGCAGCTCGGAGCCATCCGGCAGCGCGGAGTACACGTTGCCCACGCCCTCGTGGTCGGACAGGAACGCCAGCCGGTCGCCCACCCACATCGGCGCGGAGAGCTGGCCGTTCAGCTCGGGCAGCAGCCGGACGAAAGCTCCGGTGCCTTCGCGGTCGATCCACAGCCGCCCGGCGGTGCCGCCGCGATAACGCTTCCACATCGCGTGGTCACGCCGGCGCCCGCCGAACCCGGTGCCGAGCACCACCCCGCCTCCCGCCACGACGTCCAGCGCGGTGACCGGGCCGTAGGGCAGGCGCTGCGCGGGCCCGCCGTCCAGTGGCACCGCCCGGGCCCAGGTCCGGTGGCGTAACGGCTCGCCCACTGCGGAGGCCACCTGCACCCGGTGGACGTCGGCCCAGCCCAGCACCCGGGCGTGGGCGTCGCCCCACCACGTGGTGCGCACCGACGGCCCACCCGCGGTGGCCACCACATGCAACTCGGGCGCTCCGTCGCGCTGGCTGACGTGGGCCAAGTGGGCGCCGTCGGGGGAGAAGCGCAGGTCTCTGGTCGGGGAGTGATCAGCGGTCAGCTGCCACGGCCGCCCACCGTCGAGCGGGGCGAGCCACACGTCGTCCTGGGCGACGAAACCCACCAGGTCGCCGTGCAGGGTGGGGTAGCGGAGGTAGGAGTCATTGCCGGAGCTCAGCACCCTCGCACCTTATCGGCGCCGATCATCCCGACGCTGTGCCTCGGAGAACCGCTCGTTACATCTCAAAGAGGGGGCCGGTCTTGCCGGCCAGGTCGCAGCGGTTTGGGTAGCTGCGCCGGAAGATCACCTGCACACCTTGGTAGGTGCCAGAGGCGGTGGCGGTCACCGGGTCGTACACGACAGGGCAGAGCGTGTCAGGCTGCCCGATCACCTTGTTGATGTCGCCGCCAGCTGCGCCCAGCGCTTTGCAGGCGGCTTCGGCGTGCGGGTGGGTTCCGCTCGCTGGGTCGCAGCGAAGTGTGACGAATTGGCTGGCTCCACGGCTCTGAACGCCGAGTACCAGCAAGGTCTCGGGGGCGGTCGTGGCCTCGGTGGCGATAGCGGCAGGGGCGGCCACCGTCGTCGCGGTGATCAGCGCCGCTGATGCGTACAACGCCTTGGCCCAGGTCACCATGATTCCTGTCCATCCTGGACTGCCGGGCATGTCATGTGCCACAACCGCGAGGCTACAGGTCAGGCCGCTTCATCTTGGTGGGTTGAGAAAGGATCTGGCGGGTTATGTCCAGCGCCGGAGTAGGTATCGTGCCACCACCGGTGCATGCAGCTGGGGCACTGCAGGAATACCAGCCTCGCCTCATTGGCCAAGAGGTACCGCCAGTGCCGATCGCAGGTGAGCTGCAGAGCACAGTTCACGCAGGCGTTCTCGCAGCGCAATCGAAGCCGGTCGTGACCAGGCTTACACGCCATTGTGACCAGCGCCACGATCGCAAGATTCGACGACAAGAGAGCTATCGACGGTCCCCAATGTGGCGACTCGCGGGTTGCGGTTACTAAGGAGATCAGAAGTAGGTGGACTTGATGGCCTATTTGTGGTTTAATTCTCCTATGCGAGACAACGATGGCCGAAAGCTCGATCACACCACACTGGAAGCGATCCGGATTCGAGCGT
>JBOHFK010000020.1:0-56309 GCA_050699635.1 Pseudonocardiaceae bacterium | reverse complement strand
CCACCACCACCGCCAGCACCGGGGTGTCCGCGCAGGTCAGCACCACTGCCGCGTCGGCCCGGT
This sequence comes from Pseudonocardiaceae bacterium, assembly GCA_050699635.1. GTDB lineage: Bacteria > Actinomycetota > Actinomycetes > Mycobacteriales > Pseudonocardiaceae. The sequence continues at coordinate 56,246 of JBOHFK010000020.1, read as the reverse complement.
ATTCAGTGGGCGCCAGATCGGTGAGCTCACCCGACTCCACCCGCGCCACCTGGTAGGCGGGCAGGTCCATCCCCAGCGCGTCGGCCAGCAGCTCAGCCACCAGCGACGGGCGCTGCCGGACCATCTCGATCAGCATTTCATGCACAGCCGAAGGCATACCCGGCACGCTATCGACGACCACCGACAGTCCAGGCGCGCCGCCGGACGCGACCCGGCACCACGAACAATCCCTCGACCGCAGATCGCCGATGACACCCAGGGTCATGGATTAGCCGGATGGGTGATGTCGCATTCTCGCTAGCATCGGGACGCGCCAGCGGTGATGCTGGCGGTCATGTATGAGGACGTGGAGCGATGCGTGCGTGCGGTGCAGTCCAAGGACGCCCGGTTCGACGGCTGGTTTTTCATCGCAGTGGTGACCACCGGCATCTACTGCCGGCCGAGTTGCCCGGTGGTGCCGCCCAAGGTGGAGAACATGCGCTTCCACCCGAGTGCGGCGGCGGCACAGCAAGCGGGATTCCGGGCCTGCAAGCGGTGCCGGCCGGATGCCAGTCCGGGTTCTCCGCAGTGGAATGTCCGCGCTGACGTGGTGGCCAGGGCGATGCGATTGATCGCCGACGGGGTGGTCGATCGGGAGGGTGTCCCTGGCCTGGCCGCGCGGCTGGGATACAGCATCCGGCAGGTCCAGCGGCAGTTGCTGGCCGAACTGGGCGCCGGCCCGCTGGCGTTGGCCCGAGCACAGCGCGCCCAGACCGCCCGGCTGCTGATCGAGACGAGCTCGCTGCCGATGAGTGACGTCGCCTTCGCCGCGGGGTTCGCCAGCGTGCGGGTGTTCAACGACACCGTGCGCGAGGTCTTCGCGCTCGCCCCGACCGAGCTTCGGGCTCGCGCCGCCCGCAGGCACCCGCCGGCCGCATCCGGATCACTGCTGCTGCGGCTGCCGTTCCGTATGCCACTGTGCCCGGACAACCTGTTCGGGCATCTTGCGGCGACCGCCGTACCCGGGGTGGAGGAGTGGCGGGAGGGCGCCTACCGCCGGACTCTTCGGCTGCCGCACGGTCACGGTGTCGCGAACCTGCGACCGATGCCCGATCACATCGAGTGCCGGTTGGCGTTAACCGATCTGCGGGACCTGTCTACTGGAATCGCCCGGTGCCGGTGGCTCCTTGACCTCGACGCGGACCCGGTGGCCGTCGACGACCTGCTGCGCAGTGACCCGTTGCTGGCCCCAATGGTGGACAAGTACCCAGGCCGCCGGGTGCCCCGCACGGTCGACGGAGCGGAGCTCGCGGTCCGCGCGGTACTCGGGCAGCAGGTGTCCACCAAGGCGGCTCAGACCCACGCCGCCCGGCTGGTGGCCGCCTATGGCGAGCCGGTGGCCGACTCGGGCGGCCTGACCCACCTGTTTCCCACGACGGAAGCGCTGGCGTCGCTCGATCCGGCCACGCTCGCCCTGCCACAGGCGCGCCGCACCACGCTCACCACCCTGGTCGGGGCGCTGGCCGGCGGGGAGCTCGACCTCGGTTCGGCCAGCGACTGGCACCAGGCCCGCGCTCAGCTTGCCCGCCTGCCTGGCTTCGGTCCCTGGACCATCGAGACGATCGCGATGCGCGCGCTGGGCGATCCGGATGCCTTCGTGCCGACCGACCTGGGAATCCGGCGCGGCGCTCGTGAGGTGGGTCTACCCTGCACCGCCGCCGGGCTGACCAGCCACGCCGCCGCCTGGCGGCCCTGGCGCGCCTACGCCGTGCAGTACCTGTGGGCGACCAGCGACCACGCCATCAACCGCCTACCGGCCTGAGAGTAAGGACCGCCCCCGTGGAACATCGAGTACACACCGTGACGGATAGCCCCGTCGGCGCGCTCACCCTGGTCGCTGCCGACGGAATCCTCGCTGGCCTCTATATGAACCTGCAAGCCCACCGGCCGCTGGAGGAGACCTTCGGCGCGCGGGACCACGCACCGTTCGTCGAGGTGATCAGGCAGCTGAAGGAGTACTTCGCCGCGCAACGAACCGAATTCGACGTTCCCGTGACCCTGGTTGGGACCCCGTTTCAACGCACCGTGTGGGCGGCTCTGCGGGAGATTCCCTATGGCGAAACGGTCTCCTACGGCCAGCTCGCTGCGCAGATCGGACGGCCCGGCGCCGCCCGTGCGGTTGGCCTGGCGAATGGCCGCAACCCGATCGGCATCATCGTGCCCTGCCACCGGGTCGTGGGCGCCGCAGGCGCCCTCACCGGCTACGGCGGCGGCCTGGAGCGCAAGCACTACCTGCTCCAGCTCGAACGCCAGTCACCGGCTCAGACCGGTCACGCCGGTGGGCGCCGGCCCCAGGCAGCGACGTTCGCGTACATCGAGTCGACGACGGTGGGGTCGTCGAGCGGGGCTAGGCCGGCGGTGTATTCGGCCTCGGAGAGCAGCCCACGGTCCACCAATCCGGAGTGCATCTGAGCCATGGTCAGCCGGTAGAACGCGTCATCAGCGCTGCCGTCACCGACGTGTTTCACCGAGGCGGACATGCCGAGCTCGACCAGGCCGACCTCGGCCAGGGCGGCCGGCAGCCGACGCCGTGACCAACGGAAGTCCGCGCCGTGGGAGGCGGCGGCCAGTTGTTCGAAGGCATCGATGAAGCGCCGCAATGCCGGGCGCGGCGAGGAGTCCACCGGGAACAGGTCGATGTCCTCGGTGACCAGCCAGCCGCCCGGGGCGAGCCAGGTGACGACCTTGGTCAGCACCTCCTCGCGCTGGGGCACGTTCACCAGCAGCCATCGGGCATGGATGAGATCGAACGAGCCGGGCGGGAAGTTCTCGGTCACCACGTCATGCTGCAGCACCTGCAGGTTCGGCGCGGAGAGTTCGGCGAGGAACGTGGTGCCGATGTCGGTAGCCACGACGTGCCCCTCCGGGCAGCGGGAGGCCAGCCAGGCGGCGATCGACCCGGTACCGGCGCCGAGCTCCAGGCAACGCCACGACGGCTGGATGCCCCGGAGTTCCACGGTGTCGATCGTGCCCGGGTCGAGCGCCTGTGCCAGCAGGTTCAACCGCTGCCGTTCGGTGGGCATCTCGTGGCCGATTACGCCACCGGCGTAGCGCTGCGCCGCAGGCGACGGAGCCGAAGCTGGGGGAGCCGACCTGGTTTTCTCATCGCTGGGGCGCTGTGCTTGGGATGTCACGGCTTGAGGAGGGGCCGGCGAGTTGGGTCGATACGGCTGGCCGGCGGAAACCCTCAAGTGGGTTACCCGCCGATTCAGGTGGGTCCGAGGTGGATGGTGGACGTGGCGACCCCGGTCCCAATCTGTTTGCTGATCGCGATCGCATCGTTGATCGGGATCGCCAATCCCTCGGCGGCGGGCCCGGACCGGGTTCGATCCGGGCCCGCGGTGATCACCCCGATGACCTGCGCGGCGGCGTTCACCAGGGGCCCCCCGGATTCACCAGGCCGCACGTCGGCCGACACCCGGATCATCCCGGTGAGCTGCTGGGAGCTGCCGGTGATGTCGTCTCTGACGTTGACCGTCTGGTGCAGGTTGGTGACCTTGCCTGCCGCGATGCTCGGCGTGCCGCCGAGACCGTCGGCGTTGCCGAGCGCCGCGATCTCCTGCCCGACCTTGACGGTGTCGGAGTCTCCGATCGCGGCGGTGGCCAAACCCGAGGCACCCTGCAGCTGGAGCACCGCGACGTCATGAGCGCGGTCGAAGCCCACGACGGTGGCCGGGTAGGTCTGGTTTCCGATGTCGGTGACCGTGATGCTGGTGGCGCGATCGATCACGTGATTGTTGGTGAGCACAAGGCCGGATGAGCTGAGCACGATGCCGGTACCGGCCGCTTGGACGTTGGGCATGCTCAACCGGGAATTGATGTCCACCAGGCCGGGATCGACCTTGGCTGCGAGCTCCGTGAGATCCAGTGAGGTGCTCGAGGTGCCGGAGGCGTCTGGTCGCGGTGTAGTGCGGCCTGGCGCGTTGGTGGGTGGTGCCGTCGCGGGTGGTGGGTCGGCCGGCGGTGGCGCGGCCGGCGGTGGGGCGGCCGGCGGTGTGGTCGCAGGTGGTGGGTCGGCCGGCGGTGTGACTATGGGTGGATCGGTTGTGGACGCGTTGTCCGGGGGTGGTGCGGTCGAAGGTTCCGGCGTGGGCGGTGCCGGTGTGGTCGGGTCGGCCGGTGGGGCGGTGGCCGATGGTGACGGGGGTGCCTCGATGGTCGCCGGGGCCGCTACCGACGGTGTGGTGGGATCGGCCGGCCACACGGCGCGACCCACCCCCACCGCGACCAACGACACCAGGATCCCGATGAGCAGGACGACCAATGGCGGCCGCAGGTGCGGCTTCATGGGCCGACGGTGCATCATGAATCTGAACGGAAGAAGTCCAGCAGGCGGCCAGCGGATCGCGGCAAACCCCACAGGGGACGGCGGTTGGCCACGAGCCTGATCTCGCCTCGACAAGGGGCCGAACGGCCGGTACTTACATTCGAGCTACCATACGTTCATGAGACGGTTTGTGAGACAATGCGCTATCGGCGTGGGCCCGCGACTCCGCCAGTATCGGCGTTCTTGCGTCGGTACGCGACGTTCATAGTGAACAACTGTACTTGCATCGGTACGCGACGCAATTGAGAAACAGGACCACACGTTCGTGAATCTGCTCTTGCATAGGCATGTGAACGTCTGGGACGGTAGCTCATAGCGATACTGACGCGACTAGGACCACTCATAGTGAGGCGTGGCGGCGATGGCGGCTGGGCCAGCCTACAACACTGGTCGAAGAAATGGCGTGAGGAGACCCGATGCCGTTAACCCCCGCAGACATTCACAATGTCGCGTTCAGTAAGCCACCCATCGGCAAGCGCGGGTACTACGAGGACGAGGTGGACGCCTTCCTTGACCTCGTGGGTGCCGAGTTGGCCCGGTTGATCGAGCAGAACAACGACCTTCGCAGGCAAGTCGAGCAGCGCGACCGACAGCTTCGCACCGCGCCGGTAGACACCGGGCGCAACCAGCGCCCGCTGGCGCCACCACGCCTGGTGATAGGACCACTACGGCCGCCGACCGAACGGCAGGCATCGCCAGGCCGCGATCACGACGCCCAAGCCGCGAAGGTGCTGGGGATGGCCCAGCAGATTGCTGATCGGCTGACCGGCGAGGCCAAGGCCCAGGCCGACGGGATGTTGGGCGAGGCCCAGAGCAGGGCTGAGCGGCTGCTCGCCGACGCGAGAGCGAAAGCCGATGACATGGTCAACGAGGCCAGGACCCGCGCCGAGACCCTGCTCAACAGTGCCCATACCAGCGCAGAGACCCTGAACCGGCAAGCTCAGGAGAGTGCCGCCTCGCTGGAGCGCGACGCGGCGCGTAAGTACCGCGAGATCATCGGCCCGATCAGCCAGGAGAAAAACGCCCTGGAGAAAAAAGTCGACGAACTGCGCTCGTTCGAACAAGAGTATCGTACCCGGGTGAAGATCTATCTGGAATCGCAGCTCCGGGAATTGGACCGTGGCGTATCCCCAGTGGCTGCGGTTATAGCGAGAATTCCGGTCCAGAATGGGTCGCGCGACACGGAAATGATTGACGACACTGGTATGAGCGAAGAAATGCGGTGGCAGCCCGCGGTTTAAGTGGATCCAGTTTAAGCCCGGCGACGTTGGCCTCGTGATTCACGAGCGGTCCTCGAGCGGCATCCTGACGGCAGGCCGTGACCGGTTCATGGCCCGGTTCTGCGCACCTGTGCGGCGCCCATCGGTCAACGGCGTACTCTCAGCGTGCTCGTAGGACGTCGTCGGCAGGAGGAATGGCGTGGGCATGCCTTGGTCGAGTCAGCACCCGACCGCCGATCATGGCCCGACACGATCACAAGGACCGACCGCGCTGCGCATCGCGTTGGGCACTCAGCTGCGTCGGCTCCGTGAGGCGAGCGGGATCAGTGCCGACGCGGCCGGCTACGCAATCCGGGCGTCGCACGCCAAGATCAGCCGCCTGGAGCTCGGGCGGGTGGGCTTCAAGGAGCGCGACGTGGCCGATCTGCTCACTCTCTATGGCATTACCGACGAGCCGGAGCGGCGAGCGTTCCTGGCGTTGGCCCGGCGGGCCAACGTGCCTGGCTGGTGGCACCAGTACAGCAACATCCTGCCGAGCTGGTTTGAGATGTATCTCGGTCTGGAGCAGGCCAGCGCGGTCATCCGCATCTATCAACCGCAGTTCGTGCCCGACCTGCTACAGACGCGAGAGGTTGCCCGCGAGGTCATCCAACTGGGCCACCCCGACGCATCGTCGGGCGATGTCGAACGCTTGGCCGCGGTGCGGATGGCGCGTCAGGAAATCCTCACCCAAGCTGGAGCTCCCAGCCTGTGGGTCTTGATCGATGAGGCGGCGCTGTGCCGGCTTGATGAGCGTTCCACGAGGCAGGCCCAGATCCAGCATCTGATCACGATGACGGAGCGCCCCAACGTCAGAATTCAGGTGGTACCGATCCGCTACGGTGCGCAGGCAGCAGTCGGCGGTCCATTTGTGATCCTGCGGTTCTCCGAACCCGACCTGCCCGACATCGTCTACCTTGAACAGCTCACCAGCGCGCTGTATCTGGATAAGTGCCAGGATGTACAGCACTATCTCATGGTCATGGATCGTTTGTGCGTCGGGGCTAAATCCCCCGCGGAAACAACCAGGTTCCTCAACGACACCCTCAAAGAGTTCTGAATCGCAGCCTCAGCGGGCCAGGGACGCCCCGCCAAGATCGACTTGTTTCAAGCGCAGATCACTGTGCATCGGGGTCGTGAGGTACCAGGCTTGACGGTATGGCACTGACACTTGGCGACGCCCCGCTGTCCTCCCGCCCGCGCGGCACCGTGAATTACCGCATCGACGGTCCCGGGCACCGGTTACTGTTCGAGCCGTTTCCCCGACGGGTGCGGGCGGTCTTAGGGGGCGCGACGGTGCTGGACACCGCCAAAGGCATGCTGCTGCACGAGAGCAACCTGCTCCCGCAGCTCTACCTGCCCCGCAACGACGTCCGCGACGACCTGCTCACCGCCACCGATCACCGCACGCACTGCCCCTTCAAAGGCGACGCCAGCTACTGGTCGGTCACGGCGAACGGCCAGACGGCCGACAATGCGGTGTGGTCCTACCTCGATCCGCTGCCCGAGGCGGGCTGGTTACGTGATCATGTGGCGCTGTACTGGGGCTCGATGGATGCCTGGTTCGACGAGGACGACGAGATCGCCGGGCACCTGCGGGACCCCTACCACCGGGTCGACGTCCGAGCCACCAGCCGGCACGTGCGGGTGATGGTCGGTGGCGAGGTGGTGGCCCAGTCGCGCCGTACGGTGCTGCTGTCGGAGACCGGCCTGCCCAACCGCTTCTACCTCCCGGCCGATGATGTGCACACTGACTTGCTGGAACTGTCCGGCACCCACACCGTCTGCCCCTACAAGGGTACCGCGTCCTATCGCAGCTTACGTACCGCGTCAGGGCTCATCACCGACGCCGCGTGGTGCTACCCGCAGCCCCTGGACGGGGTACGAGCGGTCCGCGGATACCTGTGTTTCGGCGCCGCGGGAATCGAGACCTGGGTGGACGGCGTAAAGCTCGGGACGTAGCAAGTCACGCGACTTTGCCGGTGGCGGCGAGCCAGGTATTGCAGACTGCGGGCCGGCCGGCGTCCAGCCCGGTCTGGAACCACTTCAGGTTGTTCGCCATCGTCCCGTGGTCGCGGGGGAGTCCCGGCTGCGCGTCGTCCCCACCGCTGCTGCCGCTCGCGGCGTCGGCCAACTCGCCCGCGCCGACTGATCCGCGCCCAGACATCGCCGCGATACCGACTCCGGCGAAGCAGTTCGCCTGTAGTTCCATCCTCCGATTTAGTTGGAGCCAGGCAGGGCTTCGGTACGGGTGGTCGGCCTGCGTGCGATCACCCGCCTCGGTGATGCCGCTGAGTTCCTGGATGTGGTGGCCGTACTCGTGCGCCATCGTCATGAGGAGCCAGCCCGTCCGATGGGCGACCGGGATGGGGTTGAGCTCACGGTCCGGGGAGACTGAGATGACCTTGTCCGCGGGGCAATAGTAGGCGGTGGCGGTGACATCCAGGCACGCCCGGTCGGGAATGTTGCCACTGAAACGCCTGATACCCGGCCGGCTGAACGGCAGTCCCGCGGTCACGAGAACTGGCTGCCAGGCGTTGTCCAGGCAGATCACCGATGCCTGCACCCACGCCTCGAGCTGCCGGTTGGTGGTGCCCATCGCCGGGAGCACGCAGGTGACGGCCGGTACCTGGAGATCCGCGCGGTAGATCGCATTGTGATCGGGGGTCGGGGGCAGGGCTGGCGGTGGGATCGGGGTCATCTGGGCTGGAACTGTGATTTCCGGCGCCAACGTCCCGGAGTCAGGCGGCAAGTCGTTCCAGCCGCTGATGGTGTATCCCAGAATCACGCCTATGAGTAACCACAGGGAGAAGGTCAGCTTCAGGCGCACGCGATGTCCCACCCCGGTGATCGCCGGGCCCAGCCTGCCCCACCCGCCACGGGGGCACCGATCGGCGAGCCCGCCGCCTGCGCCGCGCAGATCACGTGTCGTCACCTCCGCCATCCCGGACTCCACAGGCGACGCTGCGCCGCGAAGGTGAACACTGCGTGTCCAGTAACCGAGCAGGGGATTGCGACACAACTCGATGTCCCTGGGGTGGAGGGGGAACCGCCGCACGCGCCTCGCCGCGGGGCTGAACGGCCTCCGTGCTCGCCGACCGCTCGACGATGGTCTAACTAACGGGCGTGACGCAGCGGACGGGTGTCGGCCCGGAGCTGCTCGATGTAGCTGCTGACGTTGGGGGCGAGGCAGTGCAGTGCCTCGCGCAGGGCCGTACGGAGCTCGGCTTGGGGCCAGTCGGGGACCAGCAGTTGGGGCGGTAGGTCGGGGTCGTCGCGGATCGCCTCGTAGATCGGCAGCGTGGCAGCGGCCAGTGCGCGCAGCGCCACCGGCCCGGCCGGCGGGCTGCGTCGGGCGGCTTGGGTGGCGTCGCGGGCGGCGTGGGCCAGCGCGCGGTAGCGGTGGCCTAGCTCCTCGAGTGCCCACAACTGCGCGGCTACGGTCTTGCTGTCCTCGGTCGAGAGGCGCAGCTGGGCGAACAGGACCGAGGCGTCCTTGGGTGCTCGGTCGAGTACTGGTGCGATCTCGGTTCGGCGATCGCTCGGCGCGATCAGCAAGCCCGGACGCAGACTGCGGTAGCCCGCCACCGTGGCGGCCCGGCGGAACGCGTCGCGGAAGCTGCGTCGGCGCTCGGGGACATGGACGAGCATGGTGTGGAACGCGCCATTCCAACCCTGGCCGGCGGCGGCGGGCGGCGCCGCGTGGCGGCGGTGACCGGTCAGCGTCGATGGCGACGGTGCGTAGCCGGCTGTATGGCCCACTCGGACCGAGGTGATCGAGCCGGATCGGCGCAGCCGCAGGATCGTCGAGCGCGCGGCACCTTCGCCGAGGCCCAGGTCGGCGAGCAAGCGGACCAGCACCGGACCGGGCAACGGCGGCTGGGGTGGGACCTGGGCCGCACCCAAAGTGAAGAACACCAGCCCCGCCCCGCGGGCTTGCGCGAAGTCACTCACGACCGGCTATCCTAACGCACAAATCTCGACGGTGTTCACCGCCGGCGGCCGCACCATCGATCCTCGGAGGCGGGTAGCTGTTCGGATCGTCGAGGCACCAGTCAGGAGAGGCAGACCGATGAGCGCTCCAGCCGCCCCGCCGTCCACCGGGAAGCCCGTCAGCGGCCAATCGGCCCTGGCGAGCTGGCTCCCGACCATCATCATGAACATCGTGCTGCCGACCGCGACCTACTTCATCCTGACCCAGGCCGGTCACCTGGGCGACGTGCCGGCGCTGCTGATCTCGGGGATCTGGCCGCTCGGGGAGATCACCTACACCGTCGGGAAGCAACGCCACGTCGACGAGTTCAGCGTGTTCGTCCTGATCGGAATCGTGGTCGGCGTCATCACGACGATGTTCTCCGGGGACGCCCGCGCGGTGTTCCTGAAAGACTCGATCACCACCGGCCTGATCGGGCTGATCATGCTGGCGACGGTGGTATTCGGGCGTCCGCTGACCTTCTACCTCGGGCGCCGGTTCGCCACCGACGGTTCGCAGGTGCAACGAAGCTGGTGGAACGGGCTGTGGCGCTACCCGCAATTCCGGCGGCTGCAGCGCATGATGGGCGTGGTGTGGGGGGTGGCGCTGTTCGGAGAAGCCGCGGTGCGTGCGGTCCTTACCTTGACATTGGGTACCTCCGCGATGGTCGTGGTCAACAACGTCGTCCCGTATGTCATCATCGCCGGGCTGATCTTCTTCAGCATCACCGTCGGGCGTAGAGCCCAGGCGGCCGCAGCGCGACGCGGCGTCGCGACCGGTCCACCCGTCGCCACATCGGGGCCGCCGCCACGGCCATGAGGACCACCCCAGGCCGGCCGCTATGACCCCAGCCTGCCCCTGCCCTTTCGGATCCCCGCCCGGCTGTTCGCCCGGCCCATCGAGGAGATCTTCACACCCGACGAGGACGTGCAGGTCCCCCTGGACCGCGACGATGCTCACGGCGGCATGCGAGGAGTGCTGATCAGGGCAAGAGTTCCGAACCACTGCGTCACGTGATCGGATCGAAGGGAAAGATCAACGGTGTCCTCCGCCGCTGGATCAACAAGACAGTCAAGCGGCCGAAGGACCGTGGCGCGCCCGGCGAGCCCGAACCTGGTCGGCCACTGTGTATCAGCAGCAAGCGGCCAGGCTCTTCATTCTCGGCGCCTGAATGTATCCTCGGGCGCCAAGAATGATCAACTCCCAATGGAGGCGTCATGACACAGCACCGAGTCGACATTCCAGGCAGCGAGCGTGCGGAGGTCCAGGGGGCTCGGCGGGTCGCGGGGCTCGACCCGGACAAGCGCATCGAGGTGACGGTCACGTTGCCCCGGCGTCGCGGGGCAGATATCGCCGAGGCCATCGAGGGACCGCCGCTCGACCGGGCCACCTTCGCCGCGCAGTTAGGCGCCGACCCGCAAGACATCGACCGCCTCGAGCGCTTCGCCAGCGATCACGGACTCGAGGTCGCACAGGCCAGCCAAGCCCGGCGGACGGTCGTCCTGCGTGGGACGATCGCGGCGATCGAGAAGGCGTTCGGCGCGGATCTCGCGCTCTACGAACACCCCGAGCTCGGGACCTTCCGCGGCCGCATCGGCACGCTCACCGTGCCCGCCGACGTCGGACCCGCGGTAGAAGCTGTTCTCGGCCTGGACGATCGCCCCGCTGCGGTACCGCATTTCCGCCGCCTGGGCGACGCCAATCAGATCCACGCTCACGCCGCGCTGCGCTCCTTCAAGCCACAGGAGGTCGCCGCGCTCTACGGCTTCCCCACCGACTCCCATGGCGAGGGTCAGACCGTGGCGATCATCGAGCTCGGCGGCGGTTTCACCAAGGCCGACCTCAACCATTACTGGCAGGCGATGGGTGTCACACCGACACCCGACGTCGTCGCGGTGAGTGTCGACGGTGCTGGCAACATCCCAGACGGTCCCAATGGCGACGACGGCGAGGTCATGCTCGATATCGAGATCGTCGGCGCGGTGGCGCCCGGAGCGAAGATCGCGGTCTACTTCGCCCCGAACACGACCAACGGTTTCCTCGACGCGATCACCACCGCGATCCATGACCCTGTTCGCACTCCTTCGGTGATCTCCATTTCGTGGGGCCAGGCCGAAGACGCTCCACACGGCTGGACGGCGCAGGACAGGCGAGCTTATGACCAGGCGTTCCAGGACGCAGCGGCGATCGGCGTCACTGTGTGCTGCGCGTCCGGCGACGACGGTTCTGCCGATGGCCTCCCAGATGGGAAAGCCCATGTGGATTTCCCCGCCTCCAGCCCCTTCGTATTGGCCTGCGGGGGCACCAAGCTCGAGGCGGACCAAGCCGGTATCACCAGCGAAGTAACGTGGCACGAGTCAGGCGGTGGCGCCACCGGCGGCGGAGTCAGCCGATTCTTCCCGCTACCGTCCTACCAGTCCTCGGCACACGTCCCGGTCCACGCCGACCGGCACAAGTCAGGTCGGGGCGTGCCGGATGTTGCAGGTGACGCCGACCCGGCCACCGGGTACAAGATTCGAGTAGACGGCCACGACACCGTCATCGGGGGCACAAGCGCGGTGGCGCCGCTCTACGCGGCCCTGATCGCGCAAGTCAACGCGAAGCTCAACCGCAATGTCGGATTCATTAATCCCAAGCTCTACGCGCACGGACAGTTCCACGACATCATCAGCGGTGACAATGGGGCATACCAATCCGCCGCTGGTTGGGACGCCTGCACTGGCCTCGGCCGTCTCGACGGCGCGGAGGTGGTGAACGTCCTGAAATAGCCGGCCGAGCCCGGACGCGGGGATCGCAGCGCGTCGGTCAGCGTCCAAGGACCGACAGGCTGCGGTTCACCGCTGTCTGGGTGAGCCGACCGTCGAAGGACGCGACGGTTGCGCCGGCGTCTTCAGCCGCAAGCAGGACACAACAGTCCGGCATCGTCAGGCCGGTGCCCGCACGCAACTGCGCCAGACGAACAGCAGTGTCGGGCGGAAATGGCAACTCGTCCACCTCAAGGTCGCGAAGAGCCGTCCGCGCCGAGTCAAGCCGACCGTCCCGAGCTGGAACGACCAGCACCTCCGCCAGCGTCAGCGGGTTGGCCCCGAGATCGTCGTCGATTGCTCCCGCCAGCAGTGTCTCCGCGGCCATGTGATGGTCGTCGTCACTGTCCAGGTACGCGATGAGGACGCTGGCGTCAAGAACGATCACGCCGGCCATTCCTCGCGGAGATTGTGCAGGTAGTCCGGTCCATAGGCGCCGGTGAGGATCCCGCTGTGTCGCCTAACCGCGGCGAGCCTGCGTTGCCGCCGCTCCTCAGCCGCCTGTCGGACAGCGTGGTCGCCTTCGAGCGCCAAGCGTACGAGCAACTGCGGTCGGCTCAAAGTGGGCCACCGTCGGGCGGCTGCATCCAAGGCGGCGGCAAGGTCGTCGGTCTCGGTCACGAAATGACGACGACGGGTGGTCGGCATGCGCCAAGTGTAGCACGCATCGAAATAGTGCTACACCTGCGTGCGACCGGGTACACGGGCTTGATCCCCCGTCACCCGGCAGAGCGTCGCCAATGGGCGTAAGATTTGACTTACCACCCCGGCGTTTTAGCCAGGCCTGGGAAAGGAGGACTCATATGAGCATCACGCCCGACAAGCCCGATCAATCTACCGATGATATAAATGACCCCAATCCTTCTGTGCCTGTCCCGGACCCCAAGAATCCACTTGCTTCCGCATTTGCTGAAGCGACGCAGCAATCTCCGCAGTCGGAGCCAACAGACACAACAAGACGCAGGGGGTCGCTTGGAGACCTGGCCCGGGAAGTTAGCGGCACCCGGTCGAGGGTGAGTGAAGAAGGCGAGCCAGATCAGCAGGAAGATTAGCGTCGGAGGAGTCGGCGGCATCCCAGGCGCGAGGTCGGGCTACCCTCGACGATGATGGTTGGAGGCTGTTGTGAGCTTCGCGGATAAGGTCAGGGACAAGGCTCAGGTGTTGCGCGGTCGTATGAAGCGCAACGCTGGCGAAGTCACCGGCGACTGGCGTCTTCAAGCCGAAGGCAGGGCCGACGAGGTGATGGGCAACCTGAAGCAGGCCGGCGAGAAGGTCAAGGACGCGTTTCGCGGGCGAGGTACTCGCCGCTGACGTGGTATGGCTGTCGTATTACCAGAAGTCGGTGGAGGTGTACGAGCAGATCGCCAAGATCGATCCCGGGCACGGGGGCGAGGCCCAACTGTCCTGCACTACGACACCGATTACGACCGCATCGCCGGTGTCACCGGGCAGGCTGTGGAATGGGTGGTCGAACGAGGATCACTGTAGATATGCCTTGGCGCCGGTGGGTTGCGACTCGCGTACTCCCCATGCCTCGACGGCGGCGTAGGCCAGCGCTCCCACGAGCAGACCGGCCACGGCCTCGCTGAGTTGTGGCGCCCACAGGTGCACCGCGTAGGCCCCGAGGGAGCCGGCCGCCCAAGCGAGGAAGGGCGAAACGCGCCACGGGTTGGTCGCCCGCGGCGCTGTGCGGCGCCGGACGAGCTGATCGACGATCAGCACGGCCCCGATCGGGGGGACGAAGATACCGAGCAGGTTGAGCCAGGTCGCGAAGTGGTTCCATACTCCGGCCAGTGCCGCGGCGAGGCCGAGTGCGCCGAGAACAATCGTCAGCAGGCGCATGCGGCTGTTGACGAGCTGGCTCCAGCCGACGGCGCCGTTGTAGAGGCAGTGGGTGCAGACAGACCCGAGGTTGACGAAGACAAATATGACGGCGATCGCCGACAGGATCGGTCCGTGCGAGGTCAGGATCGGGAGGAAGTCGCCGCCGCTGGTAGCCGGTGTCGCTGCGGCGCCGGCAGCGACGACGATGCCGCCAACCAACAGCGAGATGAAGTTGGCAATCGGAAAGGCCGAGAATGCAGCGAGTACCGCTTCGCGGCCGGTACGTGACCAGCGGGTGAAGTCGGCGGTCATGGTGCCGGAGTCGGCGAATCCCGCGATGACGATGGTGATGGCGGCGCCGATGCTGAGCACCGCGGCGTCGGCGCCGCCACCGGCATAGGACGTGATGCCGGACAGTCCGCCGGCCCGGGCTGCGAAGGTCAGCGCCACGATGGCCAGAATGACGAACAGCGGCGCGGCGACGAGGCCGATGACGGTCAGCGCACGGATGCCGATGAAGGTAACGGCGATGTAGAGGACGCCCGCGATGAAGATCATTGCGGTCTCGTTCCAGCCCAGCGCGGAGTGCAGCGTGGCACCGGTCAGACCGGTCTGGAAGGCGAACCAGCCGATGACGACGGTGGACAGAAAGCCCGCGGCGATGGTGGCGCCGCGGTGGCCGAAGGTCTCGGCGGCGGTGAGGGCGAAGTTCTTGCCGGTCCGGCCTGCCACGTAGCTCAGCGCGCCGACGTAGCTGAGCAGCACCAGGTTGCCGACCAGGATCGCGGCGAGACCACGCCAGAAGCCGAGGCCGTAGACGATGGTGCCGCCGAAGATGGCGTTGGTGAGGATCATCGGGAAGCCGAACCAGACCGCCGAGACCGAGATCAGGGAGCGGCGGTGGTTGGTGGGTACGGGCTCGTGCTCGAACTCCGACTCGAGCGCCGGATGCTCGACTGGTGCCGTGGAGATGCTTGACATGGTTGTTCCTTCAGAGGGCGGGGGGCGATAAGTCCTATAGGATCAGTTCACTGTTACTCTCAGGTAAATTCTCGGTAAGGTGCTTGACCTGCGCCATCGAGGTCCCGGTGTTTCTATAGGCTTGTGCCTGTGCTGGCAGACCGGAATGTGCCCCTGGCCGCTGCGGTCGACCGCAATCCGCCCCGTGATCGGGCGTCAACGGGCATCGTGGGCTTGTCGCGGTTGCCCGCGGAGCAGCGATCGAACGGCCGCGCCTCAGAAGCCGTCCGGGCCCAGCTGACCGAGGCGATCATGAGCGGCGTGCTCGGCGCGGGCGCGCACCTCAACGCCGAGAACCTAGCCAGGCAACTCGGTGTCAGCCACATTCCGGTGCGCGAGGCGCTGCGCTGCCTGGACGCCGAGGGCTGGGTCACGGTTCGACCCCACCAGGGGGTGTTCGTGCGAATGCGCAGTGAGCAGGAGCTCGCGGACCTGTTCGAGGCACGCATGATGATCGAGGGGCATACGACGAGATGCGGGGCGCAGCGCCGCAGCGCCGCCGACCTCGACGCGCTGGAGGCCGTTCTGGCCCGCCAGCGGGTCTGCCACGACGGACTCGAATTGGCCCAGATCAACGCCGAGTTCCACGTCGCAGCCGCTCGCTGCTCGCAGAACCAGACGCTGGTGAGTTTCGTCTGCGCGCTGAATATGCGCATTCGGTTCTACTTCTCAACGGTAGCTCCGAGTCGTCGGCAGGATTCGCTGCACGAGCACACCGTGCTGGTCGACGCGCTGCGCAGACGCGACGTTGCGCAGGCCGGCATCATCGTGGAGCAACATATGACGGCCACCCGGTTCGCCGTGCTCGACGCGCTTCGCGACGGGCACTGAAGTACCTCATCCGACGCAGAGTCGACGGTCGCCGTACTCGCTAGCCGAGGGCTCGTTAGACCTGTCGAACTCGCCGGCTTCGCCTGGGCGCAAGACCAGGTCGGCCAGGATCAGGCGCGAGCGTCCGGACAGGACGTAACGCCATTCGTAGCCCTCGTGGGTACAGGGCTCCGGTGTGCACTGCGTGGCCGGGATGACCAATTTGAACGCCTGCAGCGGGCCGGGCTGCCGAGTCAGGGGCACCACGGTGTTGCCGTTGATGCGCTTGGGCTTGAGGCGGAAAGATTGCTTCTCTTCGGTTATCTGCTCTCTGATGGCCGAGCGGGACCTGTGGGATCCCAAAGGATCAGGGATGCGGACCGATATCGAGCACGGTGATCACCGCAACTGTTTGGTTGTCGCGGATCTCATCCGGCCCGTACATCCACCATATCCGCCACGCCCCCGGCGTGCGATTTTCCACATAGGAGTCCCACACCTTCGCCTTCGGGGCGCCGGGGAAATTCTCGTATTGATGGGAGTGCAACCCTGGGTGACGGGGGTTGATTTGCAGCAATCCCAAGGCTCGGCGCACCCTACGCAGTTTGGCCGAGTACTGGGGACTGCCGTTTAACAAGTCCAGCGTTTCCCGGGCAGGGGTGGCAAAACGTAGCTGATAGGAGCCCATCGGCTACTCTTCATTGGTGTCGGTGGCGTAGCCAGTGAAGTCACCCAGATCGACAGTGTGCCCGGCCTGGGCCTCAGTAATCCCGGTGCGGATGCGCTCAGTCAGAGCAGGGTGTTCCCAGACGATCAGCTCGCGCTCAGGGATGGAGACCACCGGGGTGAGCAGCAGCACGCCGTCGATGTTGCGGGCCACCCGGTAGCGTCCTCCTGGCTCGGCGCCGGCGCGGCCCAGGCTGACCCGACCCCGGCTGTCTACCTCGGTTTCGGTGACGACCTCGAAGGGGACAGGCAGTCCTTCGGGCATGGCGGACACGGCCACCTCACTTTCTGCCATGCAGTCTGCACTCTTGTAGGTAAGTAGGCAAGTAGGCAATACCCACCTTGTTCTTGTGGTCAGTCCCGCGCACTGTCGGCGATGGTGTTCCAGAACATCAGCTCATAGGACTGCAACAGCCGGCCGTAGGTGAATGCTTCGTCGGTCTGCCGGCCCCCGTCGATGCCGGCTTGCAGCGCGGCCACGGCCTGCTCTTCCACCTCCGGCACCGGGGTGGCGAAGAAATCGAAGAACCCGCACGCCTCGTCGTCGAAGCCGTAGTGCTCGCGCATCGCACCAGCAATGGTGGCGCAGTAGTCGCCCCACGCAGCGAAGTTGGCGATCAGCGCGACAACGACATCGGCCGGCTCGCCGAACAGGCATAGCCAAGCCACGTAGGCCGGATATGCCTGGCATCCAGCCTTGGGCTGGTAGACGCGCAGGGCGGCTTCGTCCAGCCCACTGGCCCTCGCCAGCGAGTCGAGCTTGCCCAATGCGAGACCTTCGCCCGCGGCCAGCCCGGCGAACAGTTCCCTGCTGTTGCGCTCCGTGCAGCGCCCGGCGATGGTCAGAAAACTGCGCCAGTCACTGTGCACGATCCGGATCTCCTCGGCCGCGAGGGTGGCGAACACCGACCGGGGCGCCTGACCGGACGCGACCAGCGGCACCAACCGGTTCTCCGCGGGGGGTAGAGCCTTGCAGGCTGAGGCCAACAGGTCACGCGCCAGACCAGTCATGAGCGGGTGCTCCACCAAGTTCTTGTTCGTCCGCTGGCTAGCCAAACCACAGAACCTCCAGCACAGCGACTTGCCTCGCGTGCTCCACCACCAGGTACGCGAGGCCTTCGCGGTGCGGGCCGAACTGCCAGCTCAACACACCGTCCGGGACATCCGGGTGCAGCGGTTCGCCGTTCCACGGAGCGAGTTCGAGGGCGGCTCGCAGCTCGCGCCAGGTCTGTTGTCCTTCGGTGGGCAAAGGCGTCGAGCTGGGCTTGGGTGTGCACATCGATGGTGAGCTCGTACACAGCGGCTTAGGCCGGCTTTGGCACGTGTGACCGGCAACGGTTCGTCCTCTGGCGCTCGGGTGCTGCTGCGGTTGCTCGCCGCCAGCGTAGGGTGCACTCACGGCCAACACGATAGCCGCTCACACCTGGCGCTGTGCCACCGATCAGGAGGTCGGACGCCGGGGACGACAGCCGACGTCTGCATTGTTGGTCTGCTGCCGACGATCACGGGTCGTAACGCGGTGGCGTCCAACACAGCTTGCACAGTGGAGTCGTGACGCGCAGCGCAAGATCTCTTTCAGCAGCGCCACTGCGCCATCGGCGTCCATACCGCAAGTGTTGGTCCCTGCGGTGCACGCAAACGGCACCGCACGTCGCGTAATCGCCCGCACGCGGCAGGCCGCACTGGCGCAGAGCTAGCCTGGAGTCACCTCCTCACCGAGGTGTTCCGCCCTGGGGGGACGGCCCCGGGGCATCGGTGGGGGGACCGGTGAGGAGTGGTGGTGTGTGAGGAGTGTCGACGATGCGCGGACTATTGGCACGCGGGTGCGGCAGATCCGCCGTGCTCGCGGCAAGTCGCTACGGGTGATCGCCGGGCTCACCGGAATGAGCGCTACGCATCTGTGGAGAATTGAGCATGGAGAGCGGGCTCTAGACCTCGCGGAGATCGCGGTCCTGGCTGACGCGCTGCAGATCGCCCCCTCGGAGCTGATCAAGCTGCCGATTCCCGCACCGGCCAACGGGGACACCGACTCGGCGATCAAGGCGGTGCGGCGCGCGTTGAGGGCGGTCAGCCACGGATGGCCCGGCGGCCAAGTCGTGGCTGTGGAGACGTTGCGGGCGCGGGTCATGGCGGTGGTGGCCGATCACGCCCGCTGCGATCGGGAACACCAGGTCGGCGCCGCACTCCCGGCTTTGATCGCCGATCTGCACACCTCCATCGGGGCTGGCCGCGACGTGGCCGGGCTGCTCGATCTTGCGGTGTTCTTGCACGTCGGAGTCACTACCGGGTGGCTGCGGGTTGCTGGTGCCGAGGTCGACTTGCGGGAGCAGGCCGTGCTGTTGGGTAGGCAGGCTGCACAGGACCGGAATACCCCGACCGCTCTGGGTTTGGCCACCTGGGGTGGCCTGCATGTGATGCTTATCGACGGCGCGACTGACCTCGCGCTAGCGGAGCTGGACGCCACGTCCGTGCCGACGAACAGCCCGGAGTCGATGCAGCTGGCGGGCATGCTGGCGCTGTCGCGGTCGTTGGTGGCGGCGGCGGATAACCGGGCTGCTGAGGTGGCCGCACCATTGGAGTTGGCCAGTGAATTTGCGGAGCGCACCGGGGAGGGAAACGCTTACTGGATGGGGTTTGGTCCGACGAACGTGGGTTGCTGGCGTTTGGCCGCGGCGGTGGAAATCGGGGATCACGGGCGTGCTGTGGCTATCGCGGAGGGACTGCGCCCGGAGGTGCACCCGCATCGGGGAAGCCAGGCCCTGTACTGGGTGCATTACGGGCGGGCACTGTCCAGATTGCGGGGGCGCCGCGACGATGCGGCGATGGCGTTGCGGCGGGCCGAGTTGATCTCGCCGCATCAAGTGCAGCGTGACCCGCTCGCGCGGGACATTCTCAGTGAGCTGCGCGCGCGCACGCACCCTGACTCGCCGGTCGGGCGGGAGTTGAGGAGGATGGCCGCACGCGCTGGCCTGCCGATGTAGCCCATTTGGTGGCCTGTTCCTGCTCAGGAACGTAATGAGCTTGATCGCATTCACTCTCGTCAACCGTGACCAACGCCACCAACCACGTACCCGCGCCGCTCTCTCCCGCTGGCCCTGCGCTGAGCCCCGGTGAGGCGCTGGCCGCGCTGTTCTTGACCAATGCTGATAACGGCCGCAATGCAGAGAACGACTCCCTGGTCGTGGAGCTGTTAAAGCGGCGCCGGGCGATCCAGGCGCTCGCCAATCCCAGCGGACCGGCCGGTGCCACTACGGCGACCTGAGGCGACCCCGTGGCTGGTAGGCACCGACTCAACGGTCACCGAACGATCACCAAACGCCGTGGTGTGGAGATGGTGGACATCCAGACGCTGGTCGCGCACGTCCTGTCCGACGCTGCCGCTGTTGCCGGGCGTCGCGGTGGGGGCCGTTACTTCGCGTTATGCGGTGTGGAGGTCATCCCCGCCAGCCTCACCGCTGCCCCGGAGGGTGGCTACTGCCGGTCGTGCACCGCGATTCCCACCCAGAGGTCGACGCGGTGACTGGTCCGGCAGCACCGAGGCCCGGACGCGCCGCACGGCACGCTGCGCGGCTACTCGATGGGCTGCCGGTGCATGTTGTGCAAGTCCGCGAAGACCGCGACGACGGCGACGACCACGGCCAACGATCCCGGGTCCGTCCGCGGTGACCGAACCCGCCGACCTTGATCCGTGCCCGTACTGCGGGACCACTACCGATGTGCACCAGGTCACCGACACCCGCCGAAGGTGCTGGCGTGGTCGTGCGCGTTGTGCGGCACGGAGTGGGTGATCAGCGTGGTGAACCCGCACTTGCGGGGCGCCGACCTGACTGAGCTGCTGGCCGCCCGGTGCACCTCATGAGCGGCGCTGCGGCTTGCTACGCCAAACCAGCCTGATACTGGCAACGAATCAGCGCCACAGTCGGATGCCTTGCCTTCCCGGTAGGAGCCGACGCGCTCCACGTCAAAATCTGCTTACATTCAGGGCAGCATCTCCAATGCCGTCGGCGTTCCCGGCGGGGCATGCGCGTTGTTCGGGTAGATCGTCGGTTCATTTATTGGGTCGGACGAGATGGTGGGCTCTGGCGGGTGAACAACGGCCGACTTGGAACTGATTGTGTGCGCTGATGACTGGGGGTCATTCGCAGGGCCGCCGCACTCGAAGCAACCCGTCGGCGCTGATCCAGCTCATTGATAATCCGCTGAAACCTTTTGACTCGACCCGTACCCCCGAATCATGCAGGGCCACCCACCTGACAGTGCACTCTAATCCTGAGGAAGAGTCGAACGACAGTCTGCCCAGCGGTCCGGATCGCGGAAAAGCTGTGCGGGCCGGGCAGTGGGGTCGGCCGGCTCAGTGGAGAGCAATTGACTATCTTAGGTAAACGGTTGCTCGCGCTACGCACTGTTCTACCGGTACAGGTTCAGTGAAGACACCCACCAGTAACAGTTTATTCATAATGTGTAAATGTGGTGCGGCCAGTCCGCTCTTTGAATGCGGGAGTTTGCCGGGGAGGATGCACGCCGATCCGCCTGGAACGGGCAAATCTGAAATACATCTTAACGGCACGTTAAGGGGGGGTAGTATTTTTGTTTGACCGACTCACTGTCCGCGGGCAATTAGTCGCCCACCGCTACGCCCAGATCTACCTGAAGGCCGTCTGGGGGTATGTCTTGACAGTCCGCGGGCTTGGCTGGTTAGTATTCGTGCGGTTCGGCCATGCCTCTCCTGATCAGGTCTGACCTTCGGCCGCCGCGCGATCTCCTAGGGCAACAACCCTGGGTGGTTTCGCCCTTCCGGTGATCGTCGGAAGAGTCGCTTCATGGCGCATGTTGGCAACAATTACGCCATGGTCGACAAAGAATACGAATGGAGCCGGTGAGTTCGTTGAGGATGGGCAAGCTGCGGGATTGTGAGGTGGTTATCGGTGCTCGCCGAGGCGATGGTGGAGGGGATCTGTCGGCGTGAGCTCGTCATCGGGGTGAGTCCTTTTGGTGAGCCGAATGCTCGGTTGGTCGGTTCGGTGTGCCGCGGTGGGGGGCTGGGCGTGCTCGATCTCGGCGTCGGTGATCGTCAGGCGAGCCAAGCGCGAACCGCCCTGCAGCTGGTCCGGCGGTGGGCGCGATCGTTCGGTGTCCGGGTGGCCGCTGGCTGCGCGTTGACGCCGGGTGACTTGCCTGCCGAGGTCGATACTGTGTTATTCGGTGCAGGGCTACTCGGTGCGGGCTCACCCTGGGAGCGAGCGGACCCTCGTCGGGCGTTTCCGGGTCTTGGTCGAGATCACCGGGGTTGAGGAAGCGCTGCAGGCTGCGCAGCAAGGGGCCGCCGGCCTGGTCGCCAGAGGGCACGAGGCTGGCGGACGGGTTGGTGAACTGGGGTCTTTCGTCTTGCTCCAGCAGTTGCTCGCCGAGCCGGAGCTGAACCTGCCGGTATGGATCTGCGGCGGTGTCGGCCTGCACACGGCGGCCGCGGCGGTGATCGGAGGTGCCTCCGGGGTGGTGTTGGACAGCCAGCTCGCCCTGCTGGCCGAGTCCGAACTGCCCGACGAGGTGTCCTCGACGATCGCCGCGATGGACGGTTCGGAGACCGTGGTGGTGGCCGGCCACCGGGTCCTGATGCGGCGCGGTCCGAACGCGACGCAGGCAGACATGGCCCAGACCGAGATGACCCAGACCGAGGCCGGGATGAGCGCCCGGCTCGGCGCCACCGACCTGCGCACCCAACTCCTGCCGATCGGGCAGGACGCCTGGCTCGCCAAGAGGTTCGCCGACCGTTTCGGCACGGCCGGTCGCGCGGTCCGCGCGGTCCGCGAGTCAATCCTCGGCACGCTGCGCGACGCCGGCGCGCCAGACGCGTTGCGCACCGGCGCGGCGCTGTCCCGAGCGTTGGGCACCGTGCTCCCGATCGCTCAGGGACCAATGACCAGGGTCAGCGACCAAGCCGGGTTCGCTGCCGCGGTCGCCGAGCACGGCGCGATGCCGTTCGTTGCGCTCGCGTTGGCCAACCGGGACCAGGCCCAGACGTTGCTGAACCAGACCGCAACCGCGCTCGGCGACCGCCCGTGGGGCGTCGGCGTGCTTGGTTTCGCGCCGGAGGAGACCCGCGCCGCCCAACTCGACGCCATCCGCAAAGCGCGGCCGGCCTGCGCTGTGATCGCGGGCGGGCGGCCGTCGCAGGCGGCCGCGCTGGAAGCGGTCGGGATCAGCACGTTCCTGCACGTCCCCTCCCCGGTCCTGCTCGAGCAGTTCCTCGCCGCGGGCGCGCGCAAATTCATCTTCGAGGGCTCCGAGTGCGGCGGCCACATCGGCCCCAAGTCGAGCTTCGCGCTGTGGGAGGCCCAGCTCACCGTGCTGGCCGACTACCTGGCCGGCCACCGGGACGAGGGGCTGCCCGGTCAGATCCAGGTGCTGTTCGCCGGCGGGATCCACGACACGCGCTCTGCGGCGATGGTCGCCGCCCTGACCGCGCCGCTGGCGCGCCGGGGTGCTGGTGTCGGCGTGCTGATGGGCACCGCCTACCTGTTCACCGAGGAGGCGGTCAGCTGCGGCGCCATCGAGCCGCTGTTCCAGCGCCAAGTGGTGGAGGCCGAGCGGACTGAGCTGTTGGAGACCGCGCCTGGCCACGTCACCCGCTGCGTATCGAGCCCGTTCACCAAGGACTTCCAGATCATCAGGGCCGACCTACGCGCCCGTGGCCTGCCCGAACGGCGGGTGTGGGAGGAGCTGGAGCTGCTCAACCAGGGTCGGCTGCGGATCGCCAGCAAGGGCATCCAACGCATCGATGCCGACCTGGTCGCGGTCAGCGAGGACCAGCAGCTGACCGAGGGTCTGTTCATGGCCGGCCAGGTCGCGGTACTGCGCTGCGCCACCACCACGATCGCCGCGTTGCACGCCGCGGTCAGCGACCAGGCGGCGAGCTGGCTCACCCGACGTACCGAAGAGCTGCGGGCCCAGCTGGGGGTGGTCACTGCCGAAGAGTGCAAGCCCACCGATCCTCCACCGCTGGACGTGGCGATCGTCGGTATGGCCGGCATGTTCCCTGGCGCGCCGGACCTCGCGGGTTTCTGGGCGAATGTGGTCGCCGGCGTGAACGCGGTCACCGAGGTCCCCGCGCAGCGATGGGACGCCGAGGTCTACTACTCCTCCGAGGTCACCGACGACACGGCGGGCGCGATGACCCCGTCGAAGTGGGGCGGGTTCATCCCCAAGATCCCCTTCGACGCACTGCGCTACGGCATCCCACCGGCGGCACTGGCCAGCATCGAGCCCGTGCAGCTACTCGCGTTGGAGGCCGCGCGACGGGCGTTGGCCGATGCCGGCTACGGGCACGACACCATCGACCACTCCCGAACCGCCGTGGTATTCGGGGCCGAGGCCGGCGGCGAGGTGTCGAACGCGATGACGCTGCGGATGCTGCTGCCCGGCTACCTCGGCGAGATCCCCCCGGATCTGGCCGCCCAGCTACCGCCGATGACCAAGGACTCCTACCCCGGGATGCTGGCCAACGTCCTGGCCGGCCGGATCGCCAACCGGCTCGACCTGGGCGGCGCCAACTACACCGTGGACGCGGCGTGCGCGTCCTCGCTCGCCGCTGTCCAAGCGGGGTGCCGGGAGCTGGTCAGCGGCACCAGCGACATGGTCCTCTGCGGCGGCGCTGACCTGCGCAACTGCATCAACGACTATCTACTCTTGGCCGCGGTGCACGCGTTGTCACCCACCGGGCGGTGCCGAACCTTCGACGCTGCCGCGGACGGCATCGCCATCGGCGAGGGCGTGGCCTGCGTGCTCCTCAAACGCCTCGGGGACGCCGAGCGGGACGGCGACCGCATCTATGCTGTGATCAAGGGGGTCGGCAGCGCGAGCGATGGAAAGGCCAGAAGCCTGACCGCGCCCCGCGTCGAGGGGCAACGCGCCGCCTTGGAGCGGGCTTACCGCAACGCCCGCATCTCACCCGCCGACGTGGGACTCCTCGAGGCGCACGGCACCGGGACGGTGCTCGGCGATCGCACCGAGCTGCGCACGCTCACCGAGGTGTTCACCGACGCCGGCGCGGCGGTCGGCAGCTGCGCATTGGGCTCGGTGAAGTCCCAGATCGGACACACCAAATGCGCTGCGGGCCTGGCGGGGATGATCAAGGCGGTGCTCGCGTTGCACACCGGGATCCGGCCGCCCACGCTGCACGTGACCACGCCGAACACCGAGTGGCAGGCAGCGTCGAGCCCCTTCTGTTTCTCTCCGGTGGCGCGCCCCTGGTCGGCGCCGCCCGCCGAGCGGATCGCGGGCGTCAGCGGCTTCGGTTTCGGCGGCACCAACTTCCACCTGGTCCTGCAGGGCTACGACGACACCACCGCCTGGCGCCACGGCATCGACCAGTGGCCGACGGAGCTGTTCACCTTTCGCGGTGCCGACCGTGTCGCAGCCGGTAGCGTGATCGAGCGGCTGCGGGAACTGGCCAGGGCCAATGATGCCACCGGCCGGCCGTGGCGGCTGCGTGACCTGGCCAAGACGACATCCCGGTGGGCCGACCGGTCCGACGAGCCGGTGCAGGTGGCGATCGTGGCGGCGGATCTGGACCACCTGGCCGACCTGCTCGACCGAGCGGTGACGGGCGACCATGACGCGGCCAGTGGTCTGTTTCTGGCGGGGCCCAGCGAGCCGGGCACGGGGTCCAGCCAGCCGGGCACGGGGTCCAGCCAGCCGGGCACGGGGTCAGGGACAGGCACCGTGGCGGTGTTATTCCCCGGCCAGGGCAGCCAGCGGCCGGGGATGCTCGCCGAGCTGTTCGTCGCCTTCCCCGAGATCGGCTACCCGCTCCAGCTCGGCCGGAGGTGGGCCGACACGCTGTTCCCGCCAGCGGCGTTCGACCCCGACGGCGCCCGCCGGCATGAGCTGCGGCTGCAAGACACCCGGGTCGCGCAACCCGCGTTGGGCATCGTCGGTCTCGGCGTGCACCACCTGCTCAGCCGGTTGGGCGTGCCGGTGGGCATGCTCGCCGGGCACAGCTACGGCGAGTTGGTCGCGCTGTGCGCCGCCGGCGCCTTCGACGCGGCGGTGCTGCTCGAGTTGAGCGAGGCCAGGGCCGAGGCGATCGTCGCGGCGGTCGGCGACGACCCGGGCACGATGGCCGCGGTGTTGGGCTCCTCGGCGCAGGTCGAGGGGGTTCTGAAGGCAGCGGGCCTGTCGGGACAGGTGGTGGTCGCCAACCACAACAGCCCCCGCCAGGTCGTAATCTCGGGGCCGACCGCGCTGGTCGAGCGCGGGGTCACCGAGCTGACCGCCGCCGGCCATCCCAGTAAGCGCCTGTCCGTGGGGTGCGCATTTCACAGCCCGGTGGTCGCCGGGGCCGGTGAGCGGCTCGCCAAGGCGCTGTCCGGCCATACCCTGCGAGACCTCAGCACGCCGGTGTGGTCCAACCGCACCGCGTCCGCCCATCCCCAGCAGGCGGATGATGTGCGCGCGGAGCTGGCCGCGCAGGTCGAAGCGCCGGTGCGCTTCGCCGACCAGATCGAATCGATGTATGCGGCAGGCGCCAGAGTCTTCGTGGAGGCCGGCCCCGGGCAGGTGCTCACGGGGCTGGTCGGGGCGATCCTGGGCGACCGACCACATGTCGCCGTGGCCTGCGACAATCCGGCCGCACCGGGACTTCCTGGTTTCTTGGCGGCGATGGCCACGCTCGCGGTCGCCGGGGTGCGGCTGCGCACGGGGTGGCTGTTCAGCGGTCGCGACGCCAACGATGTCGCCAATACCACCCCACCACCCCAGCCGGGCTGGACCGTCGATGGCCACCTGGTCCGCACTGCCGACGGCGCGTGCCTTCCGGGGGGTCTGGCTCCCGCGCGGCGGGTGACGCTGGCTGGCGTGGTGCCGGCCGGCGACGGCAACCGCAACGGTGATGCGTTGATCAGTGAGTTCCTGCGCGCGAGCCAGGATATGGTCGCCGCGCAACGCGACGTGCTGCTGACTTACCTCGGCGCCCAGCCCGGCGCGCGGCTGCCGGCTACCTCCCGGCCAGCGCCACTGCTCGCGGAACCGGCGGCCGCCGTCGCCGCTCCCGCGACTGCTCCCGCCCCCTTGCCGGCGCCCAAGGACACGTTGACGGGCGTGCTAGAGATCATCAGCCAGCGCACCGGGTACCCGATTGACATGATTGAGCCGGACCTCGACCTCGAGTCCGACCTGTCGATCGACTCCATCAAGCGGACCGAGATCCTGGGCACGCTCGCCGCCCGCCTCGGCGAGCGTGCCGACGTCACCAAGCTCACCGACCCGGAGATGAACGAGCTCGCCAGGGCGCGCACCGCGGGAGCACTCGCCACGTGGCTGGACAGCCGCATCGGCGGCACGACACCGCGCGACCGCCTCGTAGTAGTTGCGGCCCACGGCGTGGCGCCCATTCGATTCGTGATCGAGCCCAGCCCGCTCGGCGACGCTGCCCCCGTCGACGGCCCGGCGCTGCGCGGTTGCCAGTTCGTGGTCGTAGGCGGCGGCGCCCTCGGTGCGCAGCTGACCACCCAGCTGAGCGGGCACGGTGCGTCCGTTCGCGTCGGCGACCTCGACGAGCACCTGGACGGGCTTGTCTGGCTCGATGGGCTCATCTGGCGGGATGGGCTCACGGCCACCGACGACCCGCTGCTGCCCGAGGCGTTCCAGACCTTTCAGGCGGCGCTGGCCCACCGCCCCCGCTGGCTGCTGGCCGCCGGCCCGATCGAGCAAAGCGTCCCCGCCGCCGGGTTGCGCGGCTTCTTCCGCACCGTGGCCAAGGAGTATCCGGACACCCGGGCGGCGCTGGTGGAAATCGATCCGGTCACGGCACCTGCGGTGCTCGCCCAGCTGCTCGTCAGTGAGCTCCTCGCGCCGGACAGCGCCCCTGTCGTGCAGCACGCGAAGGGGGCCAGGCTCGCCTTCCGCATGGTCGAGGCGCCCCTGCGGAACACGGCTGCGCGGACTCCGTCCGGGAGCGCCAGCGACAGCGCCATCGGGCTGGACAGCGCCTCGGTGGTGCTGCTCATCGGCGGCGCCCGGGGGATCACTGCCCGGTTCGCGGCGAGGTTGGCCCGCGACAGCGGTTGCCGGATCGAGCTGGCCGGCCGCACCCCGCTGCCGACCGAGCCGGAAGAGCCGGTCACCGCGGCTGCCAAGGACCGGCCGGCGCTGCGGCCCGCCCTTGCCTCCCTCGGCTACCGGTCAACGGCCGACGTGGAGCTCGCGGCGAGCGAGATCTTGGCCCAGCGCGAGGTCGAGGCCACGCTCGCCGAGCTGCGCGCACTGGGTAGCCCGGCCCGCTATCACCGCATCGATGCGCGAGATCCCGATGCGGTGCGCCGGCTGGTCAAGAGTGTCCACACCGAACACGACCGAATCGACGGCGTGGTCTACGCCGCCGGCGTGATCGAAGACCGGCTACTGGCCGAGAAGAACCTGGACTCCTTCCGCCGGGTGTTCACCACCAAGGTCGACGGCGCCAGGGCGTTGCTGGGCGCGCTGGACGATCCCCCCGAAGGGCCCCGGTTCGTGGTGCTGTTCGGCAGCGTCGCCGCAGCACTCGGCAACCGTGGGCAGGCGGACTACGCGGCGGCCAACGACGCGCTGGAGTTCCTCGGCTCGTCGTGGTCGGCCCGCACCGGCCGCCGCCTGGTGACCGTGCACTGGGGGCCGTGGGCGCCCGGCGGCGCGCACAGCGGGATGGTGACGCCCGAGCTCGCGCAGGAGTACGGCCGGCGCGGCATCGCGCTGATCGACCCCGAGGAAGGCACCCGCTGCCTGCTCGACGAGCTCGCAAGGGGCGCGTCGTCGGTACGCGCCGTCGTCTACACCGCCCAGGGTTGGCCGGCGTGATGACGACCCAGCCGCCGGTCGCAATCATTGGCATGTCCGTGCTGCTGCCCGGCGCGGCTGATCTCGACTCGTATTGGCAGAACCTGGTCGACGGGGTCGACTCGATCACCGATGTCCCCGAGCACCGGTGGGAGGCGAGTTTCTACGACCCCGCAGCGGCCAGCGGCCCGCCGAGCGCCGACCGCGTGTACTGCCGGCGAGGTGGCTTCGTCGACGATCTCGCTGAAATCGACCCCACCGAATTCGGCATCATGCCTTCCTCCGTGGCCAGCACAGAGCCTGATCAGCTCATCGCGTTGAGGGTCGCCGCGGCCGCCGTCGCCGACGCGGGCGGACCGCAGCGATTGCCCGCACGCGACCGGATCGGCGTGATCCTGGGCCGAAGCGGCTACTTCACCCCAGGAATGGTCCGGCTGGAGCAGCGGGTCCGTACCGCACATCAGCTCATTCGCACCCTCAGTGAGCTTGCGCCGAACCTGCCGCCGGAGCAGCTGCACCGGATCAAGGACGCGTTCACCGAGCGGCTCGGCCCGTACGGGCCCGACGCGGCCATCAGCCTGGTGCCCGCCATGGCGGCTTCCCGCATCGCCACCCGGCTCGACTTCCGCGGCCCCGCCTACACCCTGGACGCCGCGTGCGCGGCCTCCCTGGTCGCCGTCGACCAAGCGGTCGGTGAGCTGGTGAGAGGGCGCTGCGACCTGGTACTGGCCGGTGGCGTGCACCACTGCCACGACATCCTGCTCTGGAGCGCGTTGTCGCAGCTCAGGGTGTTGTCACCCAGCCAGCGGATCCGGCCATTCGACCGTGCCGCGGACGGCCTCCTGATCGGTGAGGGCACCGGTGTGGTCGCGCTCAAACGGCTGCCCGACGCACAACGCGACGGTGACCGGGTCTACGCCGTCATCCGGGGCACCGGGGTGGCCAGTGACGGCAGGGGTGGGAGCCTGTTCAACCCTGATCCGGACGGCCAGGCGCTCGCGATCCGGCGCGCCTGGCACGCCGCCGGCCTGGATCCCGCCGAGCCTGGCTCGATCGGTCTGCTCGAGGCCAGCGGCACGGCCACGCCCGCCGGGGACCAAGCCGAGCTGACCGCTCTGGCGCGCGTGTTCGGTCCACCCAGCGTGTTCGGTTCACCCAGCGTCTCCGGTCAACCCAGCGGCGAGCGGGCGGTGATCGGCTCGGTCAAGTCGATGATCGGGCATACCATGTCGACCGGCGGCGTCGCCGGGCTCATCAAGGCGGCGCTCGCGGTGCATCGGGGCGTCCTGCTCCCCATCCTGGGATGCGAGGACCCGCACCCCGCGTTGGGCCGCACCCGGTTCCGGGTGATCGGCTCGGCCGAGCCGTGGGAGTGCGGCGGCGACCAGCGGGTGCGCCGCGCCGCGGTCAACTCGTTCGGTTTCGGCGGTATCAACGCGCACGTCGTGCTGGATCAATCGGCCGTGGTGGACGCCCCGCTACGACGCCGGTCGGTCAAGGTCAGCGAGCCCGAGCAGGTACTGCGGTTAGCCGCCGCGACGTCGGGCGAACTGGCCGAACTGTTCAACCGGGACGACGCCGCGGTACGTGCGCTCAGCAATCCGCCGCCCCCAGCGGACAGCCTCCGGCTCGGCGTCGTGAACCCGACTCCGAAACGCCTCGCGATCGCCAGGCGGGTTGTCGCCAAGGGTGCAGCGTGGCGCGGTCACAGTGACATCTGGTTCAGCCCACGGCCGCTGCTGGGCACGCAGGCGGGTGCCCGGATCGGGTTCGTCTTCCCCGGTCTGGAAGCGGAGTTCACCCCCAGGGTGGACGATGTCGCCGAACACTTCGGCCTGCCTCGGCCGGCCACCTCGCTGGCCAACGCCGGCCGGCACGGGATGGCGGTGGTGGCCGTCAGCCGGCTGCTGGACCGGGCGCTGCGGCGACTGCAGGTCCAGCCCGATGTGGTGGCAGGGCACAGTGGCGGCGAACTGACGGCGATGATCTCGGCTGGGATGTTCAGCGACGCCGAAGCCGACCAGTTCTTCGAGTCCGTCGACCCCGATGCGCTGCAGTTCCCCGATGTCGTGTTCGCCGTGCTGGGCTGCGGCGCCGACCGGCTCGCCGGAGCCCTCGTCGGCCGCCAGGACGTCGTGGTCTCGCACGACAACTCACCGAACCAGGCGATCGTCTGCGGGCCGGCCGCCGCCATCGATGAGCTGGTCCGCGCATTCCGCGCGCGCAACGTGATCGGCCGAGTGCTGCCGCTGCGCTCAGGCTTCCACACCCCGATGATGGCGCCCTATCTGATCGCCGCCCGGGACGCGGTCAGCCGGCTGCGGCTGCGCCCGCCCACCGTGCCGATCTGGTCGACGACGCTGGTCGCCCCCTACCCGGCGGACGAGGCTGAGGTCAGGGCGCTGATGGTGCGTCACCTGCTGGAGCCGGTGCGCTTCCGATCGCTGATCGAGGCGATGTACGCCGCCGGCGTCACGGTGTTCGTGCAGGTTGGAGTGGGCCAGCTCGGGTCACTGATCGACGACACGCTGCGCGGCAAGGAACACCTGACAGTGGCGGCCAACTCACCGCACCGCAGCGGGCTGGACCAGCTACGCAGGGTGGTCACCGCATTATGGGTGGAAGGCGGGTCGCCGCAGTGGCCCACCACCGTCGGCCCCGCCACCGTCGACCTCAGGCGTCGCGGGCAACCAGTCAAGCTCGACCTCTCGACAACGCTGGTCAGTCTCAACGGCGCGGCGCCGAGCGTGCTCTCTGCTGGGTCGCTGTCCAGTTCGCTGTCCGGATCGCTGTCGAGGCTTGACCAGCTCGCGGCTGGGCTCCCGTTGGCCGCCCAGCTCACCGCGCTACTGCGAGAAACCGCTGATGCCGCGGTCTCGGTGATCGGCGACCACCGCGACCACCCAGCCGCACCGCGGGAGGTCCATACCGTGCTGCGGGTGTCCACCGAGACGATGCCCTACCTGCGGGATCACTGCTTCGTCCGGCAGCGTGCGGACTGGCCGGCCGAGGAGGACCGCTGGCCGGTCGTGCCGGGCACCACGCTGGTCCAGCACATGATCGACGCCGCCGAGCAGGCCGTTCCGGGCCGGCGCGCGGTGGCCGTACACGACCTGCGGCTGAGTCGTTGGCTGGTGGCGGCACCCCCGGTGGACGTGCCGGTCATCGCGGTCGCCGAGGGGCCAGACCGGGTCGAGGTCAGCGTCGGGCAGTACGCGCAAGCGATGATCGAGCTGGGCGAGCGCTACCCCCACCCACCGGTTGCCTGGCCGGTGGACACCCAGGCCGAGCAGGCACCGGAGGTCAGCGCTCAGGAGTTCTACGCACAGCGGTGGATCTTCCACGGCCCGGGGTTGCAGGGCATCACCGATCTGGTCGCCCAGGGCGAGCAACACGTGCGCGGTGTGATCACGACACCGGCGGCGCCGGGTGGCCTGCTCGACAACATGGGGCAGCTGGTCTGGTACTGGACCATGTCGACCCAGACCACCAAGCGGGTGGCGCTTCCGGTGCGGGTGGACCATATTCGCCTGTTCGGCCCGCATCCCAGCCCGGGCACTGCGGTGGACGCCACGATCCGGTTCCGGCCGGTCACCGACACGACGGCGCAAGCCGACATGCAGGTGGCCCAGCGGGGGCGAGTGTGGGCGCACATCGAGGGCTGGCACAGCCGCCGCTTCGACAGTGACCTGGACACGGAGGCGGCAGAGCGATTCCCCGAGAAGCACACGCTGTCCCGGATATCGCCGCAGGGCTGGGCGGTGCTCTTCGACCGGTGGCCCGACCTCGCCTCCCGTGATTTGATCATGCGCGGGTATCTCAGCGCCGTGGAGCGCACGGACTACGACCAGTGCTCCCCCCGTACCCGGCAGCAGTGGCTGCTCGGCCGGATCGCGGTGAAAGACGCGGTGCGCCGGTGGCTGTGGGACCAGGGGTGGGGACCGGTATTCCCCGCCGAGGTGCAGGTCTTCAACGATGAGCGCGGCCGGCCACGAGTCGGCGGGTGGGCCGGCCGGGCGCTGCCTCCCCTCACGGTGTCCCTGGCGCACCGCCACCGGGTCGGGGTAGCGATCGCGCGGCCGCTCAGTGGCCAGAACGGCTCCAGCGGCGGCAGCGATGGCGGCGGCGATGGTGCAGCGGGCGGTGGTGTCGGCATCGACATCGAGGAGATCACCGAGCGACACGACCGCGCCCACGGCATCGCGTTGTCACCGCAGGAGCGCGCCCTGCTCGCCGCGTGCAGCGCCGAGACCGGTGAGCCGGCCGCGGTGTGGTTCACCCGGTTCTGGACCGCCAAGGAGGCGGTGTCCAAGGCCAGGGGCACCGGGCTCGGTGGTCAACCGCAGCGCTTCGAAGTGGTGAAGGCCGGCCCCACCGAGCTCAGCGTCCGGGTGCGGCCGGAGGACAGCCCAGACGGATGTGCGGACACCTATCGGGTCCGGTGCGAGCAGCTGAGCAACTGTGCAGATCAGCGGGAGCGGCACTACGTCGTCGCGTGGACAACCGGCCCAGCGGCTCGAACAGGAGGGACACCGTGAATACCAGCAAGGCATCACCAGCGCCGGCGAGCCCCGCCGAGGCGTCCTCGGCGGTGATATTGCGGGAGCTCGGCAGCATGCTGAGGGAGGTGCTCGGTGACTACGAGCTCGGCGAGGACGTCGAGATCACCGCGGACACGAAGTTCTTCGGGGATCTGGAGTTGGAGAGCATCGACCTCGTCGTGCTCGCCGGTCACGTGGAGGCGCGGTACGGCAGCGGGGTCAATATCGCCGAGTTCATCGCCACTCTGGAATTCGACGAGATCATCGGGCTGACCTTGGGTCGCCTCGTCGACTACGTGGCCGACTGCCAGGTCATGACCCGCGGCCTTGAGCCATCAGCGCCGAATACGGGGACCACGCAGCTGTGACGCGGATCGGGGCCAACGGTATCGACATCCACGCGCTGCGGCTGCCGCCCAAAGGCGGGCCCGACGCTGCCGGGCGGCATCCGACGGTGGTGCTCGTCCACGGCTTCGGTGCCGACAGCCTGGCCAGCTTCTACTTCACCCTGGCCGCTCCGCTGGCCTCGAACGGCATCGAGGTGATCGCCTATGACCTGCGTGGGCACGGGCGCAGCTCCTGTCCGGACACCGGGTACCGGCTGAGCGACTTCGTGGCCGACCTGGCGGGGCTGCTCGACGCACTGAGCGTGTCGGGACCGGTGCATCTGGTCGGTAACTCATACGGCGGGACGGTGGCTTTCAGCTACGCGGTAGCGCATCCCGAACGAGTGGCGAGCCTCTTCCTGATCGAGGCGGAACCGGCGACCGAGCTGTGGTCGCAGAAGATGTCTGTGCTGCACGACAAGTTCCGCCCCTTCGAACATCCCGATGAGCTCGATCGGGTCGCGGCCCAACTCGGCCCGTATGCGACGCGGGTGATCGAGGTGACCAGTCACAAACTGCGGATCACCAGCATGGTGCGGGATACCTTCGGTGGTCCGTGGCTGAGCCGCGAGCAGATCCAGTCGGTGCGGTGCCCGATCATCGAGATCGTCGGCAGCGAGTCGGATGTGGTGGACCAGGCCGAGCTGGCGTCGCAGCTGCCGGACTGTCGCACTGTGGTTGTGCCCGGGCAGCGGCACTTGCTGTTGATGAATGCACCTCGTACGGTGCTCGGCCTGGTGCTGGACTGGATCAATGAACAGCACCGCGTACCCCGGCCCGAGGTAAAGGCCGGCCGAGGATGAGTAGGTTCCTCTTCGTCGTCCCGCCCCTGGTTGGTCACGTCAACCCGACGGTCGGCGTGGCCGCCGCACTGGTCGAGCGGGGACATCAGGTGGCCTGGGCCGGGGCTGGAGAATTCGTCCGGCGCCTGGTGGGTCTGGATGCGGAGGTGTACAGCTGCGCTGTCCCGGAATCTGTGGACACCTGCGCGCGGCGACCGCCGGGACTGCGCGGCCCGGCCTGGTTGAAGTTCCTTTCCGAGCGCTTCTTCATCCCGTTGGCGGAGGCGATGGTGCCCGGGGTGGTGGAGGCAGTCGAGCGGTTCGCGCCGGACGTTCTCGTCGTCGACTTGGAGGCCTTCGCGGGCTGGTTGGTGGCCGAGCGAATGGGGCTGCCCTGGGCTACGTCGGCGACCAACGCGGCGGCGTTCACCGATCCATTCGCTGGTACGCCGAAGATCGAGGCGTGGTTGCGGGAGTTCGTGACCGATCTGCGGCGCCGTTTCGGTGCGCCAGACGAGGTGGGGGAGCTGTGCGTCTCACCCCAGTGCTTCTCACCCCTGTGGTTCTCCCCGCACCTCGTGCTGGGGTTCACCACTGCGGCGATGCTCGGGTCAACCGACCACCTCGGTGCGCAGGTCCGTCTCGTGGGACCGTCGATCGCTCCGCGACCGAGTCCGGGAGACTTCCCCTGTGAGTGGCTCGACGCCGAGCGGCCCGCGGTGTTCGTCAGCCTGGGGACGGTGAACGGTCACACCGGAGCCCGGTTTCTCGACCAGTGCGCGCGGACGCTGGCGGCGGACCCCGACCGGCAGGCAGTGATCGTGGATCCGGCCGGGGTACTCGGCGCGGTTCCGGAGCACGTGCTGGTCCAGCGCGCCGTCCCGCAGCTGCGGCTGCTCCCGCACGTCGATGTTGTGGTCTGCCACGCAGGCCACAACACGGTATGCGAGACGCTCAGTCACGGCCTGCCGCTGGTCGTGGCGCCGATCCGAGACGAGCAGCCGCTGGTGGCCCAGCAGGTGGTCGATGCGGGTGCGGGAATCCGGTTGCGCTTCTCCCGGGCTACCCCGGCGCAGATCGGCCCAGCCATCGAGGCCGTACTCACCGACCCGAGCTACCGGCGAGCCGCCCAGCGCGTGCAGGAGACCTTCCGCGTCGCCGGCGGCGCGGTCGCGGCCGCCAGTCACCTAGAAAATCTTGCAGCAGGAATCCTGGAGAAACGCACATGAACGATCTTTTTGAGTCCCGCAGGCCGTTCTACCAGGCAGAACTGGCCGGCGGAGTGGAGCGCTTCCTCGAACCGCGCCGGGACACCTGTCCCTGGTGCGGATCCACCGAACTATCGGTGCGGCTACAGACCTCCGACCTCATTCAGCGCAAACCGGGGCGATTTATTCTGGAGCAATGCGGCACCTGCCAGCACATTTTCCAGAATCCCCGGCTCACTCCGGCCGGACTGAATTTCTACTATCGTGACTTCTACGACGGCCTCGGCCCGAAGCTGATGGAGGAACTGTTTAACGGGGCCGCGCAGTCACCCCGTGGACAGCAGTCCTACCGCGGGCGGATTAACATGCTGAAGCCGTTCACAACGCCCAGGGCATGGCTGGACGTCGGCGCCGCCCACGGGCACTTCTGTCAGCTCGCCCGCGAGGTCTGGCCCGATGCAATCTTCGATGGGCTGGACCAGAGCGTCAGCATCGAGGAAGCGCAGCAACGCGGCTGGATCGACCACGGCTACCAGGGTGAGTTCATCGCGCTGGCCGGCGAACTGGCCGGCCGGTACGACGTGCTTAGCATGCATCATTACCTCGAGCACACCCGAGAGCCGTTCGACGAGCTGGACACCGCAGCCAAGGTCCTCCCGAGGGGCAGCCATCTACTGATCGAACTGCCCGACCCGGAATCATTCTTTGGCCATGTACTCGGCCGCTGGTGGGTGCCCTGGCTTCAACCGCAGCATCAGCACATGATCCCGGTGCGCAACCTGGTGCGGGCGCTGACCGATCGCGGGTTCTCGGCGGTGGCCATCGAACGTGGGCCGGCCCACCAGGTGGGCGCCGACCTGTGCGCCGCTCTGGCGCTCGCACTGACCGCGCTCGCCGCCGACCCGAGGCTCCCGTGGCTGACCACCGAGCCGACCAGCTGGCGGAGGCGTCGACACACCGCGGTGTGGGCAGTGGGCCGGCCTTTGCTAGTCGGCACGTACTTCCTCGACGTGCTGCTCGGCCAGCTGGTGCGCCGCACCCGCGGCGGCAATGCCTATCGGGTGCTGGCTCGCAAGGACGGCCGGTGACTGGAGACGGCCGTGGTCTCGCGGTGTCGATGCCGTCCGCCCTGGACATTCCGTAACCGTTGGTCAAGCGGGCAGGCACGTTGCCAGCCCGGTCTTCCAGGTGTATACGCGGCCTATCGATCAGCTTGGCCGGCCGCCGATGAGTTCGTCATGCGGGCAGGGTCTATACCGGCAAACCGCGATCCGGGACATGACATGATCAGTTAGGGAGCTCATGGCCACCAACGCACTACCACCGGTCGTCGACGGCGACACCTGGCGGCGCCAACTCGATGCGCTGCGCGCCCGGGAGAAGGCTGCGACCCGAGAACTCGACGCGATCGCCGCGCAGCGCCGCCGCATGCCGATGGTCACGATGCCCGACTACACCCTTGACGGTGAGGAGGGGCCGGTCCAGCTGGCGGACATCTTCGGCACGACATCACAGCTGATTGTTTACAACCACATGTGGTTCCCGGGTGAGCAGTGGCAGTGCCCGGGCTGCACCGGGTTCACCTCGCAGTTCACCCGGCTGGAGATCTTGAACAACTTCGACGCCCGGTTCGTCATCGTCACCCAAGGTCCGATCGACGAGGCACTTGCGTACAGCTGGCTGGTCGGGAACACCATGACCTGGTACTCGACAGCGAACAGTGCATTCGGCACCGATGTCGGCGCACCGCCTGACGGCGGCTTCGCTGTCAACGTGTTCCTCCGCGACGGTGACACCGTTTATCGCACCTGGCACACCAACGGCCGTGGCACCGAGCAGCTCAGTCACAGCTTCGCGTTGATCGATCTGTTGCCATATGGACGGCAGGAGGAGTGGCAAGACTCGCCCGAGGGCTGGCCGCAGGGGCCCACCTACAGCCGGTGGGCCGACTCCACGGACATCGCCGCGCTCTATGGCCCGGATGCGTGAGGGCCCGACCTCGCCCAGCCGCCGCGGGTCCATACCCCGAGACGCTTCTTAACCGAACAGGCCAGACAGCTGCGGGGCCAGGACGGCGACGGGGTATCGACGCCTGGCCCTCGGCGATGGGCTGATGCGCATCGGCGGCGTAGTTCGGCTCGGTCGTTGTCAGTAAATGCTCGCGGGTCCGGGTGGCCCACGGCGTGGGCTTCGCACACGAACAACCGCACGGTATGCCGACGCGGGTGCTCGAAGCGGGGTCTATGGCTTCGGAGCTGACGAGATCAGGCTCGGCTCAGCGGTAGCAATACGAGTCCGAGGACGCGTCGCCGCCTTGTAGCCGGACTTGGTGCACCCGTAGGCCGCGGAAGTCATCGTCGTGGAGGAAGAATGAGTCGTCGACGCTCAACCCTCCGGTGGGGTCGGCGTCGATCTTGGCCATCCAGGCACCGACGCCATCGGGGTAGAACTGCTCGTCCCACGCCCCGTAGAGCGAGTTGGTGAGGTACACGCGCCGGCCATCCCGGCTGACCTCGACCATCTGCGGGCCGCCGGCCAGTGGTTGGCCGGGTTCGGCTGGATGGGCTGCGCGACCGACGATGCCACCCAACCGCACCGAGCCAGTCTCGCGTGGGCTTGCCGGGTCGGACACGTCGTACTGCTTGAGCTCACCGGTGCCGAAGCACGACACGTACAGCTGCTGGTCGTCGACCGACAGGTCGATATCGGTGACCAGCGGTGGGACCGCGCCGAAGGGTTTGAGCGCCGGCGGCAGCGTCTCGGGGTCAGCGGGCTCGGCCGGGATGGTGATCACCTTGTCGACGGCCCAGCCGTCCGGCTCGCGGTGCCAGCGCCATACCGAGGCGGACAGGTCCTGGGTGGACACCACCACGCCGACGAACCCCCAGGTCGCCTCCGGGTCGTGCGCCGGGCGCAGCTCGAGCAC
This sequence comes from Pseudonocardiaceae bacterium, assembly GCA_050699635.1. GTDB lineage: Bacteria > Actinomycetota > Actinomycetes > Mycobacteriales > Pseudonocardiaceae. Next base: position 17,810 of record JBOHFK010000020.1, on the reverse strand, counting down.
CATCTGGTGCTGCGCGCCCAGGTCCACCCGCTGGAGATGCCTGCCGGCGGCCAGGTCCCAGAAGTGCAGCGCGTGGCCGTACTTGTTGGCCAGCAGCAGCTCCGGGTTGACGCCGTTCTCGATCATTGATGGGGTACCCCACTCGCTGGTGATCAGCGTGTTCTGTGCCAGGTGCCACCAGGCGTCATACGCCAGGTGCTGCGGCCCGCGGTCGTTCTCCCACGGCCCCAGTACCTCGAAACTGGCGTGATCAAGCAGCGCGATCCCGCCGGGACCGTCCGCGCCGTTGCTGCCACCCAAACAGGACAGGAAGATCCCTTCGGGGCCGCAGTGCAGCGTATGTGGCCGTGAGTAACCTGCCTTGGCGGCAAGCTCCTCGGCGGTGATCGTCTTGACCAGGGTAGGGCTGGCCGGGTCCGGCTGCGTGTCAAAGACGTGCACGTTCGAGCTGCGCAATCCTGGTAGCAGCAGGTAACGGCGCTCCAAGCCGTGCCTGTCATGACCCTCATGGGCAAGCGCGCTGCTACAGGCGTTCCAACCGAAGTGGTGCAGCTCATCACCCAGAGTGGGCATATCCGCCCACCCCACCACCTGCCCGTAGCTGGTCGACCCGGGATCGACGTCGATGACGGTCAGCGCGTCAGGCCGCTGACCAGCGCGATCGAACGCGACGACGTAGGCCAGCTTCTCGGTCGGTGCTGCGGCCGCGTCGGCGGCGCTGCGGTAGAAGGTCGGGTCTGGAGATGGGCGGGAGGGTGCGCTCACGGCATCAATGGTAACGAGCCGCCACGGTGGCGCACTACATGTCACCCGGCCGATTTCACCGCGCGGGGCGCGCGGCTGCCGCCATACTGGTGAGTGCTCGCAGCACGAAACCCGCGGCGCCGGGCACCCAGCCCGGATCCGCGCGCGACGAAAGGTGCCCCCATGGCGCGGCTCGCTCAGACCGACGGTCTCACCGAGATCCAGCAGGAGATCCTGGCCACGGTCAAGACCTTCGTGGACAAGGAGATCATCCCGGTCGCCCAGGAGTTGGAGCACACCGACACCTACCCGCAGGAAATCGTCGAGGGAATGAAGGAGATGGGCCTGTTCGGGCTCACCATTCCCGAGGAGTACGGCGGCCTGGGGGAGTCGTTGCTCACCTACGCGCTGGTCGTCGAGCAGATCGCCCGAGGCTGGATGAGCGTCTCCGGTGTGATCAATACCCACTTCATCGTGGCGCACATGATCAGCCACCACGGTACTGACGAGCAGAAACAGCACTACCTGCCCGGGATGGCCGAAGGCAGGATTCGCGGTGCCTTCTCCATGTCCGAACCGGAGCTGGGTTCTGACGTTGCGGCGATCAGGACGAGAGCCCGGCGAGAGGGCGATCACTACATCGTCGACGGCGCGAAGATGTGGCTGACCAATGGTGCCACGTCGACCCTGGTGGCGACCCTGGTCAAAACCGACGAGGGCGCGGCCAAGGCCCACCACAACCTCACCACGCTGCTGGTGGACAAGCCCACCGGCTATGGCGAGGTCGTCCCCGGGCTCAAGATCCCCGGCAAGATCGACAAAATGGGTTACAAGGGCGTCGAGACCACCGAGCTGGTGTTCGACGGTTACCGCATCGGGGCCGACAAGGTCCTCGGTGCCGCTCCCGGCAAGGGTTTCGCCCAGATGATGGACGGGGTTGAGGTGGGGCGGGTCAACGTCGCAGCGCGGGCCTGTGGCATCGCCATCCGGGCTTTCGAGCTTGCCGTCGACTATGCGCAGCAGCGCAGGACCTTCGGCAAGCCGATCGTGGAGCACCAGGCGATCGCGTTCAAACTTGCCGAGATGGCCACCAAGGTGGAAGCCGCGCATCTGATGATGATCAACGCCGCCCGGTTCAAGGATTCCGGCGAGCGCAACGATGTCCAGACCGGCATGGCGAAGCTGCTCGCCAGCGAATACTGCAAGGAGGTCACCGAGGACGCGTTTCGCATCCACGGCGGGTACGGCTACTCCAAGGAGTACGAGATCGAGCGGCTGATGCGCGAAGCCCCGTTCCTGCTCATCGGCGAGGGCACCAGTGAGATCCAGAAGACAATCATCAGCAAAGGGTTGCTACGAGAGTACGCTGCGCGAGGTTGAGCCAGCGTTGCCACGGATACCTCGTAGGTGAGGTGATGCATGATGACAACTCCATTCAGCGGCCAGGGCCAGATGCCCGGCCTCCCCACCCCACCCACCGGTTGGCCCATCGGCTCCTACACCACGTATGCCGAAGCGCAGCGCGCGGTGGATCACCTCGCTGATAATCAGTTCCCGGTCGCCGAGGTCACGATTGTCGGAGTGGACCTCATGCTGGTGGAGCGGGTGCTACGCCGGCTCACCTGGGGTCGGGTGCTCAGCCAAGGGGCGGCGTCGGGTGCCTGGTTCGGGCTGCTCGTCGGTGTCCTGCTCAGCCTGTTCGCATCCCAGGCCGGCACCGGGATCATCCCCATCCTGGTGGGTTTGGCCACCGGCGCGGCCTTCGGGACGGTATTTGCGGCGGTGGGTTACGCCTCCACCCGCGGGCGGCGGGACTTCGCGTCATCGAGTCAACTGGTAGCCGGCCGCTACGACGTCCTATGCCAGCCGCGCCACGCCGAGCAGGCCCGCGACATGCTGGCCAAATTGGCTCTAGGTCCCGGCGCCGCCCCGGCCTGAGCACGGCCGGTTTGGGGGGAGGGAGTGCCACTGGGTGAGGGCTTCGATGAGGCCGGTCACCAGGGGCAGCTTCCCCAGGGTTTCTGCGTCGCACCAGCGGGTTTGTTCGGCGTCGTCTCCCGCAGCCAGCGTCCCGCCCGTTGGCCGGCAGCTGTAGTCGTAGATGTCGAAAACCGCCCCGTCCGGCGCTTTCCGTTGCACGTTTCCCAGCAGCCGGATGACCTCGACCACCAGACCGGTCTCCTCGGCTACCTCGCGGATCACCGCGTGCTGATCCGTCTCGCCGGCCTCGACCCGCCCACCGGGCACCGACCAGCGGCCCTGCCCGGGATCGTGTGCCCTTCGGACCAGCAGCAGCCTGCCCGTGTCGTCATGCAGCACTGCCCCGACGCACCGGATCCGCTGGCCAGTCCAGTCAGCCATCAGTGATTTCCCCAGTCTGTCATCAGCGATGACCGTAGTACTCTCGCGTGTGTCGCCGACGCTTCGCCGACTCGCATGCGGTACAACTGAAGCTTGATGAATGATCGAAGTGCGCCACAATGGCTGCGTCCGCTAGCTGCAGCGGCGAGACAGGTTAGGTCACGGTGAGGACGAAGACACCGCAGGTAGCGCGAACATGATAGGCAAGCATTCCGAGGTCCTGCTCAACCCCGCCGTGGAGCGGCGGGTGATCCGGGTGCGTCAGCACTGGGCAGTGCTGATCAAGCCGTTGGCGAAGACCATCGGGATTGTGGTCGTCGCATACTTGTTGTCCCGGTTGATCAGCGGGGTGGACGGGATGTGGCTGCCGCAGTCGCTGCTGTGGTACACGGCGCTCTTCGCGTTGCTGTACTTCGCCTGGCAGGTGCTGGAGTGGTGGATCTATCTCATCATCGTCACCGACAAGCGTTTCATGGTCAGAAGCGGCATCATCGTGACCAAGGACTCCATGATGCCGATCACCAAAGTGACGGACATGAGCTTCCTGCGGCCGTTCATCGGGCAGATACTTGGTTACGGAACATTGCGGGTGGAATCGGCCGGGCAGAAGCAGGACCTTGAGACGATCAAGTACCTTCCCCGGCCTGAAGAGGTCTTCCACGCGATCTCCGAACTGATCTTCGGTGACAAGAAGCAGCCCCGTTCGTACATGCTTGAGCAGCCTCGCGACAAACGCCGCAGGCGGAGACGCCCGAGATGGTCGGACGTCGAATGACGTCTGCCCAGGTCTAAGAAGACTGGCCTACGTGCGTATCGATCTGCACGCCCACTCCAGCGTGTCCGATGGAACGGACACTCCTGCGCAGCTCGTCGCGGCTGCCGCTGCAGCTGGTCTTGACGTCGTGGCGCTGACCGATCACGACACCACAGCCGGATGGGATGACGCCGTCGATGCGCTGCCCCCAGGTCTGCGGCTGATCCGGGGTGCGGAATTCTCCTGCGTCCTGATCGACGACCGGGGCGGGCGGATTGCGGTGCACCTGCTCGGGTACCTGTTCGATCCCGCCTCGGAGGCCATCGTCGTCGAACAAGTCCGGCTGCGGGATGAGCGACGTGCGCGGCTGGGCGCCATGGCGGCGCAGATGGCCGCGGACGGGTACCCGGTGGACCCGGACGCGGTGCTCGGCGCCCTTGCGCCGGATGCTCCAGCGGGCCGGCCACATCTGGCTCGGGCACTGGTGTCAGCCGGGGTCGTGGGCAGCGTCGATGAGGCTTTCCGCCGGTTCCTGGCTGCCGGCGGTCCCTACTACGTCGAGCGGGCCGACACCGATGTCCGGAGGGCTGTCCGGATGGTGCGCGCCGCGGGCGGGGTTGCGGTGCTGGCGCACCCGGCAGCTCGCCGCCGCGGGCCGGTGATCGACCCTACGGCCATCGCCGAGCTGGCCGCCGAGGGGCTGGCCGGGGTTGAAGTCGATCATCCTGATCATGACGACGAGGATCGGGCGATGTTGCGTGACCTCGCAGGAGCGCTGGACCTGGTGATCACCGGCTCCAGCGATTACCACGGTCAGAACAAGACCGTGTCCCTGGGGCAGGAGACGACCGATCCGGAGGCGCTGGACCGGATCGAGGAACTCGCCGTGCGCAGTCACGTCGCCACAGTGACCGGGTGGGTACGGTAGGCGTGATGGCACGGCAAGCGCAGGGAGAGCTGGACCTGGGAGGTCTGCCCCAGCCACTCGTGCGGCTGACTCCCGCCAAACTCGCCACCTGGACGAGCTGCCGTCGCCGCTACCGGCTGGCTTATCTCGATCGGCCCGCACCCCCGCGTGGTGGTGCGTGGGCACACAACACGCTGGGCGCCGTGGTGCACACCGCGCTGCGGGCGTTGTTCGATCTGGCACCCACGCGGCGCGGCTCACACACCGCGGCCGCGCTGGTGGCGACGCACTGGACTGGGGAAGGTTTCGCCGACGACGCGCAGGCCGCCGTCTACCGCAGCCGTGCGCAGGGCTGGGTGGCCCGTTATGTCGACGAGCTGGACCCCGATCTCGAACCGGTAGGGGTGGAGCGCTGGGTCTCCGCGCCGACCCGGCGGATAGTCGCGGAGGGGCGGGTGGACCGCATCGACGAGCGCGACGGCGAGCTGGTCGTGGTGGACTACAAGACCGGCCGCCATGAGCTCACCGTCGATGACGCGCGGGGATCGCAGGCGCTGGCCCTCTATGCTTTCGCGGCGCGGCGCACGCTGCGCCGGGAGTGCCACCGGGTCGAGTTGCACCACCTGCCCACCGGCATGGTCGCCGGATGGGATCACACCGAGCAGTCGCTGAGTAGGCACCTGCAGCGCGCGGAGGAAGCTGCCGACGAGATCGCGCTGGCCACGGACACCCTGAAGATGGGAGGGGATCCGGAGATCCTGTTCCCGCCCGCGCCTGACCGGGCGTGCTCGTGGTGCGATTTCCGGCGGCACTGCCCTGAGGGTCGGGCCAGTGCACCAGATCTTCAGCCGTGGGCGCTGCTCGCGCCGTGACCGCGCTGCGCCGCAGTGGTCGAAACATCATCAGTAGTCGAAACGTCAGCGGTCGGAACGTCAGTGGCCGAGCCCTCCGCGGGCTGTCCGGCGTCCTGGCCGGAGGCCTGGTTGCGCTGGCGATCGTCCTGTGCCTGGCTCAGTGGTTAGGCGCTACCCGGGGCTTTCCGGGCCCCGGACGCTCAGCGGTCGTCGGTCATCTGGTGGCCGCGTTGGCCGCCATTGCCTTGCAAGTGGCTGCAGAACGATGCCGAGGACGCACCGCGGCGCTGGCCTCCTGGTCGGTGCTGTTACTCGCCGCGGTCGTGCTCTGGTTCGGCTGGTTGAGCTGACCCGGCCGCAGCAATCCCGCCTCAACCGGTCGACTGGGTTCAGGCGGCGCCGCGGACCTGGCCGGCGAGGGACCGGTCAGTCTGTCGTGGCCAGAAGTCCTTGAAGCTCGCGTGCCACCGGACACCGTTCCAATACGGCTCGACACTATCGCGGTTGAGCAGTGCCAGTTCAGCCAACAGCTCCTGGTATTCCCGGGTCACAAAACTTCACCCTGGTCACTGCGCAGCAGCTCAGCAGTACCCTCGAGGGCTGCTGCCAGCTCCCGTCTGAGTGGTACCGCATCGACCCGGCTGAGGTATACGCGTGGCCCTTCTGGTCTGCCCTGGATGATCAGTGCCCCGTTGTCCAGCTCGGTGACGAGCATGGTGGATGGTATGGCCGTACGGTGGCGCGTGCTGTGCTCGTGGGTGGGCTGCGTCAGCTCATCCTGGTCGTCTGCCTCGTGCACCGTGCTCGTCTCCTAGTTTCCCCGCTTGTCTGACATGGACGGCACCCAGGACCGGGGAGCGCTGGACTGATGCAAGCGGGGGAGGCGTCCGAGGGACGCGCGCCAGCTCAGCATTCGGCCCGGCCCTGGGGCCTTGATCACGAGTTAAGACGATGGTCCCAGTGACGGCTATAGCAAGGGCGGCCCACAGTTGTCGCAGACCTGTCTCAGCGTCAGCCATGACCTGCGACGGATTGTCGGTCGGTTAGGCTGCTGTGGATCACGTGTGGAGGTGCGGCATCGTTCGCAAGCGCATTCGTTTCGTTGCCCGGCGTAAGGCGCTGGGCAACAGCCAAGAGCAGCTTGCCGAGCGAGTGGGGGTGGAGCGCTCAACGATTGCCCGCTGGGAGGGCGGGGAGACTGCGCCGCAGCCCTGGTTCAGGCCGAGGATCGCGCAGGCGCTCCAACTCTCGCTTGAGCAGCTTGACGAGCTGCTAGCGGAGGGCGGTGTCACCGACCCAGGTATGTACGACCGCTTGGACTTCACGCTTCCGGACCCCACCAGCGTTGATTCTCGTTACCATCGCCCAGTTGCGGCGCCGAGTGCAGCAGCTTGATGAACGGTACGACCGTGCGCCGTCAACCTCGCTCCTGGCCGAGGCGGGACAGTGCCTCGGCCAGGTGGGCTTCCTCGGTGCTTATGCCACCAGCGGCCGTGTCCGACGCGAACTGTGTGCCGTAAAGGCCGAAGCTGCCACGCTCATGGGACAGCTCGTCTGGGACGCCTCACAGCGGCGCGACCATGTCACGGCGCATATGTACCTCGACCAGGCTGTGGTTGCCGCCCGCCAGTGCCATGACCCAGCGTCCGAAGGGCTTGCTCTGCTGCGTAAGAGCTTCGTAGCGCTCTATGGCGAGCATGACCCACGCGCCGGACTCGACCTCACGGTGCAGACGGCGGAGACGACGATGGGCACCAGCCAGGTCCTGACCGGCCTCGCGACGCTGCACGCTGCCGAAGCGCACGCCATGCTCGGGCAGCAGCTGCCCTGTGAGCAAGCACTGACGAGAGCCGAAGCGCATTTCGACCGGATCGACCCTACCGATGCGGCGATTGACCTCTTCTCCCCGACCCAGTTCGGCCGCCTCGCGGGCTCTTGTTACCTCTTCCTCAATGATGCCAAGCGAGCACAGCCGATCCTCGAAGAGACCGCGCGGTCCTTGCATGACCGTTCGAAATCACAGGCCATCGTGCTCGGCAATCTGACGCTCGCTTGCATCCGGCAAGGCAACATCGAAGAAGCGACGGCACGGCTCCATGAAGCTATCGACGTGATCGAGCTGACTTGGAGCGGTGGCGGACTGAACATAGTGTTCGGCGCAGGTCGTGAACTCCGACGGTGGCGAGATGTTCCGGTCGTGCGAGACGTTTATGATCGACTTCTCAGCCTCATGGCAGCGGCATAGGAGCCGCGACATGACAGACATGAGTACCGATGAGGCGAAGCAGCTCATCCGTGAACGAATATGGATTCTGCTCGAGGAGAGGCACGCGGTGGCACCTGGAGTCCACGGCCGGATTCCTGCATTCCATGGTGCGGACGAGGCCGCTGATCGGCTCGCAAATCTTCCGGCTTGGCAATCGGCACATATCATCAAAGCCGTACCGGACAAGGCCCAGCTCCCGGTTCGAGTACGCGCGCTTTTAGCCGGCAAGCTCGTCTACATGGCCGTGCCGATGCTTGCTGATGAGTTCCCGTTCTACTTGCTCGACCCACAGGACCTCACCGTGTCGCCGGCTAAGGCTGCAGCGAAGGAAGTAGCCGCCCGATATGCTCGCAAAGTCAGCGTCACCGACATGCGGCCGGTTGATCTCGTGATCTGTGGCAGCGTGGCTGTGAATCGCGACGGCGTACGGCTGGGCAAGGGGGCTGGTTACTCCGATATCGAAATGGCCTTGTTGCAAGAGGCGGGGCTCATTGGGTCAGCGACGACAATCGTGACGACAGTGCATAACCTCCAAGTGGTCGACGAGTCCCTGCCTGAGACCGAGCATGATTTCAGCGTTGATCTGATCATCACACCCGAAGAGGTTATCCAATGCGGCCCGCCACGACGACCGCGCGGCTTGGTATGGGCGCATTTGAGTCCCGAAAAGATTGCGGCGATTCCGGTGTTGGCGGCGCGGGTAGGAGACAGGTCAAACTAGCACGCCCAAAGTGCTACCCGAGCTGCTGAGCGAACGTGGTCACCGCTGCGGCCAGGGTGCGGTCTATCAATTCTCCCACCTCTGCCCAACGCTGCAGTGGGTCATCGCTGAACACCAAGGTCACACTGTCCGCAGGAGTGGATCGAAACAGTGGCGTCGGCAGTGGCCGGTCGTCATCGTCTGAGGTACGGGGTGCGACAGATTCAGCGAATACGGTGACCGCCAGGACGCCACTCTCCCCGTGACCTACCCGTTGGATGACGACCACGAATCGGAGCGTTTGGCCGAGTACAGCCAGTTGTAGACGAGTCCACCAGCTACCCTTGCTGAGATTCGTGAAGAAATCGACCTCGCGGGCGGTGCGGATTATCTGCTTTTGCCAGTACCGTGCTCTTTCGTCAGGCGGTTTCGCATCGTATATGGATGATTGCGCTTGCGGGTCAGCTTCGCGGAACTGATCACGGATTCCAGTGCCGAGCTCCTCGAGGTGGGCGACTACATTTTGGTGCAACTCCTCAGCGAGGTTCTCTGCCTTGGTGGTACGTTCGGTGAGTTCCGCATCCTGAAGAGCGCGCAGCCGCTGAGCATACGCACGAGCTACCGCGAGTGCGCTAGCGCCCTCAACAGTCGGCTCGGCTGGTCGTTCCAGCTCAGAACGCAATGCAACAATCTCAAGGCGAGCGAACAGGCGTATCAGCCCTCGCAGATCACCGGAATTCGCCTGATCGAGGGCCTCGAGATAGGTGGCTCGTTGTGTGCGGTCGACGACCAATGGCGCGTAACGCGCCCGTAGTAGCACGAGCAACGTGAGAGCTCGGGCCACTCGGCCGTTGCCGTCCTCGAATGGATGGATTCTGATGAATCGATGATGGAGCCATGCCGCGCGGGTTACGGGATGTTCCCCGTCCGTCTTATGGTAAAGTGTGAGAAGCTGATCCATCTGCGATTGGACGTGCTCCGGGGGAGTGTACTCGAGCAGGGTGCCGTCCTGCCGCCGCACGTGATTCGGTTGCATCTTCCATGTGCCAAGGTGCAGCGGAACCCGCAGGATCTGGCCGAAATCGTTCCGCGCCTCATAGGTACTCTGCGTGCGGCAGACGGCATGATGTAGCTGCCGGACAAAGTGCACGCTGAGGTCGGTGCCGTTGCTGGCGGCCTCAGCAAGAAACTCTAATGCCTCGTACTGGGATCGGATGATGGCCAAGGCATCGTCATCTAGTCCACCTTCCCGTGCCGCGACCTCTGCGGTGAGACCTTCGGCTACGAGTGCCTCCGTGACGCCCCAGTCGACATCGTAGAGTCGCTCGATGATTCCAGTTTCAATCGCGTGACGTCGGAGGCTGCGGCGCCGTGCCTCGGTGAATTCGCCAGGTGACGCCTGTTCCAACGACAGATCCCACGCTTCGCGGAGGGTGTCGACGTTGGCAAGCACATTGTTCAATTCGCCGTTGACGACCCCTAGCGGTTCTACCTCAGCCCATCGGAGCCGGACTTCGTCACTCATGGAGGTCAGGGTAATCGCCGGAACGTTGTCAGATCAGCAGCGGCGCGCCGGTCAGTGACCCGTCACAGGGCTTGGGTGGACGCGGACGACCTGGTTCTCGTGTCGTCCGAAGCGTTGAGTAGGTGTTCGATGTCATCGACATCGGAGGTTGCGACGGTGGCGGTGCCGCCATGGTTCCGGATCGCGACCAGGGCAGCAGCTGCCACGTGAGCGTCGACGACTGAGGTTTCGTGGTGCAATCTGATTCGAAGCCGACCCGCTTCGACAGAGCGGAATCGGGTGAGCTCGTCGTCGTGGGCGACGCGAAGGAGGTGGTTGGCGCTGGCCGCGGTCGGCGAGGTGGGATCGTAGCTTCGGTCGACGATGACGCTGGTGGGTAACAGGACCCGACCGGCCGTGGCTGCGGCAGCCTCCAGCGCTACCAGAAGGGGTCGGCACAGCCGCCCATCCGAGATCTGACCCAGTGCTTCATTGTCCAGTACGAGATGCGCCGGCTCACCGTGACGGGTGGGTCTGCGGCGTGGCATCAGGCTGCGGATCCGCCGATGGCGAGGTGCCCTACGGTGGCTGCCAGTAGAGTCTCGGGGTCGACGCCGGGCCCTATCGCGTCGGCTACTCTGCGCAGGACGGCGGGTAGGTCCGCACTACCGGCGATGGGAAGCTTCCGAGCCTTAGCGAGGAACAGTGCGACTTCCGCGACATGAGGACGGTCATCTGGTTGTTGGGCGTAGTGCGCGTCCAGGACAGCCCGCAGAGCTAGCCGCCGGAGTTCGGCGTGCAGCGCCGACCCGGTCAACGCCGACACCGACTCAGCCAGTCCGAGCGCAACAGCTGCCTTGGCGGCCTCGTTGAGCGCGGGATCGAGATGTGCCGAGATCGGCCGGCCTGGTTGATCACCCGTGCGCTCAAGCGCATCGAGCAGGTCCGCCAGCTGTGCCATGGCATGTCCCTCCGCACCAGCCGCGATCGGCACCATCCTAACAGTCAGACTAACAGGCCTCGGTCCGACGATCAGTGCAGCGCGACCAGGGTGTCGCCGCGGCGCTCCAGGACGACGCCGCCGGAACTGGCGGTCTGCACCGGGCCGCGGTAGCCGCCCCGATCCACCGGCAGCACACCGATCTGTTCACCGGTCGTGGTGTCCAGCACGGCCAGGGCTCCTGGCACGGGTACCAGCAGCCGCCCGGCGACCTCTGTGCCGGCCCCCAGGGTTCCGGGGCGGGCCCATCGTGGGCGCAGGTCACCGGTGTCCAGCGCAATCGTGGCCGAGCCGGTGAACCAGTACAGCCCGGTCACGGTCTCGGTGAGGTCGACCAGGCCACCAGGTGGATCACCCCGTAGCTCCGTGTCCGGGACGGTCAGCGGATGCTCAGCCACCACCTTGCCCTGCCCATCGAGCACCACGAGCCGGGCTGGATCGGGTAGCGCTACCGCCACCCGGTCACCGGTCAACGCCACGACTCGAGCCTGCTGGCCCTGGAGCAGCGTGCTGAAGATCACCTCGGGCTGATCGGGTTCCTTGGGAGCGGCGCGTTGCACGGTCAGCCGGACGCGCTCGGCAGGGCACTGCTCAACCACGGCCAGCCGCCCGCCGTGCAATGCCATCGATCCGTGCAGGCAGTCCGGTCGCGGCTGGGTCGCGGGTTGCGGCGGGGTCGGAAGCCGTCCATAGGTCAGCGTGCGCACCAGGTCGGAGCGCCATACCTCCAGGTAGCGCAGTCCGCTGGCGGCGACCTGGGTCCCGGCTACGGCGAGCCGGGTGGGCGCCTCGACCGGACCGGTGCGTTGCGGTCCACGCCGGCCGCTGATCCAGTCCAGGACGGTCACCTCGCTGCAGGTCGCGCCGCGCTGGTAAACGGCGACGACCTGGCCGAACGCGGAGGTCGTCGTACACAACGGCCGGTCGCGCTGGTAGCTCCAACGGACGGTGCCGCTGGACAGATCGCGACCGGCGAGTATCCCCTCGGCACCGGTGATCACCGTGCCGCTGTGGACCACAGGCACCGGTGTCGCCGGGCTCGCCGCCCGCCACGCCTCGGCCAGCGACAGTGGTAGCCCCGTCGCGGCGGTCCCAACCCCCGGGGGCGGCCCAGAGGCCGTGATCAGCGTGGTGTTTCGCGCGTCACTGGTCCACCACAACGCGGTGGACCCGGCCATCACGGCCAGCGCCACCAGTGCCGCAGCGGCCAGATCCCGCCGGGTGCGGCGCTCGGGAGCAGGCATCCGGGGAATTGGTCATCCTGCGGCGCGAGGCGCCCTGCCGTGCTCCTGCCCGGTAACGATGCTGCTGTTACCGGCGCGGCGGCTCCGGCGCCGCCGACGGCGCGGCCGAGCGTCATCACGGTCGCCCCCGCGGTCTGCACCGCTGCACTCCGCGGGTGCTGTTGTCTCGGCGCCGGTCTCGGCGACCTCCCCATTGCGGGTGCGGCGCCGCAGCCGGCGGACCGGGGGAAGCGCACCGTCGGTGGTGCCACTGTGCGGGGCACGCCTGGTACCCGCAGCCCGGCGCCCGCGGGGCGGGGAGTCCTCGTCGCTCGGCTCGGCAGCCAGCCCGGCCCGGGTTCGCCGGCCCAGGGGCAGCCGCCCGGTGGAATCGGTGGGAATGTCCAGGTCACTGAACAAGTGATCGGAGGTCGAGTAGGTCTCTGCTGGGACGGGCATGCCGAGGTCGTGCGCGTCACTGATCAGCTTCCAGCGCGGCTCCTCGTCCCAGTCGACGAGGGTGATCGCGACGCCGGCCCGCCCGGCCCGGCCGGTCCGGCCGATGCGGTGCACGTAGGTCTTCTCGTCTTCTGGACACTGGTAGTTGATGACATGCGTCACCTCGGGAATGTCGATCCCGCGGGCCGCGACATCGGTGGCCACCAGCACGTCCACCTTCTCCGAACGAAATGCTCGCAGTGCCTGCTCGCGAGCACCCTGGCCGAGATCGCCGTGCACGGCCGCGGCCGCAAAGCCGCGCTCGGTGAGCTCGTCGGCGACCTTCTGGGCGGTGCGCTTGGTCCTGGCGAAGACCATCGTCAGGCCGCGGTCGCGGGCCTGCAGCATCCGGGAGAGCAGCTCAACCTTGTCCATCGCGTGCGCTCGATACACGAACTGCCGGGTCCGCTCGTGGATTGCGGTGGCATCGGGTTCTTCGGCGCGGATATGCGTCGGCCGAGTAAGGAAGGTGCGGGCCAGCTTGATGATCGGACCCGGCATGGTGGCCGAGAACAGCATGGTCTGGCGTTGCTCCGGCACCATCTGCAGGATTCGCTCGATATCGGGCAGGAAACCCAGGTCGAGCATCTCGTCGGCTTCGTCGAGCACCAGTACCCGCACCTTGCCCAACACCAGGTGCCGCTGTTCGGCGAGGTCCAACAGCCGCCCTGGCGTGCCGACCACCAGGTCGACTCCCTTGGTCAGTGCTCTGACCTGCGGCTCGTAGGGGCGGCCGCCGTAGACCTCCAGGACCCGGACACCGAGATCGCGACCCGCGATCTTGAGGTCGCCACTGACCTGCAGGCACAGTTCCCGGGTGGGCACGACGACCAACGCCCGGGGGGTGCCGTCGAGCACGATGTCCCCGGTGGTGATCCGCTGGATCAGCGGAACCCCGAAGCCGAGGGTCTTGCCGGTGCCGGTGCGGGCCTGGCCGATGAGGTCGTCGCCGGCCAGGGCCAGCGGCAAGGTGAGCTCCTGAATGGCGAAGGTGCGCTCGATACCCACCGCCCGCAGGGTCCGGACGATCTCGTCGCGAATCCCGAGCTCGGCGAAGGTGGGTGAGTCATCCCGCACCGGGGCGCCCGCTTGCAGCGGAGCCGGTTGGGCGGGTTCATCGATGTCATTGGTGTCGGACTGGGCCTGATCGACGAAGGATTGGGCCTGATCGACGGAGGATGGGGCGCGGTCCGGGGTGCTGGGCTGGGGGAGCTCCAAGGGGTAGGGATCGGACAGGGTGGTCTGGCTGACGGTCAGCGTCATCGCCTCTCTCGTACCGGCGCGTCCACCGCCGTCTCGCTCGACCAGCTCCGCGCCAATTGATGGCGTTATCACAGCTGGGAACGAAGACACCAGGTCCGCGCTCACATGTCATACCCTCGGCGGCATCGGCCACCGAGCCGGGCGCGTGGCCATAGTTGACACGGCACGGTGTATAGCAAACACAGTGCGTCACGCCCCGTGCACACATGCTACCCGTCCGCGCGTCAACTGTGCGCGTGACACCGCGCACCTTTGCGATGCGGCACTACGCTCGCGGCCGTGGACGTGGCACGTGAGGGCATTATCGACCTGCTGGGGGTCCTCGCCTACGGCGAATTGGCGGCCTTCGACCGGCTCGCCGAGGATGCCCGCAGGTCTCCCACGCTGGCCGGGCGGGCCGCAATGGCGTCCATGGCGGCCGCTGAGATCGGGCACTTCCGGCTCATCGAGGGCCATCTGCGGGGCTTGGGCGTCGCGGTGGACGACGCGATGCGCCCGTTCGTCGTGCGCTTCGATCAGTTCCATGCCTCAACCGCACCCCGGTCCTGGCTGGAGTCGCTGGTCAAGGCCTATGTCGGCGATGGGCTGGCGGCGGATTTCTACGGCGAGGTCGGCGGCTGGTTGGACGAGCCGACCACCGCACTGGTCAAAGACGTGCTCGCCGATACGGGGCATTCGGCGTTCGCCGAGCGGGAGGTTCGCAGCGCGTGCGAGCAGGACCGGAGAACCCGCGATCGGCTGGCCCTGTGGGGACGGCGGCTGCTGGGGGAGGCGGTGACACATGCTCAGCACGTGGTGGCCGAGCGGGACGCGCTGGCTGAGCTGATCGTCCGCGGCTCCGGTGACCTGGCGGGCCTGGCCGCGCTGATCCGCCGGGTGGAGGTGCTGCACGGCCGCCGGATGGGTGCTCTCGGCCTGGCGTGAGCACCAGCGCAGCCGCTCGGCTAGCCTGGGCCCAACATCAGTCGGAGGCGTGGAGGTTCTGGCGTGGAGGTCAAGATTGGCGTCGCGGACAGTCCTCGTGAGCTGACGGTGTCTACTGCGGACTCGCCGGACCAGATCGAGGCGATGGTCACCGACGCGCTGCGCAACACTCAGGGAGTGCTGACCCTGGTCGATGACAAGGGCCGGCGGTATCTGGTGCCCGCTTCGCGAGTGGCCTACATCGAGATCGGACCAGCCGACAGCCGCCGGGTCGGTTTCTCCGTCGGCGGCTGAGGTAGGTCGGCGGTACTGACCCAGTACGCTGATGCCGTGTCCCGGCTGCTCGTAGTAGAGGACGACGAGACCATCGGCAGCGTGCTGGAGTCCAGCCTGCGCGCACACGGGCATCAGGTCGGGTGGCACCGCACCGGCCGCGGCGCGCTGCACGCCGCCTCCGGAACTGACTTCGATCTCGTACTCCTGGACCTGGGGTTGCCCGACCTGGACGGGGTCGAAGTGTGCCGGCAGCTACGGGCCACCAACCCGACGGCGGTGCTGGTGATCCTCACCGCCCGGACCGACGAGATGGACGTCGTGGTCGGTCTTGAGGCCGGTGCGGATGACTACCTGACCAAGCCGGTGCGGCTGGCCGAGCTACTGGCCCGGGTACGGGCGCATCTGCGCCGGGTGGCACCGGTGAGCTCCGGAGCTCAACCGATGCTCACGGTGGGCGATCTGGTGGTGGATACCGGCAGCCGGCGGGCGACTGTAGCGGGCACGGAGATGCCGCTGCGGGCCAAGGAGTTCGACTTGCTCGCCCGGCTTGCGGCAGCCCCGGAAGCGGCGATCAGCCGGGAGACCCTGATGGCTCAGGTGTGGGACGAGAACTGGTTCGGTCCCACCAAGACGCTCGATGTGCACGTAGCCGCGCTGCGCCGCAAGCTGGCCGGGATGGCCCAGCTGGGCGCAGTGCCCCGGATCGCCACCCTGCGGGGTCACGGCTACCGGCTGGAGCCTCCCTCGGGGTCCTAGCTGCGGAGCAGTGTTCTGGCAACTCGGTGCGCTGGCACCGAATGCCGCTCCAGAACGTTTACGTAGTGTGCGCACCCGCATCGTGGGCCTCGCCGTGCTCGCCGCCGTGCTTGCCATCGGTCTGTTCGGTGTGCCCTTGGCCGCCGGGCTGCTGAAGTACGTGAAGTCCGACGATCGAACGAATCTGCTGCTACAGGCCTATGCCGCCGCCGCGAAGGCCGCGGCAGACCTGCAGCGCAGACACGCTCCGACCGAACTTCGAGACGGTCAGGATGGGATCCACCTCGCGATCTATGTGTTGGCCCGCAGCGAGCCCATCCTGGGTACCGGCCCGCCGGACCAGGACATCACGGTGTACAACGCGCTGCGCGGGGTGAGTGGCAATGCGGACCTCAATGGTGAGCTGGTCGTGTCCGTGCCGATACTCCTGGACAGCGACGTGTACGGCGCCGTGCGCGCTGCCAGCCCGGTCAGTGCCGTTTACCGGCGGGTCGCGCTGCTGTGGCTGACCATGCTCGGTCTGGGCGGCCTGGCTATCGGCATGGTCTGGTTGGTCGCCCGCCGCCAGGCCCGGCGGTTGGCCCGACCGCTGGAGGAGCTCTCGGACGCGGCGCGGCGGCTGGGCCAGGGCGACTTCAGCGTGCGGACCACACCGGCGTCGATCCCCGAGATCGACTCCGTGGGTTCAGCGTTGAACACCACCGCCGGACGCCTGGACGACATGCTCGCGCGGGAACGATCCTTCTCTGCCGACGCGTCTCATCAGCTGCGGACTCCGCTGACCGGACTGCGGCTGCGACTCGAGGCGGCGCTGGACCACCCGGGGCAGGATCTGCGCCAGGCCATCGCGGACGGAATCGCCGCCGCCGACCGGCTGGAGCAGACCATCGAGGAGCTGCTCGCGCTGGCTCGCGACACCCGCAGCTCCAGCACCACACCCCTGGATCTCCCGGCGCTGCTCAACGAGATCGAAGCGAGTTGGCAGGACCGGCTGGCCGCCCAGGACCGGGTACTGCTGGTAGCGGTCGATCCCCATGCACCGGTGTCACTCGCCTCGACCGCGGCGGTACGGCAGGTGCTCACGGTGCTGTTGGACAACGCGGCTACCCACGGTTCTGGCACCGTGTCGGTGGCTGTGCGCAACGCCGCTGACGCGCTGGCTATCGACGTCTCCGACGAGGGTGCCGGCATCGAAGCCCCGGAGCCGGAGCTGTTCACCAGGCGCTCGCGCCTGGCCGATGGACACGGTATCGGCCTCGCGCTGGCCCGTAGCCTGGCCGAAGCCGAAGGCGGCCGGCTGCGGCTGACCCGGCCCGCTCCGCCTACCTTCACGCTCCTCGTACCCGCCCAGGACTGACCGCCCCCAACACCTGCTGCGGCTACCTCGGGCGGGGACGTAACGTGGTCAGCGCGATGTCGAGGAGGCCACCCATGATCGCGGTTCGTCGCCTGAACCACGCAGTGCTGTTTGTGAGCGAACTGTCGCGGGCGCAGCGGTGACCGGGTTCGTCACACCGCTGACCACCCGGTGGGGTTCGCGCGGCCCGGAAGCCCCACTGATCGTGGTGTTCGTGGACTGTGCTGTTGCCCCCGGGGACACGTCCGACCGGGATATAGCGACGTTCGCGCGATACCTGCCTGACGGAGCCGCCTACGCCTTGGTTCGCCTCCCGCTGGACTGGCCGGATGATGGGGGACAGGTGGTGGCCTGGTTCCGTGGGTGGCTGGACGAGCAGCAGTCGCTACAGGTGCCTGTCGTGCTGGTTGGCTTTGGCGGCGG
>JBOHFK010000019.1:0-57793 GCA_050699635.1 Pseudonocardiaceae bacterium | reverse complement strand
TCGAGAATGCTGGAGGGCCGGTCGAGGCGCCGCTGGAGCTGGCCCGCCACCTGGTGTGGGGAGCCGTAGATTACGCCCGCGACCTGGGGTTCTCGCCCCATCCTGACTTCCAGCCCGCTTCGGGTCACCTCGGGATGTGGCAGGAGACCAGCGATATCACGTTCGGACGCGACGGTACGCCGCTCTACATTCAGGGCCCCTACGACAATCTGGGCGCGGTCACCCGCACCCTGACCCAGTCCGCCGGTGCGGGCAACTTCCACTTCGTCGCTCCAGCCGGAGCCACAGCCGGCTGGTGACATCTGCGCATGATGGTATGCTAGAAGTATGCAGCGCGTCACGGTGACAGTGGACGACAGCCTCATGACCCTCGCGAAAGCTGATGTCGAAGCGGGACGCGCAAGCTCGGTGAGCGCCTGGGTCGCGGACGCGATGCGGCGCAAGGCGCTCGCCCGGGCAGAACTGGTGGCTGAGCTCGAGGACATGACCGCCGAGCAGCCCTACGACGACGAGACGGTGAGCTGGGTAGCGGGGGTGCTCGGGCGCCCGGTGGAATGGGTAGCGAACAAACTCTCGACGGACCCGGAGTCAGCCCGGCAGGCGGGATGAACGGCGGACAGACGACACACCTCGTGCTGGATGCCGGGGCCTTCATCGCATGGGAGCGCAACGACAAGCGAGTCCGGGCCCTCGTGCAGCTCGCCGAGTCGGGTGAGGTCACCCTGCGCACCAGTTCCGGGGTCGTCGCCCAGGTCTGGCGCGGCGGCTCGCGGCAGGCACGGCTGGCCCGCCTGCTTGGTAGCGGCACCGTCGACGAGCGACCCCTTGATCCCACCGCAGCGCGCCAGATCGGCCTGCTGGCGCACGAGCTCGGTGCCACGGATGTGGTGGACGGGCACGTGGCGAGCCTTGCGATGAGGTCGGGAACCCGGGTGCTGACCAGTGACGTCAAAGACCTCCGCGCCTGGGGTGTTCCCACTGAAGCCATCGTCTGCTGCTGAGTCCGGCGCGCTCAGCGGCGATGCAAGTCAGGCCCCTATCGTGATGACTATGATCGAGTGGATCCGGCGCCAGCTGGCCGATGTGCACGAGGTTGACCGCGTCGTCTCCCGAGGGATCGGGCAGCATCCGCCCAACGGGTTCGACCTCGTCATGAAGAACCTGAGCTCCGCGGCGAACCACAGCGCGGTGTGGTTCGCCATAGCGGCAGCGCTGGCCGCCCGAAAAGGCGCCGCCCGGCGGGGCGCGCTCCGCGGCGTCCTGTCCATCGCCGCCACAAGCTTCACCGCCAATGCTGTGCTCAAACCGCTGCTGCCCCGGCGCCGTCCTCCGGCCCGCGAGCTGCCCGCTTATCAGGCGTTTCCCACCGCACCGACGTCGTCATCGTTCCCGTCCGGACACGCCGCGTCCGCGGCGGCGTTTGCCACCGCGGTCGCGTTGGAGTGCCCGAAGCCTGGATTGGTGATCGCGCCGCTGGCCGCCGCGGTGGCGTACTCCCGGGTCCACATCGGCGTGCACTGGATGTCCGATGTCGTGGTGGGCGCGGCGGTCGGCTCCGGCATCGCGCTGGGCACCCGCCGGTGGTGGCCGGTGCGTACCACCGACGAGGCCCAGGCACGTCCGCGCGACGACGCGCCGGCGCTGCCCTCCGGCGCCGGCCTGGTGCTGGTGGCCAACCAACGATCCGGCGATCCCGAGTACGACCCGGTCGAAGCGATATCCAAGGCGCTGCCGGCCGCCACCGTCGTGCCGGCCGTCGAGGGGGTAGATCTCCACGACCAGCTCGAGGCCGCGCTTACCCACACCAACGGTGCCGTGCACGCCTTCGGTGTCTCCGGCGGCGACGGCACGGTGGCCGCCGCAGCAGCCGTCGCGGGACGGCGCGGCCTTCCGCTGGTCGTGGTGCCGACCGGCACCCTCAATCACTTCGCCCGCGACGTCGGCGTGTACGACCTGCAAGAGGCCGTGGATGCCACCCAGGCCGGCGAGGCGGTGGCGGTCGACCTCGCACAGGTGGAGATACACAGCGCGGGGCAGGCGCCACACACCCGATACTTCCTCAACACCGCGAGCCTCGGCGGCTACACCGATCTGGTTCGGCTGCGGGAGAAGTGGGAGCCCACCTGGGGCAAGTGGCCGGCGTTCGCAGCGGCGTTGGTCGCCTCATTGCGCACCGCCCAGCCGATGCGGGTGAAGCTGGACGGGGTGGAACAGCGCCTGTGGATCCTGTTCGTCGGCAACGGGCCCTACCACCCGCGCGGCATGGTCCCGGCCTGGCGGCCGCAACTGGACTCCGGGCTGCTCGACATCCGCTACCTGCGGGCGGATCGGCGCTTCTCCCGAGCCCGGGCGATCACCGCATTGCTGCTGGGTGCGCTGCAGCACACCCGGACCTATGTGCAGCGGGTGGCGCCATCACTGGACGTGGAACTGATCGGGGAGAGTGCCTTTCTGGCAACCGACGGCGAGGTCCTGGACGAGGCCAGCAGGTTCGCCTTCCGGGTAGCCGACTACCCGATCGCGGTGTACCGGCGCAACGAGGAGAACTGGCCTGATCGCCCACGACCGTATCAACCCTGGTAGGCGGTTCTCCAGCAGGCGAAGCCACGCCGTCATCCACCCGCCTCCCGGCTTTCAGTCGTCATCCGGTGGGGCATCCCACGGAATCGGTGCGATATGCCAATCGTGTTCGGGTAGTGGGCTGGCGCAGCGCGGGCAATGGCCCCCCTGGTGGCGGGCGGTGCGAACCGCCAGCCACTCCTCGTTCAGCCTGCGACGTTCCTCGGCCTGCCGGCGAAGCTGGGTCTGTAGGGCCTGGGTGGTCCAGGTTGCTCCGAGCAGTAGCCCGAGGCACACCAAGAACAACCCACCCAACAGCAGCAGAGTCACCCCGGATCACCATCCATAAGTAAACACGGTATAGTCTATGCGAAACTCTAGCAAGGGCTAGGTCTTAGTTGGCCGGTTCCTCCGTTGACTTCGGCCTAACCCTCACTAGACTTCTGGTATGGCTCCGAGGATGACGACGACTGTCCGGCTGGTGCTGGAGGCTCTCCTGCAGGTTTGGGATGACGACCCGTCTGCGGTCCTCTACGGCTTGGAGATCACCGCACGGACCGGTCTGCTGCCGGGGACCACCTACCCGATCCTGCAGCGGCTTCTCGACCACGGTTGGCTGACCGACGAGTGGGAAGATCTCGATCCGCATGAAGCGGCCCGGCCACGACGCCGTTATTACCGACTCACCGAGGACGGCGCGCCGCAAGCCCGCAAGGCCCTCCAGGAGGTGTCAGCGCGTTCGGAGGCGAGACGCCGTGCGTGGGCTCGGGGGCTTGAGGCTGCAGCCCGGCATGAGACCGCCTAACGAGATCGACGCCAGTCCCACCGAAGGGAAGACCCATGACCAAGGTCAACTGCCCCCGCCGCCCGATCGCCTCGGATTCCGGGTGGTGAAGCACGGTGAAACACGGTCGGCGGACCCAGGTCGCCAAACGCTGCGGCCATATCGTGGGCGTCGGGAACCTCATCCTGTTGATCGTCGGTGAGCCCACGGCTGTGACCCTGGGCCTGGCAGTGGTGTTTGCTCCGTTCACGCTCGCCACGGCCTTGAGGCTGACGGCCTTCCTGGCCTGCAGTGTGGTGAGCCTTGCGCTAGGCGATCGTCAAGAACGGGCCGAAGTGCTGGTCTGTGCGATCAGCGCAGTGCAGCCGCCCAACGCCGGTGAGCAGTATCGAGAGGCCATGCTCGCCGAGATCCGCGCTGCCGAGCCCGAACAGGTAGGCGCGATCAGAACCAACCTGATGGCAACCGCTCCCAGGACCATCCTGGCGGCTTGGGGCCGCCTCCCGAGGCCGCTGTGGGTGCGGGCCCGCGACGCGGTGCGTTCTTCACCCGGGCGCCGCCGCTCCTAGCCGTTGTGACTGCTCGGCAGGGGGCATACCGGCTGCAAGGGTGAGGTTACGGCCATCGGAGAGGTCGAAGACCTGGACGTGGTCCGGATCGAACCAGACCTCGACCATGTCGGCCTGGGTCGCAGCCGACGTGACGGACAGCCGGGTGACCAACTGGGTGACGCCGGGCACGCCCGCGGTGCCGGCCAGCCCATCCAGCTTCTCCAGCGTGGCCGCGGTAGCGAGCTCGTCGGCCAGCGCGAAGTGAGCAAATCTTTCCGAGCCTGTTGACGCCAGCATCTCGGCGTGTGCTGTGAACGTCGCGCCGCGCACCCTGGCACCGGGCTCTACCAGCGCGGCGTCGTCGAAGTGTTCCGGCCGCACGCCCATGATGACCTCGCGGGGTGCACGGGATGTTTCCAGTGCGCGACGCACCGGACCGGAGAGCCGCACGTCGCCCAATACGCATCGCAATGCGCCGCCCTCCAGCCGCGCAGGCAGCAGGTTCATCGCCGGTGAGCCAATGAAGGCCGCCACGAACAAATTCACCGGGTGCTCATAAAGGACCTGTGGTGCGCCGAGCTGCTGCACCACCCCACTGCGCATCACGACCAGGCGATCCCCCAGCCGCATCGCCTCAGTCTGATCGTGGGTCACATAAACGGTGGTGGCGCCCAACTGCTTCTGCAACCGGGCGATCGACACCTGCATCTGCACCCGCAGCTGCGCGTCCAAGTTGGACAGTGGCTCGTCCATCAGGAACGCTCGGGGATGGCGCACGATCGCGCGTCCCATCGCCACCCGCTGCCGCTGCCCACCGGACAGCGTGGCTGGCTTACGATCCAGCAGCGGGGTGAGATCGAGCATCCGCGCCGTCTCGGCCACGCGGGCTTCGATGGTGGCTCGCCCGGCCCTGGCGAGCCTGAGTGGGAAGGCGATGTTCTCCCGGACGGTCATATGTGGGTAGAGCGCGTAAGACTGGAACACCATCGCCAGGTCACGGTCCTTGGGCGCTTGCTCGTTGACCCGTTCTCCCCCGATGCGCAGCTCACCGGAGGTGATGTCCGCCAAACCAGCGATCATGTTCAGGGTCGTCGACTTCCCGCACCCGGACGGCCCGAGGAGGATGACGAACTCACCGTCGGCGATGTCGAGGTCGATTTCGTTTACGGCAAGTGTGCCGTCGGGGAACCGCTTGGTCATCTTGTCCAGAACGATCGTGGCCACCGCTACCCCTTGACTGCGCCAGCGGTCAAACCGGCGACGATCCGACGTTGGAAGAACAGCACGAACACGATGATGGGGATGGTCAGCAGCACGGCGACCGCCGAGATGGACCCGGTGGCATCGGCGAACTCCGAGGCTCCGGTGAACTGGGCGATCGCCACCGTGGTGGTCTGCGATGCCTCGGTGGCGGTCAGCGAGATCGCGAACAGGAAGTCGTTCCAGCAGAAGATGAATACCAGGATAGCGGTGGTGAACACCCCGGGGGCAGCGATCGGGACGATCACGCTGCGGAACGCTTGGAATGGCGTGGCACCGTCCATCTGGGCTGCCTTTTCCAGCTCCCAGGGGATCTCCCGGAAGAACGCCGAGAGGGTGTAGATCGCCAGTGGCAGCGAGAAGGTGATGTAGGGCAGGATCAGCCCAGGCCAGGTATCGAACAAGCCGACCTTGCGCTCGATGTCGAACAGCGGCGAGATGAGCGAGATCTGCGGGAACATCGCGATCAGCAACGCGGAACCGAGCAGCGGCTTCTTGCCGGGAAAGGACAGCCGCGTGATCGCGTAGGCGGCGAGAGCGCCGATCATCACCGACAGCGCGGTCGCGATGAGCGCAATGCCGATCGAGTTGCGTAACGCACTGACGAACGGAGCGAGTGTAAAGATCTGCCGGTAGCTCGCCCAGGTGAATGACGATGGGATAAACCTTCCATCATTGATCGAGCTGAGGGGTTTGAAAGATAAGCTGACGATCCACAGCACCGGCACGAGCGCGTAGATCAGGATGACAAGGTCGGCGACGGCCCACCAGCCTTTGCGGCCCCATCCAGCGGTCATCGCCACCGACCGCCCTCGACCTCAGCGCCCGGTGCCGCCGCCCCGAACAGCTTGACGAACACCAACGCGCAGATTGCTATGACACCGACGATCAGGATGCTGATAGCCGAGCCGATGCCCAGGTTGAACGTGATGAACAGGTTGTCGTAACCGAGCATCGACACCGACTCCGTCCCGTTCGAATTCCGCGCCAGGATGTAGACGCTGTCGAATATTCGGAACGCATCCAGGGTGCGGAACAACAACGCCGCCAAGATCACCGGCTTCATTGTCGGCAGAATCACCTTGGTCAGCCGCTGCCATGGCCCAGCTCCATCCATCGCGGCTGCCTTGAGCAGGTCCTCGGGCACCAGCGCAAGACCAGCGAGCAGTAGCAGCGCCATGAACGGCGTCGTTTTCCACATCTCGGCCAGAATGATCAGCGCGATGGTCGGGACCGGATCGGCCAGTGGCGCCACGCCCTCGGGAAGCAGAGCGGCGAGGTAGCCCTTACCTGGCGTCCAGGCGAACTGCCACCCGTAGGAGGCGACCACCGTAACGATGCTGTACGGGATCAGCACCACCGTGCGCACCAGACTCCGGCCGATCAAGGTGCGGTACATCGCCAGGGCCAGCGCCAACCCGAGCACGAACTCGATCGCCACTGAGACCACCGTGATGATCAAGGTGACGGTAAACGCATGCCACCAGTAGCCAGAGGTCAGCACCGCCAGGTAGTTAGCCAGCCCGACGAAGCCTCGTTGCGCGGGGAACCGCAAGTCGAACCGTTCCAGCGACAGGTAGATCGCATAGCCGATCGGGTAACCGGTCACCGCCAGTATCACCAGCACCGCCGGTGCACAGAGCAGCGCCGCCAGCCGACGTTCCAACCGGGCACGCTCAGAGACAGGCGCCCGCCCGCGGTTTCTCCCCGGTACGGCGCTGCGGTCACGCCACCGCGCGGTGATCGTCATGGCACCAACCCCTGGGATTTGACAGCTTTGGCGATCTGGTCAGCCAGCTCGCCCACCACGGTGGCCGGCTTGATCTCCGCTGGCGGGTTGAGCAGATCGGAGATCACGATCGAGATGTTCTCGTAGGCCGGTGTCTTCGGTCGCACGCTGGCGAGGTTCAACGAATCCCGGATCTCCCGCCAGGCAGGGTACCGCTTCTGCAACTCCGGGTCGTCGTACAGCGCGACGAGCGTGGGCGGTCTTCCCGTCGCCACAGCGAAGCGCAGCTGGTGATCCCGGTTGCGTAGGCACTGCACTGCCTCGAACGCCTCGGCCGGATGCGGCGAGGTGGCGCTCACCCCCAGGTTGGTGCCGCCGATCGTCACCCTCGCGAGCGGGCCCGCTACGACCGAAGGGTAGGCGGCCCAGCCGAACACATCCCCGACCCGGCGGCCGGTGTCCTGCCTGGTCGGCCGCCCCTGCGAATCAATGAATGTGCCGCCGCCGGTCTCCTGCATCGCGGCGTAAGCGAACGGGTAGTCGACCTCAAAGGCCGCTCGGCCTTGCTGCATCGCTATCCTGCCGTCGCCCTCCTGACTCACCGACAGCGACGGGTCCGCAGTCGTGGAGGTGGCAAGCCGTGCCATGATGCCAACGGCCCGATGGGCGGCATCTCCCCGGTCCACCTGCACGTCATCGGTATCCGAGACGATCGAACCGCCACCACTGGCGAGCAGTGTGTTGAACCACACCGTCAGCCCCTCATACCGCGCGCCCTGCACCTCGACGTAGTGCGGTAGACCCCTAGCCGCCAAGCCCTCCGCCATCTGGATCATCTCGTCCCAGGTCTGCGGTGGCGTGGGAATCAAGTCCTTGCGGTACCAGAGCAGCTGCGTATTGGCGCCTAGCGGTGCGGCGAACAAGCTGCCCCGGTATGTCCCGGTCTCCAGCGGGACCGGCAGGGTCCCCTGCTCGATCTGCCGAGCCACCTTCGGGGGATA
The DNA here is from genome assembly GCA_050699635.1 of Pseudonocardiaceae bacterium. Classification (GTDB taxonomy): domain Bacteria; phylum Actinomycetota; class Actinomycetes; order Mycobacteriales; family Pseudonocardiaceae. The sequence goes on along the minus strand of JBOHFK010000019.1, from coordinate 49,909 downwards.
CGGTGCAATCCACCCCGCCTGGGCGAACTCACCTGTCCAGATAACGTCGAGTTCCATAATGTCCAGGCCGGGGTCGCCTGCGGCCAGCTCGCGCGCCAGCTGCAGCCGCATATCATCGGTGTTCTTGTTCGGGTGGGTCCGCAGGTCGATCGTGTACCGACCGCCGGAGGCCTGGGCGCATTGCACCGCGGCGACCCGGTACTGGTCCGCACCCTCAGTGCCGGCATCCAAGTGCAGCACGAGTGGACCAGCCGCACCGGAGCCGCAATCCACCAGTGTCGCCGTGCCCAACACAACCCCCGCCACCACTCCCATCAGTCGCTGCCATCTGTAGGTGCCACCCATACCCGCCTCCCTTACCGTCCATAACCGAAGGGTGCGACCATCCGCAAAACTGCACGACCTGCGGTAACAACCCCAACCAACACTCACCGGGGACCAGCAGGACCACGTGTGAGTGCATCGCCCAGCAACATGACTAAAGTCTATACAGGGCTCATATGAAGTCAATAGAGGGTGCTGGGGTCACGTGGGGTTGCGCCGCCCCCAGCCAGCGGTCGACCGCTGCTTCGAGCAAGGCCGTCCGGGTGGTCTCGGTGGACAACATCGATGACCGAACCCGGGATCTGGCGATTGATTCACCCTCGGTCGGCCACAGAGAGCTAAGTTGACCATCTCTCTGGCTAGGCGCGATTCAGTCGAGATCGAACGCGGCACGGATGGCGGCGGCGAGTTCGGCCTCCTGCGCCGGAAACAGGTAGCCGATGTGACGACCCAGCGCCGAGGTGGGCACGGTGACGATGTTGTCACAGCTGACCACGCTCTCATGACCGAGTCCATTCGCCGGGCCGACCGGCACCTCCGTGGACAGGCCCCGGATGGTGCTGGTGATCGGCGCGACGGTCACCCGGGTGAGGTGGGGGCGTACCAACTCGCGGGTCAAGATCAGGACTGGCCGGTTCTTGTCAAGGCGCGCGGCATGAATCGGCCGCATCAATCGAGATCATCCAAGGGCGTCCGCGCAGCGTAGGCAGCAAGACTGTCGAAGTCAGGATCGCCGCCGGATTGCGCAAGGATGGCCGCGTCCCGCGCCGCGATCGCCCGCCGTCGCTCACGATCCACTGCCCGTGCTACCACGACCGCCCTGCTGCTGGCCTGGCCGTGGGCTACCAGCTGATCGATGAACTCGACGATGTCGTCGGGAAGCCGAACCGCGATCTGCTTGCTCATACCAACATGGTACCGCTTCGGGATGCGCCCGGACCCGGGTCGGCGCAGGTACTGCGGCTGCTGCTCAGGGCGGCACCATGACGCTCCTGCGGCGACGCGCCGATTGGGGTTTATTGCCGAATCTGCGGTTGGCGCTAGACAGCCCGATACTGTCCGAGACATGGATCCGGTGCGCAACCCGTTCGCCCCTGGCGCGGGCCAGCGGCCACCCGAGTTGGCCGGGCGAGACCGCGAGCTGGCCGCCTTCGAAGTGGTGCTGGAACGGGTGGCCCGGGGGCGGCCCGAACGCTCGCTGGTGCTGACCGGGCTGCGCGGGGTGGGCAAGACGGTGCTGCTCGGCGAGCTGCGATCGATGGCGATCCGCCGTGGCTGGGGTGCCGGCAAGGTCGAGGCCCGGCCCGATGGCGGGCTGCGCCGCCCGCTGTCGGCCGCGCTGCACCGGGCGGTCCGCGATCTGGCGCTGCGGCACCGGGCGCCGGGCCGGGTCGAGGAGGTGCTCGGGATACTCAAGGCGTTCGCACTTCGCGCCACGCCGAAGGACGCCAAGCTGCGGGATCGCTGGCAGCCGGGCATCGATGCGCCGGCCGTCGCGGGCCGGGCCGACTCCGGAGACATCGAGATCGACCTGGTCGAGCTGTTCACCGAGGTCGCCGAACTGGCCGCCGACGTCGGCACCGGGGTGGCGCTGCTGATCGACGAGATGCAGGACGTGGCGCCCGATGACGTGTCTGCGCTGTGTGCCGCGTGCCACGAGCTGTCCCAGTCCGGCGCGCCGCTGGTGGTGGTCGGCGCCGGGTTGCCGCACCTGCCGGCGGTGCTCAGCGCGTCGAAGTCCTACTCCGAGCGGCTGTTCCGCTACGTGCGGATCGATCGGCTGGACCGCGCCGAGGCCGAGCGCGCGGTGGTCGCGCCGATCGAGCGGGAGCACGCCACGATCACCCGGGAGGCGCTGGACACGCTGTTCGAGACCTCCGGGGGTTATCCCTACTTCGTGCAGGCCTACGGCAAGGCCGCCTGGGACGCCGCACCGGCCTCGCCGATCGGGATCCTCGACGTCCAGATGGCCGCTCCCGAGGCGGAAAGCGAACTCGCCGTCGGGTTCTTCGGCTCCCGGTTCGAGCGAGCTACTCCCGCCGAGCGGGAGTACCTGCAGTCGATGGCCGAGCTCACCGGTGGGCTGGACGAGCCGGTCGGCACCACCCAGATCGCCGACCAGCTCGGCCGCCGGGCCTCGTCGCTGTCACCGGCGCGGGACAGCCTGCTCAAGAAGGGGCTGGTCTACTCCGGGGAACGCGGGCAGATCGCGTTCACCGTCCCACATTTCGGTCGGTTCCTGCTCGGCAGGCTGGCGACCTGATCCATCCGGCGGCACCCTAATGGGTGAATCAGCGGCGAGCCACCGGAGCTGTGTAACAGCGTCGTGGCGGGCTGCGATGACACAGACAGCCCCGTGATGCTGTTGGACCCCCGACCCGGCAGCCTCACGGGGCCTTCTTATGCCGAGGTACGGGCCGTACCGAGCACCGCTGAAGGCAGCACGTACCCTCTTGCCGTGCCCGAAAGCAAGCTCGAGATCCAAATGCTCCACGACCGTGTGATCGTGCGCCTGGTGGGCGAGGACGGCGAGCGGCGCAGTAGCGGGGGGATCCTGATCCCGGCGACGGCCCAGGTGGCCAAGCGGTTGTGCTGGGGTGAGGTGTACGGCGTCGGCAATCACGTCCGCACTGTTCAGGTCGGTGACCGGGTGCTGTTCAACCCGGACGACCAGTTCGAGGTCGAGGTGCGCGGCAGCGCCTATCTCGTGATGCGTGAGCGGGACCTGCAGGCGGTGGCAAGCGAGCGCACCGAACACGGGACAGGCCTGTATTTGTGACGCCGCCATCCGAGAAGTCGGCACCAGCGCAGCCGTTGTCGCTGTTCGACGAACTGGCCCGGACCGGCACCGACCCCGCCACCGAGACCGCCCCGATCCCCGCTCCGCCGCGCCGCGGGGGTAGCGGGCTGCGCCACACCGGGATCATTGCGGCCGCCGCGCTCGGATTGTTGGCCCTGCTCTACGGCATCGACCTCGCAACGTCCTCCGGTGACGTCCCTCGAGGCGTCACCGTCACGGGCGTGCCGGTCGGCGGGCTCGCCCGGGCCGAGGCGGAGCAACTGTTGCGGGAGCGGCTGGAACCGCGGCTGAGCCATCCGATCGCGGTGCAAGCCGGCGACGTCAACGTCACCCTCGACCCGCGGCGCTCCGGCCTCGTCCTGGACTGGCCGGCGACTCTCGCCCAGGCGGGCAAGCAACCCGTCAACCCGTGGACTCGCCTGGCCTCGCTGTGGCGCACCCGCGAGGTGGGCGTGATCAGCTCCGAGGACCGGGCGACCCTCACCGGGGCACTGCAACAGCTGCGGACCCGAACCGACCGGGATCCCGTCGAGGGGACCATCCAATTCGTCGGCAGCCGGCCGCTCGTGGTCGAACCACGGTCCGGTCAGCACCTGGACGTTCCCGCCGCGACCGACCTCATCCTCGCCCGGTGGATCGGCGGTGACACGCTACGCGTTCCGGTGAGCACACAGCCGGTGCGCACGACATCCGGCGGGATCCAGACGACGCTGCACGACGTCGTCGAACCTGCGCTCGCCGCACCGGTCACGATCACCGGTGACGGCCGCGACGCGGTGCTCACACCGGACGTCATCGCCGCGGCGCTGCGGTTTGCTCCGGACAGCCGGGGTGGCCTCACCACCACCATTGACAATCCCACGGTGATCGACGCGCTAAACCCGCAGCTGGTATCGACCCAGCGACCGGGTAAGAACGCCGAGATCATGATCCAGGGCGGCGTGCCGATAGTGCTGCCGTCGGTCGACGGACGTGGCATCGACTGGGCCGCCAGTTTGGTGCCGCTGCTGGGCGTGCTGCACTACACCGCGCCTGGGCGCACCCTGGCCGCCAGCTACGTCACCGTGCCCCCGACGCTGAGCACCGAGCAGGCCAACAAACTCGGCATCACCGCCCAGATCAGCACTTTCAGCACCGGTGGGTTCGCCACCGACTCTGGGCAGAACATCCGCCGGGTCGCCGAGCAGGTCAACGGCGCGATCGTGCGTCCGGGCGAGACGTTCAGCCTCAACGGCTACACCGGCCCGCGCAATGCCGCCACCGGCTACGTGGATGCCGGCATCATCGACCACGGCCGGCCCAGCCGGGGCATCGGCGGCGGCATCTCCCAGTTCGCCACGACGATGTACAACGCCGAGTACTTCGCGGGCCTGACCGACGTGGAGCACAAGGAGCACAGCTACTACATCAGCCGCTATCCGGCTGCTCGGGAAGCCACCGTGTTCGAGGGCGCCATCGACCTCAGATTCCGCAACGACACCCCCACCGGCATCTTCATCCAGACCGCGTGGACCCCGGCATCGGTCGCCGTGACCTTCTGGGGCACCAAACACGTCGACGTCGAGTCGATCACCGGCCCGCGCACCGACTACACCGACCCGCAGACCGAGACGATCCACGGTCAGCCCTGCGGCGCCACCCCCGGAGCCCGCGGCTTCACCACCTCCGACACCCGGGTCGCCCGAGACTCCACCACCCACGCCGAAATCAACCGCCACACCCGCACCGTGAAATACGACCCCATCCCCCACGTCATCTGCGAGCCTTAGTTTCTGCGCTGAATGCGATCAGAAGGCCGCTTCCGGGACGTCCATGAGGGTGTTGTCCGTCGCCTCGACGATGGCGCGGCGGGCGGTGAGCTCCGGCAACACGTTGCGGGCGAAGAAACTTGCGGCGGCGATTTTGCCCTGGTAGAACGCCTGGTCCCGGACGGAAACCTCCCCGGCCAGGGCGGTCAGGGCCACCTCGGCCTGGCGCAGCAGCAGCCAGCCGATCAGCACGTCCCCGGTGCTCATCAGCAGGCGCACGGTCTGCTGGGCGACCTTGTAGGTGTTGCGCGGATCCTGCTGAGCCGACATCAGAAAGCCGATCATGGCATTGAGCATCGCCTGCAGGTCACCCAGGGCGCCGGCCAGCAACGCCCGTTCCTCCTTGAGCCGGCCGTTGCCGCCGCCCGCGGACAGGAAGGCCTGGATCTCGTTGTTCACGTGACCGATTGCCTGGCCGCCATCTCGGGCGATCTTGCGGAAGAAGAAGTCCTGGGACTGGATGGCCGTGGTGCCCTCGTACAAACTGTCGATCTTGGCGTCCCGGATGTACTGCTCAATGGGGTAGTCCTGTAAGAAGCCCGACCCGCCCAGGGTTTGCAGGGACAGGGTGAGCATCTCGTAGGCGCGCTCGGAGCCCACCCCCTTGACGATCGGCAGCAGGAGGTCATTGACCCGCACCGCCATCGCGGCATCGTCGCCACCCAGTTCGACGGTGTCCTGGTAGCTGGCGGTGTAGAGGTACAGCGCGCGCAGCCCCTCGGCGTAGGACTTCTGCAGCATGAGCATCCGGCGCACGTCAGCGTGGTGGGTAATGGTCACCCGCGGGGCGGTCCGGTCCCGCATCTGGGTGATGTCAGCGCCCTGCACCCGCTGCTTCGCGTACTCCAGCGCGTTGAGGTACCCGCTGGACAGCGTCGCGATCGCCTTGGTGCCGACCATCATCCGGGCGTACTCGATCACCTGGAACATCTGCGCGATGCCGTTGTGCACGTCGCCGAGCAGCCAGCCCACCGCGGGTGTGCCGTGCGCCCCGAAGGTGAGCTCGCAGGTGGCGGAGGCCTTGAGGCCCATCTTGTGCTCGACGCCGGTGACGAACACACCGTTTCGCTCGCCGAGTGCGCCGGTTTCGGTGTCGAAGTGATACTTCGGTACCAGGAACAACGACAGGCCCTTGGTCCCCGGCGCCGGGGTGATGCCCGGGCCTTCGGGCCTGGCCAGCACCAGGTGCATGATGTTGTCGGTCACATCGTGCTCGGCCGAGGTGATGAAGCGCTTCACACCCTCGAGATGCCAGGATCCATCCGGTTGCTGGATCGCTTTGGTCCGGCCGGCACCCACGTCCGACCCGGCGTCGGGCTCGGTGAGCACCATCGTCGCGCACCAGCCCTTGTCGATCATGATCTGAGCCCATTGCTGCTGCTCTTCGGTGCCGTTCTGGTGCACGACGACGGCCATGCTGGGGCCGCTCATGTACATGAACACCGCAGGGTTGGCGCCCAGCATCAGCTCCGAGGCCGCCCACCGCAGGGTGTGTGGCGCACCGTAACCACCCAGCTCGGAGGGCAGGTCGACGCGGTACCACTCGCCGTCCCACAACGCCCGGTAGGACTTCTTGAACGCTGCCGGGACCGCAACGGTGTGCGTCTGCGGATCGAAGGTCGGCGGGTTGCGGTCGACCTCGGCGAAGGAGTCCGACAGCGGCCCGCGGGCCAGCCGGTCGACCTCGGCAAGCACGTGCTGCGCAGTATCCCGATCCATCTCGGCGAATGGGCCGATGCCCATGCGGTCCTGCACCCGGAGCACCTCGAACAGGGTGAACTCCAGATCGCGGAGATTGCTCTTGTAGTGCCCCATGTCCTCGCTCCAGCGCAGTCCCGACACCCGGCCTACTCGCCGGTAACTACACTTTATTACCGGCTGGTAACCCGGGCAACTTCGCGTGACCCGGCACACACCGGGTCCCTTGTCACACTGGGCCGCAGGCGCCAGGCCTGGAAGGCGACCACCAGCGCGAGCGCGGCGGCGGCGCAGCCGAAAATCTCGAACGTCGGCAGCAGGCCCAGTGGCGTGACCAGCACACCGGCCAGGATCGCGGGGAGCGACAACGACGCGTAGGCGACGATATAGAAGGCCGACATCACCGCGCCGCGGTGCTCCGGCGGGATGGCTGCGGACAGGACGCGCAGCTCGCCGAGGAACGCCACCCCGAAGCCGGCGCCGCCCACGATCGCGCCGGCGAGGAACAACACACCGGAATCCGCCGATGCCGCCAGAACCATGATCATCACTCCAGCGGCGAGCACCACTGACCCGGCGGCGGCGCCGACCCAGGGCACTGTGCGCCGGAACGCGAGTTGCGCCAGCGCAGCGGGACCGGCGAGGGCGAAGACGTTGACGCCGGACACCAGATGGTCGTTGGTGTGAAACAGGGTTCCCGCGAGTTGCGGTCCCAGTGCGAGGAAGAGCCCACCGATCGACCACGTGGACATGACCCCGAGCGCGGCGAGCCGGAACGCGCGGTGCGCGGTGGCCGGCACACTCGGGCGCTGGGGGCTGAGCAGCTGGGGGGTGAGCCGCAGCCGCGACCGACTCTCGACGGGCTCTGCCATCCGCAGCGCGCCGATGAAGGCGATCGCGAACAAGACGAACAGCGCCACATACGGCAGCACCAGTGGCGCCGGCAACAGTTCGATGAACGCCGCCGACACCAGCACGCCCAGGCCCATCCCGGCGGCGCTCACCACGCCGTTGGCCAGGCCGACCCCGGCTGGGTCACGGCGCGGGTGCAGGTCGAGCATCGCGGCGCTGGCCGCTCCCAGCGCCAGCCCGGTGGCCAGCCCCTGCACTGCCCGGGCGATGAACAGCCACATGACCGAGTCGGCCAGCATGAACATCACGGTGGCGGCCATGAGCGTCCCCAGCGCTACCAGGAGTACCGGGCGCCGGCCAACCTCGTCGGAGACCCGGCCCGCGAGGACCAGGGCGGCCAGCACGCCGAAGGCATATGTCGCGTACACCAGCGTCAGCACCACCGGAGAAAAGCCCCAGAGCTGGCGATACATGCCGTAGAGCGGCGACGGTGTCGCGGAGGCGAACAGCGTCAGGCCGATGATGCCCGCGACGAGCAGGTACGCGGTACGCGGCGGCAGCGTGCGACGCGCGACAGCAGGTGTGAGCGTGGAGTTGGCAGTCAACGCGTCCTCTTTTTAAGATTCTAAACTAATGGAATCTTGGTAGGAGTTATAGTATTCCATCATGGGGAGCTACGCGAACCAGCGCGACAAGATCGTGCATCCGCCCGCCGAGGTGCTCGACCTGGCGACGATCCTGCGCACCGTCGGGGATCCGGTGCGCCTGGAGATCGTCCGCCTGCTCGCCGACGGCCGGTCACGCCTGTGTGGCGAGATCTCCAGCGCGCTGCAACTCCCACCGTCGACCAGCTCGTATCACCTACGACTGTTGCGTGAGGCCGGCGTCACCCGTACTCGCGCCCAGGGCACGGTGCGGCTCATCTCGCTGCGCCGCGACGACCTGAACCAGCGCTTCCCCGGTCTGGTCGACGTCCTGACGCGCTGAGCCGGCGGCGGGCACCGCTATCCTGTAGTTCTCGTGGCCCCGAACTTGACCACTTACCGGCCGCTGCTGGCGCGGCGCGTGCGGGGTCCCGCCATAGCCGTGATCCTGTTGGCGATCAGCGTGATTGTGGTGTCCGGTACCCGCTATGCCGATCAAGACATGCCAGGGCGCCTGGACCGAGGCTTGGATACCCTGATCAGAAACCACGTACCCCGGGATCTGCCCATCGTCCAGATCCTGGTCGACCTCGGGGACCCCGCCCCAGCCCTACTCCTGATCCTCGCCGTAGCCGGCGCCGCCGCCGCCGCGCGGCGCTGGTCGGGGGTGCTGCTCACCATCGTCGGCACCATGACCGCGGTCACGATCACTGAATTCATCCTCAAACCGCTGATCGGACGGCTGCGGTTCGGGAACCTGTCTTTTCCCAGCGGGCACACCACTGCCGTAGCCGCGGTCGCGATTGCGGCCGCGATTCTCATCGGTGGTGCGGGGCGGCCGCGCAGCCTCGCGCTGCGCATGTTTGCGGTAGCCGCCGCGGTCGCCTTGGCGGTCGGCGTCGCGATCTCCCTCGTCGCCCTGCACATTCATTACGCTACCGACACCATCGCGGGCTACTGCGTGGCCATGGCCACCGTGACCACAGTGGCACTCGGTATCGACTACTACTGCGGGTCTCGATTACGTCACCGCGCGCTCAGACCTCGCATCGAGTCGGCTGGTGGGCGCGGAAGGCCGCGAGGTTGAGCAGAACGGTGGACAGCTCGTGGGCCGCCCGGGGGCGGCCGAGTCGGGCCGCCTGCGTGGCCATCCCGGCCCGCAGACCAGGGTCACCGATCAGCCCGTCGAGGGCCCGGGTGAGATCCCCGGGGGTGGGGCACGCGCCGAGCAGGGCGTGGGCGGCCCCGGCCTGCTGCAGGTACCGGGCGTTGTGTTCCTGCTCGTTGCCCCCGGTCGGGATCAGCGGGATGAGCACCGAGGGCTTGCCCAACGCGGTCAGCTCGGCCAGGGTGCCCGCACCCGAGCGGGACACCACCACATCGGCCAGCGCCTGCACGTCGGGCAGCTCCGCGCCGACGAACTCGATCACCCGGTAGCGCCCGGCCAGCTCAGTGGGCAGCCGCCCGGCGCGGCACTGCAGTTCAGCCAGTGACGTGGCGCCGCACTGGTGCACCACATTTGCCCGCTGCAACAGCCACTCGAGCACCGCCTCAACCAGGCGGTTGATCTGCACGCTGCCCTGCGCGCCACCGGTGACGTAGACGGTGGGCAGCCGGGCGTCCCAGCCGGTCCAGCTCAGCGCCGTGATGGCGCGGCCGGCCTCGCCCCCCAGCAACTCCACCCGGATCGGGTTACCCGTGACCACCGCCCGCCCGCGCAGCGTCTCCGGCAGCAGCTCCACTGATGTCGGTGACGACAGCGCGATCGCGGTGGCGCGGCGCATCAACAACCGGTTGGCCAGGCCCAGCCTGCTGGTCTGCTCATGCACGAGCAACGGGGCATCGACGGTCTTGGCCGCCAGCCCGACCGGGACCGCCACATAGCCACCGGTGGACAGCACGACGTCGGGCCGGAACGCGCGCACTACCCGTCGGGCCTCCACGAGACCTCGACTCAGCCGTCCGACGTCGCGCAGATTCTCTGTGGAGATCATCCGCAACGGGTTGGCGGAGCGCCGCAACTTGCCGGTGGACACGGCCTGGAAGGGCAGTTGTTCCTGAGCGGCGACCCGAGCCTCCAGGCCACCAGCCGAGCCCACATAGAGCACCTCGAGCCCCACACCCGCACCCCGCAGCAGCTCCCGGGTGGCCCGGATCGTGGTGATCGCCGGGTAGGTGTGCCCGCCGGTGCCCCCGCCGGTGACGATCAGGCGCAGCGGGCGTTGCCACCCGGCCAGGCTGAGCAGGGTCTGATCCAGCGTCATCGTAATTGTCGGCTCCTCCAGCGCGTCGGGTGCGTCGCAGCAGGTCGGAGGCCACCGTACTCGTGGTCAGGACGGGCTGTTGAAGCCCGGCCGGGACGAATCGTCGATCTCCACGGGCGCCACGCCACGCTCGGTGGTGTTGTCCTTGGCGATGCAATTGGTGGAGCCGGCGGAAATCAGGATCCCGCGTTTGAGGTTCGGACCGGAGAACTGGTTCTTGCGCAGGTCGGCGTGGGGCCAGCGGCGCAGCGTCACGCCCTGCTCACCTGTGGTGGCGCAGGTATTTCCGGTGAAGGTGATCGACCGGGCGCCGGGCGGTGCCTCCCCGTTGCCGCTCTCGTCACCGGTGGCGAGCAGGCAGTTCTCCGCGACGTTCTGGCAGCCGTTGCCCACGATCTCGACGTCGAAGGTGGCTGGATGGCCGGTGTCGGAAGTCTGGAAGCAGTCGGGGTGCGCAGCACCCTTGGCGGGGATGTCCCGGATCATGTTGCTGATGATCCGGTGACCGCTGCCGAAGAACCGCACGCCGTCGGCGTCGCCGTCATCGACCGGCACCGTGGCGCTCACCAAGTTCTCCCGCACGGTGATCCGCTGCCCGCTGATGGAGATGCCGGTCGTGGCGACATGGGTCACGGTATTGGCCGCGATCGTGGAGTCGATGCACTCAGCACAGATGATCCCGCCATGCACAGTGTCCCGGACCGTGTTCTTCTGGGCCACGATGCCGGTCCCCGCCAGCAGTAGTTCGCCACCACCCACGATCGTGAAACCCTGGATGACGACGTGGTCGGCGAGAATGTGGAGTTGGTGGATGGTGGTCTGTCCATCCGAGATGAGCCTGATCGGCGCGGTGGCGGTCCCGGACCTGACCACGGTCAGATCCACATCGGCGAGATCCACACCGGCAAAGCACAGCGTGTCGCCCGGGACGGCCGCAGTGATCCCGGCGCGCGCCTCGGCGACATTGCGGATCACCCGGGTGCAGGGTGGGCCGGCCGAGGCGACGCCAGCGGTGATGAAACCGGCACCGAGCAGCGCAGCTGCACAGACCGACATCGTGCGGGCAACCGTGGTCATCGCCCACAAGAGTAACTCTCAGCAACGCAACCTACCCTCCGTTACCAACAGACACGCGGTACCCCGTCCCCGATATGGAGCCAAATCGGGGCTACGCGCTTAGCGGAGGACGGGCGCCTTTGTTTCGGCTAGGCGTTCGAGGAGGGTCGCGGCTTCCTGGGGGGCGTCGTGGCGGCTGAGGTCCGCCTGAATTGCTTCAGCGGCGGCACGATAGCGGGAATCCCGAAGGATGGTCTGCACGGCGTCGGCGACCTCCCGGGGAGTCGGGGTGCTGGTGCGCAGGTTGATTCCGGCGCCGGCGTAGGCGACCCGGTTACCGATCTCCAGTTTGTCCTCGGTCGTCCCGGCGACCACGATCGGCACCCCGTTGGACAGCGCGTACTGGACCCCACCGAAGCCGCCGTTGGTCACGTAGACGTCCACGAAGGGCAACAGTGGAGCGAACGGGATGAAGCGTTCCACCCGAACGTTGGGCGACAGCGAGGCGGGCCCGAGGAGGTCGGCATCCCGGACCCCCGCGGCGATCACCATCAGATCGTCGTCGACGAGCCCGCTGATGGTGGGCACCACCAGCTCGTCCAGTGCGGTGGCCACAGTGCCCTGGGTGACGAGGATGACGGGGCGGCGCCCCGCGACCAGCTCGTCCCACCAATGCGGGGCCAGGAAGTCGGTGGGCCGATCAAGCAGCGCGCCGATGAAATGCACCTGCGGCGGCAGATCGGTGCGGGGGTATTCAAACGCTTCCACCGTCGGCTGCAGGAACAGATTGGGCGACAGGACTGTGCCTTCGAACTTGCGCGGCGCCACCCCGACCTCGGCGCACACCCGGGCGAGCGCCTGGGAGGCCTGCCGGAACACCACGTTCGGCGCGAGGAACCGCAGTGCCCGGTTGCGCGCTGGGCCCAGCAGCGACGCGCTCGGCAGCAGTCCCAGACCGAACGGTGCCACCTCACGACCGGGCAACCCGAGACAGGAGACGTTGTAGATGGCCGACGGTGGGCCACCGGTTTCCTCGATCGTCACGGCGGCGAACATCGAAGGATCGCCGAGCACGACGTCGGCCGGGAACCGGGCCAGGATCGCGGTCAGATCCCGGTGCTGCTTGCCGGCTTGCTCGATGAACAGCTTGAGGAGATCGAACCGGATCTGATTCAGCCCCGTCAGTGCGCTACGGCCGGGAAACGCGGCGTCGTAGTCACGATCGTCGTAGTCATAGGCCTGCTCGTATTCCACGAAAAGCGCACCGGAGGCTTCGGCCTGGGCGCGGAACCTCCGCCCGACGTACCACCAGACGTCATGCCCTCTCCGGACCAGGGCGCGAACCATTGGAATCGCCGGCAGTACGTGCCCGGTGATCGGTTGCGAAGCAACGAGAAAGCGCGCCACTATCTGCTTTCATGGCAGGTTCTCGACGGTCGGCACGGACGGCGGCGACTATCGCGTTGCCCTGCCACACCCGTCCGCACATGGGCTCATCGTGGACGGCAGCGGTCCTGTTACCTCACCGGACGATCCTGTGGGCGCTGCTCGTGGTGGGCCCAGTGGCAGCCTGCGGGGGAACCCCCCTTCCGACGGCGAGCGCCACCGCGATGGTTGCACAGTGTGGCCCCACCGGGACAACCAGTTACCTGCGTACCGACCTGTTGTTCGGCAAGTCGATACCCAGCGGCGGCACAGTGACCGATCAGGCCTTCGCCGGGTTCCTCGACCAGGAGGTCACGCCCCGGTTCCCGGCCGGCTTCACGGTAGTGCCCACGATGGGCCAGTACCGGGAAACCACTGGGGTGATCGACCACGAAGCCAGCGACATGATCATTCTGCTCTACCCGCAGAGCTCAGCCGGTGACGCCAGCAGGAAGATCGACGAGATCCGCGCCGCCTACACCAAGACCTTTCACCAGGAAGCGGTGCTCAGAGAGGATGAGCCGCCCGCCTGCGTCTCGTTCTGAGCCGGCCCGCGAGCTGTGGTCCAGCAGGCGGAGATCAGACCAGCCACCAGGCCAGCGCGAGAGCGCCCATCAGCGCGATGACCGTCAGTAGCAGCAGCACCGCGCCCAGCATCCCCGCCGGGTCCGACTGGCCTTGACGCACACCAGGGCCCTGACGCACACCGGGGCCTTGCCGCACACCCAGGTCCGGACGGTGGTGGAGGTGCAGATCAGCAGCGCTCATGGGACAAACGGTAGTGACCAACTGGTTACCAACCCGCTCACGTTCAGTTAGCTACAGGCAAAATCCTCGCAACACCCCACGCCGTTGACCCCGCACCCGCGGAGGCGGGTTGGCAGACTCCTGGCCCATAGGTCAGGATTCGGGGCATGGTGCTCGACGCACTGCGGGCACTTCCGCCGACTCCGATGCTCATCCTGGCCTTCCTGTGCCCAGCGCTGGAGGCCTCCACCATGCTCGGCGTGGTCTTCCCCGGCGAGATAGCGATCTTGGTGGCGGGGGCCGCGGCGCAAGTGGGGACCTTGCCGCTGTGGGCGGTGATTCCCACTGGCGTGGCGGGAGCGGTCATCGGCGACGCGGTCGGTTTCGGCGTTGGCCGTCGCTACGGCGACAGATTGCTCCAGCGATTGCCCGAGCGGCTGGTCAAACCGGAAGCCGTGCGCGCGACCAAAGACCTGATCCGCCGGCGTGGACCGATCGTGGTGCTCATTGGACGCACCACCGCGCTGTTGCGGGCGTTGGTTCCCGGCTTGGCCGGAATGAGCGGCTTGAGCTGGGGGCGATTCCTGCCCTACAACCTGCTCGGCGGGGCGATCTGGGCGACGCTGGTGGCTGCGCTGGGTTACCTGGCCGGCGCCAGCCTGACGCTCGTGCAGGACCAGCTGGGCATGGTCAGCAACATCGTCCTCGGCGTCGTGGTCGCAGTGGGGCTGGTGGTGTGGTGGCGCTCCCACGTCCGGCGGCGGCAAGCGAGACTCTGAGCAACAAATATCGGCGAGTCAGTGAACGGTAGTACGACATACGGGTGACCGTTGACCGACTCATTGTTAACTGACTATGATTCTGCTCACAGTTAGACAGACCTGTCTGTGCTGCCCTCTTCGCTTCACCAACGGTGACGGCGGGCGCGACTCGTGGAGCGATTTTCGCGACAGGAAGGAGTCCACGACAAACGTAAGCCACCGGTCCGCCAACTCATTCGCTTGAGCCTACTCATTTATCGGAGAGGACAATCATGACCGATTACGATCCGAGAACGGCCACCGGAATTCCCACCGAACCCGTCGGTTCACTGCCTCGCACGGCCAAGTTGCAGGCGGCCTACGCCGCCTACGACGAGGGAAAGATTGATCTTGCGGCGCTGGAAGCGGAACAAGAAGACGCCGTCAAGGATTCGATCGAGCAGTTGGAGGCCACCGGATCACCCATCATCTCCGACGGCGAGCAGCGCTGGTCGAGCTTCGCCACCTACCCGATCACCGACACCCTGAACGGGACCGGCCTCGCGGACAACCTGGGCCCGGGCGGCCAGTTCTTCGCGATCTTCGCCGACGGCCACGGCCGACAGCTGCCCCGCCTGACCGGTGGGCCCCTGCGCTACAAGTACTACGCGGCCGATGCACTGAAGAAGTCCATCCAGCACGCGCACGTGCCCATGAAGCAGGCCGTGATCGCGCCCTCCATGCTCGCGTTGCTCTACCCGCTCAAGGATGAGGTGCCCGGTTACAGCCGGGAAGATTTCGAGAATGACATCGTCAACGAATGCGTGAAAGACATCCGCGAAGCCTTCGCCGCCGGCGCGGCCCGGGTCTCCGTCGACTTTACCGAGGGACGGCTGGCCACCAGAGAAGATCCACGCAATCCGTGGACCGGCGCCGGCCTGCTTCCGCATTTCATCGAGCTGAACAACCGCGTCATGGCCAATTTCACCGCCGAAGAGCGCCAGAATATCGGTATCCACACCTGTCCGGGCGGTGACCGTGACTCGGTGCACAGCGCCGATGTGCCGTACAACAACCTGCTCCCAAGCATGTTCCAGATCAACGCCGGCTATTTCCTGATCCAGCTCGCCAGTGAGCGGGACAAGGACCCCGTGTACCAGTCCATCGCGGCAAACCTGCAAGATGACGCCGATGGCGTCGCCCAGATGGCCTACATCGGTACCTGCGTGACGCAGAGCCCACGGCCTGAGAGCGCTCAGGAGGTCTGTGATCAACTGTTGCGGGCCGCCAACTTCATCGACAAGCAGCGAATCGGCTCTACCGACGACTGCGGTTACTCGCCATTCAGCATCGACGAGAAGCCCAACCACGGTTCACCCGATTACGCTCGCGAGATCGCATTCCAGAAGATCAAGAACCGGGTCGAAGGAACCCGGATGGCCGCCGAGAAGCTCGGCGTCAGCTGAATCAACTGCACAGGAACGGCCCGGTCGCGCATCGGGCCGTTCCGTCTTGTCGTGCCGCTGGGACCGTGCCCTGGTTCAAATGCGAGGGCCCTGATCAATGCGGGGCCCTGATTCAATGCGAGGCCAGATAGTTGTGGCGATCTGTCCCCAGATCGCGGTCGATGCAGCGCACCAGGGCATGCTCAACGAGGGCTACCAGGGTGTCGAGGCTGGAGTGAGACGCTCTGGCGTCCATTCGTAGCAGCGGGCATCCTGGCGGCAGCGCCAGCGCGTCGCGCACGGTGTCTTCGGAATAGGCCGGGCTGCCGGGGAACTGGTTGACCGCTACCACGAAGGGCACCCGACGATCTTCGAAGTAGTCGATCGCGGCGTAGCAGTCGCCCGGCCGCCGGAGGTCGACGAGCACAATGGCGCCGACCGCGCCGCGGGCCAGCTCGTCCCACATGAACCAGAAGCGGTCCTGCCCGGGTGCCCCGAACAGGTAGAGGATCAGCTGGTCATCGACGGTGATCCGGCCGAAATCCATCGCCACCGTGGTCGTGGTCTTGTCCGGCACGGCCGCGGCATCGTCGATGCCTACCGACAGCGCGGTCATCTCCTGCTCGGTGCTCAGCGGCGGGATCTCGGACAACGAGGCGACGAACGTGGTCTTCCCGACCCCGAACCCGCCCGCCACCAGGATCTTGAGCGGGACCAGGGGGTCGGGCCCGGGGATACCTGGCCCCGGATTACCCGGACGCAGCCCCTGATCGGGAGCGAAGCCCATTCAACAGCCTCCCCAACATCTCTTCTCCGGGCCCACCGTCGGTATCCGCCGGCAGGTGCACGGTGAGCAAACCGGCGCCGGCCAGGTCACTGACCAGCACCCGAGCCACTCCGGCCGGGACGCCCAGGGCAGCTCCGATCTCCACGACCGAGGTCGGCCGCATCGACATCCGGACGATGGCCCGCCGCTCCATGATCAGCGTCGGGAGGTACTCCACCGCCAATTCGGTGGCGGTCACCAGCGCCTCGAGCGGGAGGTCCCGACCCGCCCCATGAGTGCGTCCCTGGGTGAATGCATAAGCCGGGACGACGCGTTCCTCGCACCAGCCGTATTCGCCCGCCCCTCCTGGGCGATTGTGAGCGTGCGCCGCCCCACCGGGCCGATTGTGATTGTGCGCCGCACCGTCGAATCGATTGACTGCGGTCACGGCCCGATCCGCTCGTGGGGCGGTACCGGATGACTGGGGGCCGTCTGCCGGGGTGCCGGGGTCAAGGCGTGTCCTACCCGGGACGCGAGCATGGTCATCTCGTAGCCAACGAGACCCATGTCGCATTGCCGCTGGGCAACGACGGCGAGCGTGGAGCCCTCACTGATCGACGTCGCGAACAGGTAGCCGCCGGTCATCTCCACGATTGTCTGGCTCACCGGAGCCAGGTCCAGCAGCCGTGCCACTCCCCGGGACAGGCTCGCCAGCCCGGAGGTAGCGGCGGAAAGCTGATCACCAAGTATCGCATCGATCCCGTCCGACGACGCCAGCAGCAGCCCATCACCCGAGACGACCAGGGCATGCCGCACGCCCGGCGTGTCCCGGGTGAAGTCGCTGACCAACCAGTTGAGTTGGCCACGGGACTGACCTGCGGCGCTCATGAGCGACTCCGCAGCTCTGCGGTCACCTGTTCTTGCAGGGCGGCGTGGCGGCTGGCCTGGTAGCGCGACAATGCGTCCCGGGCGCGCTGCGCATCGTCCTGGGTCACGCCCGTGCGGGACTGGACGGGTTCGGCGACGCGTAGCGGGGTAGTTGGGACCTCCCCCGCTGGCCTGGCCCGGCGCAGCTCGGGAGCCAGGTTGGCCTGCGGCACGCGGCGGTTGAGCTGCCCGCCGGCTGACCCACCACCGGTCGAACGCTGCGCGGAGGGAGCTGGCAGGGGCGCTGGTGCCGGACTCGGGGTGGCCGCATACACCGGGGCACCGGGCCAGTTGGACCCATCCGCGGCAGGTGGCCGGGTAGGCGTCCACCACCCTGGCCAGTGCTGGTCAGCCCGGATGTGCCCATTCCGCACCGCACCCCGCGGCGGCGCCACCCTCGCCGGTATCACTTCTGTCGCGCTCCACGACGGGACCATCCGCGGTTGCGGGATGCCTGGCGCGGACTCCAGCAGCTCGTCAGCGAATAGTGCTGAGGGGAGCACTACGACCGCTGTCACGCCGGAACCTGGAGTGGGGCTGAGCGAGACCGCGATCCCGTGCCGGGTCGCGAGTCGCGCCACCACATGCAGCCCGAGGCGCTGCGAGACCGACAGATCAACCTCCCGGGGATGCGCCAGCAACTCATTGGCCTGCGCGAGATCATCTGGGCGCATCCCGACGCCCCAGTCCTCGATGGTGAGAACGGTCGCGCCAGGCGCCTGAAGGGAGCGCCGGGTGCGCATGGTGACGTGGGCCTCCGGCGGGGAGAACCGCACCGCATTCTCGGTCAGCTCCGCCAGCACATGGGTGAGGTCGGTGACGGTGTGGCCGAGCACCGCGAGACGTTCGTCGACGGAAAAGCTCACTCGCTCCAGGTCCTCGGTCTCGGCGATCGCGGCGCGCACGACATCGACCAGTGCGACCGGCTCTCGCCAGATCCGGGGCGGTTCCTCACCGGAGAGCACCAGGAGGCTCTCGGCGTTTCGCCGGATGCGGGTGGCCAGGTGATCCAGGCGGAACAGCTCACCCAGGGCGTCGGGATCGCGCTCCTTCTCCTCGAGCTGGTTGATGATATCCAGCTGCCGGTAGAGCATGCTCTGGTTGCGGCGGGCAAGATTGACCAGCAGCTCAGAGGTGAACCTCCGTTGGCCGAGCTCGGCATCGGCCAACTGTGTGGCCAACCTCATCGACTTCTGCTGCTCGTCCTCGGTGGTGCGCCAGAAAATGACCAGACCGACGCAGGCGAAGAGCACCGCAATTCCGTGAATCAATGCCCAAGACCACGGATTCACCTGTGCATCCGGATGATTGAAGATCAAGCCGGCCTGCCACAGCGTGCCCAAGCCATGACTGAGCACCGTGAACACAATGTTCCACAAGAACGGAACCCAGTCCTGGTACAGTGCGATAAAGCCGATGATGATAAAAAAGTGGAAGTGCGCTTCGATCGAACCCCTCGAGAACACCACCAAAGCAGCCGAACAATACACCAGCCCGGCGGAGGCGAAAAATGATGCCATCCGCCGCCGTGTCAACCAGGAACGCTGTGGCATCCACACCCCGACCAGCAAGCACACCACCAGTGGAATCAATCCGTAGCCGGTGACCCGCGGGCTGTGCCCGAGCCATAGCCCAAATACGAACAACGCCGGCACATGCAGGCCCAGCACCCATAACAGAATCCGATGTCGCTTGCGCCACGCTGCGTCGTCGAGCAGGTTGCCGCGCGGCAGGTAGTCCAGCAGCCTGGTCAGAGTCACCGGTGAGCGCCTCCTTCCTGGGTGGGCGGGAGTCGGCGGGAGCTGAGCATTGACATGATCATTTGACGAAGCTCTCACTTGTATGTCGGTTTTTCAGACCGCGGAATGATACTGCCGGGGTATAGCTTCGCGACGCCCCCGCGTTACGCCGAGTAGGTGGTTCATCACCGGTTCACCGCCGAAGGGCGCAACGCATTGCTCCAAATGACCTATCAATCTTCTCTCACCCCCCACCGTTCGCGGTGATTCGACCCTGTTGTCGCCGAGTTCGACAGCACGGCTGTTGCGAAACCGGCCAGCAGCCGTGCTGTCGCCGAGTTCGACAGCACGGCTGTGCGGCCTGCCCGGCGACCCGTGTCGAGCTCGGCGTGCCAGGAGGGTCCAAGACCCCGCTACGCCGGAGGGGTGAAAGGTGCCCGAAGGGGCGCACCCTAGGATCCCGTGACGGAGGTGTATGGGCGCCTGGTGGCCCCCGCGGTCTTCAACACCGACGTGGTCGAGCACCTCGACCAGGCGGGTTCGATTCCCGTCCGCCTCCGCTGACCCGCAGACAGCGGCCGGACCCCGCGTCGACGTGAGACTGAAAGGCGCTGCTGAGATGTCCCGGGTACACGTCAGTCTCATCCAATCCGATTTCGGGCGCAGCCAGCACGGTAACTTCGAAGCAGTCATCGTGCAGGGCACGCAGCTGTGGCACTGGTACCGGGACAATTCTCGCAATGACTTCGGGCCGTGGGCTCGCGGATCACGCATTACCGGTGACCAGGACACCGTCGCCGGAGCCGCCTGCCTCATCCAGTCCGACTACGGCACCGGATCGCACGGCAACTTCGAGGTCGTCGTCCCCCTACGCCAGGGCACGGGGATCACTGAACTCTGGCACTTCTACCGCAACAACAGCGACGCTCGCCAACCCTGGATCCGCGGCACCCGAGTCACCGGCGACCACGACAACGTGGCTGGAGCCGCCTGCCTCATCCAATCCGATTACCGCACTGGACCCCACGGCACTGGACCCCGCCCCACCGGGCCCCACGGCAACTTCGAGGTCGTCGTCCCGCTGCGACAGACCAGCGGAACGGGTCAAATTGACACCGTCGAACTCTGGCACTTCTACCGCAACAACAGCGACGCTCGCCAACCCTGGATCCGTGGCACCCGAGTCACCGCCGACCACGACAACGTCGCCGGAGCCGCCTGCCTCATCCAATCCGACTTCGGCAAAGGTTCGCACGGCAACTTCGAAGTGGTCGTCCCGCTGCGGCAGACCAGCGGAACGGGTGAAATTGACACCGTCGAACTCTGGCACTTCTACCGCAACAACAGCGACGCTCGCCAACACTGGATCCGCGGCACCCCAGTCACCGGCACCCCAGTCACCGCCGACCACGACAACGTCGCCGGAGCCGCCTGCCTCATCCAATCCGACTTCGGCAAAGGTTCCCACGGCAACTTCGAAGTCGTCGTCCCCTTGCAATTGAGCAACGGCGCCATCGAGCTTCGGCATTTCTACCACGACAACAGTAACGTCGCCCTGCCGTGGAGCAAGGGCCAATTTATCACCCAATCCTGCGCGGGCAACGGCGCCATTATCCAATCCCGGTTCGGTTCCGCAGGAAACGGCAATTTCGAAGTGATCGTTGACGAGCATCGTGATGCTGTCGCCCATTATTGGCATCCGAATTTTCGCATCTCGGAGTGGTGGATCCGGACTGATTGCGTCGACCTGCTCAAGCCCCATCCGCTGCTTGCCGACCGCGCCAGAAAGCTCGCTCAGCTGACTGGCGAGTTCGATCGCGAGGGCTGGAACGGCACGGGAACACCCAGCTTCGCCCTCAACCGGACCGAGAGCAGGTTCGGCATTATCGGCACCGACCTCGGCAGTTCCTTCACCCACCAAGGACGCGTCTACTTCTTGTTCGGCGACACGTGGCGAGTCGGCCATGGCAAACCTAATGATGATCTCGATGCCATCGCGTTCAGCACCGACAACACTGCCGACGACGGACTGGACCTGACGTTTCTTCCCAAGCCGCCGTCGGTCCCCGGCATTGCGCAGGGTGGCTTCAACGTGCCGCTCGACGGGGTGAGCTGGAACGGCAGCATGTACGTCTTCTTCAGCACTGATTGCCGGCAGGCGGGCATCTATGCATTGATGGGCAGATCGATAGTGGCCCGATCCGACAATAACGGACTCGACTTCACACTCCTGCACGAGGTGTCCCGATACAAATTCATCAATGTGTCCACAATGATCGTCGACGCCCAGGAGCACGAGCTGCCGGGAAGCGGCCCGCAGCTGGTTGTGTTCGGCAGTGGCCGCTACCGCTCCAGCGACGTCTACCTTGCGGTCAAACCGGCCGCGAAGCTTGCCGAGCCGGGCGGCCTGCTGTTCTATGCGGGTGGACTCGGCCAGCCGCAATGGAGCACCGCGGAGGAAGACGCAGTCCCGTTATTCGGCGCGGGCGGTGTCGGCGAGTTGTCAGTCCGCTGGAATCCGTTACTAGGCGCCTGGATCTGTCTCTACAACGCAGACTGGCCAGCCGACAGAGCATCCGTGGGTGGTATAGTCCTGCACTGGGCGAAACACCCCTGGGGACCCTGGTCCGAAGGCGACATCGCCTTCTCCGTGAACGATGGGCTCGGGAAATTCATGCACCTGCCGAACGCCGATCACACACAGGAGGGTTTCGGCATCGATCGCAGCGCCGACCTGGCCGGAATGTATGGCCCCTATCAAATTCCGCAATATTCCCGGCAGACCGAACATGGCGTACAGATCTACTTCGCAATGTCGAGCTGGAACCCCTACCAGGTGATGCTGATGACCGTCACCCTACCGACCCCACTGAGCTGACTCGCTTGCGATGGGCGAGCTAATGTGCAGGTTATGGATGTCCGCCGGGGGGTTCCGCGCACCGATGCGGTGCTGGCCGATCCGGCGCTTGAGGCGGCGGCTCGACGGCTGGGGCGCCAGCGGGTGAAGCAGGCCGTCACCACCGCCCAGCAGCGCGTGCGCGCGGGCACCTTGGCACCGACCGGCGTGGTCGCGGACGTGCTGGCCACGTTGCCCGATACCGCGACGACCCTGCGCCCGGTGCTCAACGCGACCGGGGTGCTGCTGCACACCAATCTAGGCCGGGCACCATTGTCCGCAGCGGCCGTGGAAGCGCTGGCAGCGGCGGCTAGCACCACCGACGTGGAGCTCGACCTGGTCACCGGTGGGCGGGGTCGGCGCGGTGCCGGGGTACTGGCCGCGCTGGCCGAGGCAGTGCCCGCGGCAGGTGGGGTGCACGTGGTGAACAACGGCGCCGCGGCCCTGGTACTTGCCGCGACCGCGCTCGCGGCAGGCCGCGAGATCGTGCTGGCCCGTGGCGAGATGGTGGAGATCGGCGACGGCTTCCGCATCCCCGAATTGCTGGAATCCACTGGTGCCCGGCTGCGTGAGGTCGGCACCACCAACCGGGTCACCCGCGAGGACTACGCGGCCGTGATCGGGCCACAGACCGGGTTCGTGCTCAAGGTGCACCCATCGAACTTCCGCATCACCGGGTTCACCTCCTCGGTGCCGGTCAAGGAACTGACCGGGCTGGGCGTCCCGGTGATCGCCGACATCGGCTCAGGACTGCTCGCGCCGCACCCTGCCCTGCCCGACGAGCCGGACGCCGCCACCGCTCTGGCCCAGGGCGCTGACCTGGTCACAGCCAGTGGCGACAAGCTGCTCGGCGGCCCGCAAGCCGGCCTGCTACTGGGCTCGGCCGAGCTGGTGACGACGCTGCGACGGCACCCGCTGGCCCGGGCGTTGCGGGTGGACAAACTCACCCTCGCCGCCTTGGAGGCCACCCTGCGGGGGCCGCTGACCCCTACCGCCCAGGCGTTGGCCGCAGATCCGCGCGAGCTGCACCGGCGGGCCACGGCGATCGCGACAGCACTGGCCGCGCGCGGCGTCGATGCGGTCGCGACGGCCTCGCAGGCCACTGTGGGTGGCGGTGGCGCGCCGGGAGTCACGCTGGACAGTGCCGCGATCAGCCTCCCGGAGCGCTACGCCACGCTGCTGCGGGCCGGTAACCCCCCGGTGCTCGGTCGCCTCGAGCGCGGTCGTTGCCTGCTGGACCTGCGGGCGCTGCCCGAAGAGCACGACCCCACCGTGCGCGACGCGGTATTGGCATGCACGTTGTAGCCACCGCTGGCCACGTTGATCACGGCAAGTCGACGCTGGTCCGTGCGTTGACCGGGATGGAGCCCGATCGGTGGGCGGAGGAACGCCGCCGGGGCATGACCATCGATCTGGGGTTCGCCTGGACGACCCTGCCCCATGGGTCGACAGCGGCGCACGGGCCGACGGTGGCCTTCGTCGACGTGCCCGGCCACGAGCGGTTCGTCCCGAACATGCTCGCCGGGATCGGCCCGGTGCCCGCGGTGATGTTCGTCGTCGCTGCCGACGAAGGCTGGATGCCGCAGTCGGCCGAACACCTGGAGGCGCTGCACGCGCTCAACGTCCGCCATGGCCTGCTGGTGGTCACCCGGAGCGACCTGATGGACCCGGAACTGGCCCGCGAGGAAGCCCTGGAACACCTGGCGGCGTCGACGCTGGACGGGATCCCGGCGGTCTGTGTCTCCGGCATCACCAGAGCCGGGCTGGACGAACTGCGTGCCGCGCTGAGCAAGCTGGTCGCCGGGCTGCCCGCGCCGGACGTGGGCGCCGACATCCGGCTGTGGGTGGACCGGGCGTTCACCATCCGCGGCGCCGGCACGGTGGTCACCGGCACACTGGCCGCCGGGACGCTGCACGTCGGCGACGAGCTGGAACTGGGCGCCGGAGGGCGGCGGGTGGTGGTGCGGGGGCTGCAGTCGCTGGGTTCGCCCGTCGAGTCGGTGCCCGCGGTGGCCCGGGTGGCCGTCAACCTGCGAGGGGTCCCCCACGAAGCCGTCCACCGAGGCGATGCCCTGCTCACCCCCAAGACCTGGCTAGCGACCCGCACCATCGACGTCCGCCTCTCCCTCAGCCCCCGACATGGAGACATATCGGGGTATCCGGACCGCTCTGCACCCCGATATGTCTCCATGTCGGGGTGGGCCGCCGCGGCGGAGCTGCCGCGGGAGGTGTTGGTGCATGTGGGGACGGCTGCGGTGGCTGCGCGGGTCCGGGCGCTGGGGGCGGACACTGCGCGCCTGGGTCTGGCGCAACCACTGCCGCTGCGGATCGGCGACCGGGCGCTGCTTCGCGATCCGGGCAGGCGAGGACCACGCAGCATCCCGGCTGGGGTCACCGTGCTGGATGTAGCTCCACCCGTGCTGCTCCGCCGCGGGGCCGCTGCGGCCCGCGCCAGCGAACTGTCCACCATGGGCGGCACCGCGGACGGACTTGCCGAGGTGCGCCGCCGCGGGCTGGTGCGGCTCGATGAGCTGCTCGCGATGGGCGCACCCGAGCCCGCGGGGGTGCCGCAGCGAGCGGGGTGGCTGATCGACCCCGCGGTGCTGGAACAGCGCGCCAGCCGGCTCGCCCGCGCCGTCGCCGAGCACGCCGCCGCGAACCCGCTGGAGCCGGGTATGCCGTTGGAGACCGCCCGGCAGGTCAGCGGGATGCCCGACGCGCGGCTGGTCGAGCTACTAAGGGCCGCTGGTGGGCTGACCGTCGTCGACGGGCGGGTGCACTTGGCCGGGCCGTCCACCGGGCTACCTGACGACCTCCGCAACGCCATCGCCGAGCTACGCGCCGAGCTCGCTCAGCGGCCGTTCGCCGCACCGGAAGCGCACCGGCTCGCCGAGCTCGGGCTCGGCGCCAAACAGCTCGCTGCCGCAGTGCGGGCCGGCGAGCTGCTCAAGATCGCCGATGGGATCTACCTCGTGCCCGGAGCGGATCACGACGCCATCGCTCGGCTGCGTGGCCTAGCCAGCCCGTTCACCCTCAGCCAGGCCCGGCAGGCCCTCGACACCTCCCGCCGCGTCGCCGTCCCAGTGATGGCACTGTTGGCCCGCCGCGGGGTCAGTCGTCAGCTCCCGGACGGCACCCACGAACTGGTGTGAATCCCGCGCGCATCATGGCCTCGTCGTGGTGGGCGAGCCACCGAGGTGACGGGCCGTGTTGACCAGGCCGATGTGGCTGAACGCCTCCGGGTATTGCCGCGTCGAGGGCCCTGCGAGCCGTAGAACTGGGTGAACGTACCGCGCTGAGTGTCGAAGCCACGCTCGCACGCCTCGTGGTGGATCCGGTCACGCGAGTCCGTACATGATCCGCAGGTCAGCAGGGTCACCGGCGGCCACGATGCCACCAGTCGGGGCGTAGGTGAGCGACCAGTATCCACCGGCGTCGCGGGAGCCGGGTAGCCCGCGGTGCGGACCTGGTGGCCGGGGATCCGGGTGTCTCCGGTGATGGTTGCCGAGCGGGAGATCGGGCTGGTGACGCCGACCAGGCGATCGGCCCGATCTCCCTCATTGACGATGGTGACTTGCAGCTCGGCGTTGTCACCCGGTTGATAGACGGTGTCTCCCGCGATGGGCCCCTCGAAGGTGATCTGCGCGTCACGTCACACCATTGTGGTCCCGGCCGGATACCGGCCAAACACCCAGGCAAGAGATTGCGCGATCGGCAGAGCCCGCGGCGATCCCCACCGCACGAAACAACCAGCGTTCACTGGGGCTGACTGGACTCGGTGCGGGATGCGACCGGACGCGGAAGTCCCGCAACCACCGCCTCGGCGGTCGGGACCAGGGTGAACATCTGGTCCAGACCCGTCACCCGCAGCGCCCGCCGCACCTCTTCGCGCTCGGCTCGCGCGATGTAGATCTGCGTCCCGTTGGCGCGGGCCCGCCGCGGCAACCTGAACAGAACCGCCAGGTCGCGCGGGTCCGCGACGGTGACCTCGCCCAGATCGACCACCACGTGCGGTGCTCGGGCGAGCTGCCGACCAACCCGCTGAGCCAACGCCGCCGCCGTCAGCCTGTTCACGGTGCCGCTCACCCGCACAATCACCACCTCGGGGATTGGCGTATGTACCCGCAATTCCAGGTCCCGAAGCATCTGCCCACCTCCGACGCTCGCCATCCCCACCGGACGGCCCTCGGCGGGTCGTTGGGGCCGAAACGGACTTCTTGTCAGCTAGGTCGTTCCCCGAATCTCACGGAATAACCCAACGTTGCGCGTGGTGGGGCTTCCGACGGGCAAGGGTGGCCCCGTGCTGTGTCGCTGCGGGCCCGCGAAAACCGCAGGGGGCCCTTGGCGGGGACCGATCGTCGGCACGCTGCCTTCAGGGCACCGGCGGCACGGTGTCTGCTGGGTCGGCCACCATGTTGATCATTGAAGCTAACCGCCGGAGCTCCTCCAGGTGGGTGGTGCTGAGCAGCACAAGCTTCTTCTGGGCTGCCGTGGTCAACGTGACGCGCACCACCCGGCGATCGTCATCGTCCCCCCGGTGGCGGGCGATGAGGCCAAGCTGCTCGGTGCGATCGACGAGCTGCACTGCGCTGTGGTGCCGGACGCACAGGTAACCGGCCAGTTGCCCGACGCTGGGCCCGCGCGGGTCGGGATGACCCCGAATCGCCAGCAACAGCTGATGCTGGGCCGGGGTGAGACCCGCGGTGGCTGCCTGTTCCGCGCTCCACTGGAGGAACCGGCGAAGACCGACCCGGAAGGTGAGCAGTCTCGCGTATTCGGCATCAGCGACGCGTGTGAGCGGTGCCACCAAGACCAAAACCTCCTTTTAAGATATTATCTTGTTATGATACAAGTGGGTTACGTGCGGCCAACGAGCGGGGCGCCCACTGACCCACCGGCGCCCACTGACCCACCGGCGGCCGCTGACTCACCAGCCGTGACCCCGTACGCACCGCCGGCCGGCGCCGGAGATGACGAATATGCGCATCTCCTTCCCCAGCAGCGCCGTTACGCTGAGCTTGCCCCCGACGATCCCCAGCGGCAGCGCCAGCGCGACCAACTGATCAGCGGCTATCTCCCGGTGGCCGAACACATCGCACGCCGGTTCGCCGGCCGCGGTGAGCCGCTGGATGACCTGGTCCAGGTGGCGACCATAGGACTGATCAACGCCGTGGAACGCTTCGAACCCGCGCGGGGGTCGAATTTCCTGTCCTTCGCGGTGCCGACGATCACCGGAGAGGTGCGCCGGTACTTCCGCGACCACACCTGGGCAACCCGGGTCCCGCGCCGGCTGAAAGATCTGCACATTGCTATCAGAGGCACGCTGCCGGAATTGTCCCAGCAGTTGGGCAGACCTCCCCGGCCCAGCGAAATCGCTGACCGGCTTGGGTTACCCACCTCAGAGGTGATCGAAGGACTACAAGCCGGCGAGGCCTACCGAAGTTTGTCGCTGGATGAGACCTACGGTCCCGGGGAGGGCAACCCCGGGCTGGGTACGGCAACTCTGGGCGATTCCCTCGGCGGCTTGGACGATGGGCTGACCCTCATCGAAGACCGCGAGGCGCTGCGCCCGCTGCTGGCTGAACTGTCACCGCGGGACCGCACCATCCTCGCGCTGCGGTTCTTCGGCCACCTGACCCAGACCCAGATCGCCGAGCAGGTGGGTATCTCCCAGATGCACGCGTCGCGAGTGCTTCGCCGCACGCTGAGCGCCCTGCGGCAGGGCATGAACGGCACGGATTGAGCACAGCGCGTGCGGCCCGGCGAGGCGGGCTGTGACACCGGTCACCGAGCTGCATAAAGCCGATGTCCGAGGGGAACGCCGGAACTGGAGAAGGGCCCGGCGTGGGCGGGTCCGCCGGACTCGAGGGAGAGACCGTGGCCACATCGACCGTTGCCGATTTTGTGCTCCATCGCTTGCGTGAGTGGGAGGTGGACACGGTTTTCGGATATCCCGGCGACGGGATCAACGGGTTGCTGGCCGCCTGGGGACGGGCCGCTAACCGGCCGCAGTTCGTGCAGGCCCGGCATGAGGAGATGGCTGCGTTCCAGGCGGTGGGGTACGCGAAGTTCACCGGAGGGCTCGGTGTCTGCGTGGCGACCTCGGGACCCGGCGCAATTCACCTGCTCAACGGTTTGTACGACGCCAAGCTCGACCACGTACCGGTGCTGGCGATCGTCGGGCAGACCAATCGCAGCGCGATGGGCGGCTCCTACCAGCAGGAGGTCGACCTGCTGAGCCTGTTCAAGGACGTGGCCGGTGACTACGTGCAGATGGTCACCGTGCCCGAGCAGTTGCCCAACGTGCTGGATCGGGCGATCCGCATCGCGACGGCGCGACGGGCGCCGACCGCGGTCATCTTGCCGGCCGACGTACAGGAGCTAGCATATTCGGCACCGACCCACGCGTTCAAGATGGTGCCCTCCAGCCTGGGAATCAGCTGGCCCGAGCTCGCGCCGGACTCCGCCGCGCTGCGGCAGGCGGCGGAGATCCTCAACGGCGGTAGCAAGGTCGCGATCCTGGCCGGTTCCGGGGCCCGGGGGGCGGCCGCCGAACTGGAGCAGGTCGCGGACCTGCTAGGTGCCGGGGTGGCCAAGGCGCTGCTGGGCAAGGACGTGCTCTCCGACGAGCTGCCCTACGTGACCGGCTCGATCGGGCTGCTGGGGACGCGGCCCAGTTACGAGATGATGCGCGGGGCCGACACATTGCTCACGGTCGGGTCGAGCTTCCCGTACACGCAGTTCATGCCTGAGTTCGACCAGGCCAGGGCGGTGCAGATCGACCTGGACCCGGCCATGATCGGGATGCGGTACCCGTACGAGGTGAACCTGGTCGGTGACGCGGCGACCACCCTAAGAGGGCTGCTGCCGCTGCTCGTTCGCAAGGATGACCGGTCCTGGCGGGAGAGCATCGAGTCCGATGTGGCCCGCTGGTGGGAGACCATGGCGATGGAGGCCGCCGTGGAGGCGGACCCGATCAACCCGATGCGGCTGTTCGCCGAGCTGAGCCCGCGGCTGCCCGACGATGCGATCATCTGCGCCGACTCGGGGTCGTCGGCCAACTGGTATGCGCGGCAACTGCGCTTCCGCGGCACCATGCGCGGTTCGCTGTCGGGGAACCTGGCCACCATGGGCCCCGGGGTGCCCTACGGGATCGGCGCGAAATTCGGCTGCCCACACCGGCCGGTGATCGTGTTCGCCGGGGACGGCGCGATGCAGATGAACGGCCTTGCCGAGCTGATCACCGTCAAGCGGTACTGGCAGCAGTGGCCAGACCCGAGGCTGATCATCGCTGTGCTGCACAACGACGACCTCAACCAGGTCACCTGGGAGATGCGGGCGATGGCCGGCGCCCCCAAGTTCGTCGAGTCGCAGAGCCTGCCGGACATAGACTATGCAGCCTTCGCGGCCAGCCTCGGTCTGGCGGCCATTGCGGTCGACAAGCCCGAGGACATCGCCCCGGCCTGGGAGCGCGCGCTGGGCGGCGCAGTGCCGACGCTGCTGGACGTGCGCTGTGACCCGAACGTGCCCCCGATACCGCCGCACGCCACCTTCGAGCAGATGGCCGATGCCGCGAAGGCCCTGCTGGCCGGCGACGAGGACCGCTGGGGCGTGATCAAAGAAGGGGTGAAGACCAAAATCCAGGAGTTCCTGCCACACAGCTCTCCGCGATGAACACCACCACTAAGAGCCCGTTCTGGGGCACCAAGTCAGCACTGATGCCGGTCAGCCGCAGCCCGTGGCACTTCCGGACCGGCCGGGTGGTGCTGCTGGCCGAAGGAGTGCTACTGGCCGTACTGGGCGTGTGGGGTCTGATCTCCGCCGCGGCGCATCCGGCGGCCGGCCGCGCGGGCGCACCGGTCCTGGTGCTGGCGTTGACCCCGCTGCACAGCGGTGTTCTGCTCGGATTCGGAGTGCTGGCCATGCTCTCGGCGTGGCAGCCCCGGGCCGCGAAGATCACCACCGGGGCCGAGGCGGTCGCGTTCTTCTTGCTGTTCGCCATCGGCACCGTGGCCTCGGCCCGATCGTTCCCGGGTCCGCTGGGTTTCGACCCGGGAGACAGCGTGCTGCACCTCTGCTTCATGGTGCTGAACCTGGCGCTGCTGATGTGGCTGGCGGCTGAGACCCTCGAGGGTCCGCGTTGGGTCCGGCGCAGGCCGCCACCAACCCCGACCGGCCCCGCGGACCCGTCGTGATCACGGCGGCGCCGATCGAGTCCGTCGCGGTGACGGTCTACACCGTCCCCACCGACGCGCCCGAGGCCGACGGGACCCTGGCGTGGGGTTCCACCACGATGGTGCTCGTCGAGGTCCGCAGCGGCGAGGTCTGCGGGACCGGCTGGACCTACGGCCCACCCGCCTGCGCGCAGGTAGTCAGTGATCAGTTGGCCGATGTCGTGCTGGGGGGCGAGGCGCTGGACGTCGGTGGCGCGTTCGACGGGATGGTCAAGGCGGTGCGCAATGCCGGGCGCCCCGGCGCGGTCGGTTACGCGATCTCCGCGGTCGACGTCGCGCTGTGGGACCTCAAGGCCAGGTTGCTCGAACTGCCCCTGCACCGGCTGCTCGGCGCGGTCCGCGGCGAAGTGCCGGTGTACGGCAGCGGCGGGTTCACCTGCTACGACGCAGACCAGCTGGGCAAGCAGCTGGCGGGGTGGGTCTACGGGAAGCGCATCCCCCGGGTGAAGATCAAAATTGGGGAGTCCTGGGGCGCTGATCCGGCCCGGGACCTGGAGCGCATGGCGCAGGCGCGCGACACCGTCGGACCCGAGGTGGAGTTGTTCGTCGACGCCAACGGCGGCTACGACCGCAAGCAGGCGATCCGGGTGATCCGGGCCGCCGCCGACTGCGATATCCGGTGGTTCGAGGAACCGGTGTCCTCCGATGATCTGGAGGGGCTGCGCGAGGTCCGCGACGCCGTCGC
Organism: Pseudonocardiaceae bacterium; assembly: GCA_050699635.1. GTDB lineage: Bacteria > Actinomycetota > Actinomycetes > Mycobacteriales > Pseudonocardiaceae. The sequence continues at coordinate 18,859 of JBOHFK010000019.1, read as the reverse complement.
ACCGGATGTCACCGCCGGCGAGTACGGCTACGACCTCACCTATTTCCGCCGGATGTGCGCCGCCGGTGCGGTGGACTGCCTGCAGGCCGATGTGTCCCGGTGCGGCGGCATCACCGAGTGGTTCCGAGTCGCCGCCGTTGCGGCCGCACACCACCTGGAGATCTCCGGGCACTGCGCGCCGCACCTGCATGTGGACGCGGCGATGGCGACGCCGAACGTGCGGCACCTGGAGTGGTTCCACGACCACGTCCGGATCGAGCAGATGTTCTTCGACGGCGCCCTGGATCCCACCGGTGGCGCCATCCGTCCCCGTCCCACGGCTCTCGGTCACGGGCTGGAGCTGCGGTGCGACGTCGCCTCGCGCTACCGGGCCGGCTCGACCGTGCGCCGGGAATGGAACCCCCGTTGAGGACCCCAGTTGAGGAGGTGCCCGGCATGAGCGGTCCAGTCGAGCAGGTCGTGGTGGTGACCGGCGCCAGCGGCGGGATCGGCCGCGCCGTCGCGCAGGCCTTCGGCGCCCGGGGCGCGAAGGTGGCGCTGCTGGCCCGTGGTGAGCTGGGCCTGCAGGGGGCGGCCACCGACGTCGAGACCGCGGGTGGGACCGCGCTGATGATCCCGGTGGACACCGCCGATCACAAACAGGTCGACGGCGCCGCGCAGCAGGTGGAGCAGGAGCTGGGGCCGATCGACGTGTGGGTCAACGTCGCCTTCACCTCGGTGTTCGCTCCGTTCATGAAGATCGAACCCGAGGAGTACAAGCGGGTCACCGAGGTCAGCTACCTCGGTTACGTCTACGCGACCCGCGCGGCCCTGGACCGGATGGCGCCCCGGGACCGCGGGGTGATCGTGCAGGTCGGGTCGGCGCTGGCCTACCGCGGCATCCCGCTGCAGTCGGCGTACTGTGGCGCCAAGCACGCGATCCAGGGCTTCCACGACTCACTACGCTGCGAGCTGCTGCACGCCAGGAGCAACGTGCGGGTGACGATGGTGCAGATGCCCGCGGTGAACACCCCGCAATTCTCCTGGGTGCTGTCCCGGCTGCCCAACCACGCGCAGCCGGTGCCGCCGATCTACCAACCGGAGGTCGCCGCCAAGGCGGTGGTCTTCGCCGCGGACCATCCCCGCCGCCGCGAGTACTGGGTCGGCGGCAGCACGGCGGGCACGTTGCTCGGCAACAAGTTCGCCGCCGGTCTGCTGGACCGCTACCTGGGCCGCACCGGCTACTCCGCACAGCAGACCGACCAGCCCCGCGACCCCGACCAGCCCACCAACTTGTGGGAACCGGCCGACGGGCCGGGCGGCCGGGACTTCGGGTCGCACGGCATCTTCGACGACAAGTCCACCTCACGCAGCTACCAGCTGTGGGCCTCGCAGCACGAGCGACAGCTCGGCACCGCGGGTGCCGCCGCCGCGTTGCTCGCCCTGCTGGCGATCCGCTCGCGCGGTCGGTCATCGACCGCTGACCATGGTGCGGTGGCCGGCGCGGAGCATCTGCTGGACCGGATGGTGTCCAACATCTCCCACGGCCGCTTCGAGCGCTCACTGTCCGGTCTGACGGCACTGTCCGCGCTGGTCACCGGTGCGGAGGTGTACCTGGAGCACTACAAGGCCAGCTTCGGCAACAAGTGGATGTGGAGCCCGGTGGCGCTGACCCCACCGCTGGTGGCGGCCGGGATCGGTGGGGTGTTCTCCAAGCGCTGGGCCAAGACGGCGCTGCCGGTGACCGCGGCGGCCTACGCGGCCAACGGGCTGCTCGGAGAGTACTTCCACGCCCGCGGGGTGGCCCGCAAGCCCGGCGGCTGGAAGTTGTACTCCTACAACCTGCCGATGGGCCCGCCGATCTCCGCGCCGGGGCTGATGGCGATGGTCGGCGGGATGGGCCTGCTCGCCGCGCTGCTGCGCCGGGAGCGCTGAGCCCGGTGCCCGACGTCTCCCGACCCGATCACCTACCGAACCGCCGGCCCGGTGGGCATCCGCCGCACCCGTCGTGGCTGCCCCGCCAGCGGCGCGGCACCACGCCCCAGATGATCGGGCGTTACCCCGACTTCGACGTGTTCGACGCGCTCGACACCTGGGATGAGGCCACCAAGCGGGTGGTGCTGGCCCGGCTGCAACCCCCCGGCCTGTTGCGGTTCTTCACCAGCGAGCAAGAGCCGGCGCTGCGCGCGTTCTGCGACACGATCCTCGCCCAGGACCGCGAACCCCGAGTCCCCGTCGCCGAGATGGTCGACGCCAAGCTCGCCGACGGCCGCCTGGATGGCTACCAGTACGCCGACATGCCCGATGACCGGGACACCTGGCACCTGGTGCTGGCCGGGCTGGACCACACCGCCACCCAGGGCCACCAGACCAGCTTCGCCGGCTGCACCGAGGCCCAGCGGGAGGCCATCGTCTCGGAGTTCGCGCAGGGCCGGCTGGTCGGCGGCGCGTGGGACGAGCTGAACGTCACCCGGGCCTGGTCGGTGGTGATGCGGGCCGCGCTGGCCGCGTTCTACTCCCACCCCTGGGCCTGGAACGAGATTGGTTTCGGCGGCCCGGCCTACCCGCGCGGATTCATGCGCCTGGGCGGCCCTGGCGGGGCCGTCAGGGAGCCCTTCGAGAAACCCGGCGCCACCGATGAGGACCCGGTGCAGATCGTCGAGAACTGGGAACGGTGATGGGCACGTTCTGGCGGGGCATCCTCAAAGGCTCGATCGGGCCGCGGGACAACGACTCCCGGTACCTGCTCGACGTGCACTCCCGCGACCTACCCGGCGAAAAGACCATGCGCCGCTACGCCGAGTCCGATGAGGTCGATCTGGTGATCGTCGGGGCCGGCGCGGGTGGTTCGGTCCTGGCCCAGCGGCTGGCCCGCCGCGGCTGGCGAGTGGTGATCATCGAGGCTGGGCCGTTCTGGCATCCCGATGAGGACTGGGTGTCCGACGAAGCGGGCAGCCACCCGCTGTACTGGACCCAGAAACGGATCATCGGCGGAGCCGACCCCATCGAGCTGGGCAAGAACAACTCCGGGCGCGGGGTAGGCGGCTCGATGGTGCACTACGCCGGCTACACCCCCCGATTCCACCCCAGCGACCTGTCCACCTACACCGACGACGGCGTCGGCGCGGACTGGCCGATCGGCTACGAGCAGCTGCGCCCGCACTACGAGCAGGTGGAGGCCGAGCTGCCGGTGGCCGGGCAGGACTGGCCCTGGGGTTATCCGCACCGCTACCCGTTCTCCCCGCACCCGGTCTCCGGACCGGCCGCGAAGCTGCGCGAGGGCGCGCTGCGCTGCGGCATCGAGATGCGGGTGGGTCCCGTGGGGATCGTGAACGGCACCTTCGGCAACCGGCCGCACTGCATCTACCGCGGCTACTGCCTGCAGGGCTGCAAGGTCAACGCCAAGGCCAGCCCGTACGTCACCCACCTGCCCGACGCGCTGGCTCACGGTGTTGAAGTGCGCGCAGACTGCATGGCCCTGCAAGTGGAGATTGACAACGCCACCGGGGCCGCCCGCGGGGTGTGCTACCGCGCCGAAGGTGAGCAGGTCAACCGCCTGCAGCGGGCCCGGTTCGTCGCCGTCGCGGGCTATTCCATCGAAACTCCACGGCTACTGCTGGCCTCCACCAGCAAGCGGCATCCCGATGGCCTGTGCAACCACACCGACCAGGTGGGGCGCTACGTGATGGTGCAGGGCGCGTCGCAGACCGCCGGGCGCTGGCCTGAGGAGCTGCGGATGTACAAGGCGCCGCCTCCGGAGATCTCCTCAGAACAGTTCTACGAGACCGACCCCAGCCGGGGGTTCGCCCGCGGATTCTCCGTCCAGACGGTCTCACCGCTGCCCATCGGGTGGGCCGAGCACGTGCTGGCCGACGGGCACTGGGGCCGGGCGCTGCGCGAATACATGCGCGACTACAACCACTGGGCCACCATCGGCGTGCTCAACGAGCTGCTCCCCCACCCGGACAACCGGATCACCCTGGCCGACGAGACCGACCCCTACGGCCAGCCCATCGCCCGGATGGACTACACGCTGTCCGACAACGACAAAGCCAACATGGCCTACTCCACCAGGGTGATCACCGGTATCCTGCACGCCGCGGACACCCAGGACGTGCTCACCATCCAGCGCTTCGCCCACCTCATCGGCGGCGCCCGGATGGGCAGCTGCCCGGAAACCTCGGTGGTGGACGCCAACCAGCGGGCCTGGGCGGTGCCGAACCTGTTCATCGCCGACGGCTCGGTCTGCCCCACCCAGGGCAGCGCCAACCCGGCACTGACCATCATGGCGCTGGCCTCCCGGCTCGCGCAGCGGATGACCAGCGGTGCCGCCATGGACGACGACCCCGCCGCCCGAGCCGGGCGGGCCCGAACGGCCGCGGGGAGCCGGCCATGACGACCGCCGCCCGCGCCGGCCTAGCGGTGCTCGCCGTGTGCACCCTGGCCGGCTGTGCGACCGCGCCGGCATCCCCCGGGGCACCCGCCGGCGCCCCCGCGCTGGAGCAGGCCTACGTGTCCGTGGTGGCTAAGGTGCTGCCCTCGGTCGTACAGATCACCAACGACCGCGACCTCGGCTCCGGCATCGTCATGGACGACAAGGGCAACATCGTCACCAACGCCCACGTCGTCGGCCAGGCGACGACGTTCCAGGTCCGGTTGGCCGGCAGCGCGTCGCCGGTACCGGCGACGCTGGTGGGTTCCTACCCGCCCGATGACCTCGCGGTGATCCACCTGGACCGGCGGCCGTCCCCGGCACCCAAACCAGCGCACTTCGGGGACTCCGCCGCCCTGCGGATCGGTGACATCGTGCTGGCGATGGGCAACCCGCTGGGCCTGACCGGCAGCGTCACCAACGGGATCGTCTCGGCCACCGACCGGACGGTCAGTGAGCCGACCGGGCCAGGACTACCCGGCGCGACACTTCCCGACGTCATCCAGACCAGCGCCTCGATCAACCCGGGCAACTCCGGTGGCGCCCTGGTCGATCTGGCCGGCGACGTCGTCGGCGTACCTACCCTCGCCGCGATCGACACCGGAATCGGCAGCGGCTCAGCTGCCCCCGGGATCGGCTTCGCCATCCCCAGCAATGTCGTCACCGACATTGCTGGGCAGCTCATCGCAAACGGCGGCCACGTCATCAACTCCCATCGCGCCGCGGTCGGGATCGGGGTGCTCACCGTCGTCGACCAGAACGGGCAACCCGAGGGAGCCGGCGTGGGCACCGTCACCCCGGGTAGCCCCGCCGCGACCGCAGGGGTACAGGTCGGTGAGGTCATCACGACCGTCAACGGGACCCCGGTGCACGGCGCGCGAGAGCTGGCGACGGTACTCGCCGGGCTCACCCCGGGGCAGGCGGTGCCGGTCGTGCTCCGCGACCCGCAGGGCGCGACGCGGACGGTCACGGTCACCCTCGGTCAACTTCCGGGGACCTGAGCCGGTGCCCAGCTACTTCCCGTGGTGGGTGGTCATCACCCATTTCCTCAACATCTTCTTCCTGCTGCTGCTGGCCCGCTCCGGGTTGGAGGTGCTCTCGGCGTTCCCCAAGCTGTACTGGCACGACGACTGCCCCCCTGGACGGGAGTGGGCCCGGTTCTCGAAGAAGATGTACGGCGCGGACTCCCGCCGGATGTGGACCTCGCTGGATGAGGAGGAGTCCTGGAGTCCGGTGATCGCGCTACCCGGGCGCAAGAACCTCGGGTTGGGGCGGCACTGGCACTTCATGACCGTGCAGTTCTGGATCCTCACCGGCCTGGTCTACGTGGTGCTGGTCTTCGCCACCGGGTACTGGCACTACCTGATCCCCACCCACTGGTCGATCATCCCGGACTCCATCCGCGCCGTGGGGACCTACCTGCACTTCCAGTTGCCGGATCCGATCCCCGGGGAGCCCTTCGAACCCGCCCAGAAACTCAGCTACTTCCTGGTGATCTTCGTGCTGGCGCCGTTCCAGATCGCCACCGGTGCGGCCATGTCACCCTCGGTGCTGGCCCGCTTCCCCCGCTACGGACGGCTCTTCGGCGGCAAACAGGGCGCCCGGAGCCTGCATTTCCTCGGGTTGTGCGCCTTCGCGGCGTTCACCGCGCTGCACACCTTCATGGTGATCGTGCACGGGGTACCCGAGGAATTCGCGTCCATCGTGCTGGGCGATGAGCACGCCAACCGGGCACTTGCGGTCAGCGTCGGCCTGCTCGGGATCGTCGGGATCCTGTTGTTCCACGTGATCATCTCGTGGTTCTCGCTGCGCTACCGGCGCGCCACCCAGCGGCTGCTCGGGGTCGTGGTCGACCCATTCGAGAAGGTCCTGTTCCGCACGTTCACCTCGCACCAGCGCTACCACCGCGCCGACATCTCGCCCTATCACCGGATCAACGGGTATCCGCCCACCGGCTCGGACTACGAGCGGATGGCCGCGGACGGGTTCGCGGACTACCGCCTGGCCATCGGGGGGCTGGTCGATCGGCCGGTGGAGCTGTCGCTGCAGCAGCTCCGGGAGCTAGGCGCCCGCAGCCAGATCGTCAAGCACAACTGCATCCAGGGCTGGACCGCGATCGCCGAGTGGGGTGGGGTCCCGTTGAGCGCGGTGCTGGAGCTGGTCGGTCCCCACCCGCAGGCGCGCTACGTCGTGTTCTACGCAATGGACGACAAGACCATCACCGAGGACGAAGGCCGCCACGGGTTCTTCTACGAATCGATGGAACTGCACCTGGCCACCAATCCGCAGACGATCCTGGCGCTGGAGATGAACGGCGCACCATTGCCGATCGAGCACGGGGCCCCGGTCCGGCTGCGGGTGGAGACCCAACTCGGCTTCAAGATGGTCAAGTGGATCAAGGCGATCGAGTTCGTCGCCGATCCCGCCGAGATCGGCATGGGCATGGGCGGCTGGCGCGAGGACCAGCAGTACTACGCCGACGCCGCCGGCATCTAGCAGCCGACATCGGGAAGGTCGAGACAGCGATGACCAGCACTGACAGCGCGGGGACGTTCACCCCGCAGGTACTGCGCGAGTACGCCCTGCTCGCCGACGGCGAACGCGGGGCACTGGTCGGCCCGCGGGGTGACATCGCGTGGATGTGCGCCCCACGTTGGGATTCCGACGGGGTGTTCTCCTCGCTGATCGGCGGTCGCGGGAGCTATGCGGTCACCCCGAGCGGCCGGTTCGTGTGGGGTGGCTACTACGAGGACGGCAGCCTGATCTGGCGCTCCCGCTGGGTCACCGGGTCCGGGATCATCGAGTGCCGCGAAGCGCTGGCCTTTCCCGGTGATCCACACCGGACGGTCCTGCTGCGCCGCATCATCGCGGTGGCGGGCACCGCGCACCTCGACGTGGTCCTGCAACCGGCCGCCGGCTTTGGCCGTCATCACCTCGGTGAGCTGCACCACGACCCCGATGGACGCTGGCGGGGCATCGTCGGTGACCTGCGGCTGCGCTGGACGGGCGGCGCCGACGCCGACGTGCGCGATGACCGGCAAAACGGGCCGGGGCTGCACACCACCATCACCCTGCCCGAGGGCGCGCACCATGATCTGGTCTTGGAACTCAGCGACACCACCCTGAGTGACGAGCCATCCGATCCGGACCGGGCCTGGCAGGGCACCGAGACTGCCTGGCGGGAAGCGTTGCCGCAACTGGGGGACAGCGTCGCCCCGCGCGACGCCCGGCACGCCTACGCCGTGCTGCGCGGGCTGACCAGCTCCGGTGGCGGCATGGTCGCCGCCGCCACGATGGGCCTGCCCGAACGCGCCGCGCAGGGCCGCAACTATGACTACCGTTACGTCTGGATCCGCGACCAGTGCTACGCCGGGCAGGCCGTGGCGGTGGATGGCCCGCACCCGCTGCTGGATGACGCCGTCCGGTTCGTCTCCCAGCGACTGCTCGACGACGGCCCGGACCTGATGCCCGCCTACACCATCACCGGCCAGATCGTGCCCGACCAGCGACGCATCGACCTGCCCGGCTACCCGGGCGGCACCGACATCGTCGGCAACCACGTCAACGCCCAGTTCCAGCTCGACGCGTTCGGGGAAGCGCTACTGCTGTTCGCCGCGGCCGCCCGCCACGACCACCTCGACTCCGACCACCACAAGGCGCTCACCGTCGCCGTGTGCGCCATCGAGGCGCGCTGGCGCCAACCCGACGCGGGACTGTGGGAACTCGACGACCAGCGGTGGGCGCACTCCCGGTTGATCTGCGCCGCCGGGCTCCGTGCGATCGCCGGCGCGGGGGCCCCGGCCACCGACGCCGCGGGCTGGAGCAGGCTGGCCGACGCCATCCTCGCCGACACCGGCACCGACTGCCTGCACGCCTCGGGGCGCTGGCAGCGAGCGCCCACCGATCCGCGGGTGGATGCGGCGCTGCTGCTCCCGGCGATCCGCGGGGCGGTGCCCGCCGCTGATGCCCGCACGCTGGCGACCCTGCGCGCGGTGCAGGACGAACTGGCCGAGCAGGGCTACGTCTACCGGTTCCGTCAGGACGCCCGCCCGCTGGGCGACGCCGAAGGCGCGTTCGGGCTCTGCGGGTTCCTAATGGCGCTGGCCGCCCACCAGCAGGGCGACACCGTCGCGGCCACCAGATGGTTCGAACGCAACCGGGCCGCCTGCGGGCCACCGGGGCTGTTCAGCGAGGAGTACGACGTGCACCAGCGCCAACTGCGCGGCAACCTGCCGCAGGCCTTCGTGCACGCGCTGATGCTGGAAACCTCCCTCCGGCTCACCAAGCCCTGGCAGGACCCCACCGGCCAGCCTGCACGTCAGGAGATCAGCCGGTGAGCGTTGCCCCATCAGGTGAGCAATTCGAGATCGTCGCCGGTGCGCACCGGATGACGCTGGTCGAGGTCGGCGGCGGCGTCCGCAGTTACACCCACGATGGTCGAGCCGTGCTGGACGGCTACCCCGCCGACCAGATGTGCACCGGGGCCCGTGGCACACCGCTGATCCCCTGGCCCAACCGGCTCGCCGACGGCGCCTATACCTACGCCGGTACCGACTACCAGGTCGCGCTGACCGAACCCGAGGCGCACAATGCCATCCACAGGTTCCTGCGCTGGCGCAACTGGACCCTGCGTGAGCGCGAGACCGATCGGGTGGTTCTGGGAACCGCGATGGCAGCCACCTCGCTGGCAGGTCAGCGGTGAACCGCTTCGCTGCCGTGCGCGCCGGCTACGGCACCCTGCTGCTGACGGTCCCCGACCCGGTGATCCGGCTCTACACCGGACACCGCGCCGATCCGCTGACCCGGGCGGTGACCCGGGTGCTGGGTGCCCGCCACCTCATCCAAGGGATGCTCACCGGCGGTGCACCCGGTGCCCTCGTGCTGGCTCTGGGCGTGGAGGTCGACCTCGCCCATGTCGCCTCCATGCTCGGTCTGGCCGCGCTCGACCGGCGGCGGCGACGGGCCGGGCTGATCGACGCCGCAGCCGCCGGGGTGTTCGCCGTCGCCGGGGCGATCCTGGTCTGGCGGACCCCGGCCACCCCACACCGAGGCACCGGCACGCGCGGCGTCCTGACCTGCCTGCCGAGAACAGTGGCCGGCTGGACAGCGCAACGGACCCTGCCGGACGTGATCTCTCGCCGACTCATCGGCGATCAGTGACCACCTGGCGCAGCAGGCGAGGTCGCGCGACGACCAGCGCGGCCATCCACGGGTCAGCCGCGCTGGTGGAGCGGCTCAGCGCGGCCGTCGGGGGAAGCGCTCGGCTGCGCGTAGTGGCGCTGCTCGCCGCTGTGCTCGGCCTGTCCACCGCCGACAGCGCCACCGTGGGCGCGATCGCCGCCGAACTCAAGACCGCCTTCGGGGTGGGCAACGCCGCGATCGGGCTGCTCGTCACGGTGTCGGTTGGGGTGGGGGCGCTCGCGACGCTGCCGTTCGGGGTGCTCATCGACCGGGTCAACCGCGTCCGGCTGCTGTCGATGGTGATCCTGCTGTGGTGTGCGGCGATGGTTGCCTGCGGTGCGGCGGTGTCCTACCCGATGCTGCTGGCCTGCCGGCTGGGGTTGGGTGTGGTGGTAGCCGCCGCCTTCCCCGCGGTCGCGTCCCTGCTCGGGGATCTGTTCCCGGCCACCGAACGCGGCCGCATCTACGGGTTCGTACTGACCGGCGAGCTCGTCGGGGCCGCGGTGGGCCTACTCGTCAGCGGTGACATCGCCGCGGTGCTGTCCTGGCGCGTCGCGTTCTGGCTGCTCGCAATACCCGGCCTGGTACTGGCCTGGACACTGCGCGTCCTGTTGCCCGAGCCGGCCCGCGGCGGCCAGAGCCGGCTACCGATGCGGGCACCACAACGCGAGCCCCAGCCGACGAACGGGCTGGATGGCACGCTCGCGCAGGAGATCGAACGGCAGCACGTCCCCCCACACCAGTCGCTGGTGCTGCATGGTGATCCGACCGCGCGCTCGTTGTGGTGGGTGGTGCGATACCTGCTCTCGATCCGCACCAACGTGGTGCTGATCATCGCCTCCGCCCTGGGTTACTTCTATTTCTCCGGGATCCAGACCTTCGCCGTGGTGTTCATGCGCGAACGGTTCGGGCTGGCCCAGGCCACCGCCACCAGCCTGACCGTCGTCCTGGGCGCCGGGTCGATCGCCGGTGTGCTCACCGCCGGCCGGCTCAGCGACCACCTCATCGCCCACCACCGCATCAGCGCCCGACCGGTGGTCGCCGGCGTGGCCTTCCTGCTCGTCGTGGCAGCTTTCCTGGCGGCGCTGCTGACGCCCGTGTTCGTCCTCGCTGCGCCGCTGTTGTTCCTCGGCGCGGCCGGGCTGGGCGCCGCGAACCCGCCGCTGGACGCTGCCCGGCTCGATATCATGCACTTCCGGCTGTGGGGCCGTGCCGAAAGCGTTCGCAGCGTGCTGCGCTCGGCGCTGGTGGCCATCGCGCCGCTGCTTTTCGGCTACCTGTCCGCGCACTGGGACGCCGGTCCCTCCGCCGACGCCGTCGGGTTGCAACGCGCCTTCCTGGTGATGTTGCTCTCCGTGTTCGCCGCCGGCATCATCCTGATCGTCGTCGCGCGCCGCACCTATCCCCGCGACGTCGCCACCGCCAGTGCCTCCCAGCAGGCCGACCAGGCCCGCAGCGAGCACGGCGCAACCTGACCCCGTGCGCTCCTGCCGCGATCAGCGTGCGGTGGCTCAATGCGGGGTTGGCTCGATGCGGCGAAGCAAGGGGATGCTCGCCAGCAGCAAGACCATCGCCACCCCGAACGCGCCCGCGTAGCCCGCAGTGGCCCGCAACGCGCCGACGGGCACCCGGTGCAACAGCGTGATCGCGAGACCGGCCAGCAAGGGGCCGATCAGCACGCCGATCCCCTTGGCAAAGCCGAACAGGCTGGCGCCTGCACCGTGCGCCTTGCGCTCCGGAAGCAACCTCATCAGCAACGTGTACGGGAGCGTCATCAGCACCACCGCCGCAAACGCGACCGGCACGATCGCGGCGAGGAACACGGTGTTCGTGGTGACCAGAGTGGGGGTCAAGCCGAGCGCGAAACCCCAGACCGCCACCTGCATGATGCGCCGTGATCCGAATCGGTCGGCTAGCTTGCCGGCCACCGGAGCGGCCACCAGCGCGGCCACCCCGACCAGGGCCAGCGACGTGGCGGTGCTGCGCAGCGACATTCCGAGTCCGCGGGTGAAGTACAACACGACGAAGGTCTTCAGCGCGGCCACCGCGCCCTCCCACAGGGCGTCCGCGGCGATCCAGTAGCCGATCGCGGGGTTGCCCCGGACCAGACCGATGTCGGTGCGCCAGCCGCTAGCCGGGGACGGTTGGTCTGCACCGCGCTTGCGGCCAACCTTTCCCCGTAGCCCGAAACACAGCGCGACGGTCACGGCCACCACGGCCACCGCCCCCGCAGCGAAGGGCAGCGGCCGCCACAGGCCAAGCAGGAAGCCGCCGCCGACCAGTGCCAGCAGCAGGCCCGCCGAGCGAAAACCACCCTGGATTCCCTGGGACCGGCCACGGATCGCGTCCGGCACGAAGTCCGGGAACAACGCATAGTACGGCGTGTAGTAGCCGAAGTAGCCCAGGAAGAACACCGTGAGCAGGACCGCGATCCACGGCAGTGAACCCGCACCCAGGGGCATCCCGAGCAGCGCGAGGACCATCAGCACCGCACCGCCGAGAACGAAGGGCAGCCGGCGCCCGAGGCTGCTGCTGGTCGAGTCTGACCAGCCGCCGACCAGCACCGGGACGATCAGCGCCACCACGCCCTCGCCACCGATCAGGATGCCGGTTACGGCCGGACCGGACAGCTCAGCGAGTAGCACCGGGAGATAGGTCCCCACCACGGTGTAGGCGAAGGCCACCCCGAACGCGGGCAGGCCGAGAATCCCCAGGAACCAGTACTTCGCCTTGCCGAGCCGGTTCTCATGATCGTCCCGACTGTCGTGCGACGATGTCGAACCACACTCCCTCCCTCCGGCGGCTTTCAGTGCGGTCCACCTCCCGAGCAACAACAGGTTGTCACGGCCACCGGATGGCAACTGGAATGGGACATCGGCGAGCCGGTCGGAGTGCCGTCGCGCTAAGCATCGACAGGTGCTTGACCTGCCGACCCTGACCTTAGTGGGAGTTCGCGATTCTCGCCGGTCGACTGCGCCGACGTCCGCGACGGTGACACGATCGCGGGCATGCCGACCCAAGTCCTGGTACCAGAGGGATACCACACGGTGATACCGCGCATGGGTCCGTATCGGTGACCTTTACGGCAACGTCTTCCAGATCGTGCATCGGATGACGAGCGTCCCAAGGCGCAAAGCGTTAGCAATCCAACTCATCTCCGTTTCCGCGCAGCCGTCCCCAACGCCAAATTGGTGATCATCGACGGCATGGGCCACAACCTGCCCCGACAGCTCTGGCCCGTGTTCGCCACCCACATCGCCGAACTCGTCCACTGCGCCGAAGCGATCACCATCACCTGACCAGACACGCCGCAACCAAAAGTCGGGAATGATAGGTGTTGGTGTCATCTGTCCTGTGTAGCCCGGAGACGGTGCGAGGCCTGCAGGAGAGGGCGGCCAGGGCCCTCCCCGCGGAGCACATCGAGCGCATCGGCGGCTGGTGGCTGCGGCGTTCGGCGAGCTCGTCCTGGTGGATGGGAACAGTGCTGCCGCATGGTGACGCCAGTCGAGGCGAGCTGGCGGGCATGATCTCGGCTGCCGAGCGGTTCTACGCGGGGTTCGGGGTGGCAACGAGGTTCCAGATCAGCCCGGGCGCATGCCCCGCCGACCTCGACGCAACCCTGGCAGAGCGCGGCTACCGCTGGGACAGTCCGATGTCCTTGCAAACGGCCCCGACCGTGGACGTCCAGGCGCAGGCACGGCCAGATGGGCCGAAGATCCGGCTGAACGAAAGCCCGACGACCGCGTGGTTCGACGTCTGGTATGCCGTCCACGGCTATCACAGCGACCCACTGATCGAGCGGGGAATGCTCGGCCGAGTGACTCAGCCGAGCGCGTATGCCAGCGCGCTGGAGGGAGGTGAGGTCGTTGCGGTGGGCCGCGCGGTAGCTGACGCCGGCTGGGCAGGAATATTCGGGATGGCAACACTCCCGGAGGCGCGCGGGAGGGGCGCGGCCCGCAGCATTCTGGCGTCCCTGGCCGACTGGGCGACCGCCCACGGCGCGGAAAGTATGTACCTCCAGGTCGAGAATGACAACAACCCGGCGCGCCATCTGTACGACGGGTCGTGCTTCAGCGAGGTATGCGGCTACCACTACCGCTCCGGATCGCTTTCACTAATCGGATAACCACTCCGATAGCCGGGTTACCGCTGAGGGAACCCCAATGGACACCTCGGAGCGGTAGCGCGGAACCTCTGTGCCCTACGTGCTTTCGCGGTTGTGGCCGCGTTCTTCCCAACAACGCCACACCCATCGCCTACGCGCGCTACGAACTGGTCGGCTCGTGTACGGAGTTGGGGGTCATGACCAGGCGCACGTCCAGCAGCGCGGCGAGGTCGGTCAGGGGGTCGCCGGCGACGACGAGGAGGTCCGCCGCTAGTCCCTCCGCGAGGGTGCCTGTGGTGTCGGCCAAGCCCAGCGCGGCTGCTGCGTTAGTGGTGGCGAATTCGATGGTGCGCTCGTTGGGGAATCCCAGCCAGGCATACAACCCGAGCGCGCCGGCGTAGTTGTCGAACACGCTTCCCGGCAGGCCGGCGTCGGTGCCGGCAATAAAGGGGACACCGAGGTCATCCATCCAGCTGAAGCGCGCGATGATGTCGGGAGCCCGGGCGCTGAGCCGCTCGAAGAAGGCCAGCCAGTCCTGATTGAACGTCGCGCAGGCATAGATGTTCTTGGCCGCCATCTGGCGGGCGACGTGCTCACGCCGATCGTAGGTTCCGGGCCCGCTCATCCAACCGCAGTGCTCAATGGTATCGACTCCAGCCGCAACGGCCGAGGTGATCGCGTCGGCGCCGTGGGCGTGAGCGGCGACCCGCAGCCCAGCCTGTTTGGCTTCAGAGACGATCACGCCCAGCTGCTCGGTGCTGAACTGCGACTCGAACATAGCGGCCCCACCAGGGGTCAGGTGCCCACCGCTGGCCATCACCTTGATCAGATCAGCACCCGCAGCGACGTTGCGGCGAACCCGATCGCGGATCGAGGCCTCATCGGTAACCTCACCACCGAAGAACCAGCAGTGCCCCCCGGGCACGGTCACGGGTGGTCCCGAGGCGAGTACCCGGGGCCCCGGGAGCTGGCCGGCCGCGATCGCGTCACGAACCCCGAAGACCAGGCCGTTGTCGCCGAGGTCACGGACAGTGGTGACCCCGGCTCGCAGAGCCTGAGCGGCGCGCAGTGCGATACCTGCGAGCAGCTGCTCCGGACTGGCTGCTTGGAACGCGCCCACCGGGTCCTCGCTGGTATCAAACGCCAGATGAACATGACTGTTGATCAGACCGGGCAGCAACGTCGAGCGGGGAAACTCCAACACCGGCGCGTGCACACAGGCGTGCCGTTGCACCTCAGCTCTGGCACCGACCGCCCTGATCCGACCCGTCACAGACGAACACCGCCCCATCGGTGATCCGCTGGCCCGCAGGCCCCAGCAGCAGCCACTCAGCGCAGATCAGCGCCTCCATTCACAACAACTCCTTCAGAGTCGCCTGCGACATCGAGACTGTTCGCGACCGGTGGAGCCGGTGGACGGATCAGTGGGCTCAGCGGGCACTCGACGATGGGCTCGGCCAGACCGAGCTACGCGGCCGGGCCTACTGTCAGTTGACGCAGCTTGCTTACGCACGGTTCACCGATTTCGTCGCGGTTCGTTACCGGGTTGCAGGGCACCGTACCCCCGCGGGAGCGTCTACGCGCCGATCGAGCGGCCCGCGCAGTAGCTTGGATGGGCGGTAACTGGGCGGCACGACCGGACGCTCCGCCACCAGATCAGGAAGCCATCAGCACCATGCGGGACGAGGAGTGTCCCTCAACCGTCCGCCCATGGAACTGGGACTGTCTGACCGACCCAGTGGTCAGGCTCAAGTCGGTTGCTGATGCCGCCGGTGTAGCCGAGGCGTCGTAACAGGACGAGTTCCGCGTACCAGCAAACCAGCAGCCACCCGGCCAGGACTACTTCCTGCTTCGGGCCAAAACAACCGTCACGGAGCCTAGGGTGAACGACCTGGTTACGTAGCCAGGGAACGAGATCGGCCGCATCCTGCCACTCCTTGTTCGCTTGCAACTCCCGCGCGAGAGCGGGTAGCTCCGCTGGCACAGTACTCGGGATACCGGCCCAGTTCAGCAGCCCGCGGACGTTCTTCGCGGCGGCGCCCTGGCCCTGGTGCCACCGCTCCGATCCGGCCGCTGTGATCGGGTCCTCCTTGAGGATTGCCCAGGCGAGCAGCTCCAGCGCGGCCTGGGCCATCGCGTGTTTGGACTCGAGGAAGCTCGGATCGTCTCGCCCTTGACGGTTGGCCTCCAGGTAGTAGATGACGACGCGGGGCAAGACCTGGCGCCACAGCAGGTGCTGCCACAGTTCCAGCCACAGGTGGACGACCTCCTCCAGCCCGGCGCCGTCAAGACGATCGAGCCAAGTAAGCCCGCGGCCAAGGCCGGCGGTGCACCAGCGAGCGCTCGCCTGCCACCACACCGGGACACCATCCTGATCGAAACCGACCGGCAGCATCGGCGCGGCCCAGGCGGCCCGGGCGAAGGAGAACAAGAAGTGAATACAGGTAAGCGCTTCCTGAAGCTCTCCGGCTCCGAACGCTCCGCGGTCTGTGCGCGACAGCTCGCCGATGTGGGTCACTGCGTACGTGCCCTGCGCTGTCAGATGCTCGATGATCTCTTTGGTCTCGCGCCGACGGTCGAGGCGGAGGGTCCACGGCCCGCCCTCAACGGCGATCGTGCCCCGCCACCGTGCCCCGTTCGGGTTACCCAGCACGCCAGGCAACAAGACGTCAGGGAAGTTCGTCAGGTGAAACCGCACCCGACGCACCCGGCGCTCGTGTCCCCACGTCACCTCAGTCAGTCGCCCACCCGAAGCCGTGCCATCCGGAGTCGCTGAGGTGTCGATGCCCAGCTCCCGCAGCCGGAGCCGAACCTCTCCGCGCTCTTCATCACAGAACAGTGCTAGGTCTTCGGCGTCGTCCGCCTCCTGACGGAAGCGAACGTCGAGCTCCGGCCGCCAAGTCACCACCAGCTCAGTCTCGCGCTCCGCGCGCTGCCCGGTGACACGTCCGGCACCGCGCCACAGCACCGTTTCCGGCTGATCGATCGACCACGCCGCGGTCAGTGGCGCAGATGGCTGGGGATTGCCAGCGCAGGACACCACTGATCTCCTCTCGGGATCGTATGCCGATGGTCGGGCCGATTACGGGACCTGCGCCAGACCAGCACGCCCAGACCTTCTATGAGGACTGACCCGGCGAAAGGTAGCTTGAATGCGATAGCCATGACCCGGAGCACGAGCGTAGCTCGACTCGCTGATCTTCGGATGTACGTGCCCGTGTCGACGGTGGCCATCGTGGGCGTCAAACCTGGTTGCCCGGGGCAAGCAGGCACGGCTTGAAACCTCTCGGCGCGGTGTCGCTGGGATTGTCAGTGCTCGGCGATACCGTGAGCGTGATCCGGCAGGGGGTTTCGTGTGGCGTACAAACCGGTGGTCGCCGCGGCGCTTAGCGGCGCGACGCTGCGGCAGCTGTCGTACTGGCGGTCGTCTCGGTCCACTGAGGCACCGCTGCTTGCGCCTGAGCTGCACGAGCCGAGGTCCCGTGTGTCGTACTCCTTTCCCGACGTGGTGGCGCTGAGAACGTTCGTCTACCTGCGATCCCGGGAGGTCCCCCTGCAGCGGGTGCGTAAGGCGGTGCAGAGCTTGCGGGATATGGGCGCCGCGGACCATCTCTCGTCTTACCAGCTGCTGGCGGTTGGTCGTAACGTGGTGTGGAAGATCTCTGATCGGGTCGCGGTGGATCTGACCCGTCGTCCGGGTCAGCAGGTGATCGCGCAGATGGTCGATATCCTCGCGGCGTTTCGCGGGCCACGCGACCGTGAGGTGGTGCCGCTGTATCGTCCGGCGCCTGGCGTGGCGGTAGATCCCGAGGTCCGCAGCGGGTACCCGGTGATCGCGGGGACTCGGGTGTCCTACGACGTGGTGGCGAGCCTGCTCGAGGACGGCGTGACCGCCGAGGAGGTGGCAGGGTTTTACCCCGGTGTCAGCGCGCTAGCTGCTCGGGGAGCAGTCGAGTTCGCGCGGTACGTCGACGGCTACCGCGAGCCGGTCAGCGCTTGATCGTGCGATGAAGCTCCTGCTCGATGAAGACGTTCCTGTCCAGCTCGTCGAGCCTCTGCGTCGGCTGCTCCACGAGCATCAGGTGGATCACGTTCAAGATCTCGGGTGGAAGGGGAAGAAGGATCGTTTCCTGCTTCCCGATGCCAGAGGAAAGGGCTATGACGCCTTACTCACAAACGGCAGCGCCCAGCTCGACAGCGCCGAGGAGACCCGCGATCCGAGACTCGGGAATGCACCACATCCGGTACCGGCATGACACTCGACCCGGGGTTGACGGCCTCGCCCTCGCGATAGCCGCCGTCATGGCGGCGATCCGACCTGCCGTCCGCGATTTGGGTGACGCCCAAGGTCAGCGACTAGTCGAGATCCAGGCGATTCAGCCGACGAAACGGTACAAGATCACGGATCCTCAGGTGGATCCACCACCGTACTGGCCAAGACACGCTGGAGGCGTGCCGCGATCCCGGAGGCGCCGCCGCAGCGATGGCGAGTAGGCCGTCGCTCTACCAGGACACTTATTCCTAACGACGACTGCGGCATCGGCGGCACGGGTGTGTGCATGGGTACCCCATCGGGTGATCGGTCTCCTACTTAGGCATCCCGTCTGGTCTTGGAGTGCTTGACGAGCTTGTCCGTCCGTAAATCCGTATTTTGCGGCGGGGCATGTTCTTGCATCGGGGCGGCAGAAGCCTGTCCGGGTCTCAGATGGCAGCGCGGCGCTGTTTCCGACCGGGCCGCGGTGCGGCTGAATTGTCTGCCTAGCGTTCGGCTGACTGGCTTGAGTCAGAGTGAGCGGTAATCGTTGGCGATCTGTTCCAGCACCGTGCGGGCTGCACCGTCGAATACCGCTAGTACTACAGGGCCAGATTGTTGTTAGCGTGCCATTGGTGCAGGTGAGGGCGTTGCTGGCTGGTTGGTGGGCGAGTGTCGGTGGGAGTGGTGCAGCCGGTGGTTGGATCCACGCGGCCGCGCGGCGAGAATGGTGTGACGTGATAAGCGGCGGCCCGCTGATACGTGGTGCGGCGGCTGAATAATGCGGCGCGAATTCCGTCGGCGCACACCGGTTTCTTCATCGGATAATGGTGGTGAGGGTGTCGGCGCGCCTCCGATGAATTCCAGTCCGGCCCTGTGAAGATATTCGCATGCGTTCAGCGTCGAGGGA
>JBOHFK010000018.1:0-57824 GCA_050699635.1 Pseudonocardiaceae bacterium | reverse complement strand
TCGGTCCGTCCCATGTCATCGGGATACCCGGCGGGTCGGGGTCGACGGGGCGGGGTAGTGGTTGTGGTAAGTCGGAGATGATTGGTTCGCCGCGGGTGTGGTAAGTCTGCCCGAGTGGGCTGATCCACACGAAGTGGCCAGCCTCGGGTTGGGTCAGGGTCCAGCCGCCCTGGTGCTTCATCGTGTGGTCGCGTGGGCAGCAGGGGCCATTGTTGGTGGTGTTGGTAGGCCCGCCGTGGGCGTGATCGTGGGTGTGGTCCAGGTCGGAGGTGGCGGCGCGGCGCCGGCAGCCGGGGCCGACGCAGTGCCGGTCGCGCATCTGGACGTGGCGGCGTAGTGCGGCGTGGGCGAAGCGCCGGTGGGGGTGTTGGTCCAGCGCGGCGCGGGCCTGCTCGCGATGGTGCCAGCTGCTGGTGATCCCATGGAGGACCCGGGCCCACTGGGGGTGCTGGGTGGCCAGCGCGGGGAGCTGGTCGAGCATCGCGGCCGGCAGGGCGATCTCCACGATGCCCCCGGCGCGGTCCCCGGGGGTGCTCGGTCGGGCGGAGCGGCGGCGGGTGAGATCACCGTGGAGCAGGTATCCGTCGGTGTCGACGATGGCGATGCGCCATTCGGCGCCGTGTTGGGCGACGACCAGGTCCCGGGCGGCCGCGGCGGGGATCGGTCCCCACCCGGGCAGTTCCGCGGGGTGCTCGTCGAGCCCGAGCAGGGTGGACAGTCTGACCCGGACCTCGATGCCGTAGCGCACCGGGCAGGTTGTCCCGTTCTGGGCGGGAGCGCCTGTACTGGGTTGCTGGGCGCAGTCGGGCCGCTCGGCCGCCGCGGGTTGGTCGACCTGCCCAGGCCGCTCGGGCGGCTCGGGGCGGCCTGGCGGCTCGGGTTGCGCGGCGGCCACGGGTTGCTCGGCCGCCGCGGGCGGTTCGGGCTGCGGGGGTTCGTGGTCGCGTTCGCCCGGGTCGTGGTGCTGGCTGGTTTCGGCGCCGGGCCCGGGCCCGGCGCCGGTGTCCGGGTTATCGTCGGCGGGGGTGAGCGGGCCCAGGCTCAGCATGGTGGTCAGGATCTGTGGGCGGGTGAGTCCGTCGAGGGTGCCGTCGAGCAGCCGCAGGTACAGGTCGGCGCGGGTCTGATTGACCGTGGCAGGGTAACCGGCGGAGCGCAGGTCGTCGGCCAGGGCGTCCAGGCGGGCAGCGGCGGCTGCGGCGTCGGCGGGAGGGAGCCCGGAGCCGGACAGCACGGCGGTGCCGGTGTGATCGAGGTAGCCATGCACCGCGCGCTGGCGGAGGGCTTGCTGGTAGGTGCGGCGGGTGTAGTTCGGGTCGATGGCGTGCACCTCGCGCAGCAGCCGCGCGGCGAGTTGCCCGGTGGTCCAACCCGGTGCCAGGGGCACCAGCCGGGCCGAGATCCGGTCGGCCTGCTCAGCTGTGCAGTCGGTTAGGTAGTCGGTGAACACCCGGGCCTTGTGATGGTCCAGCTCACCAGCGGCCAGGGCGGTGTGCACCCGGGGCAGGTGATCGACCAGGGTCTGGGCGCAGCCCAGTTCGTAGTCGGCCCGGCGGGCGGTGAACGTCAACGCCGCGGCGATCTCGGCGGTCTCCCACCCGCCGGTCGTGCGCCCGGCCACCTCGGCCATCGCCGCCCAGCACCGGGCATAGCCCCGGGACACCTCGGCCCACGCCGCACGCAGCTCAGCGACGATCTCCTCGTCGGAGATCACCGAACCCCCCACCGCCACCATAGATCGACCATACGTTCGACCCCTGACAGAACCGGGGTCGCTCCAGCCGCTACAAACCGGATTCACCCGACAGGGTGAGAGCGCGGCCGATGCGCTCGGCGCGGCCGCGTCGCGGCAACACGTAGCAGATCACGGTCGTACGTGTTCGCTAGTCCGCTCGAGTTGGGTGTCTTCGTGAACCACGAGGACGTCATGGGCGGTTCGGGCGAACGCGCGGGTTTTCGCGGAACGGGTGTGACTGAGCCAGACGAGTGCGGTCCGAGAGGGTGGCATGTCGCGGATCGGAATGCTGATGACGCCTGGATGAGGATAGTGATCGAGAAAGGATGGCACGGTCGGGTGCACGATCTCACCGAGCGCGACCCGGACCGGAGTCTCGGCGACGGCGTGGGTTTCGGTGCGGCGCAGCCGTTTTCCGGATGGGGTCCGGGGCGGAATGAAGGCGTCCATCACCTCGCGGGGGAGCGTGGGGACATCCGAGAGGGTGTAGTCGGCGAGGTCCTCGATGCAGACGGACTCGCGGCCGGCGAGCGGGTGGTCGGTGGCGACCGCGAGGACGCGCGGTTCGGCGGACAGGATCGGTCCGATCGTGACGGTGGGGTCGTGCAGGGGCAGTCGCATGGCGAGCAGGTCGAGCTCGCCGTGGCGTAGCCAGTCGAGTTGGTCGCGGGCGAATCCGGTATTGGTGACGACCACACTGCAAGCGGGGTAGCGGGCCTCGAAGGTCTTGACGATCTCGACGAGATGCGTGCCGCCGTTGCAGGTCGAGTACATGCCGAGCCGCAGCGCCCCCGAGACGCCCGTCACGGTTTCCTGGGCTACCGCGATGGCCTGCTCGAGCGCCTGGTAAGCCGAACTCGCGGATAACCGCAGTTGTTCACCGGCGGGGGTCAGCCGGACGTGACGACTGGTGCGCTCGAACAATCGCCCGCCAATCCGGCTCTCCAAGGTGCGGATCGTTTGGCTGACGCGCGAGGGGGTCAGACCGAGGCGGTCGGCGGTGCGCCCGAAATGCAGCTCCTCGGCGAGGGCGAGGAATGTCCGGATCTCGCGTAGCTCCACTGCTGACGACATCGTGAAGCCAGGCTACATGCTGGAGTGAACGATCAGTCCTTGTTCGTGACCTGCGCGGCGATCAGGCTGATCGCACCGAGGCCAGGTGGGATTGGAGATCGTGTCCGAGAACGACCACGCCGTCACGTTCAGTTGCAGCGGCGACACTCGTCACATGATGTCCGGAGCGAAGTGCCCATGATCGCCCGGCGGCACACGCTGGTCTCGGCGCTGTTTGTCGCGGCGCTCGTGGCTGCCTGCTCGAACTCGTCCGTGGGCCCACCGTCCGGCTCGGCGCCGACATCGGCGAACCCGACCAGGCCCGTTCAGGTGGGACGGCTCTCCTCACCCAACCCCGGTTCGGTCAATGTCTTCTGGATGCCGGGCCCGCGCGGATTCGTCGTCATCGACACCGGGCGCAACATGACCGGTGGTC
The DNA here is from genome assembly GCA_050699635.1 of Pseudonocardiaceae bacterium. Taxonomy (GTDB): domain Bacteria; phylum Actinomycetota; class Actinomycetes; order Mycobacteriales; family Pseudonocardiaceae. Next base: position 54,600 of record JBOHFK010000018.1, on the reverse strand, counting down.
GTCGGGTGGTGGAGGAGATCCGGCGCACCGGGCAACCCGTCGTGGCCGTCCTGATCACACACCCGCACCCGGATCACGTCGGCGGCATGGGACCGTTGCGCGAGGCGTACCCGCAGGCCCCGATCTACGCATCCGAGGCGACTGTGAAGTACATGCGCACCGACCCGTTGATGTTCTATCAACTGGCCCGGCGCGACGACACCGACTATCCGGTCAAGATCAGCTATCCGGATCACACCCTCGGCCCCGACGCGTCACTCGAACTGGGTGGTACCCGGTGGGAGGTCGCCCAGTTCGGACCGGGTGAGTCGGAGGCCGCGACCGTCTACTACGAACCGATCACCGGAGCGCTGTTCTCCGGAGACCTGACCAGCAACCACGCCACCCCCGCCCTGCTGGAGGGGCACACCTGCGGCTGGCTCACCAACCTCGACCAACTGCGCGACCGCTTCCCCCATGCCCGCACCATCTACCCCGGACACGGCGACCCCGGCGAACCCAGTGAGCAGATCCAGGCGCAGCAGACCTACCTGCAAACCTTCCGCAGCCTCGTGCGGCCCGCGGTGAGCGCGAGTTCCCCCGACGGGACGATGGTCAGCGTCGATGAACGGACATCGATCATCGCGGAGCTGGAGCGCCGTTACCCCGGTTACCCGCGAGTCGCGGCGCTTCCCACTCTCCAGGAGGCCAATGTGGCCGGGGTGGCTCGTGAACTGACCGCCGAGAACCCGGCGAGCCTGCCCCTGGTCTGTCGTTGAGCGATCCCACCGCCCGACCTATGTCTCACATGTGATACGTTGAGCGGGTGGACGAGGTAACGGTGCGCGAGCTGCGAAACCACGGTGGCGAGGTCATCGATCGAGTCGCTGGGGGGGAGATAGTGACGGTCACCCGGGCGGGCAAGCGGGTAGCCGAACTGCGCCCGCTCGCGCGTCCGCCACTGAAAGCAACAGTGTTGCTATCCAGGTGGCGGCTCCTGCCGCTGGTCGACCCCCGGCAGTTGCGTGCCGATATCGACAATGTCATCGACCCGTCGTGGTGACTGAAGCACCACATCAGCGCGGTCTGCTGGACACCAACACCGTGATCCTGTTGTCCCGGCTGAGCGATCCGCAGGCTCTGCCGGATGAGCCCTTGATTTCTGCTGTCACGCTGGCTGAGCTTACGGTCGGCCCCCTCGTGGCGAGCTCAGAGGTGGACCGGGCCGCACGGCAGGCACAGCTTCAGCAAGCGGAGGCCGATTTCGATCCGATCCCGTTCGATGTACCGGCCGCCAGAGCGTTCGGTCGGGTGGCAGCGTCGCTGCGTCGCGCCGGCCGCAAACCCGCAGCGCGCGCCTACGACGCGATGATCGCTGCGATCGCCATTGCACACGACCTGCCCGTCTATACGTGCAACGTCGAGGACTTCACCGGCATCGATGACCTCCGTGTCGTCGCCGTGCCACACCCCGACCACGTACCACAACAGCGAAGTTGAGCGGATTACCCTCCCGCTGGGCGTTCGGCGTGCCCGCCGAACTGCTTGCGCATCGCGGAGATCAGCTTGCCGCCGTAGTCGCCTTCGCGGCGTGAGCTGAAGCGGTCATACAGCGCGGCGCTCAGGACGTTGGCGGGGACGCCTTCGTCCACAGCGGCCAGGACCGTCCAGCGACCCTCTCCGGAATCGGAGACCCGGCCGCTGAACTCCTCCAGACTCGGGGACTCCTGCAGTGCGCTGGCGGTCAGGTCGAGCAGCCACGAGGCGATCACCGTGCCGCGCCGCCACACCTCGGCGACCTGGGGGATGTCGAAGTCGTACTGGTAGTACTGCGGGTCCCGCAGTGGCGCGGTCTCGGCATCAGCCAGCGCCTCGGTCTTGCCGACATCGGCGTGGCGCAGCACATTGAAGCCCTCGGAGTAGGCGGCCATCAGCCCGTATTCGATGCCGTTGTGCACCATTTTGACGAAGTGGCCCGCCCCGGGCGGCCCGCAGTGCAGGTAGCCGTGCTCGGCGGTGCTGGGCGCACCATCGTGGCCAGGGGTGCGGGGTGCGGCCGCCACGCCCGGCGCGATCGTCCGGAAGATCGGGTCGAGATGCTCGATCGGGCCGGCGTCGCCGCCGATCATCAGGCAGTAACCCCGTTCGATGCCCCACACGCCGCCGCTGGTGCCGACGTCGATGTAGTGAAGGCCCCTGGGGGTCAGCGCGCGGGCGCGGTCGATGTCATCCCGGTAGTAGCTGTTGCCGCCGTCGATGATGATGTCGCCCGGTTCGAAATGCCCGGCGAGCTGCTCGACGATCTGGCCGGCCAGCGCGGTCGGCACCATGATCCACGCGGCCCGGGGGGTGCGCAGCGCGGCCGCGAAGTCAGCGAGGGTGTGCGCGCCGGTGGCGCCTTCGCCGACCAGTTGCTGGACCGTGGTGGCGTTGACGTCGTAGACCACGCACTCATGCCCACCGTGCAGTAACCGCCGCACGATGTTCGCGCCCATCCGCCCTAAGCCGACCATGCCGAGCTGCACGCCTACCACCCTCACATACCGCCCGGGGTGCTGGTACTGCAGGGCTAGGGAATGAGAGGGTGGAACGGCTCGGTGCCCAGGGCCAGGAACATGGCGCCCAGGCCACCATGGGCATTGAGGTAGTCCAGCTCGCGGGACATGTCGCCGATGCCGTTGCTGCCGGCCAGCGGCGCTACCGCCAGCGAGGTCAGCACACCCAGTGCGTTGCCGTCCTTGGTCAGCACGGCACTGCCCGAGTCACCGGGGATGCCTGGTGTTGCCGTGTAGCACAGGTGCGTCCAGCCGCCAGCGTCGTCGCCGAGGCTGATACCGGCCTTGGGGGACAGCGCGCTGACCCCGGCCCGCAACGGCGAATTGCCGTAGGTGTATATCCGGTCACCGGAGGCTATCGGGCTGGTGGAGATACCGATCGGCCCGCCGAAGACCGGCAAGCTCGGGTTGATCTTGTCGCGATCCGCAGGGTCGATCTTGACCAGCGCGAAGTCATTGAAATCGCAGGTGTTGTTGTCCTGCTCATGCAGTTTGGCCATGGTGATCCACGAGCTGTACGCCAGGATGCCCGGCTTGCTGGCACCGACGATCTTGACTGGCGTGCCCAGTGGCTTGGTGCCCGCGGAGCAGCCGCTGGTCTCGGTCGCGGCACCGGTGCCGGCGCAATGCGCAGCCTGGCCGATGAACACGTCGGTGGCGTTGTAGAAGATGAAGTTCGAGGTGCACCCGCCGCCCTCGGTGTCGGTCATCACCCCGGGGTGGATCGTGGCTGTGCCGGCCGGCGCCCAGGCCGGAGTTGCGGCTGAGGCGGTGCTGGGCAGCTCCAGGGTGATCAACCCCATTGCCGCGGCCGCGGCCAACCCCATTACCGCGGTACGGCCCGTGCGGCGGGGCCTCTTGACGATGCGGTGGGTCATGCGAGCTTGCCTCCCAAGTGACGCCGACTCCAGATCTGCCACCCCGACCTCCCGCGGGCCGACACGTTGCGCACTCGCGGGAGAGGGCGAGGCTACACAATGGGGGTGCGTGCTGTGCCCAGTGACCCAGCGCGTCCGGCGATCTCACTCGATCGTCTGCGGCGATCAGGCCGCAGCCCGCCACCCAGCTGACCCTCGGAGCGCCGCCGACGACGCGACCGTCCCGGCACCGTCAAGGTCTCGGCTACGAAGCCGGTTCACACAGTAAATCCCTTGTGCACCGCGGCGATTGCGGGTTACGTGGTGGGTAATGAGCCTGCGAGAAGCTGTACGCATCGCACTTCGGGGATTGCGGGCCAACCGGTTACGGTCCGTGTTGACGATGCTCGGTATCATCATTGGCGTCGCGGCGGTGATACTATTAGTCGCTATCGGTAACGGAGTGCAGTCAGCGGTCAACGAGAAAGTCCAGCCGCTGGCGAATTTGATCACTATTTCGCCGTCCACCGGTAACGTCCCGGGGGGCGGCCCTCCGAAGGATTTGATCGACGGCGACGTCGCGGCGCTGCAGAAACAGGTCCCTGACGCCGCCGTTGTGCTGCCTGCAGTGACCGGTGACGCCCTGGCCGAAACCCAGAGCAGCCAGTTCCGCTCGAAGGTCGCCGGGTCCACGGAGCGCTGGCTCGAGGTGAACAACCGGGACATGCAGGTGGGCACGTTCTTCGACGAGGCTCAGGTCCGTTCCACCGCCAGGGTGGCGGTCATCGGTCCCACCGTTGCGACCACCCTTTTTGGCGACGCGCAGGGTGCGCTGGGCCAGACAATTCGGCTCAATCGGCAGAGCTTCAAAGTTATCGGGGTGATGCAGGCGGTTGGTGAGCCGGGCGACAGCAGCGTGGTCATGCCGATGAGCTCCGTGCGTCGCTATGTCTTCGGCGGCGGCGACAAGGTCAACCAGATCACCGTGCAGGTCAGGCAGGCAGACTCGGTGCCCGTCGCCGAGAACGATGTGATCCGTACCCTCAGCGACCGGCACCGGATCAAGGATTCCGGAAAGCGGGACTTCGAGGTGCAATCCCTGCGCAGCCGGCTGGAGACCTTCCAGCAGATCCTGGGAATCCTCACCCTGTTCACCGCGTCCGTCGCAGCGATCTCGCTGGTCGTCGGCGGAATCGGCGTCCTGAACATCATGCTGGTGTCGGTTACCGAACGAACGCGGGAGATCGGCATCCGCAAAGCGATCGGCGCCACCCGCCGCGCGATCCTCCAGCAGTTCCTCATCGAGTCCGTCGTGCTGGCCGGCGTCGGTGGGATGATCGGCGTCCTGATCGGGGTGGGGCTCTCGGTGCTCGGTGCCGAGATCGCGCCCGCTCTCGGCTCCTCGCTCGACACCTTCGCTCCCAAGGTGACCTTGCCCTCCGTGCTGCTGTCCTTCGGGATCAGCCTGGCGATCGGGCTCGTCGCCGGTGGATACCCGGCCAACCGCGCCGCGCGGCTACGTCCCGTCGAAGCCCTCCGATACGAGTGACCCGGCGCGTTAGCCGGGCGTGTCGGTCCAGTCCAGCCAGGGCTTGCGGTCGAGGTAGCCCTGCACCCGCTGGATGTAGCGTTGCGAACCGCGGTCTTTCCAGTGACCGGACCAGTGCCAGCCCACGCAGTGCCAGATGTCGCCAGGGCCGTAGTCGTCGTGCAGGTAGGTGACCCAGCCCTCGTAGCAACTGCGGATGCGCGCGCCGTAGTAGTCGACGTTGAACGCGGTGCTGCGTTGCGACAGCGGGTAGGAGCCGGGCAGGAAGGTGTGCTTGAGTTGCATGATCCCGAAACTCGTCGGGCAGGGCGGTCTGGCGCCGCCGACGCAGTCCCCCGCGTCGTTCGACTCGTCGGAGACGGTGCTCTGCCGCCAGTCGCTTTCCTGTACCGCCACTGCCCGCACGAGGTCGGGGTCCAGGCCCCACTTGCAGGCGCCCCAGGCAAGGATTTCCTCCGTGGTACCGGTGAACTTGCCGTCGATGCGGGACACCAACTGGCGATTGGCCTGCTCGGTGAAGTCCTTCCAGACCGGCATCGATATCCGGTCGGGCACAGTGTGGTTGGCCGGGGTGTTCTCCGGTCGCGCTTCCCGATGGTCACCCTGGACTCGTGCGGCGCAGTCCTCACCGGAAGGCAGCGCGGCACCCGCCGGGAGCGTGCCGGCGGCGTTGTTGCCGCTACCAGGTGAGATACATCCGGCTCCCAGGAACACGATGAGAAACACCACGGCAATAGCGCGTGCGATGGGTCACCTCAGGCTTGGGAAATGATCGATTCAAGGTGAAGGATACGCCGGTGGGCCGCCTCGGGCTGAACACCGAGCAGCTCTGTCTTTGCTACCCGGTCGGGGCCTTTGCTACCCGGTCGGGCCGAGCAGCGCGTCCGCCATCGTGGTGCCCAGCCACTGCTGGAATCTGTCCCAGCCCCAGCTACGGCGGTTCACCAAGCGCTCGGCCAGATCGGGAACGCCCGCAGCTCAGCATCCCCGGTCGCGGCCTGGTTGAGCAGCATGGTGATCAGTGTCAGGGTGCGCTCGCCAGCACGCGGCTCATCGCGGCGAAGCGGGCGGTCCTTGGGCGCCTTCCTTGCCGACCAGCGCACGGCCGTGCGCGGCGACAGGTTCGACCACCTGGAAGGCGGCTGGCAGGATGGAGAAGGTGCGGACGCTGCTCAATATCATCTGGTTGGTGCTGTGCGGTTTCTGGATGGCGTTGGCGTATGCGCTCGCCGGTATCGTGTGCTGCCTGCTGATCATCACGATACCGTTCGGCCTGGCCTCGTTCCGGATCGCCAATTTCGCGTTGTGGCCCTTCGGCCGGACGATCCAGCGGCGGGCTGACGCCGGGGCACCGTCAATGATCGGCAATGTGATCTGGGTCATCGTCGCCGGCATCTGGCTGGCCATCGGCCATGTGATCACCGCCATCGCGCTGGCGCTGACGATCATCGGTATCCCGCTGGCGGTGGCGAACCTCAAGCTGATCCCGGTGTCGCTCACCCCACTCGGCCGGGTCATCGTCCCGATCAACGCTTGACCAGCGTCGTGGGGTCGGACTGCAATACCGGGGCGCTACCCGCTGAACTACGGAACCGTGTCAACTGGCACGGGAATCGGGGGCGGCATCGGTGTGGGTCCGGACGGTTACGCCGGCCACGTGACCTTCTACGTTGGGGTGCCCGACGTCGAGGCTGCGCTGGCCCAGGCCGAGAGCCTCGGTGGGTCGCGGACGATGGGCCCGGAAAAGGTCATGGAGGACATCGAGATCGGTTTGTTCCAGGACCCCGAGGGGCACCTGATCGGCGTGGTCAAGACCCCGGAGTAGCGCTGAGCCAACCGGCGTACGCTCGACTCGTGCCGGTCGCGCCGGAACAGCTTCAGGTGTTCGAAGCGCAGCGCCCACGGCTGTTCGCGGTTGCCTACCGCCTGCTCGGGTCAGCAAGCGAGGCCGAGGACGCGGTGCAGGACACCTTTCTGCGCTGGCACGCCGCCGATCACGCGACGGTTCAGCAGCCGGCCGCGTGGCTGACGAAGGTGCTCACCAACCTGTGCCTCACCAGGCTCACCTCGGCCCGCTCCCGCCGCGAGAGCTACCCCGGCCCATGGCTGCCCGAACCGGTGCTGACGGCGGATTCCGCGCTCGGACCGCTGGATCGCGCCGAGCAACGCGAGTCGGTGTCGCTGGCGTTTCTCCTGCTGCTGGAACGGCTGACACCACCGGAACGGGCGGTGTTCGTGCTGCGTGAGGCGTTCGAGTACAGCCACCGCGAGATCGCCGAGATGCTCGAGCTGACCGAGACGAACTGCCAGCAGCTCTACCGGCGCGCGCGGCTACGGGTGGCCGAGCGTCGCACCCGGTTCACGCCGTCCCGCGAGCAGGGACGCCACATCGCGGAACGGTTCCTGGTCGCCGCTCGGGGCGGGGACCTGGCCGGGTTGGAGAGCCTGCTGGCCGCCGACGTGGTCGCGTGGGCCGACGGTGGCGGTAAGACCGCGGCCGCGCGACGTCCCGTTCACGGTGCAGCGCGCGTGGCCCGGTATCTCGTCGGTGTGAGCCGGGACGTTCCAGGCCTGCGGCTTGCCGTGACCGAAGTGAACGGTCAGCCCGGCATCCTCGGGATCGTCGGCGGGCAGCTGCTCGCCGCGGTAGTACTGGACGTGCCGGACGGCCATGTGGTGGCCGTGCACATCATCGTCAACCCCGACAAGCTCACTTTCCTCGCCGCACAGGTGCTGTGACGAAGGCCACCACCGTCTGTTGTCAGGAATGGCTGCGCCACCCGGTCCAATCGATGACCTCACCAACGGGGAAGGAGACGATCGGTGACTCATCGCATTGTGGTTCTCGGGGCCGGCTACGCGGGTCTCACCGCGGCGAACCGGATTGCCCACCAGGTCCGGCATGCCCAGGTGACGCTCGTCAATGCCCGGGCGCAGTTCGTGGAACGGATCCGGCTGCATCAGATCGCGGCTGGCCAGCAGCCACGTGAACACGCCCTGCGCGAGCGCCTGCGCGGTGCAGGCGTCGAGCTTGTCATTGGCCGGGTGCAGGCCATCGACCCGGATCGCCGGCAGGTGAGCCTGGACAACGACACCGTGGGTTCCGACACCGTGTGCTATGACACGCTCGTGTACGCACTGGGCAGCGCGGCCGATACCGGCAGCGTGGCGGGCGTAGCCGAGCACGCGCTGACCGTGGCTGATCTCGACAGCGCGCGGGAACTGCGCAAGCGAGTGCCCGATCTGGCGGCCGAACGGGGCGTGCTCGCGGTCGTCGGTGGCGGGCTGACCGGCATCGAGACGGCGACCGAGCTCGCCGAGACCTACTCGGAGCTGCGCGTGCACCTGGTGACCGTAGGGCGACCCGGTGCCTGGCTGTCGGCCCGGGGCCGCGCTCATGTGCATCGGGTATTCGACCGGCTGGGTATCGAGGTACACACCGGCGCGATGGTGACCCGGGTTCGCCGGGACGTGGTGGTGCTGGCCGATGGCCGCACCCTTGGCGCCGGGCTCACCGTGTGGGCCACCGGCTTCGTCGTTCCGGCGCTGGCCGCCCAGTCCGGGCTGTCGGTGGACGGCCACGGGCGGATCCTTGTCGATCAGACCCTGCGCTCGCGCTCCCACCCGGAGATCTACGCGGTCGGCGACAGCGCCACGGCGCACCGGGCAGGCGGCCAGGAACTGCGGATGGCGTGTGGGACCGCGCTTCCCACCGGGCAGTGCGCGGCTGACGCGATCGCGGCCCGGCTGACCGGACGCGAGCCCAGGCCGCTGAAGTTCCGCTACGTCATCCAGTGCATCAGCCTCGGGCGCCGCGACGGCCTGATCCAGTTCGTCCACGCCGACGACAGTCCCCACGAGATGGTGCTCACCGGCCGATCCGCGGCTCGGTTCAAAGAACTCGTCGTGCGAGGTGCACTGTGGACCACCCAGCGACCCATCCGTTAGGTCACCCTGGATTGCCGCGTCAGTGGTCACGTTCGACGAGCCTGGCGAGCTTGTCGAGGGACATGCGCCAACCCAACTCGTTGTCGGCAGGTGGTACGCCCGAAGGCAGGTTCTCGTGCAACCCGGAGGGCGGAATATCGACCTGGCCGCGGTAGTTGAGCCCGAGTGACTCAATCTTCCTGGCGTGGGGAGTGACAATCTTGACCAAGACTGTGAAGCTGCCGGTTCTGCCGCTGGACGACGTGGTGGTGTTGCCGGGAATGGTGGTTCCGGTGCGACTGGCCGACGCCGAGGTCCGGGCAGCCATCGATGCCGCTCGGGCCGCGACCGATGGGGACTCGGGCGGCCAAGCCGGGGTGCTGCTCGTTCCCCGACTTGATGGCAAGTACGCCTCGGTCGGCGCGTGGGGCGTGGTGGAGCAGATCGGCCGGCTGCCCGGTGGCGAGCAGGCGGCGGTGGTGCGGGGCACCTCCCGGGTACGGATCGGCACCGCCACGACGGGTCCAGGTGCGGCACTGTGGGTGGAGGGCACCGTCCTCGATGAGACTGCGCCCGATGAGACCGCGCCCAACAAGACCGCGCCCAACAAGACCGCGCCCAACAAGACCGCGCCCAATGAACGGGCTCAGGAACTGGCCCGGGAGTACCGGGCTCTGATGATCACGATCCTGCAGCGCCGCGGTGCCTGGCAGGTGATCGACTCGGTGCGGCAGGTGGACGAACCTGGCGCGCTGGCTGACCTCGCCGGGTATGCCTCCTACCTGACCAAGGAGCAGCGGCTCTGGTTGTTGGAGACCCCGGATGTGGCGCAGCGGCTGGAGCGGCTCATCGGCTGGGCGCAGGAGCAGATCGCCGAGCTCGAGGTCGCCGAGACGATCAACAAGGACGTCAAGGAGGGCATGGAGCGCCAGCAGCGCGAGTTCCTGCTGCGCCAGCAGCTCGCCGCGATCCGCAAGGAGCTGGCCGAGCTCGATGGCAAGCCCGCCACCGAGGAGCAGGACTACCGCGCCCAGGTGGAGGCCGCGGAGCTGCCGGAACACGTCCGCAAGGCGGCGCTGACCGAGGTCGACAAGCTGGAACGAACCGCAGAGGCCTCACCCGAGGTGGGCTGGATCCGTACCTGGTTGGACACCGTGCTGGCGATGCCGTGGAACTCCCGGACCGACGACAGCTTCGACATCGCCGGCGCCCGCGAGGTGCTGGATGCCGATCACTTCGGTCTGGACGACGTCAAGGACCGCATCATCGAGTACCTGGCCGTGCGCCGCCGCCGGGCCGACCGCAACCTGGGCGTGGTGGGTGGTCGGCGTAGCGGGGCGGTGCTGGCGCTGGTCGGCCCGCCTGGAGTGGGCAAGACCTCACTCGGTGAATCGGTGGCCCGGGCGATGGGCCGTAAATTTGTCCGCGTCGCCCTCGGTGGCGTGCGCGACGAAGCGGAGATCCGGGGGCATCGCCGGACCTATGTCGGGGCGCTGCCGGGCCGGATCGTGCGGGCCATCTCCGAGGCGGGCACGATGAACCCGGTGGTGTTGCTCGACGAGGTGGACAAGGTCGGCTCGGACTTCCGGGGTGATCCGACCGCCGCGCTGCTCGAAGTGCTGGACCCGGCGCAGAACCACACGTTCCGTGATCACTATCTCGAGGTCGAGCTGGACCTGTCCGACGTGATGTTCCTGGCGACGGCGAACGTGCTCGACTCGATCCCCGCGCCGCTGCTCGACCGGATGGAACTGGTCGCTCTCGACGGGTACACCGAGGACGAGAAGGTCGCGATCGCCCGCGAGCATCTGCTGCCTCGTCAGCTCGACCGGGCCGGATTGAGCCCGCAGGAGGTTCAGGTCTCCGATGCCGTGCTGCGCCGGCTCGCCGGCGAGTACACCCACGAGGCCGGGGTGCGGCAGCTGGAACGGTCGATCGCCCGGATCCTGCGCAAGGCGACCACCCGGCTGGCGCTGAACCACAACGCCACTCCGGTCCACATCGGACCTGACGACATGCGGGACTACCTCGGTCGCCCCAAGCACACCCCGGAATCCGCGGAGCGCACGGCCGTGCCGGGTGTGGCGACGGGTCTGGCGGTGACCGGCGCCGGCGGCGACGTGTTATTTGTGGAGGCATCGCTGGCCGACAAGGAGACCGGGTCGGCAGATGTCACGCTCACCGGGCAACTCGGTGAGGTGATGAAGGAATCCGCTCAGATCGCGCTGTCCTACCTTCGCTCGCATGGCGCCGAGCTGGAGTTGCCGGTCGGCGACCTGGCGCAGCGGGGTGTGCACGTGCACGTCCCGGCCGGGGCGGTGCCCAAGGACGGACCCAGTGCCGGGATCACCATGACCACCGCGCTGGCCTCATTACTGTCCGGACGACCGGTGCGCGCCGATCTCGCGATGACCGGTGAGGTATCGCTGACCGGGCGAGTGCTCCCGATCGGCGGCGTGAAGCAGAAGCTGCTCGCCGCGCATCGGGCCGGGATCAGCACTGTGCTGCTGCCCCAGCGCAACGAGCCCGATCTGGACGACGTGCCGGAGTCGGTCCGCACCGAGCTCACCGTGCACCTGGTCGGCGACGTCCGCGAGGTACTTGACCTCGCCCTCGAACCGGCGACCACCACCGCCGCCCGAGTCGGAATTGGCCGTGACGCAGCGTGAATTATCCACTGGATCGCAGGTCACGAGTCCGCGGCCAAACGCGCGCGTTCCTCCTCGACGTTCCAGCCTTCAGGGGTTGGCCAGGTAAGAGCCATCTCCTCAAGCTGCTCGGTGAGAATCTTCGTGACCGCCCAATTGCGGTACCACCTGCGGTCGGCGGGCACGGCATACCATGGCGCGGTCTTGGTGTTGCATTTTCTGAGTGCGTCTGAATACGCCTGCTGGTAATCGTCCCAATAGGTCCGATCGTCGACGTCGGCGGGGTCGTACTTCCAGCGCTTCGTGGGATCGTCGAGCCGTGCCCGCAACCTCTTTTTCTGTTCCTCCTTCGAGATGTGAAGAAAGCATTTCACGATTCTGGTGGCTGAGGCGGCCGATGTCTCCTCGAAGCGGTTGATCATGCCGTAGCGGCAGGACCACATCTCGCGTGGCACGAGCTCATGCACCCGGACCGCGAGCACGTCCTCATAGTGCGAGCGGTCGAAGACGCCGATAATGCCCGGGGGCGGCAATCGCCGCTTGACCCGCCACAAGAAGTGGTGCTCGCGCTCCTCGGGGGTTGGCTTCTTGAACGCGTGATACTGCACGCCCATGGGGTTTACGAGGCCGAGAACATGCTTGACCGTGGCCCCCTTGCCCGCAGTGTCCATGCCCTGCAGCACGAGCAACAGACTGCGCCGGCCACCGGTATGCCCCTCGGCGTAGAGCCGCTCTTGCAGACCCGCCAGACGCGACTCAAGGTGACGCATCGCCGTCGCAGCGTCGGTCTTGCCCGAGCCTGGGAAACCAGGGGTCGCCCGGGTGGATATCGCCCCGAGGTCCACCGGACCGGTGGGCAGGCGCAACAGGTCGCTCACCCGCATCGTGAACCCGGCGTGCGGGAGTTCGTCCGAACCCGCCGATTTCGACTTGGCCACAAATGAACGCTCCCAGATACCCAGGGGACCGGCAACGGCCGCAATCGCCACGACCACGCGCCGGAGATGTCGTGTATCCCAGGACCACGCCTGAATGCGCTGTGCGCAGGTGACCTGACCCCCACCATCCGGGTGACCGCCCTGGACATGTCGGACGTGTTGTGCGTCGGCGCGGGGGTGGGTGGACTTGTTGTAGAGGTGCCACGGCGGGCAACTCCACGAGCGAGTTGCCGGGGGTGGCACCTATGCGCGCTGCCACCCCGGCGCCGTCGGAGATACGGACAGTGACGACGACTATTTGTCAACCCTCGGCGTGACGGGCTGTGGACAACACACTCGTTGTGCACAACCGGGCCCGCAGGCGACGCAGTTCACGACGGTGCACAGGTGCTGCTACGTGATTAGAGAGAGGACGATCTTCTCGCTATCGTCCTGCTTGTTGCGGAACATCTCGTAGCCGGGCGTTGACTTCTTGGTGCCAGTGGACTCACGGTGCTCGTCGCTGCCCGCGACGGAATTTCCAACCTATCAGATCCGTTGACAGTGGAACACCGCGTGCGACGAGGGTGTCGGCCGGGCTAGGTAGTGGAGTAGCGGATTGGCAGTGAAGTGCATCGAGTGCGGCGAGGAATTGATTGAGGAACGTGCAGATCTGGGCTATGAATACTGCACGAAAAAACAGTGTCAGGCTAAGCACCATAAAGGGCTGACGGTCACCGCGATAGGGGTCAACAAGAGCGCCGACACCCTTATCATCGGCGATCAGGAAGAGATTAGGAAACGAGCAGAGGCTGGTGAGTTCGCCGCGAAGGACAGCGGACTGGGCATCAACCACCGAGGCACCCAGGACCGTGTCGACGTAGACCGGGTCGACCTTCGCCGCAAGCCTCGTCAACCGAGCAGCTCGGCAACCCGAACACCACCTGCTCGACGTCCGTGGACCCGCGAGCAGGAAAAGATCGTACGGTTATACAACGGCATGGGACTGACTCCTGCACAGATCGTGGAACGGGCCCGCGTGAACACGCCACAGCTGGGTATCACCGAAAGCCTGGTCACTAAGATCATGTGCTCGCCGCCTGCGAAGTAGCAGGCGCCAGGATGATCATGATGTGGCGCTCACCGTGTGCGACGGACTCGGGCCTTGGCCGCCAATCTCGAAGGCGACGCCGTCCAGGTAGCACCAGTACCAGTCTTCGCCGGGTTCGAACGACTGGATGAGCGGATGGTCACTTTCGTGAAAGTGGCCGGTGGCGTGCCGGTGCGGCGAGGAATCGCAGCAGCCGACATGCCCGCAGGTTGCGCACCGGCGCAAGTGCACCCACCGCGAACCGATCTGAAGACACTCCAGGCATCCATCGCTGCTTGGCGGGGCAGGGTCGATGGCGTCAAGGTGACTGCATGAACTCATGGCGTCCCTCCATGGTCGTCCTAGCCATCATCCCACCGGTCTCCAGTGCCTGGGCCAGGGTCGCCGGGATGTACGGAGGCGATCCATTGGCCGGTCCTGGCGACGTGCCGGCCTGGGTGTTGTCGCGGCCGGGTGCAGGACCAGAGCGTGAGGTTGCCGCCGTCGTCAGTCCACTCGAATCGGCAGGCTTGGTACTCGTTGGCTGTGTCGGGATCCGGGTCGCCCACCCTGGCGTGCTGCAGCGAGTCGTGGCTGGTGGTGCCTGGCCGCCGGCGTTGGTCCGGGAGGGCAGGGGGCGGATGTGCGGCCATAACGCGTTGGCAGCGCAGCGTGACTTCATGGCAGGTCCGTGCAACTGCTTCTCGGGCCACCGGGGAATTCCATAGGTTTGCACCGTAGTGTGATGGGCGCGAGTTTGGGTCACTCATGGGTTACTCCCGGTTGCCCTCGTTTATCCCACCCTCGGCGTGGCAATACCCGAGGTCGGTGCGGCTAAACGGTCAGCGCGGTGCACATCCGGTTAACGACTGGGTCTCGAGGGCGCCGCCAGGCCGCGGCGATCGGTAGGCGCCGCTTACGGAGTGCCGAGCACCGTGAGCGGCAGCGCTCGGCCGAGGAGGCTGCGCCGTACCGCGGGCAGGGTCTTGGCGATCCTGGTGAGCTCCCTGGCCGATGCTGCGTCCGGCTGGTCGAGCACCACCGGAACACCCCGGTCGCCGGCCTCTCGCAGCGCGAGGTCGAGGGGGACCTGTCCGAGCAGGGGCGCACCGGCCTCCGTGGCCAGTAGCCGGCCACCTCCTGAGCCGAACAGTTCCTCGCGCTCGCCGCACTGCGCGCAGCAGGTCGAGCTCATGTTCTCCACGACACCGGCCACCGGCATCGACGACTCGGTCGCCATCCGCAGCACCCTGGCTGCGACGGCGTGTGCCGCCAGCTGCGGCGTGGTCACCGCGAGGAGTGCGGCATCGGGCAGGAGCTCGAGCAACGACAGTGTCACGTCGCCGGTGCCGGGTGGGAGGTCGATCAGCAGCACGTCGAGTTCCCCCCAGTAGGTGTCGGCGAGGAACTGCTGCAACGCCTTGTGCAGCATCGGGCCGCGCCACACCACCGGGCGACCGTCGGGCACCAGGAACCCCATCGACATCAGCGCCACGCCGTGCGCGTGCACGGGCATCATCAGCCCACCCACAGTCACCGGGCTCTGGCGCACCCCGAACAGCTGCGGCACGGAGTAACCCCAGACGTCGGCGTCCAGCACCCCGACCCGTTGACCGGCCGCGGCGAGCGCGGCGGCGACATTCGCGGTGACTGTGGACTTGCCGACGCCGCCTTTGCCGCTGGCGACGGCGTAGACGCGGGTGCGGCTGCCGAGCGCCCCGGTCGGTGGTGGGGTCGTGGTGCGCAACCGTTCGGCGAGTTCGGCACGCTCCCGGGGCGCCATCTCCCCGAATGTCACGCCCACCTGGCTGACGCCTGGCACGGTGAGCGCGGCGGCGGTGACATCGGCGCGCAGCCGCTCGGTGAGCGGGCAACTGGCGATGGTCAACCGCACGGTGACGCCCACGACACCCCGGCGATCGACCGTCAGGTACCCCACCATGCCGAGGTGCTCCAGGGTTCGATGGATCTCGGGATCCAGCACCCCGCCTACGGCGCTGCGCACCGCCTCGACGTCGACCCGGCGGCCCCGGCCGATCCGCTGGACCCGGCCGATCACGGCTGGACCCGGAAGGCGCGCCGGGCGGGCTTGACCGGGCGCATCAGGAACTCCGGACGGCGCTGGCCACCGGGCCCGCGCCGCGGCCGGGTCAGCGCCAGCCATTGCTGGTAGACCTCGGCGGAGCGGCGGCTATCGACGTAGACGTCGCCATAGCGGTCGCCGGGCCGGGCCAGTTCCATCCGGACCTTCTGGAGCCAGCAGTGCATCCCCGACCACGGGTCGGGTTGCACCCCGAAAGCCAGGTTCTGGTGCACTCCGGGGTCGGTCCACCAGATCCGCTGCGAGTCGGGGTCGTCAGACGCGAAGGGCACCACACCACTGCGGTAGCGCAGCAACCAGGTGTCCGCACCGTCGGGATGGGTGATGTCGACCAGACCGGACACCCAGCGGCTGCCCTCGGTGTCGTGCAGCCGCCAGCGGCCCATGTGGTGCGACAGCGCGCACACCCCGGGGCGGATGCCTTCGGTGACCCAGACCCGGGCCACCAGGTAGCCGATTGACGTGCTCAGCCGCACTAGGTCCCCGGTCGCCACCCGGTGGCGGGCGGCGTCGCGGGAGTTGAGCCACAGCGGGTGGGTGTTGGAGATCTCGTTGAGGTACTTGGCGTTGCCCGAGCGGGTGTGGATCAGCGTGGGCAGCCGGAAGGTCGGGACCAGCACCAGCTCACCGGCGTCGAGGTCGATCTCGCTGCGGGCGACGTGGGAGCGGATGTAGCCGGGAGTGGCGTGGTCCTCCCAGCCCCAGTCCGCCATCGTCGGCGAGTACACCTCCAGCTTGCGTGACGGGGTGAGCCAGCCGGCCGTGGCGGTGCCGTCCTCGTGGCGGACCCCGACCGCGCCGGCCTCACCGATCAATGGTGGCACGGACGCTTCGGTGGTTGGTTTCCGCAGCACACCGCCGGCGTCGGGCTCGGTGCCGGCGAGTTCGGCGGCAGTCAGCGAGCGCTCGTCCTGGCGATACAGGCCTACGGCGAGCTCGACGACGCCATAGCGGCGCATGAATGCCAGCGGGGTCAGGCCCTCGGCGGCCGCCTGCTCCGGCAGCCCGGGTACCTGGTTCTCGAAGATCCACCGGTAGTACTCGTCGACGGTGATCTTCTCGCCGTCGCGGTAGGGGGATTCGAAGTAGCGCCGGATGCCCAGCGAGCCATCCGGGTCGATCCGCCAGGACAACTCGAACCAGAACTCGTTCTCCTCCCACACCTCCCCGGGATTGGCGTCCCGGGTGTCGCCGACCGGGTGGCCGAGCTTGTCCATCGCGACCCGGCGCACCGGCTGGCGGAACCCGAGCCACGTCCCGGCGTGCGTCTCGTAGGAATGGGTGTCGTGCCGCTCGGCGGAATGCCCCATGGGCAGCACGTAGTCGGCGAACTCCGCGGTCTCCGACCAGTTCGGGGTCAGCGCGACATGGCACCCCACCTTGTCCTCATCGGACAGTGCACGCATCCAGGAGAACCCATCCGGGCAGGTCCAGATCGGGTTGAACACCCGGGAGAAGTACACCTCCAGCCTCCCGCGGCCCTCGGCGAGGAAGCGGGGGAGCAGGAAGGACATCTCGTTGCAGCTCAGCGGGTACTCGGGGGGCCAGGCCAGCTCGTTCCAGTGCTCGTGCGCCGTGGGCATGGTCGGGCCGTGCGGGATGAACTTGTTCCACCCGTTGGGGCTGGTACCGCCCTCGGTGCCGATCGACCCGGTCAGCGCGAGCACGAACCACAGCGCCCGGGCCACCTGCCAGCCACCCAGATTCCCCGCCGCGGCGGAGCGCCAGATGTGCGCCGCGAGCCGGTGATCGCACCGCGCGATCAGTTCGGCGAGCTGCGCCAGCTTGCCGGCCGGGACCTGCGCTTCCTGGGCGGCGAATTCGAAGGTGAACGGCGCATAATCGGCTTCCAGAAGGTCCACAAAGGATTCGAAGCTGGGGTCGGCGTCGGGATGGCGGCGTTGCAGGTAGGTCTGCCAGTTGAACCAGCGCCGCAGGTAGGGCTCGTCGATCTGGCGGGTGCGCAGCAGGTAAGCCGCCACGGCGAGCAGGATGGCCGCCTCGCTGCCCGGCCACGGCGCGAGCCACAGGTCGGCGTGGCTGGCGGTGTTGGACATCCGGGGGTCGATCACCACGAGCTTTGCCCCGGACTGCTTGCCCTCCATGATCCGCTGGGCATGCGGGTTGAAGTAGTGCCCGGTCTCCAGGTGCGAGGAGAACAGCAGGATGACCTTCGCGTTCGCGTAGTCCGGGGAGGGCCGGTCGTAGCCACCCCACAGGGTCATCCCGAACCGGGCCCCCGAGGAACACACGTTGGTGTGGCTGTTGTGCCCGTCCACGCCCCAGGCCTGCAGGAACCGTTCCGCGAAGCCGTCTTCCCCGGGACGCCCGACGTGGTACATGACCTCCTCGTGGCGGCCCTCGACGATCGCAGCCCGGATGCGGCCGGCGATGTCGTTGAGCGCGGCGTCCCAGCTGACGCGCTCCCACTGGCCGCCGCCCCGCGGGCCGGTGCGGCGCAGCGGGTGCAGGATCCGCTCGGGGTCGTTGAGCTGGTTGACCGTCGCAGGGCCCTTGGCGCAGTTGCGCCCGCGGGAGCCGGGGTGCGCGGGGTTGCCCTCCAGCTTGCGAATCGACAGGTCGTCCTTGTCGACATAGGCGAGCAGCCCGCAGGCGGATTCGCAGTTGAAGCACGTGGTGGGGATCAGCAGGTAGGAGTGCGGCACCTTGCGGGGGTGTGCTTTCGCGTCGTACTCGACGTGGTGGTCCCAGTCTGAAACCGGCGGGAAATTTCGCAGATGCTCATGGCGCCGCTCCCCCGGCAACACCCGCGGCTGGAGGTCCGCGGGGTCCGGCCGCCCGGGTTCGATGATGGGCGCCGGTTCGGGACCGGTGGCGGGTTCGGGAACGGTGTGGGTCACGGGGCGGTGCCGCCTCCCTGGGGCGTGGTCGCGGAATGTCGCTTCGATCAGGACAGGGGGATGTCCTGGCCCGCGCGGACGAAGACGCTCTCGTAGCTCAGCAGCGCGACCTGGACGGCGAGGCCGGCGACCGCGACCAACACGGCGGCCCCACCCATCCACCCCGGTACCGCCAGCGCCGCGGCCACCAGTGGCAACAACACGCCGGCCGACCAGAACAGCGGCGCGTAGCGCCCGCGCACCACGAGGTGCGCCGCCGCGGCGGCGTGTGCACCGGAGTGCCGCCCGCCGAACTCCAGCACCAGCATGAGTACATGCAGTACCGTGGCGAGCACCAGGCTCCGCGCGATCAGCTCTGCCGCGCCCTGCGCGAGATGGCTCACCACCCCGGCCACTGCGAGCGCCCCGGCGCCAACCATCACCGCCTGCACGATGAGATGCCAGAACAGCAGCGGCGACTGCCACAGATCCCGGCCCTCGGCCTGCCCGAACAGGAACCCGGTGTAGCCCGCGGCCAGCGCGGCGGTGGGCACCGCGAGGACCGCCAGCACGTTCAGCAGAAGGCTTACGGGGCCGATCACACCCAATTCGAAGAGCACCCCGGCCAGCAGCCACAGGCCCGCCACCGCGCTGAAGGCCAGCAGCACCACCGCGCCCAGCACCAGCCACGACCGGGGGTTCGGTTTGGTGAACAGGTAGTAGAAGCGTTCCGGGCGCTTGAGATCGGTCACCAGCAATACCCCGGTGATCCCGGCACCGGCTACGCCCAGCGCCGGGGCGACCACCGTTCCCAGCACCCCCAGGTCGATCCCGAGAAATCGGGCCAGCCCGGCCACCAGCAAGGCACCCGCCCCAAACCCCTTCGCCCACAGGTAGGTCGTCACCCGCCACCCCCACGGCCGCGGATGCGCCGTGTTCAGCGTGGTGCGTGCGCCGCTCACCGGATCCCGGGGCAGCTGCGCTGCGACGGCGCTGCGCTGCGCGTCGGGTTCGGAGTACACATACGAGCCGTCCACCGGAGCTGCCAGCGGGTCCAGCACCGCGCGGTCGGCTCCCAGGTAGAAGACGTTCGGGCCGGTCCGCTGCTCGGGGGAGCGCACCGCGACCGGATTCGTGTTGATCAGTGCCGAGATGCCGCTGGTCGGGTCCTCGAGATCGCCGACCCAGATCGAGTGCGTCGGGCACACCACGACGCACGCCGGTTCCAGGCCCTCGTCCACCCGGTGGGCACAGAAATTGCACTTGGCCGCGGTGTTGGTGTCGGCGTCGAGATAGATCGCGTCGTAGGGGCAGGCCTGCATGCACGCCTTGCAACCCACACACCGGTCCTTGTCGAAGTCCACGATCCCGTCGTCGCGGGTGAACAGCGCCTTCGTCGGGCAGATCTTCACGCACGGGGCGTCGGTGCAGTGGTTGCACCGCATGACGCCGAAGTCCCGGGTGGTGTTCGGGAACTCGCCGGAGTCGACGTACTTCACCCAGGTGCGGAACTGCCCGACCGGGATCTCGTGCTCGGTCTTGCAGGCCACAGTGCAGGCGTGGCACCCGATGCAGGTGCGCTGGTCGATCGCGAAGCCGTACCGCATCGCGCCTCCTCCCTGACCTGACCGGCATCATATGTCCGGACAAGTACAGGGTGGAACCCCTCGCGCGATCCGGCTGATCGGGCTGCCCGAGTTGGCACACTCCAATGCCGAACAAGTTTCGCTGAGCTAGGCCAAACGGCGCCAGATCTCCCGCAAGCCGCGACCACCACCCTGCGCGATCCCTCCTTACAGGACACGTAGCACACCGTGTGCTACATTGATGGGGTGGAACGCATCGGTGTCCGGGAGCTTCGTCAGAACGCGTCGCGCTACCTCGCGCTGGTGAAGGCAGGCGAGACAGTGGAAGTGACTGATCGGGGCGAACTGGTTGCCTTACTGGTGCCGCCGCAACGGTCCCGCACCACGAGAGATCGCCTGATTGCCGCCGGCAGGTTGATTCCCGCGACGAGCCCAACCGGGCGCCTCCGATCACCGCAGCCCGTCCCGATCGCGGTCGGCGAGCCAACCAACCAGCGACTACTCGATGCCGAGCGCGAAGAACGATTGTGATCTACCTGGATTCTTCGGCACTGATGAAGCTGGTCCGAGAGGAAGACGAGACCTCGGCACTGCGTGAGTGGCTGGACGTGCGCCCCGATCAGCCGGTGATCACCAGCGAACTGGGGCGGGTAGAGGTTCTGCGGGCCGCCCGGCGGGTTGACGGTCGGGCCCTCACGGAGGCGCGTGCGGTCGTCGGCGACCTCGACTTGGTGGCTCTCGACCGCGCGGTGCAAGATCTGGCCTGCGATATCGGCGATCCGCTGCTCCGCACCCTCGATGCGCTGCACCTGGCTTCAGCGCTACTGCTCAACGAGGAGCTCACGGCGTTCGTCACTTACGATCACCGGCTCGCGGACGCGGCCAAGGCGGCTGGCCTGGTCGTCGCCACACCTGGCCAGCCGCCCCAAATCCACTGAAGCGGAGCAATCACGCGCTGGTTGCGGTCTGCTCGTGTTCGCGTTGCCAGGCGGCCCAGCCGCCGAGCAGATCCGAGACATCGCTAAACCCGCGGGCCCGCAATAGGCTCGCTGCGGCGATGGAGCGGTAGCCGCCGGCGCAGTTCACCAGGACCGGGCGTGCCGGGTCGAGGCCGGAGATCAGCGTCCGCAACCGGGGCAACGGCAGGTTCACCGCGCCGGGCAGGGCGCCGCCGGCGAACTCGCCCGGACCCCGGACGTCTATCACCTGTAGGTCAGGAACGGCCGCGATGCGCGCGGCGGCTTGGCGCACCGTGAGCCGGCTCTGGGCTTCGGTCAGCTCCGGGGTTGTGCCCAACGCATCCAGGTCGGTGACGGCGCCGGTCACGGCGTCGATGCCCACCCGCGCCAGCCGGGTCCGGGCTTCGCCCACCTCGGCGACGGACCCGACGAGGATCACTGGTTGCTCCGGGGCATGGACGGCCGCCGCGTACTCGGCGAAACGTCCCGACAGCCCGACGTTGACCGCGCCCCGCAGATGCCCAGCGGCGAAAGCCTGATCGTCCCGCACATCCAGCAGCAGGTCCCCCAACTCCTGGCGGCGCACCGCGTCCACCGCGAGCACGACCGGGATCGGCGCGGTGGGATCGAACGAGGAATGCCCGGCCTTGTTCACCGCGACTTCCTGCGCGAAGTACTCCGGCGGCTCCCCGAGACCCGTGGTGATCGCGGCGACGAACGCATCCTCACTCATCGGGGCCAGCGCGTAGTTGGTTGCGCGCTGCTCGCCGAGCGTCGAGACCGTCTCCGCGGACAACGCCTTCCCGCAGGCGCTGCCCGCCCCGTGCCCCGGGTAGATCTTCACCCGGTCCGGCAGGGGCAGGATCTTCGTCCGCAGCGAGCGGTACAGGTCCCGCGCCATGTCCTGCGGGCTGCGCCCCGCCGAGCCCAGCAGATCCGGCCGCCCGACATCCCCGAGGAACAGGGTGTCACCAGTCAACAGCGCCGCCGGGGCGTCGTCTGCACCGTGCTCATACACCGCCAACGTAATCGATTCCGGGGTGTGCCCCGGGGTGGCCAGTACCTCGATGCTCACCCCGGATTCCGGATCACCGAGGTCGATCCGTTCGCCGTCGTGCACCTGGCGGATGGGGAAATCGACCGGCGCGACCTCGCTCATCACGATCTGCGCCCCGGTCCGCTCGGCCAGTTCGAAATGCCCCGGGACGAAGTCGGCATGCACGTGGGTGAGAAAGACCAACTCGATCCGCAGGTCCTGCTCCTGAGCCGCGGTGAGGTACTCCTCGACGTCTCGCCGCGGGTCCACCACCACCGCGCGCCGCGACACCTCGTCGGCGATCAGGTAGGACGCCTGCGACAAGCACGACAGGTAATATTGATCCACGATCATTTTCGTCTCCTTCGACCGGCGCCAGGCCCAGTTTGCGCCCGCGAGACGGATCTCTGTCGTGCGATGTGTCGACGGCCGGTCAGCTTGTGGCCCCACCCACCTCAGAAGTACAATATTCTGTACGTATTTGGGAGGTGGGTCGTGAAGACCATGACGTATTCTGAGTCACGCGCGCATTACGCCGAGACCCTCAACGCGGTCGTGAACGACCGCGAGGAGGTGGTGATCACTCGCGCTGGCCATGACCCCGTGGTCATCGTTGCGCTCGACGACTACGAGTCGCTGAAGGAGGCCGCGTACCTGCTCAGGAGTCCCGAGAACGCCCGCCGGCTGTTGGCCTCGATCGACCGGCTCGAGCACGGCGGGGGGATTGTGCGGGATCTCGCGGAATGAAGCTGGTCTGGGACCAGAGCTCCTGGGATGACTACGTCTGGTGGCAGGCCCAAGACCGCAAGGTCGTCAAACGCATCAACGCGCTGATCAAGGATGTGGAGCGCAACGGTAACGAGGGGATCGGTAAGCCTGAACCGCTCAAACATGGGTTCCACGGCTACTGGTCGCGCCGTATCACTGACGAGCACCGACTCATCTACAAGATCAGTGGTGACGAGATCCGTATCGCCGCGTGCCGGTATCACTACGGAACCTGAGGGACACGTGACTGACAGCAGTCGCCAGGGCGCGGCGTTCGATCGTGCCAATCTCGATCGCACCAGTCCCGTGCCACTGTGGACCCAGCTCTTCGACGACCTGTCCCGGCGCCTGGCGGCAGGCGCGTTCACGACACATTTCCCCGGCGAGCACCAACTCATGGCCGATTACCGCGTCAGCCGCCACACGGTGCGGGAGGCGCTGCGGCGGCTGCG
Source organism: Pseudonocardiaceae bacterium (assembly GCA_050699635.1). Classification (GTDB taxonomy): domain Bacteria; phylum Actinomycetota; class Actinomycetes; order Mycobacteriales; family Pseudonocardiaceae. The sequence goes on along the minus strand of JBOHFK010000018.1, from coordinate 31,336 downwards.
GGAGGACGGCACTCTGGAATCCACCCGGGGCCGCGGTACCCGGGTGCACATTCCCGAAATCCGGCAGCCTGTGGGCGCGCTGTACTCACTGTTCCGCGTGGTCGAGTCGCACGGTCTCGAACAGCGCAGCCAAGTGCGAGCACTCGAGCTCCGCACCGATGCCCGGGTGGCCCGCCTGCTCCAACTCAGTGACGATGCCGAACTGGTCTACCTCGAAAGACTCAGGCTGGCCGGCGATGATCCACTCGCCCTGGACCACACGTGGATGCCCAAGGACGTGGCCGGCGCCCTGATCGATGCCGACTTCACCCACGCCGGTCTCTACGACGAACTGTCCGCGCGCGCGGACATCCGCCTGACCGGCGGTTGCGAGCACATTCACGCCACCGTGCCCACCGCCGGCCAGCGGCGCATCTTGCAGATCGGCAAGACCGTGGCGGTGTTCTCCATCGAGCGGCAAGGTTGCCTCGACAACCGCCTGGTGGAATGGCGGGAGACCCTCGTGCGCGGCGATCGGTTCAGCTTCTCAGCGCAGTGGGCTCCGAGAACGAGCTATCAGATCGATGTGGCAACCGGATCCGGACTCGGCACGTAAGGCACGGGTGGCTCGCACCTCGTGGCGGTATCGCGCCTGGGGACCGGATCTGCCGAGGTCAGCGCGTTCGGTGCGGGTTTGCGAAGTGGCGTAACCGCGCCGTCATATTCGGCTGCGCTGCAGGTAATGAACGCTGCTGAGCATTCGCCGCATGACGCACACTCCGACGTTGCGGACGGCAGGGCGTCGTATCGCTCCGGCCCGGCGGATCCGCGACGTGCTGCGCGCCCGCATCCTGGCCGGAACCTACGGCGAGCAGCCATTGCCATCCGAAGCCGAGCTGGCTAGAGCGTTCCGGGTCAGTCGCAACATCGTGCGGGACGTCCTGGCGCTGCTGCGGGCCGAAGGCCTGATCGACCGCATCCCGGGGGCCGGCACGTTCGTGGTGTCCGGGAAGGCAGTGCAGGGCCTCGACCGGTTACGTGGCCTGGCCGAGAGCCTCGAGACAGGCAGCGCGCGGGTGGTCAACCAGGTGCTGCTCGCTCAGACCGTCCCGGCCACGGCGACGGTGGCCGAGCGTCTCATGCTGGACCCCGGCTCTCCCGTGGTCGCCCTGGAGCGGGTCCGGCTGCTCGATGACCAGCCGCTATCCCTGGACGCCAGCTACCTGCCGAGGCGGTGGCCGCCGACCGCACCGTCGCCGATCTCCTGCGGGTCGCCGAGGGATCGCCGCTGCTGCTGCTGGAGCGGCTGACGTTCACCGACTCCGGCCGGCCCATCGACCTGGAATTCGTGCGCTATCGCGGTGACCGGCTATCCCTCGCCGGGTGGCTGCACCGCACCCCCATCCAACGCCCAACCACTTCATGATCGAAGGGGGCCCCTACCGTGCAGATCCCAGCACCGTCACACCGGCGTGAGCTCGCCTGCGATGTCCTGATCATCGGCGGCGGCACCGCCGGCACCATGGCCGCGCTCACCGCCGACCAACACGCAACCAGCGTGCTGTTGCTGGACAAGGCGCACGTGCGGCATTCCGGCGCGCTGGCCATGGGCATGGACGGGGTGAACAACGCCGTCATCCCCGGTAAGGCCACGCCCGAGGACTACATCGCCGACATCACCATCGCCAACGACGGCATCGTCAACCAGCGCACTATCTACCAGACCGCTACCCGCGGCTACGGCATGGTACGACGGCTGGAGGGCTACGGCGTCAAATTCGAGAAAGACGAGCACGACGAGTACGCCGTGCGCAAGGTGCACCGCCCCGGCAGCTACGTGCTGCCGATGCCCGAAGGCCGCGACGTGAAGAAGGTCCTCTACCGCACGCTGCGCAGCCGGGCGGTGCGCTCGAAGGTGACCGTGGAGAACCGGATGATGCCGGTCCGGGTGCTCACCGCGGACGGCCAAGCAGTCGGCGCCGTGGGCCTGGACACCCGCTCCGGTGAGTTCGTCACCATCTCCGCCGGAGCGGTGATCCTGTCCGCCGGAGCCTGTGGCCGGCTGGGCCTGCCGGCCAGCGGATACCTGTACGGCACCTACGAGAACCCGACCAACGCCGGTGACGGCTACGCGATGGCCTACCACGCCGGCGCGGAGCTGTCCGGGATCGAGTGCTTCCAGATCAACCCGCTGATCAAGGACTACAACGGCCCGGCCTGCGCCTACGTGGCCAATCCGTTCGGCGGCTACCAGGTCAACGGCGAGGGCAACCGGTTCGTCGACTGCGACTACTGGTCGGGGCAGATGATGGCCGAGGTCAAGCGCGAGTTGGACAGTGCGCGCGGCCCCATCTACCTCAAGCTCAGCCACCTCCCGGACGCCACGATCAGCCAGCTCGAGGGCATCCTGCACGTCACCGAGCGGCCCACCCGGGGAACCTTCCACAGTGGACGCGGGCACGACTACCGGACCCACGACGTCGAGATGCACATCTCCGAAATCGGGCTGTGCAGCGGGCACTCCTCCTCCGGGGTGTGGGTGGACGAGCACGCCGCAACCACCGTCGCGGGCCTGTACGCGGCCGGTGACATGGCCTGCGTGCCGCACAACTACATGATCGGCGTGTTCGTCTACGGCGACATCGCCGGCGAGCAGGCCAGCGCCTTCGCCGGCTCAGTCGGCCGTCCCGGGCTGCCGGAGGACCAGATCACCGCCGCCCACGAAATGATCTACCGGCCACTGGCCCACCCGGACGGCCCGCCGCAGCCCCGGGTGGAGTACAAGCTGCGGCGCTTCGTCAACGACTACCTGCAGCCGCCGAAAACCGAGCGCTACCTCAGCCTCGGGCTGGAGGCCTTCGAGCGGATGCGCGGCGAGATCGAAGGTATGGGGGCACAGACTCCGCACGAGCTGATGCGCTGCGCCGAGGTCAGCTTCATCCGGGACTGCGCCGAGTTGGCCGCTCGGGCCTCGCTGGCCCGCACCGAGAGCCGGTGGGGTCTCTACCACCAGCGCGCCGACTACCCCGAGCGCGACGACCAGCGCTGGTTCTGCCACCTCAACCTGCGCAAGGGGCCGACCGCGCAGCCAGAGATGCTCACCCGGCCGGTGGCTCCGTACATCGTGCCGGTACCGGGCTTCATCCGCCCCGACGGCGTCCCGGGTGAACCCGCCCCGGACAGCGCCGGCCTGGCAGCGGCCTGGCGGTGATCATGACGACCCTGGAGATGACTATGACGAGCCAGCCCGGCCGGATCCTGGCTCTGCTGGAATTGGCTGACGAGGCACCCACGATCGAAGAGCTGGCGGAGTTCCTCACCGACGACGACCCCGACGTGCGGCGCACCGCGCTCGGTGTGCTCAGCGAGGCCACCGAGGAGTGGGCGCCGGCCGCGCCGGTGATCGCGGCCGCCCTGACCGATCCCGCCGACACGGTCCGGCGCACCGCCATCGACCTGCTGCGCGAGTTGCGGGAGGTGCTGGCGCCCAGCGGGAAGTTCGCCGCCGCGCTCCGCGCCGCGCTGCGGCACCCTGATGAGGTCGTTCGCGCGGCCGCGGTGGGCGCGCTGTGGCGCCACCGGCTGTGCACCGTCGAAGATCTGACCGCGCTGCAGTTCGACGCTGGTGAGTCCGTCCGCCGGGAGGTGGTACTCGGGCTGGTCTCGATGGATGCGCTCACCGCGCTTGACGCCGCTGCCAAGGACTCGGCTGCGGCAATACGCATGGAGGTCGCCCGCGGTCTGGCCGTGGTGTCCGACCCCGGCGGTGTCCCGACCTTGATCGCCCTGGCCCAGGACAGCGAGGTCGGGGTTCGGGCGGCGGCGTTCAGCGCCATGGCGCATACCGGCTGCGCGGGGGAGGCGACCATTCTCGCCCGGGCAGCGCTGACCGATCCCGCCTGGCAGGTACGCCAGGGGGCGGCCACCGCTCTCGCCGCGGCGGACCCGGCAGAGGCGATCAACCCACTGATCACCGCCACCGGCGACGCCAACCTCGACGTGCGCAAGGCGGCGGTTCGTGCCCTCGCGGCCTGGGTGCCGGGTCACCCAGAGGTCCGGGCCGCTCTGGAAACCGCCCGCTCCGACGCCGACGTCCGCGCGCCTGGGCCTTGCCGCTTCCACCGATCACGACCACTGAAGGAGCACCTGATGGCACTGGTCACCAGCCGGGCAGACGTCCCGGTCACCATCGACGAGGTCACCTGCATCGACGGATGCCGATTGTGCGTGGACATGTGCCCACTGGACTCTTTGGCGATCAACCCGGACAGCGGCAAGGCCTACATGCATGTCGACGAATGCTGGTACTGCGGCCCCTGCGCGGCGCGCTGGCCGAGACTGGGAAGCGCACCGGGACGCACTACCAGGTCACCTGGCAGGACTTCCCGTCCGGGCCGCCGCTGACCGCGCAGATGATCGCCGGCAAGGTCGACATCGGGTCGATGGGCGACTATTCCGTCCTGGTCAACGGATCCAAGACCAGCCAGTACCCCGACGCCAGATCCGAGCTGGTCGCGATCACCGGGTACAACTTGCGCGGCTCGCTCAACCAGATCGTCGTCCCCACCGGGTCCGCCGCGCGAACGCTGAGCGACCTGCGCAGCCAGGTCATCTCCACCAGCGTCGGCTCCGCGGCACACGGCATGCTGGTCAACGCCCTGCGGCGCAACGGGTTGACCCCCGCTGATGTCAAGGTGCTCAACCAGGACCCCTCGGTGGGCGCCTCGGCTCTCGAGGGTAAGCAGGTCGCCGCGCTGGCCCAGTTCGTGCCCTGGCCGCAGCTCATGATCTTCCGTAAGCAGGCCCACCTGCTCTACGACGGCGGCAGCAACGGGGTGCCGACGTTCCACGCCGTCGTGGCGCGCCAGGCATTCAGCACGGCCCACCCCGAGGTGCTGCAGGCCTTCCTGGAGTCCGTGCGGGACACCGCGGACTATCTCAACCAGCACCCATTGGAAGCGGCCCAGAAGGTCGGGTCCATCACCGGCCTGGAGCCCGAGGTCGTCTATCTCTACAACGGACCGAACGGCCTGGTCAGCTTCGACATGACGATCAAGCAGCGCCAGGTCGAGGCGATGACCCAGATCGTGCCGTTCCTCAAGGACCTCGGTTCCGTCCAGAACCTGGATCTGGGGACGTTCGTCAACGACAGCTACCTGCGGAAGGTCTACGGATCCTCCTACGACGCCGACCGGGCCGACCTGACCAACCCCGACCGGCTCAGCGGCACCGATCCCGCCTGCGGCCTGCCGGTCGACGACCCGCGCACCGCGTCAGAGGTGTGGTTCGCCGGCGACAATTCGACCAAGGTCGCGGCCACCCCGACCTGCCTGCTGCAACAGATCAAGACCCGCGGCAGTGCGGTGCGCGCGGCCTACGTGCCGGACACCAGCAACGGAACCCGCATCTTCGCCGCGACCGCGACCTGGGTTCTCGACCCGGCCGCGCCCGCGCCGTCGCGCCTGAAGCCCTTCGCCACAACCGCCGACGGGGACGGGTACGTGACGGGCCACCCCACCAGCCACGAAGTCGACTACCCAGCGGCGCTGGCCACGATGTGAGCTGAGGAGGACGTTGTGACGACCACTCCGGTGTCGCCCTCGCAGGGCACCGCCGCAGAGGATGCGGTTGCCGACCGGACCGAGCGCCGTGATCTTGCCGGCCGGCCAGGCGGATTCGCGACGTTGACCGCGCCACTGATCAGCCGGGTGCCGGGCAAGCTGGTCACCGGAGCGCTCATCGCGCTCCCGCTGGTAGTGGTGCTGCTGATCTGGCAGGTGCTCACCGCGAATCATGTGGTGTTTTGGCTGCGGTTCGACAAGCTGCCCGGCCCGGGCGAGGTGTTCGATGCGTTGCGGGTCCAGCTAGCCAGCGGGAGCTACTACCAGGACCTGCTCGCCAGCCTGCGCCGCATCCTGCTGGGGTTCGGGCTGGCCGCGGTGAGCGGGGTGGCGGTCGGGATCGCGATCGGGCGCTCGCGGCTCGTCCGGGCTGCGCTGCGGCCGCTCATCGAGGTATCCCGGCCGATCCCGGCGATCGCCCTGGTACCGCTGGCCATCCTGCTGTTTCCCACCGGTGAGCAGGGAATCGTGTTCATCACCTTTTTCGCGGCGTTCTTTCCGGTCGCGGTGAGCACGATCCATGCGATGGCCAGCCTGCCCAAGGTGTGGGAGGAAGCCGCCAGGACCATGGGCGCCGGACGGCTGTCCGTGCTGATGCACGTGGTACTGCCGGGCGCCATGCCCGGGATCTTCTCCGGACTGTCGGTGTCCATGGGTGTGGCGTGGATCTGCGTGATCAGCGCCGAGATGATCTCCGGTCAGTTCGGTATCGGCTATTACACCTGGCAGGCCTACGGACTGCTCGACTACCCGAGCGTGATGGTCGGGATGCTCTCGATCGGCGTCCTCGGCTGGAACACCGCGTGGATCGTCGAACGCATCGGGTCCCGGGTCAACCACTGGCTGCCGAGGGCTGGCCGATGAGCGGGGGCCCGATGAGCGGCGGCGCGCACCTCAAGCTTGAGCAGCTCACTCTTGCCTTCGGTGACATGCTCGCCGCCGAGATCGACCTCGACGTGCAGCCCGGTGAGATCGTCATCCTGCTCGGCCCGTCGGGGTGCGGGAAGTCGACGATCTTGCGTGCGCTTGCCGGACTGGTGGCGCCGCTCGGCGGGTCGGCGCAGGTGGACGGGACGCCCGTTACCGAAGCCAATGCGTGCGCGATGATCTTCCAGGAGGACGCGTTACTGCCGTGGCGTTCCGCCCGCCACAACGTCGAATACGCCCTGCAACTTCGGGGGGTTGGCCCACGTCAACGGCGGCAACTCGCCGAGGATCTGCTGATCCAGGTTGGGCTGGAGGGTTTGCCACCCACCTGCCCGGCAAGCTCTCCGGAGGGATGCGCCAACGTGTCCAGCTCGCCCGAACTTTGGCCACCCAGCCCCGGGTCATGCTGATGGACGAGCCCTTCGGCGCGCTCGACGCTCAGTCCCGGCGGGAGATGCAGCAGTTGCTGATCTCGGTGTGGCGAGAGCACCGGACCACGATCCTGTTCGTCACCCATGACGTGGATGAGGCGCTGCTGCTCGGCGACCGCATCGTGCTGCTCAGCCCGCGACCAGCGCGGGTGAGCAGGATCGTTGAGCTACCCAACCCGAGGCATCCCGGCGCCCAGTTCGAACCCGAGTTCGCCCGCCACCGATACGAAATCCTCGCCTGCCTGGGTGAGGCGCACCCGTGGCCTTCGCCTGCTACAACACCGGACACCGCTAGTCGTTCGTAGCCGTCCTCGCCCGTCGACACCTCCGTGGTGTTACCGCCTTCACGGGCATTGTTCGCTGTCGAATTTCCTTACACTTGGATGCCTGATCCTGGACGAAGTACCCCAGTTTTGTCGGTGCTCGGTCGTAGCATTGGGTCATGTCGACGGCAGCGGTGTGGCAAGGCGGTGATGCCGAGTTGCTGGCTGAGTTGGGTGCGTTGGAAACCCGTTTGCATTCGACTTGGGCGCAGATGTTGTCGGTGGTCGGGGAAATCGATTCCCGGGGCATGGCCAGCGGGTTGGGATACGGTTCAACGGTGGCGCTGGTGCGCGCGGTGGCCCGGGTGTCGCGGGGTGAGGCGCAGTCCCGGGTCGCCGCCGCCACCGAGCTACTACCCGGCCGCGGGCTGGGTGGCGCACCGCTGCAGCCGACACTACCGGCGACCGCGGCGGCGGTCGCCGACCACGCGATCGGCGCCGCGGACGTCGCGGTGATCCGCTCGGTGCTGGCCCGGATCCCCGCGCACGTCGCCGCGGCGCAGCGGGCCGAGGTGGAGACCCAGTTGGCTCTGCACGCCCGGACGCTGGACGCCGGGCAGTTGGCGGTGCTGGGCAAGCGGATCCTGGCCTACCTCGACCAGGACGGCCCGCAACCCACAGAGGCTCCCGAGACCCGGCGGTGGCTGCGCCTGCGCGACCGCGACGGCGGCTATGAGCTGTCCGGATGGCTGGACCGGGAGGCCGGTGAGATCGTCCGCGCGGCGCTGAGCCCACTCGCCGCGCCCCGCCCGGCCACCGACACCGAGGTTGACCTGCGCACCGCGGCGCAACGCGACGCCGACGCCCTGGTCGACCTCGCATCGCGCGCGCTGAGCCAGGGGGAGTTGCCCACCGAGGGCGGCGAACGCCCCCAGGTCGTGGTCACCATCAGCCTGCCCGTGCTGCAAGGCCGGATCGGGACCGCGTCACTGGCGCTGGGCGGCCCGATCAACGCCGACATCGCCCGCCGCATCGCCTGCGACGCAGCGATCATCCCCGTGGTGCTGGGCGCCCGGGGTGAACCGCTGGACATCGGGCGGGCCAGCCGCACCGTACCCACCGCGATCCGCCGCGCCGTGATCGCCCGGGACGGTGGATGCGCCTTCCCCGGCTGCTCCATACCGGCCCGCTGGTGCGACATCCATCACGTCATATTCTGGGGCGACGGGGGCCCGACCAGCGTCGGCAACTGCGTGGCATTGTGCGGCCGCCACCACCGACTCGTCCACCATTCCGACTGGCGAATCGAGATGGCCAGCGGTATCCCCGAATTCCACCCACCACCCTGGCTGGGCGGCCCACCACGCCGCAACCCACTCCACCTCACCCCCGACCTCATCCGAATACGCCAATAACGGCAGGTTGGCGCGCTGTTCTCTTCCGTGTGCGATCGTGGAACCGTCACGGCCGCTGAACTGTTGTGGGAGCGGGGCACGCTGCGATGGCTGTCTCCACCGCGACGTGGAAGTCGAACACCTGGTCGAGTCCGGTGATCTGCAGGGACTGCGTGACCGCATCGTTGTTCTCGACGACGACGGCCAGGTGGCGACTCGCGGCTTCTTGCGCGGCGAGAATCTCGACGAGGACACTCAGCCCGATCGAGGCCAGGAACTGCACACCGGACAAGTCGATCACAAGGTGGGACGGCGCGTCGTTGATCGCGTCGGTCAGCTTGTCTCGCAGGCCGGGCGCGGTGACTAAATCGACCTCACCGGCGACCACGCACAAGATCGTGCCCGGTGCGACGTCGCTGACCGTGACGTTGAGTGGCTCCTCCGTTACGACCCGATTCGTCTGGAAGGACTCGGGCATCGCTTCCTCCACTCCCTCGGTAGGCAGGTAACCCAGGCTGGTCACTGGCCCTGGCCGGGTCCTCGAAGCACACACCGTACGCTCACCGAGCCATGGCAGAGGGTGAGGAGCAGACACCGCGGAAGGCGCACCTCGTCGTATGCGGTGACAACCCGCTGGCCTATCGCCTGGTCGAGGAGCTCGTCACTCAGATCGGTGACGAGGTGACCGTGATCCTGCCCTCGGCCGAACGCAACTACGGACCCCGGATCGCGTCGCTACCGAAAGTGCGGGTGATCGAGGCGCCAGAGTTGAGCGTGGGTGCCTTCCGCGCGGCAGGGGTGGAACACGCCCGCGCGGTCGCCTTGGTCAATCAGGACGACGTGGGCAATATCCATGCCGCGCTTCGGGCTCAGGAACTGAACAGTGAGCTGCGGTTGGTGATCCGGTTTTTCAACATCAATCTCGGGCATCGCATTCAGACGCTGTTCCCTGGCTGCGCCGTGCTATCGGATGCTGACACGGCGGCCCCGTCCTTCGTGGCTGGAGCGCTGAGCGAATTGGCGCCCAGCTATGTGCGGCTGCCCGACCGGACGCTCTACGTCGCGCGACGCAGCGATGTGGCCGCGGATCGGTTGATCTGTGCGCTCGCCGACACCAGCGGGCCAGGGCAGCCCGAACTGCTACCAGCCGACCAGGGCAAGGCCGATCTGGTGCTGGCCGAGGGTCATGCCGCCTTCGGCGATGCCGCTGTTCACCGCCGCCGGCGGGACCGGCTGCGGACCCTATGGTGGCGCATCACCGCGGCATTCAACCGCAGGCTGGCGATCGCCACCGGATTGTTCGCCTTGCTGGCGCTCGGCACGATCCTGTCCGCCACCGTGGGCGGCGTCTCGTGGTCCGACGCGGTGTATCTCATTCTTCTGGACGCGGCGGGTGCGGCCCAGCCCGACACCGGGCTGAGCGCGCTCAACAAGATCACCCAGGCAATGGTCACGATCGTCGGGATCTCGATCATCCCGGTGGTCACCGCGACGGTGGTCGGTGCCGTGGTCAGCGCCCGGCTGGACACCGCGCTGGGCAGGCTTCGTCCCATCGCGGGCCACGTGGTGGTGGTCGGGCTGGGCCACGTCGGTGCGCGGGTGGTGGCACAGTTGCATGACCTGGGTGTTCCGGTGGTGTGCGTGGACAGCGATGCGCACGCCCGCGGTGTGCCGCTGGCGAGGCAGATCGGCGCGCCGATCGTGTTCGGTGACGCCAGCCGGGAGGACACCCTGCGCGCGGCGTACCTCAGCACCTGCCGCGCCCTGGTGGCCGTGACCAACAACGACGTGACCAACCTGGAAACCGCCCTGCAGGCCCGCGCGATGAGCCCGGATCTCCGCGTGGTGCTGCGCCTGTTCGACAGCGACCTCGCCGAACGGGTCGAGCGCAACTTCGGTATCACCATCTCCCGAAGTGTGCCCAATCTCGCTGCGCCGGCTTTCGCCGCCGCCATGTTGCGCCGCGAGGTCCTGGGCACGATTTCGGTCGGACGCATGGTCTTGCTGATCGCCGAGGTGGGCGTCCAAGCGGGCTCCGAACTCGACGGCCTGGCCAGCCACGCCGTCAATGCACCCCACCAGGTGCAGGTGATCGCGATCCACCGTGCCGCGACGGATACCCTCGAGTTGCCAGCGCCCCCAGACCACCTCCTCGCCAACGGCGATCGCCTGATCATCCTGGCGACCCGAGCGGGCCTCGGGCGGGTCCTGATCCGTAGCGTCGCGACCGAACTGTGGCGTCAACTGGACGAGGCCGGGTCGGCTCCCACTGCTACCTGACACAACGCCCCAGCCGACCCGCGAAGTCAGATGCGGGTTTGAGCGGCTCTCCTATGGGTAATTCATGAACAACGCAGGCCCCGGTGCAGTCAAGATGCGGAGGGATCATCATGACGCTCGTGTCGAGCGGTGTGACCGACAGACTCGTCGACGAGCCTGACGAGGGATTGCCGGATGGTCGTTCCTGGTGGATACCCCGTTGGGTGCACCGCCGGCGTGAAGCCGACGAGCTGGGGCGGTGGGTTAGCGAGGTAACGTGGTTGTGGTCCAGTGCGATGGACGGCGCCCACCTCGCCGACCACACGTTAAGCGGCGCCAAGCTACCCGTCATGGTGGCGCCGGAGGTTCAATCGGTGGATCCGGGCCCACCGGTGACGCTGCTGGTGCGAATGCTGCCTGGCCAGACCATCGCCGATTTCCAAGACAAAGCGCACCGCATCGCCGCAGGTATGGGGGTTCCCGCAGCCCAGATCATGCCCTTCGATGATGACTTGATCAATGTGGTGCTGTTGGATCATGATCAGCCGAGCGAGGAGACACCTGACCCGGTGTGACCCGAGGGGCCCACCGTGATGGTGGTCTGGAGGCGACCCCTTAGGCTGCCGCGCCATGACCGGGTTTGGGCCGGCCGCCCCAGCGCCGACAAGCGCTCCTGCGCGCGGCAGAGCGACGCTGCGCCCCGTGCTGGTCCTGGTCGGGTTGGCCGTGGCGGTTCTCGTCGCGCTCGGTGTCATCAGTACCACTATCGGCGGCATCGCCATGATGGTCGGCACGATGGCAGCGGTGCTACCGGTGCTGCCGGTCGTGGCGACCTTCCTGTGGGTGGATCGCTGGGAGCCGGAGCCCGCGGGGCTGCTGTTCGCCGCGTTCCTGTGGGGCGCGGGGATTTCGGTGCTCGGTGCGGCGCTCGTCAACGACGCCTCGACAACGATTGGGGAACGGCTGCTTGGCACCGGCGGCGGTGACCTGGCCGCAGCGGTGATTTCCGCACCGGTCGCCGAGGAGGCACTCAAGGGGGCGTTCCTGATCGGCCTGTTGTTGCTGCGCCGGCGCGAGTTCGACGGGCTCGTGGACGGGGTTGTCTATGCGGGGATGGTGGCCGCCGGATTCGCGTTCACCGAAAACGTCCTGTACTTCGGGCGCGCGTTTGTCCTGGACGGGATGGCCGGCAACGGCGCGAGCGTGGCCATCGTCTTCCTGATGCGCGGCGTGCTCGCCCCGTTCGCGCATCCGGTGTTCACCGCGATCACCGGGATTGCCGTGGGACTGGTGGCCCGCCGCCGCGACCGGTCAGTGCTGCACCGCGTGAGCCTGGTCGGGGCCGGCTATCTCGGTGCGGTCGGGCTGCATGCGCTGTGGAACGCCTCCGCCGGTCTGGGTTACCTCCCAGCCGTCTACGGAGTGATCATGGTGCCATTGTTCGGCGCCCTGATCGCGCTGGTGGTGTGGCAACGCCGCCGGGAGCAGCGACTGATCTCCGCCGCGCTGCCCGGGTTCGCCACTGCGGGCTGGATCGCGCCCAGTGAGGTTCCGCTGCTGGCCAGCCAGATCGGCCGGCGGGGCTGGCGCTCCGAGGTGCGCCGTCGGGCCGGGGACTCGGCTGCCGGCGCGGTGCGTGAGTACCAGAATGCGGTCACCGACCTCGCCTTCCTGTCCGACCGGGTGCAGCGCGGCACGGCCAGCCCGGACACCTGGCGCTGGCACCATGAGGCGCTGGCGGAGTTGATCGATGCCCGGGACCGGGCCGTGCGCGCCCCAGACGAACGGCGGGAGGGGTGAATGCAACAGTGAAGCTGCTCACCACAACCGGCGCCGATGCCGCCGGTGGGGCTAATCTGCGACAGTCCGGTACCTGCGGCCAGCGCAGGACTGGAACATCTGGAGGACGGCGATGGCAACGAAGCCGCAGCCGCGAGTGGCTGCCCCCAATGCCTTCGTAGAGCGCAGCGGCGCGGCCACTCGCCCTGCGCGCCTGGCCGTAGGCGTCGTCTCCGCCGGACGGGTGGGATCGGTGCTGGGTGCCGCACTGTCGGGCGCCGGGCACGTGGTGGTCGGGGTCAGCGCAGTGTCCCGGGCGTCGCTGCGTCGCGCCGCGGACCTGCTGCCCCAGGTACCCGTATTGCCACCCGATGACGTGGTGCGGCGCTCCGATCTGGTGCTGCTGGCCGTCCCGGACGATGTGCTGCCCGACCTGGTGGCCGGGCTCGCCGCGACCGGCGCGTTTCGGGCCGGTCAGATCGTGGTGCATACCTGCGGCGCCCGGGGCGTGGACGTGCTGGCGCCGGCGATCGCGCTCGGGGTCCTGCCGCTGGCCCTGCATCCCGCGATGACCTTCACCGGGCGCGCCGAGGACACCGCACGGCTCGCGGCGGCCTGTGTCGGCGTCACGGTTGCCGACGAGACCGGCTGGAGCGTCGGGGAAGCGCTGGTGCTGGAGATGGGAGCCGAGCCGGTGCGGGTGCCGCCCGAGGCCCGGGCGCTCTACCATGCAGCGCTGGCGCACGGGGCCAACCACCTGGCCACTTTGGTCCGCGACGCGGTGGACACCCTGGAACACGCCGGGGTGGTGCCTGCGGAACGGCTGCTCGGCCCGCTGCTGGAGGCAGCGCTGGACAACACGCTTCGCCACGGCGATCGCGCCCTGACCGGGCCGGTGGCCCGCGGTGACCTCGACACCGTCCGGCTGCACCTGCGGGTGCTCGCGGAGTCCGCCCCGGAGCTGCTCGACCCGTACCGCACGCAGGCGAGCCGGACCGCCGACCGCGCCGAGGCAGCCGGACTGCTGGCCCCCGCGGCCGCCTCCCGGATCCGGGAGACTCTGCAGGGGCCACGGTGCGGCGCCTGACCGTCTACGACGATCCCGCCGCACTGTCCGCGGTGAGCAGGAGCCTGCATCAGGCGCGACGCCCGGTGGTGCTGATCCCGACGATGGGCGCGCTGCACGACGGCCACCGGGCCCTGATCCGGGCTGCCCAGGCCGTCCCGGATGCGGCCACGGTGGTGTCGATTTTCGTCAATCCGCCGCAGTTCACGTCACGCCACGACCTCGACCGGTACCCCCGTCAGCTCGACGCGGATCTCGCCGTCTGCCGCGACGTCGGCGTGGAGCTGGTGTTCGCTCCCACCGCCGAGACGATGTACCCGCCAGGATCCGGCACGACCGTGGTGCCCGGGCCGCTGGGCGCCGAACTCGAGGGCGCCAGCCGGCCGGGTCACTTCACCGGCGTGCTCACCGCGGTGGCCAAGCTGTTCGGGATCGTCACGCCAGATCGCGCGTTTTTCGGCGAGAAGGACTACCAGCAGCTCGTGCTGGTCCAGCGGATGGTCGCTGATCTCGGGATGGGCGTGCAGGTGATCGGAATTCCCACGGTGCGCGAGCCCGACGGGCTCGCGCTGTCCTCGCGCAATGTCCACCTGGATGCGCAGGCTCGCCGCGCCGCGGCCGTGCTCCCGGCGGCGCTGGCGGCCGGAGCCCGGGCCGGTGCGCATGGTCGGGATGCGGTGCTCAGCGCGGCCCGGGATGTGCTGTCCGGGCAGCCCGCCGTCGTACCGGACTACCTGGCTCTGCGCGATCCTGCGCTCGGTCCCGCCCCGCAACGGGGCCCGGCCCGGCTGCTGATCGCCGCCACCGTCGGGAGCACCCGACTGATTGACAACGTGTGCCTTGACCTGGGGTTCGAACCCGGCCCGGTGGGACGAGGAGGCCTGTGATGCTCAGGACGATGCTGAAGTCCAAGATCCACCGGGCTACCGTCACGCAGTCGGATCTGCACTACGTGGGGTCGGTGACCGTTGATGAGGACCTGATGGATGCCGCCGATCTGCTGGCCGGTGAGCGGGTCGCGATCGTGGACATCACCAATGGGGCCCGGCTGGAGACCTACGTCATCCCCGGTTCCCGCGCCAGCGGCGTGATCGGGATCAATGGTGCCGCGGCGCATCTGGTCGCGCCCGGGGATCTGGTCATTCTCATCGCGTACGGCACGATGGACGAGGCGGAGTCGCGGCAGTACCGTCCCCGAGTGGTGTTCGTCGACGCCGACAACCGGATCGTGCACCAAGGCTACGACCCGTCGGATGCCCCGGCCGGCGGTTCCCTGGCTGGTGGTTTCCTGATTGGCGGCTCCGGCGAGAAGCGACGGTGAGCAGGTGCTGCTCACCGTAGATATCGGCAATACCAATATCGTCCTTGGACTCTTCGATGGAGACCGGGGCGGCACCGGCAAGGACGGGACGCTGCTGCACGACTGGCGGATGCGTACCGACGCCAGGATGACCGCCGACGAGATGGCGTTGACCTTTCGCGGGCTACTCGGGGAGTACTCCAGCGAGGTCATGGGTGTCGCTGCGCTCTCGACTGTTCCCGCGGTGCTGCGGGAGCTGCGGGTGATGGTGGACCGGTACTGGCCGCAGCTACCCCGGGTGATCGTGGAACCAGGGGTGCGCACCGGCGTGCCGTTGGTCTGCGACAACCCCCGCGAGGTGGGCGCCGACCGGATCGTCAACACACTGGCCGCCTACACCCTCTACGGCGGCCCGGCGATCGTGGTGGACTTCGGCACCTCCACCAATTTCGACGTCGTCAGCGCCCGCGGCGAGTTCCTCGGCGGCGCGCTGGCTCCCGGCGTTGAGATCTCCATCGATGCGCTCGCCTCCCGGGCGGCGCAACTGGTGAAGGTGCAGCTCGTCCGTCCCCGGTCGGTGATCGGCAAGAGCACCGTGGAAGCCCTGCAGTCCGGTGTGCTGTTCGGCTTCGCCGGCCAGGTGGACGGCCTGGTCCGCCGGATCGCCACCGAACTGGCCCCAGGCGCCGAGAGCGAGGTCGTGGTCGTCGCGACCGGCGGCCTAGCCCCCCTGCTCATCGCCGAGTCCCAGACCATCACCCACCACGCCCCCCACCTCACCCTGCGCGGCCTTCGCATGGTCTACCAACGCAACATCACCTGATCTCCACCCCGCCCCGGCCCCCCTGCTCGCGTGTCGCGCGTTCATGCTCGGTGTGTCGCGCCCCCACGCACCTCGTTGGCGTGCCTTCGTGCGCGGTGTGTCGGTCCGTGGCTGGCCAACCACGACAAGGGTGGTGGTGGTCAGGGTGGCGGAGCCGGTCGGGAACTGGTTCGGCCCCCACGTGATCGCTGAATCATGATCCGGCTGGTGGCGAGGGTTGGCCTGGCACGATGCCGACGTGCCGTGGCCTGTGATCAACGACGCGGTGCTGCACTGATCGACAAAAGTTGAGGTTTTACGGTGGCCGCATGACGCTACGATTCACTCCTGAGGAGTGGAATACCTGCACCGCCAGATTCTCGGGCGGCTCGCCACGGTCGATGGCTCCGGTGCACCGCAGAACAATCCGGTCGGCTTCAGGGTCGACGAACAAAACGGTCAGGTGCTGATCGGCGGCCACTCCCTGGCCACGACTCGCAAGTTCCGCAACATCGTGCGCAATGCGAACGTGGCTTTCGTCGTCGACGATCTGGCTTCCGTGGACCCTGGGTAGTCCGCGGCATCGAAGTGCGTGGCAGCGCCGAGGCCTTGGTCGACGTCGACTCGCCTATGCCTGGCGGGAGCCGCGAGGTCATCCGGATTACGCCCCACTGGATCGGCAGTTGGGGAATCACGCTCAGCCGATCCGGCCTGACCGTACGGACCTGGCCAGACCGCACTGATAGTCAGGTATCAGCCACACAACTCACGCCGGACGGCGGGTGATTCGGAGCACCAGGGTCTGCATCGGCAACTCGAAGGAGCCACTGCGGGTGGCCGGGTGCTGTTCGAGGAACCGGCGAATCGCACTGAACGCGGCGGTCCGCTGATCTGGTGAACTGACCAGCGCCCACGAGTGGGTCGATGTGGTCTTCATCAGCGAGTCGATAGTACGCGGCCAGCTCCAGCGAAACCGACGCTGCTGCGGGCTGCCGAACGCTGAATGTTCGGGCACGTCGGCGAAGCCGCGCCCAACGCTACCGACGGGCCTGTTGGCTTGGGCTTCCTCGGTGAGCTCGGCCACCCAGGCCACCGTGTCGTCTTCGACGTTGCCGAGCGCGGCCAGCACGCCACCGGGTCGCAATACCCGGGCGATCTCGGCCAGCGCCGGCTCCGGATCGAACCAATGGAAAGCCTGACCGACCAGAACCGCGTCCAGGGCACCGGAATCTGCCGGGATCTGTTCCGCAGATCCGGGACGGGCGGCGATCTGCGGCAGTCGCCGATCTAGTTCAGCCCGCATCTCGGCGTCCGGTTCGACGGCGAGCACCGCCGCGGCGGGTATCCCATACCGCAGTATCGCCTCGGTGAGCTTGCCGGTGCCCGCGGCAAGATCGAGTACTCGAGCGCTGTCCGGTAGCGATTCCAAGGCCCACGCCACCGCCTCATCCGGGTAGCCCGGCCGGTGCAATGCGTAGCCGGCGGCCACAGAACCGAAAGAAAGGGCGCGATCCGCGGGCAGCTCGTCCACAGCAGGAGACGTTACCGGGGGGCAACGCGTGAACCACACCGTAGCCCCGTGACGTGTCGGATCCACAACAGTTCGTCTCGCCGACGGCGGTGAGTATGGCATCGGCCTTCGCCGCGGCCGGTGATGGTGCGGCGATGCCCCCTCGATCAGGACTTCGGCGACCGCGATGGACTATCGAATGCCGCCACTTGGCGGCATGAGAATGGGGATCGACCGGCTGCTCATGACGCGTACCGGTTCGGGTATCGCGGGGCCATCGGCGTTTCCGCTGGTAAGACACAATGAGCCCACTCCAACGGTGGGTTGATTTCGCAATCTTCTCTGAAATGGGATAACCTGCCGTTGTCGTTGTGGAGTCGTCGTGCGATGGCTCCGTCCACCACGTCCCTGAGGGAGGACGACGCGCATGGCGCAGAAGGTCACCGTTACCTTGGTCGATGACCTCGACGGAGGTACCGCCGAAGAAACCGTTGAGTTTGGCATCGACGGTGTCGCTTACGAGATTGATCTGTCTTCGGGTAACGCGGGTAAGCTGCGGGACTCGCTGGCTGACTATGTCAGCAACGCCCGGAAGGCCGGCGGCCGTCGCAAGGCAGCAGGTCCCGCTCGCCGGGTCAGCACCGGCGGCCGTGCATCCGTAGATCGTGAGCAGAACGCCGCGATCCGCGAGTGGGCCCGCAAGAACGGTTTCAACGTCTCAGACCGTGGCCGTATCCCGGCTGAGGTATTGGACGCATACCACAAGGGAAACTAAGGGTGCGTAGGCACCGGTGCCGTCCCTGCAGGGACGGCACCGGTGTGTTGTACCTCGATCAGTCAGTATGGTCGGCGCGACCCGGAATGAGCGCATCAGCCATGGCGGCGTTGGGCTTCTTGAGCACCCGAACTCCGTACACGAAGGTGAGCGCACCACCAAGGTAGCCCCCGGCCAACAGTAATATCCAGGAGATGACCCCGAGGATCAAAGCAGAATTAATGATCTTGCCATCGTAGTACCCGGGCAACTGCAAGCTGAACGTGCCGGCGAACATGCCGGTGGCGCTGGACATCAGCGTCAGGTGCCACCAGCCGAGGGTACGCGCGGGTGCATCAGCTGGAATACCGAACAGATCGACCAATCCGGTGATGATGGTCGGTATGGCGGCGATGAGGCCGATCCCGATCGTGATCACCGAGGCAGTGGCCATCGCAGCCTGTTGAAATCCAGCCGCCCCCGCCACGAGCATCGCGACGCCGGCGGTGTAGGCACCGATCCCGACATCGGTCAGCGGCGCATGCGCCGGCTTGCCTGCAAAACCCTTCACCAGGCTCACCATCTCAACGGCTCCCTCCGTCGAAGCATGAACACCCCACGGGCAGTGTTACCCGCATCACAGTAAACGTACTGAACGACCCTTTGGTTCATCACTGCGATGACTCAGACCGGGTCGATGGTGCCGAATATGCGGATCCGATCCGCTTCGCTGACCCGTGGGCAGCTCGCGCACGGACGCTCGATGCCGGGTATGGCGTACAGGAAGCAGCATGACCCGCGTCGGCGGGTCCAGTGGACGCGCCCGTGCTCGTCGCGTACTTCGCAGATCGTCGACGCCGAGGTCAGCGGTTTGTCGCCGGCGCCCAGCACCAGCCGGGCATCGGACGCGCCGGCCCGCGGAGACCCGAACGAGCGGCCCGCCAGCAGCAAGCCGCTGTCCAGCACGTCGGTCACCGTTTCCCATTGGGTGCGCCGCCCGAAACGGACCTGCCGGCCATAGCTGGCGAGGAAGCGGTCGGCGTGGGTGAGCACCTCGTGCCGCAGGACCGTGGCCAGCGTCGCCTCGTCGGGCACCGCCACGGCGTCGGGATGCCCGGCGTCGGGATCATCCGGCAGGCACCAGAACCGGCCCGGACGCAGGGCGACCTCGTGCAGCGCCGCCGAGTCGAGCCGGAAGCTCAGGTGCCGTGGCGCCAGCGCGGGCACCCGCCGTGCAGAGTGGAACAGCGCCGCGCCCAGGTAGGTCGGAATGATCAGGTACCACTGCAGGACATACCCGGCGGTGGCCTGCTCGGGGACAGCGACCTGCTCGGGTAGGGCGTATTGCCCGGCGAGCCGTTGCGCGACCCACACCCGCCAGCGCGGGAAGAAGGTCGCATCGGACAGGGCCTGTTCGCACTCGATCCAGGGGGTACCGCATCCCTCCAGCGCCGGGGACGCACCCAGTAGCGGGCGGCTCTCCAGGATGCGGAAGCCCAGCAACCGCACCGCATGATCCACTACCGCCACCGACCGGGCCAGCGGGTGAGCGTGGGAACGGTCGACCGCCTTCGCTGGCTGTTTGTGGGGTACCGCGGCCTGCGGCACGGGCTCTCCTAATCCGATAGCATCGTTTAAGTCAGGTTTGCCTTACCTAAATATCTGGTAAACCTAGCAGTCGGTCGGGCCCGCGACGCAGGGCCCACGTCGGGAGTACCCGTCAGGGTCTAGTTTCACCGTCTAGTTTCACCCTGAGCGGACAGTTCTCGCATTCCGGAATCCTGACCAGCGGGACTGCGTTGTGCCAGATGTTCGGGTAGCGGTTCGGAAGCGAGCAGGTCCCTCTGGCAGCTAGAGTGACTCCCACGGGCTGTCTGACCCAGTACCGGTCGCGCAGCGAGGGCGCGGCAGTCAGGAGTGCACCATGTTTGAGAGGTTTACCGACCGCGCGCGGCGGGTGGTTGTGCTGGCTCAGGAAGAGGCCAGGATGCTCAACCACAACTACATCGGCACCGAGCACATCCTGCTGGGTCTGATTCACGAGGGCGAGGGTGTCGCGGCCAAGGCCCTCGAGTCGCTGGGGATCGCCCTGGAAGGGGTGCGCCAGCAGGTCGAGGAGATCATCGGCCAGGGCCAGCAGGCGCCGTCGGGGCACATCCCGTTCACGCCGCGCGCCAAGAAGGTGCTGGAGCTGTCGTTGCGCGAGGCGCTGCAGCTCGGGCACAACTACATCGGCACCGAGCACATCCTGCTCGGGCTGATCCGCGAAGGCGAGGGCGTGGCCGCCCAGGTGCTGGTCAAGCTCGGCGCCGACCTCAACCGGGTACGCCAGCAGGTGCTGCAGCTGCTGTCCGGGTATCAGGGCAAGGAACCCGCGGAGTCCGGCTCCGGCCGTGGCGAGGGCACCCCGTCGTCGTCGCTGGTGCTCGATCAGTTCGGCCGCAACCTCACCGCCAGTGCCCGGGAGGGCAAGCTGGACCCGGTGATCGGGCGCGGCAAGGAGATCGAGCGGGTCATGCAGGTGCTGTCGCGGCGTACCAAGAACAACCCGGTGCTCATCGGCGAGGCCGGCGTCGGCAAGACCGCCGTCGTCGAGGGACTGGCGCAGAACATCGTCAAGGGCGAGGTGCCCGAGACGCTCAAGGACAAGCAGCTCTACACCCTGGACCTGGGCTCGCTGGTGGCCGGCTCGCGGTACCGCGGTGACTTCGAGGAGCGCCTGAAGAAGGTACTCAAGGAGATCCGCACCCGCGGGGACATCATCTTGTTCATCGACGAGATGCACACCCTGGTCGGGGCCGGGGCCGCCGAGGGCGCGATCGACGCCGCGTCGATCCTCAAGCCGATGCTGGCGCGTGGCGAGCTGCAGACCATCGGTGCCACCACCCTGGACGAGTACCGCAAGTATGTGGAGAAGGACCCCGCGCTGGAGCGCCGGTTCCAGCCGATCCAGGTGCAAGAGCCGAGCCTCGATCACACCATCGAGATCCTCAAGGGCCTGCGGGACCGTTACGAGGCGCACCACCGGGTGTCCATCACCGATAGTGCGCTGGTGTCGGCTGCCACCCTGGCCGACCGCTACATCAACGACCGGTTCCTGCCGGACAAGGCGATCGACCTGATCGACGAGGCCGGCGCCCGGATGCGGATCCGCCGGATGACCGCTCCGCCGGACCTGCGCGACTTCGACGAGAAGATCGCCGCGGTGCGCCGGGACAAGGAATCAGCTATCGACGCCCAGGACTTCGAGCGTGCCGCGAAACTGCGGGACTCGGAGAAGCAGCTGCTGATCAAAAAGGGCGAGCGGGAGAAGCAGTGGAAGGCCGGCGACCTCGACGTCGTCGCCGAGGTCGACGACGAGCAGATCGCCGAGGTGCTAGCCAACTGGACCGGGATCCCGGTGTTCAAGCTCACCGAGGCCGAGACCACCCGGTTGCTGCGCATGGAGGATGAGATCCACCGGCGGATCATCGGCCAGCACGAGGCGGTCAAGGCCGTGTCCAAGGCGATCCGCCGGACCCGGGCCGGTCTGAAGGACCCCAAGCGGCCCTCCGGCTCGTTCATCTTCGCCGGACCCTCCGGCGTGGGTAAGACCGAGCTGTCCAAGGCGCTGGCGGAGTTCCTGTTCGGCGACGACGATGCGCTCATCCAGATCGACATGGGTGAGTTCCACGATCGCTACACTGCATCCCGGCTGTTCGGTGCCCCTCCCGGCTACGTGGGTTATGAGGAGGGTGGCCAGCTCACCGAGAAGGTCCGGCGCAAGCCGTTCTCCGTGGTGCTCTTCGACGAGATCGAGAAGGCGCACCAGGAGGTGTACAACACGCTGCTGCAGGTGCTGGAGGACGGCCGGCTGACCGACGGTCAGGGCCGCACGGTGGACTTCAAGAACACTGTGATCATCTTCACCACCAACCTGGGGACCGCGGACATCTCCAAGGCCGTGGGTCTCGGTTTCACCATGGGCAATGACGAGACCTCCAATTACGAGCGGATGAAGACCAAGGTCAACGACGAGGTCAAGAAGCACTTCCGGCCGGAGTTCCTCAACCGGATCGATGACACGATCGTCTTCCATCAGCTCACCAAGGACGAGATCATCACAATGGTGGACCTGATGGTCTCCCGGGTAGAGGTTCAGCTGCGTAACAAGGACATGGACCTGGAACTCACCACCTTGGCCAAGCTACTGCTGGCCAAGCGGGGATTCGATCCGGTGCTGGGCGCCCGGCCGCTGCGCCGGACCATCCAGCGTGAGATCGAGGACCAGTTGTCGGAGAAGATCCTGTTCGGTGAGATCGCCGCCGGGCAGATCGTCGTCGTCGATGTCGAGAACTGGGACGGCGAGGGCTCAGCCGAGGACGCGCAGTTCGTCTTCCGCGGCACCCCTAAGCCGCCGCAGGTGCCCGACACCCCCCTGGTCGACCTGGGCAGCGCCGCCACCCCTGACTGATCTCACGCGCGTTCTGGGGACCAACTGCGGTAATTTCGGGCGGATTACTGCGTTCTGTCCCCAGACTACGGGTTGGGCGGGCTCGCGGATTGGACGACTTCGAACTCCAGGAGGGATGAGCCGGTAGCGACTGGTTTGGCACGGGCGCCGGAGTGTGCCTCCATCGCCGGGCCATTGCGCCAGGCCTGGAAGTGCTCCTCGGTCTCCCACTTGGTGTAGACGAAGTACCGGTTGTCCCCGGCTATCGGGCGCAGTAACTCGAAACCGAGGAAACCCGGCGCTGAGTCCACTGATCCGTGGCGATCCGCGAACCGGCGTTCCAATTCGGCGCCGGCGCCGTCCGGCACCTCTATTGCGTTGATCTTCACAACGGCCATGTCGCCAGCCTACTGACCCCACCCTCGTTATGGAGACATATGGGGGTTACTGACGGTCCGCTGACCCCGGTATGGCTCCATCACGGGCGGATGTTCTCCGGGTAGGGCGAAACGGTCGTCGTGGGTCTGCTCCACCAGGCCATCGACCAGCAGCGAGCCAAGACAGCGGTCGCGCTGAGTGGCGTCCCTCCAGACCGCGTCCAGATGGGCTCGGGGCACCGGATCGGGCGCCGCGCGCAGGACGTCGAGCAGCAACCCGCGTACCTGGCGGTCGGTGCCCGCGAAGCGCTGCGCGGGTCGAGCGGGGGTGGTTGCGGGGGGCCGGCCCGCCCGCACCCAGGCGCACTCGCCGGCCACCGGGCAGTCTGCGCAGCGTGGCCGGCTGGCGGTGCACACGACGGCGCCGAGCTCCATCAGCGCGGCGCAGAACCGGGCGGGCTGAGCTTCGGGCAGCATCCTGTCCACATCGGACAGATCACGAACGGTCGACGGTGGTCCGGAGCCGGCCATGCCGTGCACTGCGCGGGCAACCACTCGCCGGACGTTGGTGTCCACCACCGGCACGCGGTGGCCGTACCCGAAGGCGGCCACGGCACGGGCTGTGTAGGCGCCGATGCCGGGTAGCGCACGCAACACCTCGACATCGGCGGGGACAGTGTCCTCATGGTCTACGGCAATGATGCTGGCAGCCGAATGCAAGCGTAATGCCCGCCGGGGGTAGCCGAGTTTGCCCCAGGCGCGGACGGCGGTGCCGGGTAGTTCGGCGGCCAGACTCGACGGCCTTGGCCACCGCGCCATCCACTCGGTCCACACTGGAGCGACGCGATGCACCGGGGTCTGTTGCAGCATCACCTCGCTGACCAGTACGCCCCAGGGCGTGGTGCCAGGCTCACGCCAAGGCAGCTCCCGGGCCTGGGCGTCAAACCAGGCGATCAGCCGGGCGGCGTTCATGGTTGCGGCACTCAGACCTCGGCGAGATCGCCGGTGTCGATATCGACGACAAAGCCCCGCACCGCCGTGGTATTCGCCAGATACGGGCTGCGCCGCACCCGCTCCAGCGACTGCCGCACGTCGGCTGCGGTGTCACGGAAGGTCTCGACCGCCCAAGGGGGCCGCAGGCCGGTGGTTTCCTGAAGCTCTGACCAGAATTCCTCGTCGGTGAACGTCGCCATCCCGCACTTGGTGTGATGCAACAACATCACCTCGGTGGTGCCCAGCTTGCGCTGGCTGACTGCCAGTGATCGGATGACGTCATCGGTGACGGCGCCACCAGCGTTGCGGATCACGTGCGCCTCTCCCGGCCGCAGGCCCAGTAGCTGGTTAGGGTCGAGCCGGGCGTCCATGCAGGCCACCACCGCCACGCGCAGGCTCGGTGGGGAAGCCATCGGGCCAGGCCCGGTACCCGTGCGGAATGAGTTGCGCCCCACCAGTTCTTGTATCGCTGCCACACCCATCTCCTTCGCTGAGTCCGGACCGCCACGCGGATCCTAGGCCAACCGCCGCATTCAGCGGGCTGAGCGGGGTTATCAGGGTGCCGCTGAATGCGCTCATCAGTCGGGGAGGAGGTGGCGGGTAAGTTTTGGGGATGGACGAGAACAGGGCGCGCCGGGTTGCCGACGCACTGCGCGAGCGCGGTGTCGACGCGCATCTGGTGAGGGCTGGCGAGTACCAGTGCGGGGTGCGAGTGTCGCTTCCCGGCGGTCGAGAGGCGTTGTGGGACACCGACGGCACGGCGAGCCTCGAAGCGCAAGTCATGCGCGACGGTGTCCTCGTCGGTTTCGTACCCGTCATCGAGGGTTCCGAAGACTTCGACGAATCTCAGGTGGTTGACGCGATCGCCAGAACCGACTACGACCAGCCAATCGCGCGCCAGTTGCGTACCGCACCGGCACCCGGTCCGGCGCTGCCGCCCGAGGGCGGGCTGTTCCGCCGTTTCCTCGACGGCTTCCGATACCGATAGCAGTGTGTGACCGGTAGCCGCGACAGTTACTACCGTCAGTAACAGCTAAGGAGACGTATTCTGAGACGTTGCCGCCGTGTCGCGGGGCGATGGAAACTTTCCGTGAACAAACCGATCGCGGGTTGTCACTGCGCGGATTATTAACTACTCTGTGTACGGGGCTTGGCGCGGTAAATGGGTGGTTGCCGATCAGTCGGCGGCTACCGCTATTTGTCGCGTCGAGACGAGGTGGTAGGTGTGCTGGTCGTCGGTTACCGCGGCCTTCTGGGCACGACCAATCTGGGCACAATCATGTTGCAGGGGATGTGGGGGCGATGACGGTCCCCGCTCCGCGCTGGGCTGATGAGTTCACGCACCCGGCGCTGTTCTACCGCGGCACCGCGGAGTACCTCGCGGCAACGGTGCTGTTCATCCGCGATGGGCTGGCCGCCGGAGAATCTGTGGGGCTCGCCGTGCCGGGCCCGAACCTGCGGCTCATCCTCACTGAACTGGGTGCTGATGCCGAGCGGGTCCGGCTGCTCGATATGAGCCGCTCCGGCCGCAATACCGGGCGCATCATCCCCAATGTGTTGCGCGCCTTCGCTGATACCCGTCCGTCCGGACGGGTGCGGATCATCGCCGAGCAGCTGTGGGCCGGGCGCACGGCCCGGGAGTATCCCGGTTGCGTGCACCAAGAGGCCTTGATCAACGTTGCGCTCACCGGCCGATCGGTCAGCATGTTGTGCCCGTATGACGTTGACCTGGTGGGACCACGGACCCTCGCCGAGGTCGAGCTCAACCACCCACAGTTGATCGATGCACGTGGTGAACGGCCCAGTCCCGGCTTCGCGCCCGAACGGATCATGACCGACGACCGGCTCTGTGCGCCCGTGGTGGGTTCCCGTTTCGCCTTTGATGCCGGCAGGGCCGCGCTGGCCGGGCAGTTCGCCTGCGACCAGGCTGCCCGGCTGGGTCTGGGTGGCGACCACGCGGAGCTCAAGCTGATAGTCGGTGAACTGGTGGCGCGCAGCCTCGCGCACGGCGCCGGGGCCGGCAGCCTGCGCGTCTGGGCCGAACGGGGTTACCTGGTGTGCGAGGTCCGCCACGCCGGGCAGATCAGTGATTCGTCCGGCGCCCGGCTACTGGCTGACCCGAGGAAACCGGACGGCCGTGGCCTCTTGCTGGTCCACCACCTCTCCGACCTGGTCCAGCAGCACAGCTGCCCGCAGGGAACGACCACGAGGGTCTATCTGAAGCTCCCGCCTGCCGATGAGCCACCGAAAGATTCCAGCGCACCGGCTCCCCCGTCGCAGCGAATCCGGTCTGCGCCGCCCGCCGGCCCGACGCCGCTGCCCTGGCAGACCTACGAGGCACTGCACGCCGCTGAGCGTTTCGGGCGGTATCTCCCGCAGGACAGCGCCGCTGACATGCAGCGGCTCACTTCGGCGAACACCGAGCGACGTCTGATCGAACCGGTACTCGAGGCGTTGGCTGCGGTGGAGTCGCTCGCGCGCGTGGTGGATCGGTGGCGGGCCAGGTTGGTGCGGCTGGCGCGGACGCGTGGTGCGCCATGGACCGACATCGGCCAGTCGCTCGGGGTCAGCAAGCAGGCAGCCCACGAACGATACGGGCAAGCCCGCAGCACCCGCGGCCGGCGGGCTGGTGGCGCGGGGCTGCCGGGTCACGTCGGCCCACTGCCGCCAATCCAGAGCACCTGATCCTTGTTACCAGATCCAGCAGGAGTGCAATTCGGCGTGCCACGGCTGCGGGTAAGTCTGATCGATCACGAAGCCCATCCCGATACCGCGGGCGAGGTACACGTTGCGCTCCAGCTTGCGCGTGATCGGGCTACCGGGCGAGCCGTTGTTGTCCGACCATGATTCCCACTGCTGGATGCACGTCTGCCCGCCGAGATAGGTGTTGTGGCACGGGGAGGGCGGGGACCACACCTGCGAATGGGAGAAGTCCACGGTCCTGCCGGTGAGCTGATCGGTGATGGTGCCCCACGCCTGCAGGCAGTAGGCGCGGGGTGGAATCTTCCACTGCACATAGTGCTGGCGGCCCTCGGCTGCGTCTGAGGGTAGCGGCACCAGGTTCTGGCACGACCCGTCACCGATCAGCTCACGGTCGACCCGCTGGATGTAGTAGGTGCCGAAGCTGCGCCATCCGTCGAGCAGCACCCAGTCGCCGGTATGCATGAAATGCTCCGCGCTGTCCGGTGGCCACTTCGATGGGTCACCCCACAGCACCTCCGAGTCCTCGCCGTGCGGTGTCCACGACCATTGGCCCGCGGCGCTCCCGCCGGAGTAGAACTGCCCGGCATGGCGCTTGGTCATCAGGGAGTACTCGCCATAGTCTTCTGATGGCGCGGCAGTGGCGACGGGCCCGAGGACGAACATCAGTACCAGGAGCAGGCTGAAGAGAGACCAAACGCTGACTCTTCGTCGCACCGTCCGCCCCCCTGTATCACGATAGTGTGGCAACTCAGCGTTTCCATCGCTGTAAAGTAACTAAACGTTACTGAATCTACCAGCGTTCGGCACGCATCGGTCCAGCTGACGGATATGCCGGGCTCCGGATCGCAGTAACGTCAGTTCGGGTTGAACCTGTTCTTCAATCGAAGGCCTCCTATGGCAACGCTGGTTTCGTTCCACGCTCATCCCGATGACGAGTCGATCGGCGGTGGTGGCACGCTGGCCAAGACCTCGGCGGGCGGGCACCGGGTGGTGCACCGCTGGGAGTTTCTGGGCTACGTCGACTCCGGCATGATGGGGGCGGCCACCAACGCCCATCCGGGCTGCTTCTGGCAAGCCGACATCGACCAGGCCGCCGAGCGCTTGGCTGCCATCCTCGACGAGGAACGGGCCGACGCCTTGACCATCTACGACCCGACCGGCATCACCGGCCACCCCGACCATATCCAGGTCCATCGAGTGGGCGCGCGGGCCGCAGCCCTGGCCGGAACGGCCAAGGTCTACGAGGGGACCATGAATCGAACTCAGGTCCAGCGACTCGTCCGGCAAGCGGCCCAATTCGGTATCGGCTCAGCTCGACTTGATCTCGACCTCGACCGCTTCGGTACCCCGGAGGAGCTGATCACGACGGTCGTCGACGTGCGCGAATACCTGCCACTCAAACGTCAGGCGATGGCCGCGCACGCCAGCCAGATTTCCGAAACCTCGTTCTTCCTCGCCATGCCGCCGTGTGCGTTCGCCCTGATTTGGGGCCACGAATACTTCATCCGCCGGGGTGTGCCCCCCGAGACCCGGGAAACCGAGCTTTTCGAAGTTTCTGGACCCGCGTGAGGTTCACACCGCGGGTCAGCTGCTGAAGTGCTGGCGACTCACCTGGGTGGCCAGCTGGACCCGGTTGGTGATCCCGAGTTTGCGGAACACGTTGGCCAGGTGGGTCGCCACAGTGCGGCGGGAGATGAACAGCCGGTTGCCGATCTGCGGGTTGCTAAGGCCCTCTGCCGATAGCCGGGCGACAACGAGTTCGCTGTCGGTGAGACTGTCCCAACCCACCGCGGCCCGGCGCGGCTTCCCGGCCCGGCGGCGCCGGACGCCCAGAACCCGTAGTGCCGCTTCGACCCGGGCAACGCCCCGCAGCGCCCCGGCCCGCAGATAGAAATCAAGGGCTTCGGCCAATACCGGCACCGCCTCGGCGCCACGGCCGGCCCTGGTCAGGGAAGCACCGGCGTCCTCGCAGGACAGCGACAGCTCGAAGGTCCGCGGCAACTGACGGTAGGTCGCCACCGCGGCCAGCAGTGTGGCCGGATCATCGTTGAGCAGGCCCTGGCAGCGCAGCGCGACACCGGTGGCGCTGGCCATCCCGGCCCGCCGTGCCCCGTCGGCCACCTCTTGCGTCACGGCCGCCGCGCGCTCCTGGTCACCCGCCGCAACTGCCAGCCGGACCAGATCGGGGCCCAAGAAGCGGTAGGAGAGCAGGAACCGCAACGGCGCGGCCAGTTCCCAGGCGTCCTCCATCAGGGCCCGCGCCTTTGCGGTATCGCCTCGAGCTTCGTCCAGGAGCGCCTGGATATACAGGCCCCACTCCAGTGGCCAGCGCGCTCCGGCCACCCGGATACCAGCGGCGGCGGCCGTCAGCTGCCACTCCTGCGCGACCGACGCGGTGAACTCCGTTACGGCATCACCCATGCGAGCGTCCCCGGCGGTGATGTCGCCCCGTTGCAGAGCAACCCAGGCGGCCACGCCGTGCAGCAGCGAGGCGTGCAGCCGGATCCCGACCTCGTCGGTGAGGGTGAGGCCGGCCTCGGCCTCGGCCATCGCGTCGGTGAGCTGGCCGTTCACCACGTGGTGCATGGCCAGCATGGCGTGGTGCAGCGGCAGCCACATGACGTTGCCCCGCTCCTCACCCAGCCGCCGGCCGAGTTGCAGCACGGTCTGAGCCTCGGCGCGTCGATCGGCGTCACCGAGCACCATCCCGAGGTAAAGGTGCGGGTGCAGGTGACCGACCCGCGGATCTCGGCTCCGGGTTGCGATGTCCACGGCCTGGTGCGCCAGTTCCACCGCGGCGGCCACCTCGCCCCGGGCGTCGGCGACCAGGGCGAGGGTCTGCGCCGTGAGGCAGCCGGTGACGTCATCATCTGCCCCCGCCGCCCGGGCCAGCAGCACCTGGTCCTGGGCACCGCCCGGGTCGCCGAGGAACAGCCTGATGTTGGCGGCCAGAGCCAGCGAGCCGGCCCGGTCACGATCCGACGCGCCGGGAACGCGGGCGGCGGCTTCCAACTCGGCGACGGCCGGTTCGAGCCAGCCGATCGCCCACAGCACCTCCCCCAGGGCCCGCCGGAGGGCAACCTCGTGGGCTGCTGTCGCGCCGCGGGCGAGGATCTCCCGGGCGACCTGCTCCGCATCCTTGGGCCGCCCCGTCTGCAGGAGCAACGGCGCCAGTTCCGCCGCGACGGCCTCCCGGTCCGGATCGTCGGTGCCGGTGAGCTCGAACGCCCGCTCACACAGCTTGACCGCCACCGCCGGGGAGCGGGGCGCAGCCTGCGTAGCCGCCCGGCGCAGAAAGTGGATCGATTCCGGATCGGTGGCACAGGCCCCGAGGAACAGATGGTCGGCCAGCCGCACCGCCGGGACACCGGCAGCGATCAAGACCCTGGCCACTTCCCGGTGGATGCTTTGGCGAAGGGGCAGGGCCAGATCGTGGTAGATCGCCTCCCGCATCAGCTCATGATGGAAGGCCAGCCCCGCCGGGGACTCTCCCAGCAGGCCCGCCCGCAGCGCCCCCTCGAGTTCGGGCAGCAGCGTGACGGGGCTGCGGGCGGTGACCATGGACAGCTCGGCTACCGAGAACTCTCGCCCGAGTACCGCCGCCACCTTGAGCAGATCCCATGTCGCCGGGGCAAGGAAACTCATCCGCCGCAGGATGGTCAACGGCAGGGTGCGCGGTAGTGCGCGATCAGCGACCTCGGCCCGTCCCTGGTGCACCGTCAGGCTGCCCTGGTCATGCAGCGCCTTGACCAGCTCGATGACGAACAGCGGGTTACCTGCCGTCGATGCGAGCTGGCCGGACAGCGCCGCTCCAGGTGGCGCGCCGGCCACCGCACCGGCCAGTGCGGTCACTGCCGGGTCGTCCAGCGCCTGGAGGGCCAGCGCAGCCGCCCCGCGGCTGCGCAGCTCGTCGATCACCCGGGCCAGTTGGGGGTTTTCGGGGTACGGGCGCAGCGTGACGAGCAGCGCCACCGGCAGCCGGGGTATGGCTCGCCCGATGGCGCGGACGGCGCGGAGCGTGGCGGGATCGGCCCAGTGCAGATCCTCGAATGCCAGCACGACGGGCGCCTCGGTGGCCAGCCGCTCCAGCAGCGCCACCGATGCGTCGATGACGCGAAACCCGAGATCGGCGACCGGGGTGTGCAGCGGGAGCGCATCAGGGGCGATGAGCCGGCCGATCTCGGCCCGTTCCGGATCGGCTGAGTCAGCCTGCAACCCGAAGGCCTCGATCAACGCGCCGAGCGGCCGCTCTTGAGCCAGCTCGTCGGTGCTGCCCGAAAGGACCTGGAAGCCCTCCCCAGCAGCGTGCGCGATGATCTCGGTCAGCAGCCGGGTCTTGCCGATCCCGGCTTCGCCTTCCAGGACGGCGGCCTGGCCGGTTCCCTGCCCTGCGTTATGGAGTAGCCGCCGCAATGCTGCCAGCTCGCCGGAGCGACCTACAAACGGGAAAGCTTCGACGCCCTCGCCCACTTAGGGGAGGTTACGCTGTTGGCGCGACTCTCTAGGGGTTGCGGATCAGTGGCCTGAAGCGGGTTCCCAACCACGGCTTGCGGCCCCAAGCCAGCAGCTTGCCGTTGGCGATCGCCGTCCATTGGCTCTGCCGGGACCAGGCAACCATGAGGAACGCCACGGGATCGGCTGAGATATGACAGTCGACTTTGCGCGGGGACGGATCCTCGATACTGAGCGCGCCGTCATTGAAGATGAAATGGAAACGATCCCCGCCCCGGATCCGGACATCATAGG
>JBOHFK010000017.1:0-59358 GCA_050699635.1 Pseudonocardiaceae bacterium | reverse complement strand
GGTGGCGACAATTTGTCCGGGTTCGATCTGGGTGCCGAGCCGATTGCTGGCCTGCATGCGGATGCGATCACTCATGATCAGCTCGGTGTAGGTTTTCACCTTCTCCGCGGAGAGCAGGTTTCCCTGGTAGGCCCGGCTGGCGTCGTTTTGCAATCCCTGGGTGGAGACGAACAGTGTGGTGTCTGCGGCGTACTTGGGGGTGGCCACGAAGGTGAATGCTGCGGCGCACAGTAAACCCAAGACGAGTCCGGTGGGCGGAAGCCAGCTCTTGAGCGCCTGTATGTACTCACGGAGAGTCATGAGTCAGCCTCCCGGCTTCGCTCCTACTAACGGTTAAAGCGTAGAACAGCGCCGTTTCGCTACAGTTAAGCACATTGTTCACCCAGACGGCGCAGTGCACGAGGGCTGAGCGCTGCTGTCTGACGGCTGGAACGGCTATTTCGCCTCCCGACGCATTACACCGTCGGAGGAGGCGCGCCGTTGGCGGCCGCACCGGTGGGGTTCAACGGAATCGACGGTTATGCACTGTTGATCGTATAAAATTGACTACGCGGCGGGACGTGTCGGGAATGAGGTAGTCCGTCGGTATCGCTGGGCGACTTTCATGCTCGTACTGATCGAGGACGATCGCCACCGCGTCGACGATGGCGTCAGTATCGACGCCGGCGCACACAATTCCGCCGGTATCGATAGCTTCGGGCCGTTCAATGCTGTCTCGGAGGGTCACTGCGGGGAAGCCAAGTATCGTGGATTCCTCACTGATGGTCCCGCTGTCGGAGAGCACCACTCGCGCTGACTGCTGGAGTCGGACGTAATCGGTGAACCCGAACGGTGGGCGGAGGATCAGCTTCTCCGTGAGTTCCGTTGGCTGGTGTTCGAGGCGCTTCCGCGTTCGGGGATGTGTCGAGACCAGCATGGGAAGCCCATACTCCTCATTCAGCACCTGAAGCGCGCCGAGCACACTGGACAATCGTACTGGATTGTCCACGTTCTCTTCCCGGTGCAGGCTGACGAGCATGTACTCGCCTTCCACGAGACCTTGCCGGCGCAGTGCATCGCTGCTCGATATCGCCGTCCGATGGTGGTTGAGGATCTCCCGCATGGGCGATCCAGTGAGCATGATCCGGCTGGGGTGGATCCCTTCGCTGAGGAGATTTCGGCGCGCGTGCTCGGTGTAGACCAGATTGTAGTCGGCGACGTGGTCGACCAATCGGCGGTTGGTCTCCTCGGGAACGTTCTCATCGAAGCATCGGTTACCGGCTTCCATGTGATAGACGGGGATCCTCATTCGCCTTGCCATGACGGCCGAGATGCAGCTGTTGGTGTCACCGAGCACCAACATCGCGTGCGGTTGCTCCCGTACGAGCACGTCCTCGGTCTTCGCTAGAATGTCACCGAGGGTAGCTCCGAGCGAGGAGCAGTCTGCGTTGAGGAAGTGGTCGGGGCGACGCAGGCCGAGGTCGTCGAAAAAGATCTCGTTGAGCTCATAGTCATAGTTCTGACCGGTATGCACCACGACGTGTGCGGTACTGCGATCCAGCCGGGCGATGACCCGTGACAGCCGAATCATCTCAGGTCGCGTGCCCATGACCGTGACGACTTTGATGGGCCGGCGGGAGCTCACACGTCCTCCGGATAGGTATCGGGAGAGGCTGGATCGAACAGTTCATTGGTCCAGAACAGGGTGACGAGCGAGTCGTCACCAGTGTTGGTGAGGTTGTGCACCCACATCGTGGGCATATCGACGATAACCGGCTCCGCACCAGACACCTGGAATCGCACGGTCTCGTCTGTGAGGACGCGTCGTAGGGCGATCTCGGCTTGGCCAGAGATTACCGCAAACCGTTCGACCTTGGCGAGATGGAAGTGCTGACCCCGCACGATACCTGGCCTCGTCGTCGAATACGAAAACTGGCCGGGACTGCCGTGGGCTCGCACCGTCTCGACGAACGAACCGCGTTGATCAGCC
This sequence comes from Pseudonocardiaceae bacterium, assembly GCA_050699635.1. Classification (GTDB taxonomy): domain Bacteria; phylum Actinomycetota; class Actinomycetes; order Mycobacteriales; family Pseudonocardiaceae. Next base: position 57,389 of record JBOHFK010000017.1, on the reverse strand, counting down.
CGACGGATGAGAGGGATCGGCCACATGTCGGGGAAGGTGAAGGAGCGGTAGGTGTTGAACAGGGCGATGTCGAAGGAATTGAGCAGCTCGGGGATCTCGCCTACACGGTAGAGTGCGGCGAAGTGGGATAGCGTGCTGCGCAGCGAGGTGATGGTTCGACGGTCGACGTTAGCGTCAGCAGAATGCCCCGGTTTGGCGGTCAGCAATAGTTCGGCGGCATCCTGCACGTGCAACAGGGGCAGCTCGCGGTCCACCTCGATCCTCGGTTGTCCGCCGTGAGCCAACTGATGGGCGAACGTGGCGACGACGGAATTGTAGAACGGTCGTCCGTGCTCCCCGAAGAGGTTGGGCAGGCACAGATCGACGAATTCCACGCCGATTTCGTCGGCGGTAGTGGCGAGGACCTCCGCGGCCTCCATCTTGGAGGTACCGTAGTTGGTGCCGTTGCTGGCCTGTGTCGAATTCGCGTACACGATGGTCGCGGGTGGTGTGTCGGCGCGCCGCAAAGCGGCCGCGAGCTGACGGGCCAGCGCGGTGTTGCTCTCCCGGATCTCGTGTGGAGTCCCTCGGTTCACACCAGCAAGGTGCAGGAGTCGATCGGCACGGCACACGGCGTCGGCCACGGCATCAGCGTCGGCATGCGGGCCGAGCTGTATCGACGTGACCTCGCCGGCCCCTTGTGCACGGGCGCGGACCCGCGTGTGCCATCCGAGGAAGCCGCCGGCTCCGGTGGCTGCGACGGAAGGTGCCGTCATGCGGCACCGACTCGGAGCCGGTCAGCGATCGCCAGCTCGGCCTGCACCTCGGGCAGCGTCAGCAACAACCTCTCGATTTCCGCCACGTCGAGCCGAACCGTGGTGTGTGAGTCGTAGTCGGCCAGCTTCGCCTGCTCCGGGTCGCCTTCATCGAAATAGAGGCCGTAGTTCAGATCACGGGTGTCCGCAACAATCTGGAAGTAGTCGCCGTGGTCCTTCGCCCGAGCCAGCTCCTCGCGGCTCGCGAGGCTTTCCGACATCTTCTCGCCGTGCCGAATGCCGATGACGTCGACCTCCGGGTGGATGCCGAACAGTTTGCCCAGCGCGGTGACGAGGTCCGCGATCGTGCAGGCGGCCGCCTTGCGAATGAACAGGTCACCCTGCCGGGCGTGGGTGAAGGCGTACTCGACGAGATCGACCGACTCGGCCAGCGACATCATAAAGCGGGTCATGCCCGGGTGTGTGATGGTGATCCGCTTGCCGGCCTTGAGCTGCCGGATGAACAGGGGAATAACGGACCCTCGTGAGTACATCACGTTGCCGTACCGGACGCAGGAGACTATCGTCTCGGTGTTAGGATTGTTGAGCCCATGCGATTGGGCGATTTTCTCCATCATCGCCTTGGTCATGCCCATCGCGTTGATCGGGTACACCGCTTTGTCGGTGGACAGGAACACCAGGGAGCGGACGCTGTTGGCCTCACAGGCCCGCACGACGTTGTCACTGCCGACAATGTTGGTCCGTACTGCTTCCATGGGGAAGAACTCGCACGAGGGCACCTGCTTCAGGGCTGCTGCGTGGAAGACCAGATCGACATCGCGACTTGCTCGCTCGACGCTGAGATAGTCGCGGATGTCGCCGACATAGAACCGGACCCGGGAGTCGCCCAGGTCCTGGCGCATCAGATCGTGTTTCGCCTCGTCCCGGCTGAGCACCCGCACCTCGGCGATGTCAGTAGCCAACATGCGGCGCACCACCGTCTGCCCGAACGAACCGGTTCCGCCGGTCACGAGCGCACGCTTACCGGCGTACAGCGTGATCATGCCCGCTTCCTTAGGGTCGTGGACTGAGCCGCGGTGGCCAGGATGGTTTCCAGGTTCTCCATCCCCGCGGACATCGACATGTGGGTCCAGTAGTGGTCCCACGCCGCTCGTCGCATCTGCAGACGAGCAGGTTCCTCGGCCGCGCAAGCGAGCCGGAAGTTGTCGGCAAGTGCGCGCGGGCTCTCCGGTTCGCAGGAGAAACCGAAGCCTCCCTCGGCGCACATCTTGGCCACGTCACCCGGCACCGTGGTGATGACCGGGCAGCCGGCGGACAGGGCGTCCCCAAGCTTGGAGGGGATCGTCCCCCAGAACGTCGGCCGGTCCTTGAGTGTGACGAGCTGGTAGTCCGATGCTGCATAGATGGCAGGCATCTCGGTAACGTCGACCCGCTCAAAGAAGCGGATATTTGTCGCGCCCAGCTCCGCGGAGAGCCGCCGGACTGCGGCATCCGCGGTACCCGATCCGACGATCGCCACATCCACCGGCGAATCGTCCTGGCAGAGTGCCGCTGCCCGTACGATGGTCTCGACGTCCTGCATCTGACCGACATTGCCGGCGAACACTGCCAGGGTCCGACCGGGGCGGCCGAGCCGCGCGCGTACCGCTGGGTCGAAGGTCGGCGGAGCCGGGCGTTCATAACCGGACCAGTTGTACATGACGGAGACCTTCTCGGCCGGCACACCGCGGTCCACGAGGGTCTGCTTCATGCCCGGCGCGATGGCGATCAGGTGGGCAGCCCGCCGGTAGAGGTACCGAAGAGCTCCGGTGAGGGTGCTGGACAGCAGCAGGCGTGCGACGCTGCCGCCAGCCATCCCGGACTCCAGTACGGAATCGGGCCACAGGTCCTGGATGTGCAAGACGTAAGGACGGCCGCGCAGGACGTGCCCTGCGGCGGCGGCAGCAGCAGCCGTCATGGGCGTGGCATAGACGTAGATGACTTCGCAGTCGTTGAGGAACCCAGCGGCAGCGGTCGAGGTGGACGCGAAGCTCAGGAGATTGATGGCGCGTTTGATGCCGTTGGTGTCATGGCTGGGGTAGAGCGGGACCCGGCGCACGTGGACCAGCCCATCGGCCTCGTGGTGGGACCAACGCTGCTGGTAGCCAGCATAGATCCGGCCGGTGGGGTAGTTGGGGAAGCCGGTCAGGACCTTGACCTCGTGGCCCCGCTCCGACAGTGTGGCAGCGGTGGATGAGGGGTTAGGACCTCGTTCGGGTGAGTACCATTGCGTGACGATCCCGATCCTCATGGTGCGCCCTCGCATCAGCTGTTCTTGGGCACCTATGCGAACGGCGCCCCCGGTCGAGGTCGGGGCGTGCACCTTCCGGACTGTGCGTCGTACGGTTGACCGGCGCCGCCCTCCCATGTACTTATCGCGGATTTCCCTCGACTGTTACGCTTTCGAGGGAGTTATCGAAACAGCGTCACGAGAAATGACATAGAGTTACCGAGCTGGTCCGACGCAGTCCGCATTGATACAACTAGTGACCGATTAGCGACGCTTGGTCGCTAATCGGAACAACCGGACTGCGGCGGGACACGGGCATTGGCGGCCGTTTTCGTCCCACCCATCACCTTCAGCCTGATCTCCCGGCAACGCCGCTGGGTCGGTCCGGTTTCCATACAGGTGATTCCGGCGCCACAGATGTAACGCGGCTGGGCGACTGCCCGATGGATTAAACGGAATTGCGCAGCAGGGCTCCGCCGATATCGTCCCCCCACCTCGGGCAGGAGTATCGCCCATGATCGGTACTACACCGAGCCGTGGCGCCACCGTTCGCAGCTTCGTGGTGGTCACGGGTTCCACCCTGCTGAGCGGTCTGATGAACGCGCTGCTTATCGCGCTGGCCGCGCGTCGTGGTGAGATCACCGAGATCGCTGCATACACGGTCATGACCGCTGTCCTGGCGATCGTCGGGGTAGCGCTCGGTGGCGGATCCGGGATGCTCTACCTCAGCGGGACCGAGGACGAGCGTCGCGCGGTGCGTAGCCAAAAGGTTCTCGCGGTCTTCCCCGGACTCGTGCTCGCTGCGCTCGCGGTGTGCGTCTTCTACGGAGCCCGGGGCTACTCCATGCTCGCCCTTGCCGCAGCTGCTCTGGTGTTCATCGGGAACAACTTCGCTGAGCTTCCGCTCGCTCAGCTGTACCGGGACATGCGGTTCCTCCGGACGGCGGTACCCGCCTACCTCAGCAAGGTGGGAGCCCTCGCGGCGTTCGTCGCCGGTGCGCCCCTGACGATGGCTTTGCTCGTGGGGGCAGTCATCAACTTCGCCTCGCTTGAGCTCCTGACCGAGCTGAATTCTTCGCTGCGGGCGATGCGGAATGACAGACCCACCGTTGCGGCCGCTCGCCGTGCATTCCGCTCCAGCCGGGGACTATTCGTTTACACCGTGTCCGAGCTGTACGCCCTCAAGGTCCCCAGCGTCGGGCTCTCGCTGGTCGTACCCGTGCACGTGATGGGTGCCTTCGGTGCTGTCGCGGCTGCCTACCAGGCTCTGCTGCAAGTGTTCCAATCCGGTCTGCTCATGCTCGTGTCACTGCGGGCCCGTCGTCGTCTTGGTCTCGACCAGAATGTGACGCATCCGCGCGACGCCGAGCTGATGAGCCTCGGTGGCGGCATCCTCTGCGCCGTGGTGGTCGTCGTCGCCGCACCATGGTTGACCACGTACGTGCTACGACTGGAGCAGTCCCACTCATCGACGTGGTTGACGATTCTCGCGTTGGCCATTCCGCTTGTTCTGTTCAACCGCATCATCGCCACGAACGCCATTGGGGACGCCAGATACTCCGTTGCCGCACAGATCGCGGTGTCGATCGCCGTGCTCACCACCGTGTCGCTGGCCATCGGGATTCCGCTGCTCGGGGTTACCGGCGGCGCGCTGGCGACACTGTGTGCTGAGGGGGTCGTGGCCGGGACGCTGTTGGTCCATCGGCTGCCGTTCTGCACCCGTCGGCAGGTCTCCTGACGCCGAGCAGGACGTCGAACCGCAGCGAAGGAGACGAATGGTTGGCCAGGTAGTGGTAGACGTCGCGGGCGGGCAGGACGGCGGTGCAGCGCGCTACCGTAATGAGTTCGAACGTTACCTGGCCGTCGAGAACCGGGACGATGTGCGCGTCGTCGGCGGGGGCCGGTACCTGACGGGCGACTGGCTCGTTCGTCGGGAGCTAAAAGCGCTGAATGCTGCTCGAAAGGTGGCTTTCAACAACGCTGCCTTCATGACCCCGGGCGGCGAGCGGTGGACAGTGCTGCAGAATGCGCTGCACTACTTGACGGAATCCGAGAAACGCGAGTTCGGCGCGACGGTACCTCGCAGCGTGCACATGCAGTCGGTCGTCGTGCGCTTTGGCGCGAAACGGTCCGACGTCTTGATTGCCCCGTGCACCGCCATGGCCGAGCGAGTGATCACAGTGGTGCCCGAGGTACGTGACCGAGTGGTCGTACGGTTCAACCCGATCGCCCCGGACTCGTTCCCGTCGAGAAACGTCCGTGATCCCGCGATCCTGTGTCCTATCATCTTCCACCCCTATAAGCGGATGGACAAGCGGCTCGCGGAGCTGGTCAGGGCCGTGGACGCGCACGGCGATCCGGAGATCCAGGTGCGGGTCACTGCGACGGTGTCTGAGCTGCCCGCATTCCTGGCCGACCACCCCCGCGTAGTCCTGCTGGGCCGGCTGCCCTACGAGCAGCTGCGTCGGGTCTGGTCCCGGAGTAGGGCCATCTTCTTCCCGACCGGGATCGAAGCGTTCGGCTACCCGCTCGGCGAGGCACGGCTGAGCGGGCACCCGGTCATCGCCCTCGACACCCAGCAGAACCGAGAGATCGCCGGCGACGCCCTGTGCCCCTTCGCCGCGGGCGACGATGACGCGCTGCTCAATGCGGTCGCTCGAGCCGTCACAACCCGGGTTCGGGCCGATCCCCGGCCGTTTGATCCGAGGGCGTACTTCACCTTTCTCCTTGGCGAGACTCGATGACAGTTCTTCATGAGCCGGCCGGGAGTTCCGGATGAAGCCGACCGGAATTCCTCACCAAGGCGCCAGTAATCTCGCGGCGGGCCTCGTCCTCGTCCCGGTCTGGGCGCTGCTGGGGACGATCGGTCTCACTCTGCGCGGCGCCGGCATGGGACTGGCCGCTGCCATCACGATGATGGGCGTCCTCCAGCTGGTTTTCGGCATCTGGGTGTTCTGGACACACGGTGGTCGACAGATCACCGCCGGTGGTGTCTACTCAATGTCCGCGTCGATCTTCGTCGGCTTCGCCGCAATCTATTACGCGATCTTGTACGGCTCTGACGTACCGCATGCCCTATACCTCGCCACGGTGCTGTGCTATTTCAGTCACCTCGCCATGTACGCGCTGTTCTGGCGTACCTCCTACTCGACGGAGCTAGCGGCGCCGCGGGTCTATCCCTCCGAGCAACTGACCGCATGGCTAGGAAAGACCGGGTTGGTGCTTCTGGTGACTGCGCTAGCTGCGCACTTTGCGGGCATCCAGATCGTGTTCATCGACGCCATGGCATTTGTGAGCCTGGTCTTTCTCGTCTGTGCATCGTTCAACCACCCGGGTGGCCCAGCTGGTCGGCCCTGGTACCTTGTCGTCGCCGTGATCGGCTTTGTGTTGTATACTTTGGTGTTCTTCTCAGGGTATGGTCGGCTCAAGCTGGCGACTCTGGGTCTTGTTTTCGCAGCCGCGGCGTGCCGCTACTTCCGTCACCGTTCGGCAAAACTGATCACCCTGGCGTGCCTGCCGGGTGCGCTGTTGGTGTTCGGAGCAATGCGTGTGGCCTTCTTACAGGGATTATATCCGGGAAAGACGGACACCGAGAAAAATGGTATCGACTCTGTCATCGACCCCTTGTTCACTTTCGGACAGCTCATCGATGGTGTCAATGGCGGGGCCATTGGATACGGTCACGGCTCGACCTTCATCGCCTCGGTGTTCATATACGTTCCTCGGGCCTGGTGGGAGGGCAAACCGATCGGCTTCGGAGCTGTCCTCGCCAAGATGTTGCTCAAGGAGGGTACCTACGCTGAAGGAACTTCTTTGGCTGCGCTGTCGCCAGGGGAATGGTTCTACGACTTCGGCATCCCGGGCGTCGTGCTCATGGTCGTCGTGCTCGGACTGGTGATCCGGTGGCTCGACGGCGTCCTCCGTAGAGTTCTTGAGCGACCCCTCGACACGAGGAACGACTTTATCACCCTGACCGCCGCGCTGGTGGCGGTGGCGGGCATGAGCGACCTCATGTGGGTGGGGACCTTCACCTTCAACGAACGCGGAGGCACCCGGCTGATCGTGATCCTCGCGATCGCACTGGTCTCTACAGATTTGCTCTGGCGAAGGGTACGGGCGCCAACCAGACAGTGACGGTGCCAACCCGGTCAGCGAGAGCTCAAGGAACGTCCCAGCGCCGCCCAGCCCTCAGCGCCAACAGGTAAATCGAAACCGGCCTCGGTCAGCCAACTAGGCTCCTGTCTCTGCCCGAGCCACATAAGCTCGACGCGCCTTCCCAACGTATGGATGCTGGCAGATCGCCGCCCCGCCAGCAGGAGTAATGTGGTGATGAGCTTTGCCAGGCTGACCGGTATGTGGCAGGGTTTGTGGTCGCCGAGTAATTCAAGAAGTCGTTTGGTCGTGATTCCCCCGGTCGGTTGGAGGACGACCTTCGGTACCTGTCCCTTGTAGGCCGCCAGGAATTCGACGGCGGCGCATACATTCTCCAGAAGTACCAGCGGAGTCGGACGGTCACCGCGGCCAGCCGTCGAGCTGAATGGCGAGTGCGCGATACGGCTTAGCATCTGAGTATTCGACCGTGAGGCGCTGTGTACCGGCGGGAGACGCAGTATCACCGCATGGTCATGTTCGGGCCCCTCTAGGATCCGCTCACCGAGAGATCTACTGCTCGAATACGGCGAGTTCAGGCGGTGCTCCATGGTCTCATTGAGGGGATCCATCCGGCCCTGCACCGAGATCGAGCTGAGGTGGACGAACCGGAACACACCGGCCTGTCGCGCGGCAAGGGCGACTACACCTGGCAGAAGTGAGTTCGCACCGAAGAGGGTATCGGAGTTGCCGGCCGTGGGGGTGGACATCCCACCGGCATTGATAACAACATCGGCCACATCGAGCGCCTCTGCCAACTGATCGATCTCGACCTTGTGGCGGGGGAGTTCCTTCGCCAACTCCGGCAGGGATCGTGCGCTGGTCGCGAGGCGAGGAGTTGGTTGGGCGCGGGCGTTCCATCCGGCCCTCTGCAGGGCGGCCACACACGCCGAACCGATGAACCCGGAACCTCCGAGCACGGTAGCTGACTTCATGGTCGCCTCCGAACAATCTTCGGCGAATGGCGTGACAGTGCGTAAGCATCCGACTCGAAAAGCGTGAGACAACTCAATCCTAGAACGCCTGCCGGCGCGTCCATAGGCGCCAAAAGGATAAATTTCACCCGTTTAGAGTACCACAGTATGTAACGGTGCGAACTCTTCCGCCGATGGCATAAAAAATAACGATATTTCAGGAATCGAGGGGTTGGGATCGGTTGATCAGTTTCTTGCAAAGTCGATCTTTCTTCGCCGAGGCGGCCTTGATCGATGATGGCCGAAGGCTTCCATCGTTGCGATGTCCGCTTGGTGTCGGGGTCCACAGTGCGAGCATGATCCGGTATCGCTCAAGGAGGGCTAAGTGACGCCAGAAGAAGCTATCCTCCTTGTTCGGGAGAAGTTCCCGTTCGAGGAGTACATGGACGCTACGGGATATGATGCGCACCGTAACATCGCGGATACCGTCTCGCGTTACCTGCGGTCGGGGGACAAAGTATTGGACTTCGGATCAGGACCTTGCGATAAAACTGCCGTTGTGTCTTTACTCGGATTTCGGTGTTCTGCCCTCGATGATCTGCAAGATGAGTGGCACCAGGTGGAGGGCGCCCGGGACAAGATCGTGGCTTTTGCCGGGGAATGCGGCATAGATTTCAATCTCAAGCGCGACGACACCCTCCCGTTTGAGAAGGGTTCGTTCGACATGGTGATGATGCACGATGTCCTCGAGCATCTACATGTTTCTCCTCGCGACCTACTGATCGACCTGCTGGAGCTCGTCAGGCCGGAAGGCTATTTCTTCGCCACCGTGCCGAACGCAGTGAACATCAGGAAGCGGATCCATGTGATTTTCGGTAAAACCAACCTTCCGCCTTTCCGGGAGTATTACTGGTACCCCGGCCCCTGGAGAGGGCATGTCCGCGAGTACACAAAAGACGACCTCGTGAAGCTCTCCGAGTACCTCGAACTGGACGTGGCGGAGTTGCGCGGCTGCCACCACATGCTCCAGAAGGTTCCGAGGGCCGCCAGACTGGCCTACGTTGGCCTGAGCGCCGCTTTTACCGGCTGGCGAGATTCTTGGCTGCTCGTGGCCAAGAAAAGGCCGAACTGGGGGCCGAGGAAAAGTTGCACCCAGCTGCTGTCGGAGGAGCCACCGGAGCGACCGCGCCGTCTGGCTCGGGAGCCACGCATCAATCCTGGCAGGGATCGAGCGCTGGTCGCGAGGCGGGGGAGCTGGTTGGGTGCGGGGGTTCCATCCGACTCCTCAGGTCGGCCACGTACCCCGAACCGATGAAGCCAGAATTTCCGAGCACGATTGCTGGCTTCATGGGCACTTTCCGATCAGTGTTCGGTGAATGACGTGACAGTGCGTCAGTGCACGACTCGAATGCGTGGGATCTGCGAATCGTAGATAGACCTCTGGCACGTCCTGAGTCCAGGCGGGATAGAAATCAAATCACTTCACCCGTTTAGAGCACTGTAAAGCGTAACGAGTTCGACTCTTCCGTCGATGATATAAACAAGCAGCAACACCTCACCGAGAGAGGACCACGATGGGGTGGACTAAGTCTTGGAAAAAATTGATCATTCCCGGCTGGGACAGCATGGCCTGGACCCTTGGGCTACTGCTCAGCGCCTGGTTTCGTACTGAATTCGATGTCACTCAGGTCGACCTGCTGGGGCTGTTCCGAATTTCTGCCGTCGCGATCGCTATGCAGCTGATCGCCGGACTTGGATTCCATATCTACCGTGGCCGCTACTGGGTCGGCAGCATCGACGAGGCGCTGAACCTTGCCAGTGTTACGGTCTTCGTGGGAATCCTGGTGTTCGCACTGGACCTCCTCGTCCCCCACCCGTGGGTACCACGGTCGGTTCCGCTGACCGCCACGCTGATCACACTGTCCATCGCGGGTGTCGCCCGGCTCGTAGTACGCCGCTACCGCGAGCATCTCGCTAGACCTACTGGCAGTTCCACCCAGCGCGTGATCATATTCGGAGCCGGCGCTGCCGGACAGCAGCTGGTGCGGTCCATGCTGTCGGACACCGCGAGCGGGTACCTGCCGGTCGCCATGATCGATGACGACCTGAAGGTTCAGGGCAAGCGCATCGCCGGGGTGTCAGTCCTCGGCGGCCGCGACGACGTCGGCAAGGTGGCGCGGAGCACTCACGCGGACTTGCTTGTCTTCGCGGTACCGAGCGCCAGCGCACCGATCGTACGCGAGGTCTCGCGGACCGCTATCGAGGCTGGACTCGGCGTGAAGGTGCTGCCCCCACTCAATGAGCTGTTCCGGCCGTGGGTCGGGTTCTCCGACGTACGTGATCTCGACATCATCGACCTCTTGGGTCGTCGCCAGGTCGACATCGACATCGCTGGTATCGCGGGATACCTCGCGAACCGGAGGGTCCTCGTCACCGGCGCAGGCGGATCCATCGGAGCTGAATTGTGCCGCCAGATCCATGAGTTCGGGCCGGCCGAGCTGATGATGCTCGACCGGGACGAGTCGGCCCTGCACGCCGTGCAGCTGTCCATCTACGGTTCGGCGCTGCTGGATTCGCCGGACGTCATCCTCGCCGACATCCGGGACGCAGAGGCCGTGAAGGACATCTTCGACACTCGTAGGCCGGACGTTGTCTTCCACGCCGCCGCGCTGAAGCACCTGCCGATGCTGGAGCAGTACCCGGTCGAAGCGTGGAAAACGAACGTGCTGGGCACGCTGCATGTGTTGGCGGCAGCGCAGGCCGCGGGCGTCTCACGATTCGTCAACATCTCGACCGACAAAGCCGCGAACCCCACTAGCATGCTGGGTCGGTCCAAGAGGATCGGCGAGCGACTCGTCGCCGACGCCGCTGACAGTGCACCGGGCACGTTCCTGTCGGTACGGTTCGGGAACGTCTTGGGGAGCCGTGGTTCGGTTCTCACGACCTTCGCTGAGCAGTTGGCGCGCGGTGGTCCCATCACAGTGACCCACCCCGACGTCACTCGGTTTTTCATGACCATCCCCGAGGCCGTGCAACTCGTCATCCAGGCGGCCGCGATCGGGGCGCCCGGTGAGGTCCTGGTGTTGGACATGGGTGCGCCGGTGAGCATTGTCGATGTAGCGCGTCAGCTGATGGCGCTCGCAGGAAAGTCGGCGCGCATCGTGTACACGGGGTTGCGCGAGGGCGAGAAACTGCACGAAGAGCTGTTCGGTGACGGCGAAGAACGTGAGAGACGGCCACTGCACCCCGCTATCTGCCACGTGTCAGTGCCATCCCTGCAGCCCCCGCAATTGTTCGAGATCGCATCGGCCATCGGCCCGGCCAAGGCCCTCGTGGAGCTCACTGCGGATCCCGTGCCGACGGTGCCTGACCTCTGCACGCCTCCGGGTATTCGGGCAATCCCCGCACCACAGGGCTAAAACCCTTTCGTCCCCTCCTCCTACCAGGACCGCCGCCGCATGGCCACACCGCCGCTAATTCCCACCACGCTGCTGCCGGAGTGAGGTTCCATGACCTTCCTAACCCTGCTTGCGCCGATGGCATGTTTCGTAGTCGCTACCGCCGCCCAGCCGATCGTTATCCGGATGCTCCGCTCTGCTGCGGTGGTCGATATTCCGGGACCTCGTTCCTCGCACACCGTCCCCACACCCCGTGGTGGTGGAATAGCTGTCGGGCTAGGCCTGCTAGTCGGTATTTTCGTCGCCTACAACAGCACTTGGTGGCCGCTGATCGCGGCGCTGGTCTTCTTCTTCGCGATCGGACTGGCTGAGGACCTGTGGGGCGTCCCGATCACGGCGCGGCTGATTCTACAGCTGCTGAGCAGTGCAGTTGTTACTTTCTTGCTCACACTGAGCGCACCGGTACATCTCCTACCGAGAGTGGTCCTGATCGTGATCGCTGCAGTATGGATCACCGGGTACGTCAATGCATTCAACTTCATGGACGGCATCAATGGCATCTCCGGAGCGCAGGCTGTCATTGGCGGTCTGGCTTTTGTTGCGATTGGACTGTGGTACCACCATCCCTCGCTGACGCTTGTCGGAGCGATCACCGCCGCTGCTGGGCTTGCATTCCTGCCTTGGAATGCCGGGCACGCCAAAGTCTTTCTCGGTGACGTCGGGAGCTACACACTAGGAGCGGCGCTCGCCATGCTGGCCTTGTACGCCGTCCTCCGGAATGTGCCGACGATGGCGGCACTGGCTCCGTTGTCGCTGTACGTGGCGGACACGGGCTGGACGCTCCTCCGGCGCATCGCCCGAAAGGAAGACTGGCTGCGACCTCATCGGGATCATGCCTACCAGCGGTTCTGCGATGCTGGTTGGTCGCACCAGCAAGTGAGCCTTCTGACGTTCGGCGTCAGCCTCGCCGTGTCGGCATTGGGAGTCGTGGGCTCGAGTGCCACCGTGCCAGTCCGGGTCGTGGCCACCGTGCTCGCTGCCGGGTTGCTCGTTGCCTACCTCGCCGCTCCCAAACTGCTCGCTGGGCGGGTCGCTGAACGTAATATCGCCGTGGTGGTGGCGGACCCGGCGAAGCGACTCACACCGCCCGCTACACAGCCTGGAGTCCAGCCACGTTCGACAAGAATGTGATGTTGGGCGCGAAGCCGCTGATTGTGCCGTGCGCTTGGCCATCAAGGGGCGTCACCATGAAGTCGGTAAGACGAAGCCAGGAGCGGAAATTAGCGGTATTCTGGCCAGTGATCGTGGACCCGGCCGCGGCCTGGCTCCACTGCCAGTAGCCGCCCATGACGGACAGGCCGCCTGCACCCGGACCCGCGCTGACCCGAGCAAATGAGTGAGATTGCTCCGAGTACATTCCGATGAGGATCAGCCCTGCGCCCCCCGTAAGTTCTACATCAACGTCGGTCGAGCCGATGAACCCACAGTTCTCGCACTCGATTGTGCCTCCCGCCTCGCTGTGCAGGCCAATCTGCGATTTGAAGACGTAGATCCCGCGGAACGTGTTCGCGGTGGCCTGGACGTTCGACAACGATATGCCGGCGCGGGCCGGTCCGAAAATCGCGACGTTCGTGATGGTGTTGGAATCGCCGTTCAGGGAATCGGTCCAGAGCAATCCGTAATCGAGGTTGCCGGGCACGCCGAAGCTGCCGATCTTCAGGTTCGACAACTGGTTTCCCAGCGGCCCACCGGACGGCGCGTTGGCGAACTGCACGGCGGCGGTGGCGTGATGCCCGTCGGGTACCTCGAAGACGAGGTGGTCAAGAGCTGTAAATTGAGCGCCAGCAAGCTTCAACATGGGTGAATCCGGCGGGCCGTCCCAGATATAGTGTGTGTCGCGGATGGTGTCCCCGCTGTTGACGACCAACGTCTCGGTCAGGTGGACAACTTGCGGCGAGCCGTTCAGCGCCTGCGCGGCTTGGCTCGACGCCGCACAGGCGCTCAGCGCCAGGGCTGCCATGATTACGGCTGACATGATTGCGGCTGCTGCGAGACCAGGTTTCAGTTTCGACATTTGCACTCTCAGTGATGTCACACGGACCGCCAGCGCAGCCGCTGGATGAGGACATAGTCTCGCACGGCCAGCTGAATAAGCCGCACCAAGCGAGCCATCAAGTTGGCTCGGCTGCGGGGCGCAATCCCGCGGCGCGGGCGACGCTGACCGCCTCCAGGCGGCTGCGCACGCCCAGCTTGGTAAGGATGCTCCGGACGTGGGTCCGGACCGTGCTGGTGGACACCACCGACTCCACCGCGATCTGGTTCACCGGTTTGCCGTCCACCATGCGCAGCAGCACCTCGCGCTCGCGGTGGCTGAGCACGTCGAGCCGGGCGCTGCAGTCGTGGGCACGGCGGACGTCCTCGCGCAACTCGCGCAGCACCGCTCCGAGCTGCCGCGGCGGGTAGAAGGCATAACCCAGGGATACCCCGCGCAGCACCTCGAGCAGATGGTCCAGCGGGCTCTCCTTGGACACCCAGGCGGCCGCGCCGGCCCGGGCGGCGGCGATGGCGTGTTCGCTGTCGTGACTGCCGGTCAGGATCACCACCTGGGCGGGCGGCCAGGCGGCACGCAGGCTCCGCAGCAGCCCCCCGGTCGCGGCGGTCACGGCGCCGATCTCCGTGGTGATCACGTCGGGGCGCAGCGTGCGGACGATCTCCATCAGGCGCTGATCGTCTGGTGCGGCGGTGCCCACCACCCACAGATCGTCAGCAATGGACAACTGGACGGTCAGGGCATCGGTCAGCATCGCGTGACTGTCGATGAGAAGCACCCGCAAGAACGCCACGGGCTCAACTGTGCCCGGCGGTGCCTCCGGGCGGCAACACCCGATCCCTGTAACGTTGCTCCCCGATCCGGCAGTCACTCTGCCCACTCCGCGGACGAGGCTGTCACCGCCGCGGGCAGGGTCATCTTCTGGGCGAGGGCTGGCCGCGCTGCCGTTGATCGAACCGGAACCATGGTTGGTTGAACCAGGGTAGGTTGAACCAGGACGGTGCGACGGGCCGGGCTGGTCCACCGGCCGGTGGAACTCAGCCAGGCCTTCGGGAACACATACAGCGCGACCGCGGCGTCGAGCACCCGCAGGAACGGGAAGAAGATCCACAGCGCCAGGAAGCGCAGCTTGCGTTCGATCAGGGTCACCAGGCAGGTCAGCGCGAGATCGGCACCGGTGACCGCCAGCAGCAGCACCTGCAGGCTCATGTGCGTGTCGACGATCTCATACATCGGCGCGACTCCGGGCCACGCCAGAGCGTCCGGGTACATCGTGGGAACCGCCAGGACCAGCACCAGCAACGGCAGCACCAGGAAGAATATGCTGCTGGTCAGCAGCTCCAGCAGCAGCATCGTGAGCATCGCGCTGAACAGGGACAACCGTGGCGGATGACGCCGCACGGTCTGCCAGAGTCCCAGCCCCCAGCGCTTGATCTGACGGACGTAGTCGCGCAGATTATCCGGATCCTGGGTCACCGCGACGGCGCCGAGGGAGAACGCCACCTTGCCCAGCCGTTTCTGGTAGATCTCGAAGGTCATGTTGAAATCCTCGATGACCAGGCCGGGGGGGTTCATCTCGATGAATGGCAGCACGGATGTGCGATACATGCTGGCGAAACCGGGCACGATGTGGGTGGCGTTGGTGAACCGCCAGGTCTGGCCGAATTTCAGCAGCCGCTGGCTGATCGCGTAAATGCGCTGCCGGTGGCACACCAGCACCTTGCCTATCAGCGACAGGCCGCGGTGATGCCAGTGGGTCCGGACTGCGCCGGCCACCGCGACGACCGTGGGGTCGTCGAAATGTGGCAGGGCAGCGTCGAAATAGCCCGGCTGGATGGTCGTGTCGGCATCCAGCAGCAGGACCGCGCCGAACCGTTCAACTATCCCGAAACGGTCGATCGCCTCCTCGAGGGCGCCGGCTTTACCGACATTGGTGCGGGTCTCGATGACGTTCACCCCGGACCGCCGGGCCAGCTCCGCGGTCTGATCGGTGGAGCCGTCGGAAACGACATGGATGTTGTGCCGGGGCACCAGCGCGGCGATCGCCTCGATGCTGGGCTCGATCACCAGTTCCTCATTGTGCGCGGGAATAAGCACGGCGACGTCCTGCACGGTCATCGAGGCAGTGCTGCCCCAACCACGGCGACGTAACCGCCCGCGCAGTGTCCTTTTACCCCAGGTTTCCTCGATGAGCCGCGCTAGGCCGAGGGTGGCCCACACGGTGAAGTTCACCCCGAAGACGATGATTGCAACCGGCCACCAGGACATCAGCGGGACGACCCTTCAGCACCGGAATTCGCCACGGGCAGGATGTTGTGCAGGGTTGTCCAGGTCCGGTCGTCCTCATCCCCGAACATCCACAGGTAGACGCCGCGGATTCCGGCGGCTTTCACCGCTTCGAGCTTGGCCGTGGTGCTCTCGGCGTTTTCGAACCAGACCTCGTGCGCCCGGCCCTGCTCATCGGTGTACCGGAATGAGGGTGACTGGCTGAGCCGGTCGTACTGCAAGGCGGCGTGATAGGCCCGGGTGCGGCCGAAACACTGCAGCCAGCTCACCGGCTCGCCCGTGCTGGCGGCCCCACCATCGGTATTAACCCAGTCGAAACCGGCGACCGGTATCCCGAGCACGATCTTCTCGGCGGGGATCTGGGTCTTGGCGTAGGTCAGCACCTCGCGGACCCAGGTGATGGGCGCCACGGGTCCCGGCGCGGACGCCGCCCAGTGGTAGTCGTAGGCCATCAGCCGGACCTCGTCGACAGCGTCCCCGATCGCCGCGTAGTCCTGCGCCACGTTGCGCTGGTCATCGCCGGCGTCGGAGGTCTTGGCGAACACGGCCACCGACAGGACCTTGTGCTGGGCGTGCAGCGCGTCGCCCAAGTTGGCCACGAAGGTGGCGAAGGGTTTCCGGTCGGCGGCGCGCAGATCCTCGTAGTCGATGTCGATCCCGGCGTAGCCCTCCCGGGTCACCAGCGCGACGATGTCGTTGACGTGCCGGGTCATCGCGGCGGGGTCGTGCAGGATGTCCGCGACCGGGTCGTAGGCCCACTGCCCGTTGGTCACATTCGCGATCGTCGGCACCACCGGGATCCCCGCGCGGCGCAGCTGATCCAGCCCCGCCGCGGTCTCCGCGGCTCGCTCGGGTACCTGATCGACGATCTGGCCGTTGCGGGCCAGCCCGTAGATCCACGGGGAAACCTCGTTGAAGCTGCTGCGGTTGGCGGCCACGACCTTGGGGCCGTCCGCGAGGTTCCAGAACGGCAGCGAGCTCACCACCAGAGTGCCCGGCTTGTGGCCCGGGAGCAGGCGCGGCACCGTGACCAGCAACGCCACCGCGCCCAGGAGCAGCAGGATGAGGAAGCCGGAGCCGGTCACCACGCCCCGCCTCCTGCTGGGTCGCGCACCGCCCCGATCTGCTCCCTTCGGGACGGTAGCCGGGCGCCGGCTGCCGATGCTGTTGTTGATGATCATCAGATGCCCGCTACCGCGGTCAGGACCGGCCGGCTCCGCTGCGCGATCACTGACCGGAGGATGTCGTCCAGCGTCCGGATCGGCCGGAAGCCGATCAGCTCCCGGGCCCGGGAACAGTCCGGGACGCGCCGCTGCAGATCCTCATATCCCGGGCCGATGCCCTGCTCATAGGACATCTGCACGGTGCCGCTGGCCGAGCCGGTCAACGCCAGCACCCGGTGCGCCAGGCCGGCGATGGATACCTGCTCGCAACTACCGATGTTGACGGCGGTGCCGTAGGCGCCGGGCTGCTCCACCAGGGCGTGCAACGCCGGCACCACGTCGTGGACGTGGCAGAAGCACCGCACCTGCTCGCCGGTGCCGAAGATCGTCAGCGGCTCGCCCGCCAGGGCCTGGGTCACGAACCGGGGGATGACCATGCCGTAGCGCCCGCTCTGGCGGGGGCCCACCGTGTTGAACAGCCGGACGATCACCGCGCGCAGGCCGAGTTCCGTGACGTAGGCGCGGGTCAGGCTCTCGTCCACCGCCTTGGCCTCGGAGTAGGACCAGCGGTGCAGCAGCGGCGAGCCGATCACCCGGTCGTCGTCCTCCCGCAACCCGATCTTGGTGTTTTTCCCGTAGATCTCGCTGCTGGAGGCGATCAGCACCCGGGTCTGGTGGCGGTGCGCCGCGGCGAGAACGTGCTCCGTCCCGTGAATGTTGGTGCGCAGGCTGGCCAACGTCCGGTCCCGGATGACGAACGATCCGACGGCCGCGGCGAGGTGGAAGATCGTGTCCACCTCGCCGGCCAGGGCGTCGACCAGGTCCTCGTCCAGCACCGAACCCGGTACGTAGCGCAGCTGCGGGTGGTCGCTGATCGCGGACAGGTTCTGCAGTGAGCCGGTGGACAGATCGTCCAGTACGACGATCTCATGTCCCCCGGCCAGCAGGTGTTCGGCCAGGTGGGAGCCGATGAAACCAGCTCCACCGGTGATCAATGCCTTCATCGGTTGCCTCCTACGGGGTTGGCCCGCGCGCTGCGGCGCGATAGGTGTGCCCGCGCGCTTCGGCGCGTTAGATGCGGCAGCGCGCGGCCGTTGCGGCGGACGGGGTTGCGGCGGGCCAGGAGCCGGTCATAGAGGTCATCGATCCGGCGGGTGACCGCCTCGATGCCGTAGCGCTCGCCGATGGCGGGCACGCCCTCGCGATGGCGGCGTCCAGTGGCTACCTCGGCGGCGATCTCCCGCCGCAGCCCCTCCACCTCGCCGGGAACCTGGCGGGCCCGTTCGGTCTCGATGCCTTCCAGCGCTGGGCAGGTCGTGTAGAGCGCCGGGATGCCGTTGGCCAGCGCCTCCAGCACCGACAGCCCGAAGGTCTCCTGATCCGACGCGGCGATGAACAGGTCCAGCGAGGACAGCATGGCGGCGACGTCGTGGCGCTCACCGGCGAAGGTCACCAGATCCGCGACGCCCTGGCGGGCCGCTTCGATCTCCAGATCTGCCCGGATCTGCCCGTCGCCGACGATCAGCAGCCGGTGCTGGTCGTCGAGCAGCGGCGCGGCCGCCTTGATCACCAGGTCGAAGCGCTTGATCGGGTCGAGCCGGCCCAGCACCCCGAGGACGTAGGCGTCGCGGGGCAGGCCGAACTCGTCCCGGATCCTGCTCCGTGCGGCGGCGTCGAACGCGACCCGGCCGAAGTCCAGGCCGTTGGGGATGATCTCGATCTTGCGCGCGGGCACGCCCCACTTCGACAGCCGCTGCGACACCGCTGGTGACACCGCGATGGTGGCGTCCGAGCACAGGTCCGTGCCCAGATACAGGGCGCGCACCCCCAGGGTCATCCGGCGGCGTTCCAGGTGCGTCTCGCCGATCGAATGCTCGGTGGTGACCACCACCGGCGTGCCGGCCAACCTGGCCGCGATCCGGCCGTAGATGCACGAGCGGTACAGGTGGGTGTGCACCACGTGGTACCCACCTTCGCGAATCAGTCTCGTCAGGCGTCCCAATGCGGGCAGCTCGGTGTTGCCGGTCATCCCCAGGTCGCGGACCCGCCCACCGTCGCTGGAGATCATCTCGGCGACCGGGCCGGGGTTGTAGAGCGTCACGACGTCGGACTGGTGGCGGGTGTGCTGCAGGATCGAGCGCAGTTGCAGCTCCGCCCCTCCCACCCCCAGGCCGGTGATGACGTGCAGAACTTTCACGGTCTTCCTCCTGCGCGCAGCGTCCGGGCCAAGATCACCATGTCCAACCATGGCGACCAGTGCTCGATATAGAAGTTGTCGAAGCGGATCCGGTCGGCGATCGAGGTGTCGCCGTGTAGCCCGTTCACCTGGGCCCATCCGGTCAGCCCGGTCCGCATCCGGTGCCGGTCGTCATATCGCGGTATCTGCTGGGCGAATCGCGCCGCGAAATACGGCCGTTCCGGCCGGGGCCCGACCAGGGACATCTCGCCGCGCAGCACGTTGACGAGCTGGGGCAGCTCGTCGAGGTGGCTGGCGCGCAGCCATCGACCCAGCTGCCATCGGCCCAGCCGGGTGGTGTGTTCGGGGAGCACCGCCCAGCGGGTGTCCGAGTCGGCGTGGCCGATCATCGAGCGCAGCTTGAGCAGCTCCATCGTTGTGCCGGATCGGGTCACGCGGGTCTGCCGGAACAGCGCGGGCCCGCTACCGTCGAGCCGGACCGCGATCGCCAGCGCGAGCAGCACGGGCGTGAGAGCGGCGAGCAGCACTGCGGCGCTCACCACGTCGAAGGCGGCCTTGGCAGCGGCGCCGAGCCGCCCGTGCCCGATGCGGCGCAACGGGATCAGCGGGATGTCCCCGAGTTCGTCGAGGTAGCCGCGGGGCAGTGCCGCGCCGAGCTCGTAGCACCGAGGCACCATGCAGACATCGACCGGGAGCCCCCGGCAGGCCCGCAACAGCGGGACCAGATCCGCATCCGGGGCATCCGGGAAGCACACGATGACGCGCTGGATGCCCTGCCGCGCGACCACGCCGGCCAGCTCCGCCGGCTCGCCCAGCAGCGGCAGACCGACCGGATCTCGGGGCGGCCGGCTGTCGAGGAACCCTTGGGGTGCCAGCCCGAGCTCAGGCTGGCTGTGCAGCAACTGCACGGCCCGGACTGCGGTGGCGCCGGCCCCGATCACCAGCGTCGGTTCGTGCCACCACCCCCGCCGGTGTGCGGCCCGCAGCACGGTGCAGGCCCCGACGCGCGCCACCACCAGCGCCGCGACGCAGCTGGACGCCAACGCCAGCCCGGCTGCGGCGCCCACCCCCGGCAGCACCCCGAGCAGCGGCATCGCCGCCGCCGCCACGGTCCGCGGTAGCTGATCAGCCACCCGCCGGCAGATCCGCAGCCGGTGCTGCCCATCGGCCACCAGCAGCACCAGCACCGCGCACGCATAGGCCACCGCAGCCCACCCCGACACAGCCCACCCCGACGCCGGCCCGGACGTTGACCACCCCAACACTGGCCACTCGAACACCACGGTGAGCAGGCACGCCGCCGCGAGGCCGGCGACGTCCGCCATGGGAAGCACCATCGGGAGCAGGGCCGGCGGAGCAGGCCGGCGCGGCAGCGCGGCGAGAACGGGCCTGCGTCGCCGCGCGGCGAGAACGGGCCTGCGCAGTGAAGTGGTCACCCGCGGACTCCCACCGTCGGACGTGGCCCGGGGACGGTGGCGGTGAGTGCGCGAGCGACGGTCCGCGCCGCGTAGTCGGAGCCGCAGACGAACCGCATGACCGGTCCGAAGGTCGGGGCTACCGCAGGTCCGATGAAGTACAGGCCCGGCGCCGAGGACTGGAAGTCCGGGCCCACGTCGGGAGTGCTGGCCAGGGTCCGCACCGTGGCGCGCAGCGTTGCGTCCAGGAAGGACAACCGGTCTAGATCGGCGCGGTAACCGGTGGCGGCCAGCACGTGATCGGCGGCGATCTCCGTGGTGGCACCGTCGGCCGCGCGCAGCCCGAGCCGCACGCCCCCCGTCTCAGGTTCCGCCCACCGCACTGAGTGCCCGACCAGCGTGCGGATCTTGCCCTCCACCCGCGCGCGCAGCCACGCCGCGCCGGCCGGCCCCAGCGCGGTCCGCGCCGTCCGGACCCGCCGGGCGGCCGGCAGCCGGCGATACAGCTGCGGCTGGGTGGAGTAGAACCAGGTGGACCAGCCCGAGCCCAGGGTCGCCTCGGGTTCGCGCAGCCGCTGGCGGATCGATCGCTGGGTAGCCAATGGGTTGCCGTTCCACGCCAGTTCCGGCGTGCGGGCCACCACCGTGACGAGCGCTCCGGCTTCGTGCAGCAGGGCGGCCGATTCCAGTGCGGACTGGCCGGCGCCGACAACCGTGACCTCCCGGCCGGCGAACACCGAAAGATCATCGTGAGCGCTGGGATGGGTACACATCTGGGTGGGCAGCGCGGCCAGCGTGCCGGGGACGTAGGGGAAGTGCTGCACCCCGGTGGCGACCACGACCCGGCGCGCCCTCGCGACGCTCCCGTCGGACAGGCTCAGCTCATACTGCCCGCCAACCTGGGTCACGTTGCTGACCATCACTTCTTCCAGGTGCGGCACCTCGGCGCGCTGGAACCAGTTCCCGTAGGCCACGAACGTCTCCAGCGGCACCGGCAGCCCGTAGTCGGCGTAGTCCCGGCCGGTAGACGCGCAGAACGCGCGCAACGTGTGCCGGCCCTCCGGGTCGGACAGGTTGGACGCGAAGCCCTGTGACTTGAGGAACATCCCGGCCGGCATCGCCTCCCGCCACAGCTGCATCGGCAGCCCGAACTGGCGTACCGGCACCCCGGCGGCGCTCAGGTGCGCACCGAGCGACAGGCCATAGGGGCCGGCGCCCACAATCGCCACGTCGACCAGGTTTTCCATCTGCGTTGTCACGCGCGAGCCCTCCCAGCGGGTAGTGGTGTAGTGGTGGGTTGGGGAGCGGCGCGCCGGTTCAGGGGACCGGTGAGTAGGGGCCGGGTGATCGACCGCCATCCCATGCGCAGGCACATCAGCCCGAACGGTGCGAGGTCATCCCGGGCGAACCAGGCCAGCTCGTCGGCGTGGCGCAACGAGGTCAGCCAGGACCGCAGTGTCAGGCCGCTGCGCCGGTAGGCCAGCGCGGCGATCGGGTCGTAGTTCTCCACCAGGAAGCTGCGGCCGAGACGGGGCGCACTCGGTGGGATCGCCCGACCCGTCAGATCCAGATGCGCGGCGGTCACTACGTCGATGCCCGCGGTGTCGCTGAACAGCCGGAACTGCGCACCCAGCCTGGGGTTGAAGTCCAGCAGCTTGTACTGACCGTCCCGGGGGTCCAGGCGGTAGTCGAGGTCGACGATGCCCTGGAAACCCAGCCGGGTCACCAGGTCGGTGGCCTGCCGGTGGAGCTGGGGGTTGTCCACCCAGCGCCCGAGGCTGGTCAGCCCCGCGTTGGCCGGGTAAGACCGTTCCTTGATCCCGACGAAAGCGGGCCGGCAGCGTGACGCAGCATCGCAGTAGCCGTGGAAGAAATAGTCCTGACCCTGCGGGATGTACTCCTGCAGCATCAACGCGGTGCCATCGGAGCCGGCCCCACGGGAATCGGCCCCACAGGAATAGGCACAGGAGGAATAGGCACAGGCCTGCCAGGATCGGGTGAGCTCGTCGCGGGTGTGCACAATCGTCGTGCTGCGCAGCCCCGGTGCGCTGCTCCCTTGGGCGCTGCTGGAGCGCCACGGTGTGGCCAGCTTGGCCATCACCGGGAATCCCACCCGGTCGGCGAAATCGTGGGCCTCGGCAAGCGATTCGGGCAGTGCGGCCGCGACGCAGGGCACACCCAGCTCGCAGCACAGCTGGTACATCGTGTACTTGCCCGCGAGCCGGCGCGGCAGGTCGCTGGGCGGGCTCGGGAACCGGAAATGGCACCTCAGGTCCTCGCCGTGCTCGGCGAGGAAGATCGCGCCGGCGTCATCGGTGGGAATGAGGACGGCCGGGCGGCCGATCCGCTCAGCGAGGGCCAACAGTCCGGCCCGTACCCGCCCGGCATCGTCGGCTTGCGGCCGCCAGATCCACCGGCCGTGCAGGTAACGCGACCGCGCCGCCGGGGCCAGATGGTCCTCGTGCACGCCGTAGACCGGCACGCCCAGCCGTCCCAGGCTGCGGATCGCGCCGAGGCCGCCGTGATGCATCACGTTGCGGTCGAGCTTGAGGATGACCGCCGGTGTGCTGGTGTCCAGCCGCACCGTCGGCATGCGGGCCGTCGTCATGTCCTCACACCACGCTGCGGTCTGCGGCGCCGTCGAACAGGTAGGTCGCGTCCAGCACCCGCGGGCAGCCGGCGATCCAGCTGTAGTCGGTGTCGGGGTGCACCCCGTGGATGACCGTCAATTCCCAGTCGAGGCCGCCGGGCGCTGCGGCATTGCTCAGCGTTCGGCCCTGGGGTGTGTAGATGACCGGTACCAGCGGGTCGTGGTAGGCCACATCGGCACCGCGCTCGGCGAGCCCGTCGATGATCAGCAGCGCCGGCGATTCCCGGACATCGCTGACCCCGGCCTTGTAACTGACGCCGACCACCAGCACCCTCGCTCCGGCCAGCGAGCGGCCGTCGCCGGCGAGGACCTCAGCGGCCCGCTCGACGACCCGGGCGGGGCGCGCGTGGATGGACTGCATCGCCTGCTGGATCAGCGGTGTCGGCCGGTTGCGCTCGCGCAGCTGCCACAGCAGGTAATGCGGATCGCACGGGATGCAGTGCCCGCCCACTCCGGGCCCGGGGAACGCGGCGAGGAAGCCATAGGGCTTGGTCGCCGCCGCCAGGGTGACCTCGATCGGATCCAGCCCCAGCGCGCCGCATACGTCGCCGAACTCGTTGGCCAGCGCCAGGGTGACCGCGCGGAAGATGTTCTCGTACAGCTTGGTCAGCTCGGCCGCCTCCGGGGAGCTCACCAGGTACACCGAGTCGGTCAGCTGCCCGATCACCCGCGCGGCCCGCACGCTGCAGCTGGAGGTGGCGCCACCCACCACGCGTGGCGTTTCCCGCTGCAGGTGATCGGGGTTCCCGGGGTCGATGCGCTCCGGGCTGAAGGCAACGTAAACGTCGGTGCCCACTGCCAGGCCACGCTGGTGCAGCGGTTCGACGAGCAGTTGCCGAGTGGTGCCGACGAAGCTGGTCGAGGTGAGAATGATCGTCTGCCCCGGATGGGTGTGTTCCACCACGGTGTGACACGCGCTGCGCAGGGCCGCGAGGTCGGGGACGTGCTGCTCGTCCACCGGGGTAGGTACGCAGATGATCACTGTGTCGGACTCGGCCAGCGCCGCGGGATCAGTGGTCAGCCGGAAACTCTCGTCCTCGCGTGCCTGGGCCAGCCGGCCCCGGTCTAGGTCGGAAAGATCGACGTCGCCGGACTTGATGGCCAGCAGCCGGTCCTCGCTGATGTCATAGCCGGTGATCTGCGATGAGCGGCCCAGCAGCGCCAACGCCGTCGGCAGCCCGACATAGCCGAGGCCCACGATCGCCACCGGCTCCAACTCCACGTGCCCGTTACCGGAGGCGGACTGGTCATCCGGCGTGGTGAAGGGCACCAAGCGCCTCTCCAGCAGGCGTTCACGCCCATTGATTGCAAGCGACAGCCGTTGCCCAGCCACAATGCCCCCCCGACCTGTGGATCTGTGTCCTGCGACAGTCGCATCAGGCGGGCGGTGGGTCCTCCATCATCGGCGGTAGGTCGCCTACGCCATTCGGTGGACGTCGACCGTGGCACCAGGTGAGCGGGCCGACGTCGGTCCTAGGCCCTGTTTCAATGGTGGTGTCCGCAACGTCGTCGACCGGACGAACGCTTGGGGTCGTCGCATCGATGTCAAGCTGTGCGAATACGGTCCCCGTGATGTCACCCGAAGGAGCTGTGGGATGTTGTCGCTCCCGCTCGAGCTGGCTGATTCCGTCGAGCAACTCCGCGCGAAACTTGTGGAGATCAACGGTTCCGAGCACGCTTGCATCACCACCACTGTGGCCAGCGCATCGCAAGGCACGAGCCTCCCGGTCGTCCAAGCGGTCATTGCCAGGTGCCGGCGGAGCTCGGCTGCCACCGCCGCAACAGCGATCGGCACCTTCCGCGATGAGTGTTCGGCACTCGGCGCGCAAGCCAGCTCGTCGGCGAAGATAGCAATCCTAGCTGCTACCGCCGCCAGGGTCTCGGACTACTGGGACAAGTTGGAGAGCCTGGCAGCTGCTTTAGCGTCTGAAGCAGCCTCCCAACTCCCAGCCCAAGGACCCGACAAGACCAAACAAGCATTCGACACCATCTACGGCGACCGGGCATTGTCGATCAACCGCTACTTCGAGCAACTCACCACCGAGCAAGTCACCACCTGACCGGACCAACCGTTCTTCGAGTTGCCTAGTAGTCAGCGCGCTGCGGGGACAGCTGATGCCGTAGGAGCACGGTGCTGCCGTGAGCGTCTCGATGGAGGTGCACATGGGTGGTGAGTTGGTGGATGAGCGCGAGTCCGCGGCCACGGTGGGAGGGGAGATTGTCGGGTGACCGCCAGGTGCCGTTGTCGGCAATGGTGATGGTGACTTCGACGTCGGCGATGCTGGCGTGTAGGCACATGGAGCCGGGCTCCTGCTGCGGGGTGAAGGCGTGCTCGGCGGCGTTGGTGAGGGCTTCGTACACCGCAAGGCTGAGGTCGTTGGCGGTGTCATCGTCGACCAAGGCGTCGACCCAACGGTGAAAGGCCCGGCGCAGTTCGGTGGCGTTGTGGACGGTCGCAGGTGCGGTCACGACCAACGGCGGTGGTGCCGGCAGCCACCCGCCCCCCGAGGGTCCGGTGGCAAGGTCCTCGTAGCGAGCCATGGCTGTGGAGTATCCCGCATTTCACTGACCTAACCCGTCTGCGGCGCCCACCCGAGAATCGATACCTACGCGCAGGAACTGGTGATCAAGGTCGCCAACCCCAAGTGGGTGCGGACCCGCGAAGACCTGGCGCAGTACATGGTCGATCTCCAGCAGTTCGTCGGGTCACCGGCCTATCCCGCCGACGAGGAGTCATTGCGCGAGCTGGGCCGCCGGCCTTTCGACCGGGGTGGTCCCGACACGGCCGCCGTGTAGCGCCAGACCGCCGCAATCGCCGCCTCCGGGGACCGTCGTGCGGAGCTGGGTCGGCTGCGCATTCCCACACTGGTGATGCACGGCGAGGACGACCCGCTGATTCGCGTTCAGGCAGGTAAGGCCACCGCCGAGGCCATCCCCGGGGGGCGACTGATCACCTACCCGGGTATGGGCCACGATCTGCCCCGCGAACTCTGGGGAACCATCATCGATGAGATCACCTGCTTAGCCAGCGGTCCCCAGACAGTGACCGCGAGTCCCTGACGGCAGTTGGGCGATCTGGACTGTGACGGCGGCGAGTTGCTCGTAGGTCCGCCGTATGTCGAAGGCTCTGGCGGTCAGCGCAGCGGCGCGGCCCTCGGCGGCGCGCAGGTCAGGGTCGCTCAGTCGGCGCACGACGGCGCCAGCCACTACCGAGACGTCGCCGACCGGGACCCGGGCGCCCACGCCGACACCGACCGCTTCCGCGAGGCCAGGGATGTCGGAGACCACCACAGAGCGACCGCTGGACAGCGCCTCGAGCAGGGTCAGCGACAGGCCTTCCCACCGGGAGGGCAGGACCATCACGTCCGCTGCCGCGTACCACGGCCGGGGATCGGTGACCGGTGGTACGAACCGCACGCCGGGCCCGGCGCAGTGACGCAACTCGGGCAGCAGGTCGCCGTCGCCGACGATGCACAGTTGTGCTCCCGGACACCGCCGTCGTACCTGGGGCCACGCCGCGAGCAGCACGTCCTGGCCCTTCTGCCGGGTGACCCGGCCGAGGCACACCGCCAGCGGCACCCCACGGCCCACTCCCAGCTCGTCGCGGGCTGCCGCGCGGGCCTGCTCGTCGGCCGGCGGGAAGCACGCGAGATCCACGCCGTTGCGGACGACGACGTGACGGATGCCTACTCGCCGATCACGAGCGTGGGCGGCCTCACCCTCGCCGACGCACACGGACAGGTCCGTCCAGCGGGTCGCGTGACGTTCCCAGGCCAGCGCTGCGCGGGCAGTCCCGCCGCGCGCGGCCAACCAGGACCAGCCGTGCGGCTGGAACAGCGTGGGGAGCGCACCGCGGATCGCGAGCCGCCCAGCCAGCCCTGCCTTCGCCGAGTGTAGGTGCACCACATCGGGCTGCACCGCCGTGATCAGCCGGCTCAGCCGCTGCGTCTCGAGCACCGTGGCCATTCCGGGGGAGCGGGTCGCGGGCCATGGCAGCCGCGGTATCCCGCGCGCGGCCAGCGCGGCGGCGAGCTGGCCGCCGGAGGGACAGACGACGGTGACCCGCCAGCCGCGGGCGAGCTGGTCGGCGGCCACTGCCGCGACGTACCTGGCGACCCCGGCATCGGTGGGCTGGCAGGCGTGCAGCACACGTAGCGAGCTCACCGGTGTCGATACCGGTGCCGGTGCCATTTGGCGAGCAACCGCAGCGACCCGTCCCGGTCGCCGATGTAGGTGCGCGGAAGCGCATGCAGACTGGTCAGCGGTGAGCGCCAGATCGCGCATCCGTACTGGTAGCCGGCGGCCCGCACGGCGTCGATGGTCAGCGCGTCCACGTGACCGTAGGGGTAGCAGAAGCCGGTGATCTCCCCTCCGGTCACCTCCTCCAGCATGGTCCGGCTCTCGACGACCTCGGTGACCAGGTCGCCGCTCGAGAGCAGCGACACATGCCGCCGGGAGTGCGAACCGATCTCCATGCCCCGCTCGGCGACGTAGCAGATCTCCTGGGCTGTCATCAGGGGCTTGCGGGGACCCGCCACGTCCCACGAATTGGACCCCCCGACCAGGTCGGCGATCACGAACACGGTCGCGGTGAAGCCGAACCGGGCCAGCGCGGGCAGCGCGAACTCGCAGAAGTCGGCGTACCCGTCGTCGAAGGTGAGCCCGACCAGGCCCTGGTCGGTACCCTCGCGTCGGGCCGCCAGCATTTCCCGCATCGAGGTTCCCCGCAGGCCCCGGCGATGCAGCCAGCGCATTTGCTGCTCGAATCGGGCCGGGTGCACGGTCACCAGATACGGGTCCTGCTCATAGGGTGCCACCGAGTGGTACATCAACACTGGGGGCCGCAGCCGGTCGCCACGGTGCTCGCCCGGGCGGACGTCGTGGATCGCTTCGCTCATGGTGGGAGTCGACGCTACGGTCCGACGCTCATGACGGGCTCCCGCGTTGAGACGGCAACTCCTACGTCGATGAGGGGAGGGCGGCTGTGGCGAAGCGCACCCCGGGCCACCGTGACCGCCTCGAGCCGGCTGTGCACGCCCAATTTGGCGAAGATCTTGTTCGTGTGGGTGCGGACGGTGTGCGCCGACATCCCGAGCTCGCCGGCGATCTCCGCCGGCCGCTGGCCCTGCGCGAAACCCATCAGCACATCACGCTCCCTGGGGGTCAGGACCTCGAGCGGCCCTTCGCGGCGCTGCGCCCGTCCGACGTCGGCCCGCAGTTCCCCCAGGACCCGGCCCAGTTGCTCGGGAGGGAAGGAGGCATGCCCCCGGCCGGCGCACCGCAGCGCGTCGGTCAGGGTGTCGATGGAGGACTCCTTCGATACCCATCCGTCGGCTCCCGCTCGCGCTGCTTCAACGGCCTGCTCCGGATCCCGGCTCGCGGTGAGGACCACGAACCGCGCGGGCGGCCATGCGGTGCGAAACAGCGTGAGCAGCCTGGCCGCGTCGCCCGCCTGCGCGACCTCGATGGTGATGACGTCGGGGCGCAGCAGGGCGGCGAGACCATCCGGGTGCGGATCCCGCGTGGTGCAGTGCCCGACCACCACGATGCCGGGCGTGGCCGAGAGCCTGGCCGCGAGCGCCTCGATCAGCATCTGCTGGTCGTCGACCAGCAGAACCCGGACCGGGATCACACCGCTATTCACGATTACCCCGTTCTGGTGCGGCCCTCCGGGCCATGCTGGTCGTGATTGACGAGGTCGTAGCGCACTGCGAAGGTGGCCGCCTCCAGCCGGGAGTGCACGCCGAGTTTGGTCAGCAGCGCTTGCACGTGGCTTCGTACTGTCGTGGTCGAGACTCCCAGCCGGAGCGTCATCGCCGGGGTATCGAGCCCCTCGACCAGCAGGGCGAGGCACTCCCGCTCGCGGGCGGTCAGATGCGCGGCCAGCCGGCGGGCTTCCGACATGTCGGAACGGGCTTTGGGTAGCCGGGGTGCGTCCAGCACGACCGCGCCGTCGAGTACCCGCTCCAAGGTGTGGACCAGCTTGCGGACACCGCAGGTCTTGTGCACGTAACCGACGGCGCCCAACCGGACGGCCTGGCGCATTGCGTCAGCGTCACGGTCGGCCGCGAGAATGATTATCCTGGTCGCCGGGCTCGCCGCGATAATCCGGCCGATCGCGCCGATTCCGTCGCCATCGGAGAAACGTCGAGCGAGCAGGCAGACATCGGGGTGGTGATGGCGGACCGCCTCAACCGTCCCGGTCAGGCTGCGAGCGATCGCCGGTACCCGGAACCCCTGGCCGGTCAGCACCGCGACCAGCGACTCCAGGAAAACTGCATGATCATCGCCGAGTACGATGGTTTTCATGTCGGAGCTGTTCATGTCGAACCGGTCGGATTGCCCGGATCTGTCCGCCCCCCAGCGGTCGCCAATGTCCCCACCCCAAAGTATCATTTCGGTCGAATAACGTGCCGTCGGCGAACTAGCCGCAGATCCGAACTAGGCGCAGATAAGCGAGATAAGCGATTGACTGCGCTCAGCGTACAACGCAGCGTTGCCCGCTGATTACGGAGATCGCCCAACACGGCACGTAACATGCTGGTCAACGACTACCAACCCATCGGCCCGTGACCGCTGACGACCCAGCAAACCTGGGCGAGCGGGGCCGCGCTCATCGCCAGCAGACCGGTCGGTATCATAGGACGCACGACCCTGGTGCGCCGTTCGTATCCACGGCAGGGTCCGTTTCTTCGTCAAGGACGTCTGTGTTTGATCAACGTCGCCGCCCGAAAGGTCCACCACGGTGCCTGTAGCGACCGCGCTACCAACCACGTCAGCTCACCTGTCCGGCCTACTCGAAGCCGTACTGCCCGAGCCTTCGCTGCGCGAACTCCTCGCCCGGGCGGCCACCCCCGAACTGGAGCTGCAAGGTCCGGCCGCGACGCGTCCGCTGGTCGTGGCCGCGCTGGCGCGCGCCGGCCACCCGGTGCTGGCCGTCACCGCGACCGATCGGGAAGCCGGTGAGCTGAGCGCCGAACTGGCCGACGTGCTGGGCGCCGACGTGATCGCGGAGCTGCCCTCGTGGGAGACGCTGCCGCATGAGCGGCTGTCCCCCCGGGCCGACACGGTCGGGCGTCGGCTGGCGGTGCTGCGCCGGTTGGCCCACCCCCAGGAAGACACTGCCGATGCTGCCCCGTTGCAGGTGGTGGTCACCGGCGTGCGGTCGCTGATCCAGCCGATGCTCGCCGGGCTGGGCGAGATCGCCCCGGTGCGGCTGCGGGTCGGGCAGGTGCACGACTTCGACGGTGTGCTGGCCCGGCTGGCGGATCTCGCCTACACCCGCGTCGACATGGTCGATCGGCGCGGCGAGTTCGCGGTCCGGGGCGGCATCATCGACGTCTTCCCGCCCACCGCTGACCACCCGCTGCGGGTGGAGTTCTGGGGCGATGAGGTCTCCGAGATCCGCTCGTTCGCGGTCGCCGACCAGCGCACCCTGACGGCCGCCGACGAGCTGCACGCCCCGCCGTGCCGGGAGCTGCTGCTCACCGACGGGGTGCGGGCCGCCGCGGCGCGGCTGGTTGCGCAGGCACCTCCCGGACCAGTCGCACAACTGCTGGAGAAGGTCTCGGCCGGCATCCCAGCCGAGGGCATGGAGTCGTTGATCCCGGTCCTTGCGGGCGAGGAGCTGGCGCTGCTCACCGACGCGATGCCAGCGGGCACCCATGTGCTGCTGGCCGATCCGGAACGGATCCGGACTCGGGCCGCTGACCTGGTCCGCACCGGCCAGGAGTTCCTGGAGGCGTCCTGGATGGTCGCCGCCGGTGGGGGAGCCGCCCCGGTCGACGTGGCGGCGCTGGATCTGTCCGCCTCGGCCTACCGCGGGCTGAGCGAGGTCGCCGAGCACGCCCGTAGCACCGGGCTGGCCTGGTGGACGCTGAGCCCGCTGACCACCGACGTCCACGGCCCGCTGCGGCTGGGGATCACTCCCGCGCAGTCCTACCACGGCGACGTGACGCGCGCCTTCACCGACCTGCGCGCACACACCGCCACCGGCGGCGCGGCGGTGCTGGTGGTACCCGGCACCGGCACCGCGCAGCGCGCCTGCGAACAACTACGCGACGCCGCCGTACCGGTGGTGCACGCCGCCGCGGGGCTGAGTGAGCCGCCGGGTGCGGGCACCGTCACGGTGGTCCGCGGCGCCCTGGACGACGGCTTCCTGATCCCCGCGCTCGGGCTGGCCGTGCTCACCGAGAGCGACATCACCGGCGCCAGGGGCGGCACCGGCAGCCGCGAGATGACGAAGATGCCGGTCCGCCGCCGCAACGCGGTGGACCCGCTGGCGCTGCGCAGCGGTGATCACGTGGTGCACGAGCAGCACGGCATCGGCCGGTTCCTGGAGATGGTGGAGCGCACCGTGAGTGGCTCCACCCGGGAGTACCTGCTGGTGGAGTACGCGCCCAGCAAGCGGGGCCACCCGGGAGACCGGCTTTACATCCCCACCGACCAGCTCGACCAGATCACCCGTTATGTCGGCGGCGAGCTGCCGACGCTGAACAAGCTGGGCGGGTCGGACTGGGCCAAGACCAAGGGCCGGGCCCGCAAGGCCGTCAAGGAGATCGCCGCTGAGCTGGTGCAGCTCTATGCGGCCCGGCAGTCCTCCCCAGGGCACGCCTTCGGCCCGGACACCCCGTGGCAGGCCGAGCTGGAAGACGCCTTCGCCTACACCGAGACGCCCGACCAGCTCGCCGCGATCAACGAGGTCAAGGCGGACATGCGCAGCGGCGTCCCGATGGACCGGGTGGTCTGCGGCGACGTCGGCTATGGCAAGACCGAGATCGCCGTGCGGGCCGCCTTCAAGGCCGTGCAGGACGGCAAGCAGGTGGCCGTGCTGGTGCCCACCACGCTGCTCGCCCAGCAGCACCTACAAACCTTCGCCGACCGGATGCATTCCTACCCGGTGACCGTGCGCGGGCTGTCCCGGTTCACCAACCCCGCTGACGCCACGGAGGTCCTGCGCGGCCTGGCCGACGGCTCGGTGGACATCGTGATCGGCACCCACCGGCTGCTGCAGACGGGAGTGCGCTGGAAGGATCTCGGGCTGGTGGTGGTCGATGAGGAGCAGCGCTTCGGGGTCGAGCACAAGGAGCACATCAAGGCCCTGCGCACCGCCGTCGACGTGCTCACCATGTCCGCCACCCCGATCCCGCGGACCCTGGAGATGTCGCTGGCGGGCATCCGCGAGATGTCGACCATCCTCACCCCGCCCGAAGATCGGCACCCGGTGCTCACCTACGTCGGGATCTACGACGACAAGCAGGTCGGTGCCGCGATCCGCCGCGAGCTGCTGCGCGACGGGCAGGTCTTCTACGTGCACAACCGGGTGTCCTCGATCGAGAAGGCCGCCCGGCGGATCCGCGAGGCGGTGCCCGAGGCGCGGATCGCGGTGGCGCATGGGCAGATGAACGAGGAGCAGCTCGAACGCACCGTCGCGGGCTTCTGGCACCGCGAGTACGACGTGCTGGTGTGCACCACGATCGTCGAGACCGGGCTGGACATCTCCAACGCCAACACCCTGATCGTGGAGCGCGGGGATCTGCTCGGCCTGGCCCAGCTGCACCAGCTGCGCGGGCGGGTCGGGCGCGGCCGGGAACGTGGCTACGCCTACTTCCTCTACCCCCCCGAGACCCCGCTGACCGAGACCGCGCACGACCGGTTATCCACCATCGCCCAGCACACCGAGCTGGGCGCGGGCATGGCCGTCGCGATGAAGGACCTGGAGATCCGCGGGGCGGGCAACATCCTGGGCGGGGAGCAGTCCGGCCACATCGCCGGGGTCGGCTTCGACCTCTACATCCGGCTGGTCGGGGAGGCTGTCGAGGCTTTCCGCAGCGCGGCCGGCGCGGGCCGATCCGATGGCCACCAACCGGAGCCCGCACCGGTGCGGGTCGAGCTCCCGGTGGACGCCCACCTGCCGCACGACTACATCCCCGGCGAGCGGTTGCGGCTGGAGGCCTACCGCAAGATCGCTGAAGCGTTGGACGCCGACGCTCTGACCGCCATCACCGACGAGTTGCGCGATCGCTACGGCGCCCTGCCACCCCCGGTGGTGACCCTGCTCGACGTCGCCCGGTTCCGCCAGGTGTGCCGGGCGCACGGGGTGTCGGAGGTGACCGTGCAAGGCTCCCGGCTGCGCTTCGCCCCCGTCACGCTGCGGGATTCCCAGGTCGTGCGACTGGACCGGCTCTACCCGCAAGCGGCCTACAAGTCCACCGTGCGGACCCTGTCCGTGCCCCGCCCCAGCGAGGGCGCCGACCGCATCGGCGCCCCCCCGTTGCGCGACCGCGACCTCCTCGACTGGTGCACCCGTCTCGTCACCACGGTCCTAGAACAGCGTTAAGCATCCGTATCGCCGTACGAGAGGGTCTCCAGACGACGACAAGCATCCATGTCGCGATCTAGTTACGGACCTTGCTCGAGGTAGGCGGCCGATCTCGCGGAGCCGCCGGTCGACCACCTCAGCGTCGACCAAAGCGCCCCTCACGCAGCCTGTTCCGCGTGCCGGCCGCCAGGATGCTGCCCGCGGGCGTGGGAGCCATACAGGTAGGCGACGAGTACCCCGGGCGCGTCGGCGAGCAGGCGACGCAATCTCTCGGTGAGGACGTGTGTCGACGGCGCGGTACTCCCTCCGGCCTCGATCACCAGATCAGGGTAGCGAGCCGGGTCGTCGTGGTTGGTCGTGCCTACCCGTCGAGTGCGTGCGAGATGGGGGAGTGCCGGGTAGGTAGGTTGCCCGATCCGGCGCCGGCATGGGCGTCCACGGCGGCCCTGAGCTCGGTGAAGATCTCGCCCAGATCGTGCAGCAGCGGCATCAGGGCCTTGATCGTGTTCGCCAGCTTGATCAGTAGCTTGGCGATGTCTGCGGCCACCTGAGCGATGGTCACGGTGGCCTGCTCGGCCACCACGGGAGTCGCGACCCCAGCGGTGCAGACCAGCTCGCCCACCCAGGCGATCAGGTCAGCAACGAGCTTGGCGATCCATTCCCGGATCTTCGATCGGACCGCGTTGACGACCTGACCGCTCAGCGTGATCGCGACCCCGATGGTGTCGGCCGCGACGGACATGGTCTCGAGCAGGTAACCGGTATCGGTGGCCCGGCGGCGGTAGGCGTCGGCGGCCGCGCCCCGCCAGTTGGTGAGGTCGCCGGACACTACGTACGCGTAGTCCCGCCGGGTGGCCGTGACCGCATCAGCGATCTTGCCCCAGGTCTGCGCGTGCGCGGTGATCGCATCGGGATTGCCCGCGAGCCAGTCCAACGGCTTGGACAGTGCGTCGACATGCTCGAACAGCCAGTCCACGCCGCAACCCAGCAGCGCACCGGCCGGGTTGTCGACCCAGTTGAGCTCCTCCAGGCCCGCCGAGACCGCGTCGATTCCGGCGTCGACCCACTCGCCGTTGCGGATCGCCTGACCACAGCCGTAGGCCGATTCGATGATCCCGATCCCGGCGTAGGGAGTGGTCTCGTGCTTCTCCTCGACGACCAGCGGATTCGTCACTTATCGAACCTCCATGGCGCGTTGCAACGCCAGCGCGTTGGCGTCCTCGAGCGCGGCATAGTCGCGGGCGGTTATCCGGATGCCGTCCGCGGTGGTGCTCAATTGCTTCCCGCAGGCGTACAACGCGAGCGCCCCCACGGCCTGCAACGGGTCGAGGTGCAGTGCCAGGTCCATGCAGAGCGCCCCATAGGCGTCTGATGCCAGGCTCATCTGCCCCGCTGCGTCCGCCGCTTGCGCCAACCGGTCGGCGATGCCGTCGACCTTCCCGGCATGGTCGGTCAGCGCCTCGGTGAGTACCTGGTACTCCTCGGCCATCTCCGCGCTCCTCAACTCAGGTAACCGCGGTCGGCGAAGTACTCGTCATCATCGGGTGGCGGTGCCGCGTGGGCCGGGCGCCGCGCCGGTGCTGGGCGGTGCCGCGGCACGCTGTCGTCCTCGATGACGCCGAGACCGAGCACCTCAGGATCGGCTCCCGCGCTGTGCCGGCTCAGGTCTTCGCCGAAGCGCTCCCGGTATCCGGACAACACACCCGTAACCAGCCGGTCGTCACCGACGGTGGCCTGCATGGCCTCCTGCACCCGGGGCGCCAGCTGCTGCTGGGCCCGGCGCAGGCAGGCCATCACCTGCGCGGCGACCTCCGCCGGCCGCAGGTCGCAGATCTTGTCGGTGAGCGCGAGATCGGTGAGCGCCCCGGTGGAGTCGACCGTGACGCGCACGGCGCCGCCGGGTGACGACTCGGTGATCTGGATCTGCTCGACCTGTGCTCGCATGGCCTGGAACTGCTTGGCCTTATCGGCGAATCCCTGCGCCCACTCCGACACGCGGCGCTGCATCTGGTCCGGATCGGTGTCGAACACGGGTCCTCCTCTCCGCTGGCGCGCGGTGATAGTACGGTCACCCCCGGTCGGCCATGGAGGGTAGGCGATGACGAGCAGCTTCGAGCAGGCCGGTGCCCAGTTGGCGGGTGTCGCCGCGCAGCAGAACTCGCTGGCGGCCGCCGTCGCCTCCGGTGAGCTGTGGATGGAAGCTGGCGTCGCCGAACGCGCCGCGACGTGCTGCGACCAGACAGCCGACGACATCAACGACTGGCTCAGACGCGCGCGAGTACTCACCCAGAAACGCAAGTTCGGTGCCAACGAGGACGGCGAGGCTGCTGCGGCCCGGTTCGCTCAAGCAGGCCAGGAGTTTATCGACGCGATGACGAATGCCCGGACGGTGTTCGAGAACATGGCAGCGACCTACCGGGCGGCCGGGCGGACCGTCACCCAGGCCGACGCGGCCAATGAGCAGATGTTCCAGGGCCGGTCCGGATGAGACGAGCTTTGGTGGTCGCGCTGGCACTGGTTGCGGCCGGATGCGGTTCCCCGGTGTCGGGAGCACCGACGGTGCCCGCGGTGGCCGATGCCAGCCGGGTGGACATGTGCACCATCCTGACCGATCCCGAGTTGAGCAAGCTCGGCATCAAGCTGAGCAGCCGCAAGCCGGAGAACGAGGTAGGTGTGGTCGGTTGTGGGTGGGTAGGCAAGCCTTTCACCCTTGGCCTGGATCGGGACAAAGATACCGTTGCCGAGTACAAGGCCCGCCGGAGTGATCCAGCGTTCACGAGCTTCGCGGAGAACACGGTGAACGGCCGGGCCGGGGCCCGTCTCTCGGTGGACCGTGCCCGCGACGACTGCACGCAGTTGATGGATGGTGGGCCGGTGTCGTTGTCGGTGAGTGTCGCCGCCGCATCAAGTTTGGGTCCGCCGATCGATCCGTGTGCTGAGGCGTTGCGGATTGCGCAGATGATCGAGCCGCGGTTGCCGAAAGCGGGGAGCTGAGTATGTCCGGAGTGTGGGACGAGCTGGCCGGCCTGGTCGGGCTCGGTGGGCCCAGCGGCAACGACCACGGGTCGAGTAACTGGGCGGCCTGGGGGCACGAGGAGATCCGCTCGATGCTGGACCAGTCGGTCGACCCCGGTGACATCGGGCATACCGCGGCTGCGTGGCGCCAGCTCGGTCAGGACGCGACCGACCTGGTGACCCACAGAACCGGTGACCTGCAGCAGATCGTGACCGGTGGGTGGCGCGGGTCATCGGCCGATGCCGCGACCGCCGCCTTGCCGCCGATCAGCCAGTGGTCGGACACGATGGCGAGCACCGCGCAGCGCACCACCGCGCTGATGGAAGACTCCGGATCGGCCGCCGCGCAGGCGAAGGCGGCGGTGCCGCCACCGCGGTCGCACAACTGGGGTGAGTCGCTGCTCAGCTTCGCCGCCGGAGGTCCGGCCGGCGCTCTCGTCGACGGCGTGATGCAGGAGCATGAGCAATCCGAGGCGCATGCCGAGGCGGTGCGGGTCATGACCACGATGTACTCCGCGCCGATCAACGACCACCGCGCCGCGGTGCCGACCTACCCGCAACTGACCGACCCGACCCAGCCAGTAGCCGATCAGGCTCCTGCCTCGGGCCCGGCGCCTGGCACGTTGTATTCAGCTCCTGGGGCCGCCGCCGCTGGGTCGGGCGTGCCCGGCGGTCGGCACGCTGCCCTCCCGCCGCCGAGCGCTGCCGCGCTCCAAAGTGTGACCAGCGGCGACGGTGCCGGGCCGATGCCGCAGGCCGGTGGGCAGGTGATGCCCAATCAGGTCACCCGGGGATCCCAGCACGTCGGCGGGCAGGCCGCTGCAGCGGCAGTAGCCGCGGCAGCCGGCGTCCCGATCGCAGCGCCGATCGCTGCGGCTGCCGCTCGGCGAGTTCGGGGACCCGGGGGTGGCCTCTCACACGGCGGTGGCCGAACGGCCGGGCTGCATCCGGGCGCAAGGGGTCAGTCCGGCGCTGGTCAGTCGGGCGCTGGTCAGTCGGGCGCTGGTGGGCGAGGCGGTACAGAGCATGGTGCCGGGTTCGGTCCGCGCCCGACGAGCGCCGCCGAGGAGGTCGCTGAGGGCCGGGCGGGTGGCCTTGGTCGCGGTGCTGGTGCAGCGGCATCCGGACGTGCTGGGGCGGGGGAGATGATGTCTCCGATGGGCGCCGCCCGTGGCAAGGGCGGCGAGGATTCCGAGCACCGGCGTCCCTCCTATCTCATCGAGATGGATGACATCTTTGGCGACGGCCGCAAGGTCGCCCCAGCGGTGATCGGTGAGGACCCGTCGGAACACGGTGGCCAGTCGTGACCCCGCTGGGATGGCGGCTGTCCGCCGCGCAGTGGGACGTACTCACCGAGACACTGCAGCTGGAGCGCTACCCAGCACCGATCCAGGTGCGCTCCGCCGGGCGCACGGGCCTCGAGCGTGGGCGCATCCGGGCCGACGTGAGTGCGGAGCTCAGCCGCCTCGGCCTGATGCGGGGCGGCCGGGTGGACGCCGACCTGGAGGCCGCGATGCACCTGCTGCACCGGCCAGCGACGTGGCTGGACTCGGTGTGGCTGCTCGACGCGGCCGCTGACCAGCCGGCCCGGGTGCTCGCCGCGCGCGGCGGCACCATGGGTGTCTGCGTGCTGCAGCACCCTGATCAACCTGGTGCGACAGTGCTGGACCTCATCCCGGCGGCGGGTCTGGCCGCGGCGGTGGTCAGCCGGCTGCCGCCGCACCCGCCCGGCCGCAGCCCCGCGGCGACCATCCCGCTGGCGGCGCCGCCGGACCGGCGCAGTGGTGGGGTGCTGGTTTCGGCGTCTCCCGCGCGGACCAGCGTGGAGCGCGACAGCGCCGCCGCGTCCGCGATCCTGGATCAGCCTCACGCGCGAGCTGGGCAGATCGCTGCGAACCTGCGGGAATCCTCGGGCCGGGCGCGCCGCTCACAAGTCCTGCGTTGGTGCGATAACCAGGACGGCCGCTACCAGATCACCATCACGGGCCGCTCCGACGCGTCCCGATCCCTCACTGTCACCCCGTGCGATCCCCAGCGCTTGGGCGAGGCCATCCAGTGCCTCCTCGACATGCTGGACTAGCCCTGATCACGAGACTTCCGGCAACCTGCCGGGTACGTGCAGACCAGCCCCCGCAGCGTGAGAAGGTAGCGTCCGTGCGAAGTGTCCTGCGTACCGCTGCTGGGGTCCTCGCCGCGGGGGTGCTGATCGGCGGTTGCGGCGTCAGCCAGCTCACCGCTGCGGCATTCGTCGACGGTACCGAGATCCCGCTGGCGCAGGTGCACGACCAGTTGGTGACCGTGCTGAACAAGGAAGGTACCCAGGCGCGCGCCCAGCTGGCGGCCGGCCACCAGCTCGATGACGTGTCACGCAAGATCCTCACCGTGCGGATCCGGCACCAGCTGCTCGACATCGCCGCGCGGCGAGCCGGCCTGACCGTCGACCAGGCTCAGGTGAACCGCCTGATCAAAGAGGTCGGAGGTGCCGAGGCCGCATCCAAGGGCACGATCTTTGATGCCAACTCCTACCGGGAGCGGGCCAGGGACAAGGTGCTCATGGCCGCGCTGGGCCGCGCCGCCTTGCGCAACAGCTCGGTCACCGTGGACTACACCACCGCCGACACCCGCACCGCGGCCAAACAGCGGGTTGAGGAGCTCTCCCAGGCTGGGTCCAAGCGGGCCCGGCAGTTGATCGACGCTGACATCCGGGGCGGCAAGGATGCCGAGCTGGGCAAGCGAATCGTCGCCGCGGACGACCCGATCTTCGCCACCACCCCGGCATTCGGTGTCG
Organism: Pseudonocardiaceae bacterium; assembly: GCA_050699635.1. Taxonomy (GTDB): domain Bacteria; phylum Actinomycetota; class Actinomycetes; order Mycobacteriales; family Pseudonocardiaceae. The sequence continues at coordinate 18,019 of JBOHFK010000017.1, read as the reverse complement.
CCGAGGGCACGGTGGTCGCCTTCCAGCTCGAGGACACCAAGCCCTGGGTGATCATGGTGGTGAAGAACCGGGCAGATAGTGGCGCCCTGCCATCCGAACACGCGCCCCAGATCGATCAGATTCAACCCGCGGTGCTGGAAGCGGTTGGCCTGCGCCAGCTGGCTCGGGTGGCCGAAGAGGTGGGAGTGCGGCTCAACCCCCGGTACGGCTTGTGGGATCCGGTGTCGCTTCAGGTCGTCTCCGACGAGAACGAGACCGGCGGCTTCGTCGCGCCGTTGCGCGTGACCCCCCGCGCGTGACGGCGACTGCCGCCGGGCCGGTCGTCATCACCCTGTCGCGCCGGCTCGGCGCGGTGCTACCGGCGGCGGCAGCTCGCCTGCTGCGAGACGCAAGACCACTGCACGCCGACACCGACGTGCCCGCCGAGCTGGCAGCGTTGTGCGGGGCGTGTCCCGTCGGCGAGGCCGTGCACGGGCTGCTGCTCACGCTCGACCTGCGCGACGGTGCGGCGGCCCGCTGGGTGGCCGCCGGCGCCACTGTGCTGCACACCCCCGAACCGGCCGGAACCGCCCTGGTGGATGCGGCCGCGGTGATGGACCGGTTGCGTTCCCCGGGTGGCTGCCCGTGGGACGCCGAACAGACTCACCATTCGCTGATGCCTTACCTCATCGAGGAGGCCTACGAGCTGTACCAGGCTCTCGAGGACCGCGAGCCCGACGCGGTCCGCGAGGAGCTCGGTGACGTCCTGCTGCAGGTGCTCTTCCATGCCCGGATCGCGCAGGAACTGCCGGGAGGTTTTGACATCGACGGCGTGGCGGGCGACTTGGTGGCCAAGCTCGTCACCAGGCACCCGCACGTCTTCGCGGGCAGCGAGAAGGTGGGCACCGCCGCCGAGCAGGAACTCCGATGGGAGCAGATCAAGCGCACCGAGAAGCGCCGCAAGTCCAGCATCGACGGCGTTGCGCTGGGCCAACCGGCCGTGGCGCTGGTGGCCAAGCTGGTGTCCCGGGCGACAAAGGCGGGGCTTCCCGGTGACCTCCTACCTAGTACCGACCGGGCCAGTACCGACCGGGCCGGTATCGACCCGACCGGCACCGGCGCGTCATTGTTCGCCGTGTCCGCCGCGGCGAAGTTAGCCGGAGAGGACCCCGAAGCGGCGCTGCGCGGTGCCGCCCTGCGCTTCGCCGACGACGTGCGCACCGCAGAGGACTCCGCCCGAGCCGCCGGACTGGACGCGGACCGGCTCACCACCCAGCAGTGGCGGGTGCATTGGCCGGCTGAGCGGTTGTGCACACCGGGCGTAACCCCGCAGCGTGACCCTCGTTGATCTGTCGTATGAGTGGCGACGAGCGAGCCGGTGCGCGAACCGGGCGAATCCGGCGGTTAGGCACGGTGATGTCCCGGCTCGGTATGCCTCGAGTGTCTCATTACCTGTTACGCGGAGTGCTGTCCGGTGGAGCGCTGGCCTGCGCTGGTCTGGTCTTGGCTGGCCTGAGTTCGATAGCCGCTCCGCTTCCCGACCGCGGGCTTGCTGCTCCGGCGCCGGCGGCGCTGGCCGCGCCCGCTGCATTGCCGGACGTGGAAGTGCCCGCCGCGCAGCCTATTGCTGCTGAGGCTGCACCTGCCCAGCCCGCCGCTCAACCGGACCGCCAGACCGTCAACATTCCGGTACAGATCCCGGAGCCCGAGAAGGCGAACCCGGCCAACGGACCGCAGGTGGCCTTCGCTGATTGGGCTACCAAGATGGCCCGTGTCACGGACATCCCGCAGCGGGCGCTGGAGGCCTACGCGAATGCGCACGCGATCATGGCTGCCTCGCTCCCCAACTGCCGAATCACCTGGGTGACGCTGGCCGCCATTTCGGCCGTCGAGTCCAAGCACGGTAATTTCCAGGGGCGCACACTCCAACCCGACGGACGGCCGTCCTCACCAATCATTGGGATACCACTGAACGGTGCGCCCGGAGTCAAGGCCATCGCAGATACCGACAATGGTCTGCTCGACGGTGATAAGATCTGGGATCACGCGGTCGGGCCGTTCCAGTTTATTCCGTCTACCTGGGCAAAATGGCGAGCCGACGGTAACCGTGATGGGCTCACCGATCCACAGAATATTGACGATGCGTCACTGGCTGCGGCGCAGTACCTGTGTGCGGACAATCGTAATATGAGTTCTGGTGACGGCTGGCTGCGGGCAATCTTGTCCTACAACGAGTCTCTCGAGTACGCGCAAGAGGTGTACGGATTCGCCCAGGTTTACGCGCGCAGCGCAAAATCCGTTACCTGAGCTGCTATCTGCTCGCTATCCGCATCCGAACCTCATTGAGGGCTTCCTGGTAGTCCGGAGTGGGATTCATCGCCACCGCCATCGCCAGCTGTGCTCGGGCTTCTTCCAGTCGGCTCAGCCGCTGCAAGGTACGACCCAGAGCGAAGCGCGCGTAGTGGTCGGACGGGTTGTGCTCCAGTACCCGGAGAAAGGCATCCTCGGCGCGCTTGAGTTGCGCCGATTGCAGGTAGGCGCGCCCGGCTAGCAACTGCACACTGGGCGCGTCGGGCTCAGCATCGAGCACCGGAGCCAGCTCCCGGAGGGCTTCCAGCGGACGCCGTTCGGAGACCAGCGATTCTGCGAGCCTGAACTGCTCGACGACGTCCGGGGGGCGGTCGGCGGCTGTCATAGTCCAACCACGGTACGCGGCCACGCGTTGTTGCACGAGTGCCGCTACTCGATCAACCCGCCACTCGATCAACCTGCCACTCGATCAACGGAGCGCGCCTCCGACCGAGTGGACAGCACGGTGGTTACCCTGTTCTTCATCCACTGCCGACAAGGAGCGTATCTGTGGCCGTCATCGAGGAGGTCGGAGCTCGCGAGATTCTCGACTCGCGCGGCAACCCGACTGTCGAGGTTGAGATTGCCCTTGATGACGGCACGTTAGCTCGTGCCGCGGTGCCCTCCGGTGCGTCCACCGGTCAACACGAAGCGGTGGAGTTGCGCGACGGTGATCCCGACCGCTTCGGAGGCAAAGGTGTCGAGCGGGCGGTGGCGGCGGTGCTGGATGAGATCGGGCCCGAACTCATCGGCATCGAGGCGATCGAGCAGCGAATAGTCGACCAGAAGCTGCTGGATCTGGATGGCACGCCGGACAAGTCCCGGCTGGGCGTCAACGCGATCCTCGGGGTCTCCCTCGCGGTGGCCAAGGCGGCCGCCGAGTCCAGCGGCCTGGAGCTGTTTCGCTACGTCGGCGGCGTCAACGCGCATGTCCTGCCGGTGCCGATGCTCAACATCCTCAACGGCGGAGCCCATGCCGACACCGGAGTCGACGTCCAGGAATTCATGATCGCCCCGATCGGCGCGGACTCGTTTCGGGAGGCGTTGCGCTGGGGCACGGAGGTTTATCACGCGCTGAAGTCGGTGCTCAAGGCCAACGGGCTACCCACTGGCCTGGGGGACGAGGGTGGTTTCGCTCCCGATCTTCCAGCGGCCACCGAAGCGCTGGACCTGATTGCCACTGCGGTGGACAAGGCGGGTTACACCCTGGGCCGGGACATCGCACTCGCGCTGGACGTGGCCGCCACCGAGTTCTTCACCGACGGCGTCTACGCCTTCGAGCGCAGCGACCGCAACGCCGAGCAGATGATCGAGTATTACACCGGATTGCTCGACTCCCATCCACTGGTGTCCATCGAAGACCCGCTGGCCGAGGACGACTGGGATGGCTGGGTGCGGCTGACCGCGGAGCTTGGCGATCGGGTGCAGATCGTTGGCGACGATCTGTTCGTGACCAACCCGGAACGGCTGGAGGAGGGCATCACCCGCCGGGCAGCCAACGCGCTGCTGGTGAAGGTCAACCAGATCGGCACGCTGTCGGAGACTCTGGACGCGGTGGCGCTCGCCCAGTCCAACGGGTACCGCTGCATGATGAGCCACCGCTCCGGCGAGACCGAGGACACCACCATCGCCGATCTCGCGGTGGCGATCGGTTGTGGGCAGATCAAGACCGGCGCGCCGGCGCGTTCGGAGCGAGTTGCGAAGTACAACCAGTTACTGCGGATCGAGGAGACGCTCGGAGACGCCGCTCGCTACGCCGGGGACTTGGCGTTCGCCCGGTTCGCTCCGGAGGGCTAGGTGGGCGATGCCGGCCCGGCCACGCGCACAGGCGCACCCAGCTCGCGCAGCGGAATGTCCGGTGACCCGGCGCCGATCCGTCCGCTGGGGGTACGGATCGGCCACGCGGTGGGCATCACATCGGGACGTCGAGCCGCCATCCTCGCCGCGGTGATCTGCGTGCTGATGCTGAGCGTGGCAGTGCCCCTGCGCAACTACCTGGGCCAGAGAGCCGAGCTGGCGGCGGTGTATGAGCAGCAGCACATCCTGGCCGACAAGATCGCTGAGCTGGAGCGCCGCGACGCCCTGCTGGCTGATCCGGAACACATCGAGACCCAAGCCCGGGAGCGGTTGCGCTACGTGCATCCCGGGGAGGCACCGTATCTGGTGCAGCTTCCACCCGGCGGGACCGTCGCGGCTACCGGCAGCGTGCGGGGGCCCCTGCAGCCGTGGTACGGCCAGCTCTGGAGGTCGATCAACAGTGAGTGAGTCGGTGGACCGCGCGGACTGGGACGCCGTCGCCGCGCAACTGGGCCGCACTCCTCGGGCGCTGCGCTCGGTCGCGCACCGGTGCCCGTGCGGGCTGCCCAGCGTGGTGCGCACATCCCCCCGGCTGGCGGATGGCACCCCGTTTCCCACCCTTTACTACCTGACCTGCCGGCGGCTGGCCGGGCTGGTCGGCCGGATAGAGGCAAGTGGCGCCATGCGGGAGATGACCGATCGCCTCGCTACCGACCCCGATCTCGCTGCCGCCTACCGGGCAGCCCACGAGTCCTACCTGGCCGAGCGCGACGCCGTCGAACCGTTGGGCACCCAGGTCAGCGCTGGCGGCATGCCCGGGCGGGTCAAGTGCCTGCACGTCCACGTCGCCCACGCCCTGGCCCGCGGCCCCGGCGTGAACCCCTTCGGCGACGAGGTCCTCGCCGAAATCGGCCCCTGGTGGCCGCCCGGCCCCTGCGCCGAACCCCACCCCTGATAGCCCACCCGCGTGTCGCGCTCGCGCGCTCGGTGTGTCGCGAGTCCGTGACCGGTGTGTCGCGTGCCGCATTTCCGTGAAGTGACTGCGACCGCGCCATTTCTGGGTCGAGCATGGGCACGCCGCACGCAGGAAGGCCGAATCAAGCGTCGTTGACGGATCACGGCCTACGCCATCACCTACCTGGTCCCAAAGGAGTTCCTGACGTGTGTACGCTTTCTGATCCAACGAGAACACGTTGCCCTGCGGGCCGGTGGCATCAATCGACTTTCCAGCAACGCACTGCTATTGGACGTCGTCAGAGGCTGCCGAATTGGCGCGCGCTCCGTGAACTCGACGCCACCGACGTTTATACGACCTGGCCATGTCGGTCATGTCGAGTTCACGGAGCCAACAAGGAACAGCCTCCGTCAGATAGTGATGGGTGCCTACTTGACTGTCACCGACACCGGTTGTGATGTGGACGGGCCGAATGCTGCCGGGTTGGTCGGGATGAACACCGCGGTTAACGAGTGCGCGCCCGGACGCAGGCTGGTGAATGGACCGATGGCAATACCGCCGATGACCACTGCTGGGTTACCGATGTTGGTATTTCCGTCTTTGAACTGAACGGTCCCGGCCGCGTTAGCTGGCGCGACGGTCGCGGTGGGGAACGCGAAGCCACCCAATCCCAACGGCAAGGGCACTAGGACCACGTTGAGCCTGACCGTCGTGGTCGTAGCCCTGGGGGTGGGGGTGGGGCTAACGTTCAGGCCTGCCAGGACCGGATCATGGTCACTGGTGCGGAAGCGGTCCGGTGCATACAGAGACTCGATCTGGCTTGCGCTCTTGAAGTTGGTGTTGTAATCCAGCACCGAGGGTTCGTCGGCGTTGTGGTGCGCATCTCCGGCACCGGTCACCTGGGGGAGCAGCGAGCCAGACGCCATGACGTAATCGAGGTAGCCCCACTGACCGTCGAACACGTAGGAGTAGGCATTCGGCCCGCCAAAGGACTTCGCGAGGTTGGTGTATCCGGCGGATTCGAGCGCAGCAATCGGGTTCTCACCGGCATAGGAGTTTAGGTCCCCGACGATCAGCACATCGGGATCACCGGCTTGCGGGATCACGGTGTCGCGTAGCCAGCCGGCCAGCTCGTTGGCTTGGTCAGTGCGGTGGGCATTCCAGCAGCCCTGGCCATCACCCTGGTCGGTATCGGGGCCAGAGGCTGGGCAGGATCCTTGGACTTGAAGTGGTTGGCCACCACCGTGAACCGGGAGCCGGCGGGGGTCTGGAAGGTCTGCGCCACCGGGCGCCGCTCGAACAGGTTGTTCTGGTCCACGAAGGTGTCCCCGGCCACCGACGTAACGGCCGCCGTCCGATACAGCAAACCGGCCTTGATCGCGTCGCTGCCCGCCACGTCCGTGACCCCGGTCGCGGCGTCCGGGTTCACGAACGCCCACGCTCCCGCGCCGTCCTGGGCGTTGAGCGCATCCACCAACGCCTGGATGGCGCTGGACGGGCCGTAGCCGTTGTTCTCCGTCTCCATGACCCCGACGACGTCGGCGTTGAGGAATCGCAGGGAGGCGACCTCCTTGGCCAGTTGCCGCTGGTACTCGGTGTCGTTTTCCGCGCCCCGGCAGTTCAGTGGGGCGCCGGACACCCCGCCCGTGCACCCAGTGAAGGTGTTGAAGAAGTTCAGCAGGTTGGCGCTGGCCACGTGCACACCCCCGGCGCCGGTGGCGGGCGGTGCCGCGGGTCGCTCGTTGACCGCGTCGAAGCGGGCCGCACCGCCGAGCGCGTTGACCGGGCGCAGCCGGTAGGCGTTACCGCTGGCGGCGTTGCCGGCCCAGGTGTAGGTGAGCACGCCGACCGGGTCGGTCACGGTGTCACCGCCCCGCAGCGTGTTACTGGCCGAGAGCGGCTGACCGCCCCGGCCGAAGATGATCGGGTCCGGGTTCTGGTTGTTGAGATCATCATCGATGATCAGCCGGTTCAGGTCGTTGGCGTGCTGCAACGCCTGTACCGCCGCGGTGTCGGTGGCGCGATTGACTGAAGTCGGTTGGCGGAGCTTCCCGCCGGAGGACACCACGACCTGCCCGAACCGGCCGAGCTGGAAGCTCTCGGTGACCGTCAGAGGCTGGTGGAACCGGACGAGCATCCCCTCGTAGGGCTCCAGATCAGCCGGGTCCGTCCGGGGCAGCGTCAGGTCCGTCGGGGTGACGGTGGCCTGCCGCCCGCACGTCTCGACGCCGCCGCTGGGCGGGGTGATCTGGGTCTGGCCCTGGAACTCCGACACCGATCCGGTCACCTGCACCACGTCGCCGTTGCCGACCAGGTTGGCGCCGTTGTCGAACACGAAAATGCCGTCGGAGGTGGCCGGGTCGTCGTCCCCGCTGTCCTGGAGGTAGAAGCCGCGCAGCGCGGGCGACGCGCCCTCGTAATCCCCGACCACCGTGCCGCGCACCGACACGGTCTGCCCGGCCACCGGGCTGGTGTCCGTCGCGCCCTCGACCGACCCGATCGTCACTACGTCAGAAGTGCACGCGGGAGGTGCGCCGACGGGCACCGACACGCTGGTCGACTTGCGCAGCGGTAGCGGCAGATCCTTGGCGCTGGAGTGCTGGCCGTGCGAGCCGAGCCAGTAGATGGTGTTACCGGTGCGTGCCGACGCCTCGATGTCGATCTCATGGGTGGGGTCGCTGTCGCGCAGGTCCAGGCCGGCGGCCCGCAGGTCCACCGACTGCGCCGGGTAGCGGGAGTGCGCCCGGTCATAGACCCGCAGCGTGTTGTTCTCATCATCACCGACGACCATCGCGCCGGCCCCGAGGTCGATGGCGGTGCTGGCGTCGCTGGCGCCGTAGTGGTTGTGAGTGCCGGTCGGCAGCAGACCGGACACCGCGACCGGGAAGCTCGTCGATGCACTGAGCTCGCCGTCGGAGACCGTCACGGTGAGCGTGGCGCGGCCAACCCCGACCGGGTTGACGGTGAGGGTGCGGGTGGTGCCGGTCCCGGTGGCGCCGGCGGTCGCCACCGCATTGTTGCTGCTGGCGACCGTGACGGTGAGCCCGCTGGCGGGGGTTTCGGCGTCGGCGACATCGACGGTGCGCACGTCGGGCGGGTTGTCAGGATCACCGAGGGTCAGTGCCAGGTCCGGTACCGGGGTGGGGTTGATCGTGGGCCGGGTGTTGGGCGCGGCGGTGACGATGATGGTCGCGGTACGGCTGTCGATCGTGCCGCCAGGGCCGCTCACCCGCACCCAGTAGGTACTGGTCGTGGTCAGCGCCGGGGTGGTGTAGGAGGACCCGATGGCGCCGGTGATCGGGTTGCTGGTGTCCCCGGCCGTGCCGGTGTACCACTGGTAGGACAGCGGGCCGGTGCCGGTGGCCGTCACGGTGAGGGTGGCCGTGGAGCCGGTGGTGACGGTGCTGTCCTGGGGCTGAGTGCTGATCGAGGGCGCCGCCGGTGCCGGCGTGGGCGCGAACGCGACACCGCGCAGCGCAGTGTTGGCCGCAGCGCTCGCCACCGTCGTCGCGGTGGCAGTGATCGGCGCGTTGAACGCCGCCGTGTCGTCCACTGTGACCAGTGCGTTTGTGGTCGCACTGGTGGTGGCGAACAGGGTCACCCCGGGCCCGTTCACCACTCCGGTGAGCCCCCGCACACCACTGCCGCTGGGCCGGAACGAGCCGCGTGCGGTCCAGGTGGTGCCGTCTCAGGAATACTTGAGAATGCCCCCGCCGGGGCTGGCTGAGTCGTCGGCGATGTAGAGGGTGTCGACGCCTGGTACCCCGGGGTCGCGATCCAGCGCTGTGAAGGCGAACGGGCTGGGCGCCCCCGCGACCAGGGTGGGGGTCTGGCCTCCAGTGGTCGGCAGACCCGAGCCGACGACGTAAACCCCGGTGGTTCCGCTGCCGGTGGAGAGGTAGAGCTGACCACCGAAGATCGACACCGCGCGGTTGTTGGTCGGCCCGGTGCTGTTGATCTGGGTGGTGGCCCCGCTGCTGCCGAGTGTGGCGAGCCGGACACCGCCGTTGGCGCCGGTCATCCAGAACCGGCCGCCGTTGTCGGTCACGGCGCCCCGGATGTTGTTGGCGCTGAAGGCGTCAGTGATCGCGGTCGAGGTGTCGACACCGCCGTTGCCGTCCACCCGCGCCACCACCCGGCTGACGCTGGCGGTCGTGGTACTCGCCACGCCGCTGGTGCCGGGGTCGGCGTCGTAACCGCCGAGGGTGAGGTAGCGGCCATCCGGGGACAGCGCGAGCGCACCTTCGGACGTGGCCGATCCGCTTGTCGTGAACCGCCGGTTCGGGCCCGCGTTCGCCGTCGGCAGCGGGATGGACTGCACGAGTTCGCCCGCCGGGGTGTATTCGTCCAGGAAGACCGCTGTCGCGGCGCTGCTGAGCGCGCTGGCACCGGTCCCGACCCGGGTGACGACGATGTTGCCGGGCGTGAAGCTGGCCGCGTTCGCCGGCGCCGCGCCGAGCAGCGCGATGCCCGAGGCCATCAGCGAGGTGACGAGAAGACCGGCCAGTAGGCGGACAAGCGTGCGCATGGGATCTCCAGCAGTCGGGCGCGGGCGGCACCGGGAACGCTAGGTTCGGTATCGGGCACCTCGAAGGCCGTTCAGGCAGCGTTCAGCCAGCAGCCGTCCCTGGTACCGGGTGGCTGCCGCTTGTGCACGCGTCCGCTGTGGATGGTGGCGCGCACCTACTACGGTGGGTGGCGAAGCGGAAACTCGGAGGTGGGCATGGTCAGGGTGGCCGCGATCGACTGCGGGACCAACTCGATCCGTCTGCTCGTCGCGGACCTGAGCGCTGGCGTCTTGACCGATGTGCACCGGGAGATGCGGATCGTCCGGCTCGGTCAGGACGTTGACGCGACTGGCCGGCTGGCGCCGGAGGCCCTGGAGCGCACCCGGGTGGCGCTGGCCGACTACTCCGGCATCGCCCAACGTGCCGGGGCCGAACGGGTCCGGATGGTGGCCACCTCGGCCACCCGCGACGCCGCGAACCGGGAGGATTTCTTCGCGATGGTCCGGTGCACCCTCGGCGCGGATGCTGAGGTGATCACTGGGGATGAGGAGGCCCAGTTGTCGTTCACCGGGGCAGTCGGTGACCTGGATCCGGCTGACGGGTCGTTCGTGGTCGTCGATGTGGGTGGCGGGTCTACCGAGGTGGTGCTCGGTGATCGGGATGGGGGCCGTGCGGAGGTGACGGCGGCGCGCTCGGTGAACGTCGGATGTGTCCGGATCACCGAACGGCATCTGCGCTCGGATCCCCCGACGCCGGAGGAGATCAGCGCCGCCGAGCAGTTCGCGGCGCAGTCCCTGCGGGAAGCGTTCGCCGAGGTGCCCGTGGACAAGGCCCGCACCTGGGTCGGGGTGGCGGGCACCATCACGACGTTGTCCGCCGTGGCGCAGCGGCTGGCCGGTTACGACCCGGAGCGCACCCACCTGTCCCGGTTAACGCTGGAGCAAGTGCGCGGCTGCGCCGAGGACCTGCTGGCCTCGACCCATCAGCAGCGGGCCGGTAACCCCGTGATCCACCCTGGCCGGGTGGATGTCATCGCCGGCGGGGCGCTGATCGTGCGGGTGCTCGCCGAGGAGTTGCATGCCCGGGCCGGGATTGCCGAGCTCGTGGTCAGCGAGCACGACATCCTTGACGGCATCGCGCTGGGCCTCGGGTGATGTGGGCCTCGGCTGGTGGGGCCTCGGCTGATGCCCACCGTGCATGAGAGCGCGACACACTGTGCATGAGAGCGCGACACGCGGGGGATTGGGGGCGCTGGATGAGGAGGTGACCGGGTGCCGGGCCTGCCCGCGTCTGGTCGCCTGGCGGGAGCAGGTCGCGGCGGAGAAGCGGGCGGCCTTTCGTGACCAGACCTATTGGGGGCGACCGGTGCCGGGGTTCGGTCCGGCCGATGCGGCGCTGGCGATTGTCGGGCTCGCACCAGCCGCGCATGGCGGCAATCGCACCGGCCGGATATTCACCGGGGACCGCTCCGGCGATGTGCTGTTCGCCGCGCTGCACGCGGTCGGCCTGGCCAACCAGCCGATCTCGACCCACCGGGGTGACGGGCTGAGGTTGCACCGCACCCGGATTACCGCCCCGGTGCACTGCGCACCCCCGGCCAACAAGCCCACGCCCGCCGAGCGCGACGCCTGCCGGCCATGGCTGGTCCGCGAGCTGGCACTGCTGCGCCCGACGCTACGGGCGGTGGTAGTGCTCGGTGGGTTCGGCTGGCAGGCGCTACTGCCTGCGCTGAGCGACACTGGCTGGCCGGTGCCGGCCCCGCGGCCCCGATTCGGGCACGGCATCGAGGTCTCCCTGGGCGGGCTGCACCTGCTCGGCTGCTACCACGTCAGCCAGCAGAACACTTTCACCGGGCGGCTCACCCCAGCGATGCTGGTCGAGGTGTTGCGGCGGGCCGCCGACCTGGCTGAGATCGGCCCCACCAGGTGATTTCCGCGACGAGGATCACCCCTATGTGAGGTCTGTAGTGGCGATACTGGTGATATGGGCATCAGACCAGGGGAGCCGCCACGCATTCTGATCGTCGGCGGTGGCTATGTGGGGATGTACACCGCGCTGGATTTGCAATCCAAGCTGGGGCCGGGCGACGCGTCGATCACGGTGGTGGATCCGCAGCCACAGATGACTTACCAACCCTTCCTGCCCGAGGCTGCAGCCGGCTCGATCGAACCGCGCCACGTGGTGGTGCCATTGCGCCGGGTGCTGCGGCGCTGCCACGTCTTGTGCGGCCGGGTCACCCGAGTCGAGCACGCCCACCGGGTCGCCACCATCGAGAACTGCGCCGGGAACGTCCAGCAGCTCGAGTATGACGTGTTGGTGATGGCGCCGGGTTCCATCGCGCGGACCTTGCCCATCCCCGGCCTCGCCGAGCACGGCATCGCATTCAAGACCATCGGCGAGGCGATCTACCTGCGCAACCACGTGCTGTCCCGGCTGGAAGCCGCCGACGCCACGACCGATCCGCCGCTGCGCCGCAAACTGCTGAGCTTCGTGGTGATCGGTGGGGGATACGCGGGGATCGAGGTGCTCGGCGAGCTCGAGGACATGGCCCGCTATGCCTGCCGCTACTTCGAGAACATCGAGCCCTCGGACATGCGCTGGGTGCTGGTCGAGGCGACCGGGCGGATCATGCCCGAGGTCAGCGAGGGACTGGGCCGCTACACCATCAAGCGCCTGACCCAACGAGGTATCGAGGTCTTCCTCAACACCCGGGTCACCACGATGGAAAACGAGCACGTGGTGCTCGACGACGGCACCGAATTCGACGCCGACACCATCATCTGGACCGCTGGGGTGAAGGCCAACCCGGTGTTGCGGCAGACCGATCTGCCCCTGGATGACCGCCAGCGGCTGTGTTGCCAGGCAACCCTGCAGGTGGTGGGCTGCTCGGACGCCTTCTCTGCCGGCGACTGCGCGGCCGTGCCCGACCTGACCTCGGCCGATCCGAACGCCGTCTGCAGCCCGTCGGCGCAGCATGCCGTCCGGCAGGCCAGGGTGCTCGCCGAGAACGTGATTGCCTGCCTGCGCGGCCAGGCGCTGCGCAACTACCAGCACCGTTACGCGGGGTCGGTGGCCAGCCTCGGCCTGTACCGCGGGGTGGCGGAGATCTACGGGATCCGGCTCACTGGCATGGTGGCCTGGTTGATGCACCGCACCTACCACCTCAGCCGGATGCCGACGTTCAACCGCAAGGTCCGCATCCTGGCCGACTGGACCTCCGCGCTGCTGTTCCGCCGCGAGGTGGTGTCGCTGGGCCAGATCAACGACCCGAAGGCCGACTTCGCCCGCGCCCACGCCGCTTCCTGACCCGACACTTCTTGATCCTGCTGGCGTTGGCCCGGATACCCTTGACGGGCGCCCCCGTAGCCCAACCGGCAGAGGCAGGCCCCTTAAAAGGGCCGCAGTGTGGGTTCGACTCCCACCGGGGGCACGTATCCTTACCACCCTCAAAGACTCCGTGACCTGCCGAACGAGGGCAGGGGGGCCGTTGAGGGTTATCCGGTTGTGTCCAGCCGAATCCGGTACTCAAACGGATACCCTTGCCCTATATGTGCCCGCGTCGTAGAGCTGCTGGGCCAGTTCGATCTGGCCGACGGTGAGCTTGGGGCGGCGAGCAGTTGCGCTGCGGGCCCGGCGGAGGCCAGGCACCGGCGCGGGTCCTGATGTACCTAGCGCTGCCCGATGCTGACCAGACTCGCTACGGTTTGGAGGCCGGTTAACCGGTGGTGAGTCAGTAGCGGGCGTGCGCTGCGCTTTTGAGGAGGAGCTCATGGTCTCTCTCGACTTCGCGCTGCTAGCCGAGTACGCGAGAGTGGACCCGGCTGGCCTGGTCACCATCGTCGGCGGCGGGTTCGACCGTGTCCACGCGCCGGCCGCAGGTGCGGTGCAACAGATGTTCGTCGCGGTACGGTTCGTACTCGACGAGGATGAACCAGCGGTTCCGTTCGAAGTCAAGATCCAGACTTCGGGTGATCAGTACGAGATCGGTATCGCAGGAGTCGCGACCCGGGCACCAGCCGTGCAGCCGATCGAAGGCAAGGTCAACTTCGTGGCAGCGAGATAGGTGGTCGGCGGTTGAAGGTCGTTGTGGCCGAGGACCAGGACACCGCTGACGAAAAGTTCGTGATCACCGTGATTGTGGAGGATGACGATGCCCGCTGAGACGGTGGTGTCGGTGAAGATCGACACTGGAGCAGGTGCCGCCTACCTTCGTCTCGCCCGCAGCCAGGTCACCCGCACCGTCGAGTTCACCGAAGATATCTACGTTGACCTCGACCAGTTCGGCGTCGTTGTCGGCATCGAACTGCTGGATCTAGACACTTCGCTGCCGCTCGATGAGCTAGGCGCCAGGTTCCACATCAACACGAGCGCACTCGACGTTCTGATGCAAGCGATCCGATGGAGCGCCCCTCGGCGAACCGTCGCATCCGGAAGCCCTCCGGCCCAAAGCACCTCCTTCAGCTCAATGCATACCGCGACTCGCTGACAGTGTGGTGACCTGACCTGGTGGCGGGGACGAGCAACTCACAGCAAGTTAACTCGGCTTGGCCAGAGGCCCTGAGACAGTTCGTAGAGCAGTTGCTGGGAATGGAACCGGCCGGTCACCAGGAGCCGATGTCGGGGGCCAAGGGCTTCAACCGGTGACCGGCCGGGATTTAGGGGGGTGGTGGTGAAGCCCGTAAGGAAGATCTGACGGCAGGTCTCGCACGGCGTCCCGGGTGGTGGCTGGTCGTGGGGGATGGCCGTAGGCACCAGGTGGCCGCAGCGCGCCCGGTGCGCCCCAGCAGCCGGAGGGTCCTCCTCGCGCACCAGTAGGTGCACCTGGTGATCCAGGGGTGACAGCGCCCACCACAGGGCGGTGTGGGTCACCGGGCACTTTCGGCGAGCGCGACGAGTCGGGCCCGTAGTTCCGTGTCGGTGAGCCCGGGTGCCTGATCGGCCAGCGCGCAGACCCCCCGTAGCGTCAACCGTGCCGCCGCGAGTTCCACCGTCCCCGCGAGGTGATCCAGGAACGGACGCGGGCGCGGATTAATCACCGAAATCCACCACTCCGTGCCGCACTCCCTGCACGACCACCCTTGGACGATGGGTGGCGTGTCGGTGATCACCTGCACGCCGGTGGTGCCACCGCAGTACGGGCACGACTCAAGATCGGCGGGCCCGGTCGCTGGGACGCTCACCCGAGCCACTCCGCGAGCACATCGAACAGCAAGGTCACCGCCGTGCCTTCCACCGTGATCGCGCAACAGTGATCAGCGCGCCCGTCCAGCACGATCCGCTCGCCACCCGCCGAATGACTAGACGGCCCGAGCCACGGTGCACCTCGCATACGGCCGGGATCTCTACCTGGGGATCACTCACGACGCGCACCCCGGGCACTGACCACGACCCGGATCGGTCAGACTCGCCGCCAGGAGTCGGGCACCGCAGAACGCCTGGTAGTCGCCACGCTGGCGACCGGCGAGCAGCGCGTCGGAGCTGACCCGGTGCCGGACCTGGGTGAGCCCGTCCACTAACTCGATACCCGGTCGGCGCGGCGCGGGGATGGAGACATGCGCGCCTCGGCGCCGGTGCCTGCCTGCCATGGGTCCTACCTCTGGGCAGCGTATTGCTATATCCATGTCCTACCGATGAAACCTAACGATAGCTAGTATCGTGAGGTTGTGTCTAGTTCCTATCCCGAGTCGATCTATTCGCTAGGATCGACCCATGGCAGAAGCGGGGCCACCGATGCGTCGTAGACAGCTGGGCCGACAGCTCCGCGACCTGCGTGAGGCCGCAAGCCTGCGCATGGAAGACGCCGCCACCGCATTGGACTGCTCACGCTCCCGCATCAGCCACATCGAGACCGGCCGCTACGGCGTCCGCAAGCCGGACCTGGAAGTACTGCTCCGGCTCTACGGTGCACTCGACCGGCACGAGACGCTGGAGGAAATGCGCCGGGAGGGAACCAAGCGCGGGTGGTGGTCCACCTACCGGCTACCCGACTGGCTACAGGCCTACATCGGCCTCGAAGACGACGCAGTAGCCGTGCGGGACTTCTCCCTGGAACTGATCCCCGGTTTGCTCCAGACCGAGGCATACGCGCGCGCGGTCCACATCGGTCCGATGCCCTCCGGCGAGGTGAGCCGTCGAGTGGCAGCCCGCATGCAGCGCCAGACCCGGCTGACGGCACCCGATCCGCTGACCCTGACCACGGTGCTCTCCGAGGCCGCCGTGAGTCGCACGCTGGCCATGGGAGACGTCGGCATCGAGGCGCTCGGACACATCACCGCGATCGCCAAGCAACCCAACATCTCAGTGCGGGTGCTGCCCTTCTCCGCCGGAGTGCACCAGAGCATGGCGGGCAGCTTCACGCTGCTGAGTTTCGCCCCGGGAGTGTCTCCGCCCGTCGCCTACCAGGAGTACGCGGTGGGCGGCCATCTCGTGGACGATCAGGACGACGTGCAGCAGCTGTCCGATCTGCACGACGAGCTCCGAGACCAGGCCCTCAGTTGTGACGAGAGCCTGGAACTGATCTCGGAGTTGGCACAGCGAGCACAAGGTGAGGAGGCACCCCGTGCATAACCCGACACGCGCCGCCTGGCGCAAGTCTAGACACTCCGTGAACGCACAGAACTGCATCGAGGTGGCCGACCTCGACGGCGCAGGCCGTGCCGTGCGGGACTCCAAGAACCCGAACGGCCCGACCCTGACGTTCACCGCGACCGGATGGGCCGCGTTCACCGCCGGGATGCGCTCCGGCGACTTCAACTGATCGATTCCAGCGAAACGAACGGCTCCACCCGCGCTCACGGTAGGTGGGGTCGTTCCCGCTGGCGGGCTGAACACTCACTGCACAGTGCACCGCCCTCACAGGGCGTTGTGTTGCCGAATTCCCCTCTATTGGATCAAGACGCCGCCACCGGTAGCGTGGTCATCACACCTGTGTGACCGGGCCGCGACACTGCGCGCGGCCCTGCGGGCCGTGCTCGATCGCGGCCCGGTCACACAGGCCAGCGTTCCGGCAGATGCGCCGCCACAGCACTAAGCGCAACTAATGCGGGTCCTCGACAGGATTCTTGATCACCGTGAACGTGCACACGCCGTGGCCCCACCACGCGCACCTCGTTGAGGCGACCTCCCCATAGGCCTGCACACGGCTCGATGTAAAGTCTCATCGCTGGGTCATGCTTGCGCAGGCGCTCTGAATCTTGCCCACACGTACGAGCATGCGACGCAAGGAAATATTCGATGGGTCACGAGCAACGTTCCTGACGGCCTCGCAAGCGACTAGGATAATCAGATTTGGAAACTGGTCATCAATGTAGGGAGTTTGATGGACAGCGAATTAATCGCATGGATTCAGCACAGGATCATACCCTTTCTGCATTCTCTCGGACCTGCGGCAATTGTTGCTGCCCTCATTGCGCTAGGCTCTCTGACGGTAGCATCATTGGCGTACAAGAACGCGCGTCGAGCGACCGATATTGCACAATTATCCCACGATGAACATGGGTGTTTGAAGTCTGTGCGCATACAGTTTATCGGAAAAGTGATAAAAACTGGCCCTGACGGGCGCGGCTGGGCAGAGACTACGCCTACCGTAGGCAATGAGAATTACTTGAATGCTTCGACTGTTCTATCAGTCTACGGTGGACCTGATGACCTAAACGTCGATCAAGTCGCGCTTTTTATAGAGTACATAGAAGGGGCTGGATTTGCGCAGAGTTACACTATCACCATCTTCCTAAAAGATTCCAATCAATTGCTGGTTGCTGGCCCACGGCTACCCGAGAAGCTTGAATCCAATGGTAGGCGTGATTGGCATCTTCCGCACTTGGCGATATTCGCTTACACTCGTCAGCCTGCCCCCATGAAACCGGGTTTACTTCTTATGCCTCCATACGACTACATGTCAATAAAACTCATCGCCATGCCAGAGGGCCATACCTCTACCAGTGAGACTGTGACCTTTGGAAGCAAGTGTGGGTTGGTAATGCGACGCCATTACTTCAATTCTCTCGACGAAGCGCTTGCCGCTAGTATCGTCCCTGAGAGGCTGAAGATGCTTCTGTCCGTCTGGTCTGTCCGTCTATCTCCACTCGCATTGGGAGAGGGGGCGCTTAATACAGCCATGGGGCACATTAATAAAACACCTAATACAGCCATGGGTCGTGTTAAGAAAAAGCGTCAACGCCGAAGGTAATCCTTTCGAATCGTTATCCCTAGAAAAGCTTGACGAAGGTCAAGATCCTCATCGCTTGCGGAGCACGACCGATGCGAACCGAACTCAACCGATCCCAATGCCGTTAAGTTAGGCAGGGGACCTTGAAGATGTGGATCTTGGGTGGGCTGTCGTGATGTTGGCCGTGGTCGGTGGTGCGTTTGATGCGGTGGCTGTGTGCGCGGTATCTTTTGACGACTCGGGGATAGGTTCGGTGGCGTCGTG
>JBOHFK010000016.1:0-60237 GCA_050699635.1 Pseudonocardiaceae bacterium | reverse complement strand
TCGCGGTGAGGTAGCTGGCGACGTCCTCCAGGCGCGGCACGCGCTTGCTGGTCTCCCAGTACGAGACCACGGAGTGGGAGATGCCGAGCCGGCGGGCGACCTCGCGCACGCTGACTTTGGCCGCTTCGCGCGCCTGGCGAAGGGCCCAGCTAGCGCCGGGCGCGGGGTGCGCCACCGGGATCAGTCACGCCACAACCCTAGTCCACCGCCGGTTACGCACAGTCCGCCCACCGGTCAGTTGCATATTGGTCGCGACCATACCATATT
Organism: Pseudonocardiaceae bacterium; assembly: GCA_050699635.1. GTDB lineage: Bacteria > Actinomycetota > Actinomycetes > Mycobacteriales > Pseudonocardiaceae. Next base: position 59,970 of record JBOHFK010000016.1, on the reverse strand, counting down.
GATCTCGACCATAAGTCAGGACTGTGTACCCGGTGGTCCGAACTGTACTCCGGAGGGCTGGCGTGACTGAGGGCACCGAGTGGTCGGTCGAGTGTGAGGACGTGGTGGGCCGATCTCGACTGGTGGTCGTGGGCGTGATCGACCGTCGCGTCGCGCTGCGCACCCCGCCAGGAGAGACCGCGACCATGACCTGAACCGCCACCGAAGAGCTGCGCCGGCTGCTCGCCTTTGCGGTCGCGATGGTGCTCCAAAATGAGACCACCCGACCAGAATGAGGAGTTGACCGCGTGCAGGTCAGGTGGCTGCGGCTGGTTGGCGAGGGTTTCCGCATCTCGCACCCCCTGCGAGAAGGCGCTGGACTTGGACATGGCAAAGGCGAAACACAGACTCCTGAAACGTCGGCACCGGCTCACCCCGCGGCGTCGTCGTCTCGTCGACATGGTGGACATCCGCTCCCTCGTGATGCACCTGTTGACACCCAACGCCGCCGCGGCGGGCCTTCGTGGCAACGACCGGTACATCGCTGTCTGCGGGACTGACGTGATTCCCGCAAGTCTCACCGAGCCGGGACGTTTCCGCTGCGAGCCGTGCCTGTCGCAGTCCGCCTCGGTCCCGAGTCAACGATCCCGGTCGTGAGATGGAGGCTGGTCCCCCCGCCTTCGGGCTGGAGCCGGCGATCCGCTCGCGAACGTGACGTTTCATCGCCAGAACTCGCTGCCCTGAGATTCCGCCCGGATCGCCAAGGTCGAGCCGGCTCCAACCCACCAAGGAGATCGAAGTGATCCTGCCGGCCGAGGACCTCGACCCGTGGATCGAGGGGTACCTGCTGTTGCGTCAGGCGATACTCGACGGACGCTTGACGACGGAGGCCGAGATCGGCGCCTACGCCGCCGAGATGCGGCGCCGGCTCCCCGAAACCAGCCCACCACCAGCATCCGCGGCATTCATAGCAGCGGACATCAAAATCACGTTCCCGCTGCTGACCGACCTGCTGTGGAAACCATGACCGTGGTGGCGTCCTGTCCACGCGAGCACTCCGCAGCACGCAACTAGCAACCCGATGGATCGGTGGTCGTAGCCAGACCGGTGGCTCGGTCAGCCCACTGGCCGGCGCCGCGGACCGTGAACTCGACACCACCGACCTCGCAGCTCACCAGGTCGGTAGCGTCGAGTTCACGGACGACACCCCCACACGGACAGATCCCCGCGAGCCGATGGCGCCCGCGGAGCAGTCCTCAGCGGATCTTCGGGTTCGTGATCAGCTCTTGAACTCCCGAACTGAACAACAGAGCTGTTCGAGGCGGGCAGAACAGCTCTCCTGTTCAGTTCGGGAGGCTCAGAGCGACTTCGCCCGTCGATGATCCGACTCTCGACAGGCGCTCGTAGGCGCAATGAGCGGGCTCAGCGGGGTTATCGCCTACCTGATAACCCCCGCTGAGCCCGCTGGATGCGGAAAACAGACCCGGCAGCGCCAACCCAATCAGCGGTAGTCGCGGCCGAAGTCATAGTCGTCCAGGGGGACGGCTGCTCCGGTGCCGGTGCCGAAGACGTCGGGGGTGTAGTAGCCCTCGTCGTAGGACGGGATCGCGTAGGCCGCGGCCCGGGCCTCCTCCGTTGGCTGCACCTCGATGTTGCGGTACCGGTTGATCCCGGTGCCGGCCGGGATCAGCTTGCCGATAATCACATTCTCCTTCAGGCCGAGCAGCTTGTCGCTCTTGCCCTGGATCGCCGCATCGGTGAGGATCTTGGTGGTCTCCTGGAACGATGCCGCGGACAGCCACGACTCGGTCGCCAGCGACGCCTTGGTGATCCCCATCAGCACCGGACGGCCCGAGGCGGGCTCACCGCCTTCGGACACCACCCGGCGGTTCTCCGACTCGAACTCGCCGCGCTCGGCCAGCCCACCGGGCAGGAACTCGGTGGCACCCGACTCGATGATCGTCACCCGGCGCAGCATCTGCCGGACGATGACCTCGATGTGCTTGTCGTGGATGTCCACACCTTGGGACCGGTACACCTGCTGGACCTCGCGGACCAGGTGCAGCTGCACCTCCCGTGGCCCCATCACGCGCAGCACCTCGTGCGGGTCCACCACACCCTCGAGCAGCTTCTGCCCGACCGTGACGTGATCCTCGTCGGCCAGCGGCCGCTCGGTGCCATCCACGCTGAGCACCGCGAGCCGCTGCCGCTTGGACAGCTTCTCGTAGACGATCTCCTCACTGCCATCGTCCGGGATGATGGTGATCTTCCAAAACTTGTCGCCGTCCTCGACGCGCACCCGGCCGTCGGAATCGGCGATCGGGGCCATGCCCTTGGGGACCCGGGCCTCGAACAGCTCCTGCACCCGGGGCAGACCGGTGGTGATGTCCTCCCCGGCGATACCACCCTGGTGGAAGGTACGCATGGTCAGCTGAGTGCCCGGCTCACCGATGGACTGGGCGGCCACGATACCGACCGCCTCACCCACGTCGACGAGCTTCCCGGTCGCCATCGACCGGCCGTAGCACATCGCGCAGACCCCGCTGGTGGATTCGCAGGTCAGTACCGACCGCACCTTGATCCGCCGGACGCCGGCGGCCAGGAGCGTGTCGATCGCCGGGTCGCCCAGATCCGCGCCCCGAGGCATGACCACCGTGCCGGCGTCATCCAGCACGTCTTCCGCGGAGCAGCGGGCGTAGACGCTGGTCTGCGAGTAACGGTGCCGGATCTGCCGCCCGTCCGGTCCGGCCTCGGTGACCAGCATCTGGATCCCGCGCTCGGTGCCGCAGTCGTGCTCCCGCACGATGACGTCCTGCGAGACGTCCACCAGACGACGGGTGAGGTACCCGGAGTCCGCCGTCCGCAACGCCGTGTCGGCCAGGCCCTTGCGGGCACCGTGCGTGGCGATGAAGTACTCCAGCACGGACAGGCCCTCGCGGAAGTTGTGCTTGATCGGCCGCGGGATGTACTCGCCCTTGGGGTTGGAGACCAGACCACGCATCCCGGCCAGAGACCGGACCTGGGTCATGTTCCCGGCCGCCCCGGAGGACACGATCGTGAAGACCGGGTTGTCCTCGGGGAAGTTGGCCTCCATCGCCTTGGCGACCTCGTCGGTAGCCTGCGACCAGATCTTCACCAGCTCGCCGTTGCGCTCGTTGTGCGAGAGCACGCCACGCTGGTAGCGCTTCTCCACCTGATCGGCCTTGGCCTCGTACTGATCGAGGATCTCCTGCTTGTTGGCCGGCACCACCACGTCGGAGCTGGACAGCGTCACGCCGGAGCGGGTGGCCCAGTGGAAACCGGCGTCCTTGAGCTTGTCCAGCGTCTGGGCGACCGACACCATCGGGTACCGCTCGGCGAGGTCATTGACGATCGCCGCCTGGCGCTTCTTGGGCAGCACGTCGTTGACGAAGGGGTAGTCGTCCGGCAGCAGTTCGTTGAACAGGACCCGGCCCACGGTGGTATCGGCGATCCATGGCCTGCCGGGTTCCCATTCCTGGCTCTCCCGCAGCCGATCCTCGTCGCCGGTGGCCGGGACCACACCGCGCAGCCGGACCCGGATCTTGGCCTGCAATCCGATCGTGCCGCGGTCCAGCGCCATCATGGCCTCGGCCGGCGAGGAGAACGAGCGGCCCTCTCCGGTGTCGCCCTCGCGGAGCTTGGTGAGGTGGAACAGCCCGGTGACCATATCCAGCCGGGGCATGGCCAGCGGCCGGCCCGACGCCGGGGACAGGATGTTGTTGCTGGACAGCATCAGCACCCGCGCCTCGGCCTGCGCCTCGGCCGACAGCGGCAGGTGCACCGCCATCTGGTCACCGTCGAAGTCCGCGTTGAACGCCTCGCAGACCAGTGGGTGCAGCTGGATCGCCTTGCCCTCGACCAGTTGCGGCTCGAAGGCCTGGATGCCCAGGCGGTGCAGGGTCGGCGCCCGGTTGAGCAGCACCGGGTGCTCGGTGATGACCTCCTCGAGCACATCCCACACCTGCGGGCGCTGCCGCTCCACCATCCGCTTGGCCGACTTGATGTTCTGCGCGTGGTTGAGGTCCACCAGGCGCTTCATCACGAACGGCTTGAACAGCTCCAGCGCCATCTGCTTGGGCAGGCCGCACTGGTGCAGTTTGAGCTGCGGACCGACCACGATGACCGAACGGCCGGAATAGTCGACCCGCTTGCCGAGCAGGTTCTGCCGGAACCGGCCCTGCTTGCCCTTGAGCAGGTCGGACAGCGACTTCAGCGGGCGGTTTCCGGGTCCGGTCACCGGGCGGCCGCGGCGGCCGTTGTCGAACAGTGCGTCGACGGCCTCCTGCAGCATCCGCTTCTCGTTGTTGACGATGATCTCCGGCGCACCCAGGTCGATGAGCCGCTTGAGCCGGTTGTTCCGGTTGATCACCCTGCGGTACAGATCGTTGAGGTCGGACGTGGCGAACCGGCCACCGTCGAGCTGCACCATGGGCCGCAGGTCCGGTGGGATCACCGGGACGCAGTCCAGCACCATCCCCATCGGGTTGTTGCTGGTGATCTGGAAAGCCGCGACAACCTTCAGGCGCTTGAGCGCGCGCAGTTTCTTCTGGCCCTTACCGCTGCGAATGGTTTCGCGCAGGCTATCCGACTCGGCGTCGATGTCGAAGCTCTGCATCAATTTCTGGATCGCTTCGGCACCCATGGCGCCGGTGAAATAGTCGCCATAGCGGTCGTAGATCTCCCGGTAGAGCAACTCGTCGACGATGAGCTGGCCGACCTCCAGCTTGGTGAAGGTCTCCCAGATCTCATCGAGCCGGTCGATCTCGCGCTGGGCGCGGTCCCGGAGCTGGCGCATCTCACGCTCGCCGCCCTCTTTGACCTTGCGCCGCACGTCACTCTTGGCGCCTTCGGCCTCCAGTTCGGCCAGATCGGCTTCCAGCTTCTGCGCGCGTGCCTCGATATCAGCATCGCGGCGATCTTCCAGGCGCTTGCGCTGGACCCCGATCTCACTTTCCAAGGTGGGCAGGTCGTTGTGCCGCTCCTCGGTGTTCACCGCGGTGATGGCGTAGGCGGCGAAGTAAATGATCTTCTCAAGGTCTTTGGGAGCCAGGTCGAGCAGGTAACCCAACCGGCTCGGGACGCCCTTGAAGTACCAGATGTGGGTCACCGGCGCGGCCAGTTCGATGTGGCCCATCCGCTCCCGGCGCACCTTGGCGCGGGTCACCTCAACGCCGCAGCGTTCGCAGATGATGCCCTTGAAGCGGACCCGCTTGTACTTACCGCAGTAGCACTCCCAGTCCCGGGTGGGACCGAAGATCTTTTCGCAGAAAAGCCCGTCCTTCTCCGGCTTCAGCGTGCGATAGTTGATGGTCTCCGGCTTCTTGACCTCGCCGAAGGACCACTGGCGAATGTCCTCTGCGGTGGCGAGGCCGATGCGGAGCTCGTCGAAGAAATTGACGTCGAGCACGTCTGGTTCCTTCTCCCCTGTGTTCGATAAACACTGTATTGATTAAACGGGAGGGTTTTCTTTCTGGCCTGGTACGTCCGGCGCGAGGGTGGGCGGGAGGACCACCCCCGCGCCGGACGCGGTCTATAGGAGCCGTTACTGCACGACGTCATCCACCGAGGGAGACTCGTTCCGGGACAGGTTGATGCCGAGGTTGGCAGCCGCCCGCTCCAGATCCTCGTCGTCGGAGTCCCGCATCTCAATCGCCGCTCCGTCGCTGGAGAGCACCTCGACGTTGAGGCACAGTGACTGCAGCTCTTTGAGCAACACCTTGAACGATTCGGGAATTCCGGGCTCGGGAATATTCTCGCCCTTGACGATGGCCTCGTACACCTTCACCCGGCCGAGCACATCGTCGGACTTGATCGTCAGCAGTTCCTGCAGGGTGTACGCCGCCCCATAGGCCTGCATCGCCCAGCATTCCATCTCACCGAAGCGCTGACCACCGAACTGCGCCTTCCCACCCAGCGGCTGCTGCGTGATCATCGAGTACGGGCCGGTCGACCGAGCGTGGATCTTGTCATCGACCAGGTGCAGCAGCTTGATGATGTACATGTAGCCGACCGCGACCGGGAAGGGGTACGGCTCGCCGGTGCGGCCGTCGTACAGTTGGGCCTTACCCTGGGGTCCGACCATCTGCTGACCGTCCCGGTTGGGCAGGGTCGAGCTGAGCAGCCCGGTGATCTCCTCTTCCTGGGCCCCGTCGAACACCGGTGTGGCGACCACGGTGCCCGGCTCGGCCTGGTAGAGGTCATCAGGTAGCCGGGAAGCCCAGTCCGGCTCACCGTCGATCTTCCAGCCGCTCTTGGCTATCCAGCCGAGGTGGGTCTCCAGGATCTGCCCGATATTCATCCGGCGGGGTACACCGTGGGTGTTGAGGATGATGTCCACCGGCGTCCCGTCCGGCATGAACGGCATGTCCTCCACCGGCAGGATCTTTCCGATGACACCCTTGTTGCCGTGCCGGCCGGCGAGCTTGTCACCGTCCTGGATCTTGCGCTTCTGCGCAACGTAGACCCGGACCAGCTCGTTGACACCAGGTGAGAGCTCGTCGTCGTCCTCGCGGGAGAACACCCGGATGCCGATGACCTTGCCGGTTTCGCCGTGCGGCACCTTGAGGCTGGTGTCGCGGACCTCGCGAGCCTTCTCACCGAAGATGGCCCGGAGCAGCCGCTCCTCGGGGGTCAGCTCGGTCTCTCCCTTGGGGGTGACCTTGCCGACCAGGATGTCGCCGGCCTGCACCTCAGCACCGATCCGGATGATGCCGCGTTCGTCCAGGTCCGCGAGTACCTCTTCGGAGACGTTCGGGATGTCCCGGGTGATCTCCTCAGCGCCGAGCTTGGTGTCCCGGGCGTCGATCTCGTGCTCGTCGATGTGGATCGAGGTGAGCACGTCGTCCTGCACCAGGCGCTGGCTCAGGATGATCGCGTCCTCGTAGTTGTGACCCTCCCACGGCATGATCGCCACGAGCAGGTTCTTGCCCAGGGCCATCTCACCGGTGTCGGTACACGGCCCGTCGGCGATCACCTGACCGACTTCCACCCGGTCTCCCTCGGCCACGATGGGCCGCTGGTTGGTGCAGGTGCCCTGGTTGGAGCGGTGGAACTTGTGCATCCGGTAGGTCAGCCGGCTGCCGTCGTCGGCCATCACGGTGACGTAGTCGGCGCACAGTTCCTCGACCACGCCGGCCTTGTCGGCCACCTGGACATCGCCGGCATCCACCGCGGCCCGCAGCTCCATACCGGTGCCCACCAACGGCGCCTCGCTGCGCAGCAACGGCACCGCCTGGCGCTGCATGTTGGCGCCCATCAGGGCCCGGTTGGCGTCGTCGTGCTCGACGAACGGGATCATCGCGGTGGCCACCGAGACCATCTGCCGGGGCGAGACGTCCATGTAGTCCACGCCCAGCGGATCGATGTAATCCACCTCGACGCCCTTGCGCCGGACCAGCACCCGCTCCTCGGCGAAGTGGCCGTCATCGTCGAGCACCGCGTTGGCCTGCGCGATGACGTGCCGGTCTTCCTCGTCGGCGGTCAGGTAGTCGATCTGCTCGGTGACCTGGCCGTCGACCACCTTGCGGTAGGGGGTCTCGATGAAACCGAACGGATTGACCCGGGCATAGGAGGACAGTGAACCGATCAGCCCGATGTTCGGGCCTTCCGGCGTCTCGATCGGGCACATCCGGCCGTAGTGGGACGAGTGCACGTCCCGGACCTCGAAGCCGGCCCGCTCCCGGGACAGTCCACCAGGACCCAGCGCGGACAGCCGCCGCTTGTGGGTCAACCCGGCCAGCGGGTTGGTCTGGTCCATGAACTGGGACAGCTGGGAAGTGCCGAAGAACTCCTTGATCGCCGCCACCACCGGCCGGATGTTGATCAAGGTCTGCGGGGTGATGGCCTCGACGTCCTGAGTGGTCATCCGCTCGCGGACGACCCGCTCCATGCGGGACAGTCCGACCCGGATCTGGTTCTGGATCAGCTCACCCACGGTGCGCAACCGGCGGTTGCCGAAGTGGTCGATGTCGTCGGTCTCCACCGGTACCACGTCGTCGGGCCCACCGGCCGCGGCCGGCATGGTCGTCTCACCCGCATGCAGCCGGACGAGATAGTCGATGGTGGTGACGATGTCGTCCTCGGTGAGCACCCCGTTGCGGTAGGGCGGGTTCAGACCCAGCTTCTTGTTGGCCTTGTACCGGCCGACCTTGGCCAGGTCGTAGCGCTTGACCTTGAAGAAGAGGTTCTCCAGCAGCGCCTGCGCGCTCTCCTTGGTGGGCGGCTCGCCCGGGCGCAGCTTGCGGTAGATGTCCAGCAGCGCCTCATCCGGGCCGCCGGTGTGGTCCTTCTCCAGGGTGGCCAGCAACGTCTCGGAGTGCGCGAAGCGCGCCGCGATCCGCTCTGTCGTCCAGCCCAGGGCCTTGAGCAGCACCGTCACCGGCTGACGGCGCTTGCGGTCGATCCGGACGCCGACCGTGTCGCGCTTGTCGACGTCGAACTCCAGCCAGGCTCCCCGGCTGGGGATGATCCGGACGCTGTACACGTCCTTGTCGGTGGTCTTGTCCACTGAGTGGTCGAAGTACACACCAGGCGAGCGAACCAGCTGCGATACCACCACCCGCTCGGTCCCGTTGATGATGAAGGTGCCCTTGTTGGTCATCATCGGGAAGTCACCCATGAACACCGTCTGGGATTTGATCTCACCGGTGTTGTTGTTGGTGAACTCGGCGGTGACGAACAGCGGCGCGGCGTAGGTCATGTCCTTGTCCCGGCACTCCTCGACGGAGGCCTTGACCTCATCGAAGCGGGGGTCGGAGAAGGACAGCGACATCGAGCCGGAGAAATCCTCGATCGGGGAGATCTCCTCGAGCACCTCGGCGAGGCCACCGATGGGCTCCTCGTCACCGGCTTCGATGCGGCGCTGGTACCACTCATCGGCACCAACGAGCCACTGGAACGATTGGAGCTGCAGGTCCAACAGATCGGGCACCTGGAGCGGCTCCCGGATCTTCGCGAAAGACGGCCGCGCCGGGGCTCCTGGGAGGCGGGGTACAGGGTTGTTCGCAGCAGAGGTCTTGGTCGGGCGGGAGACTGCCAAGATTGCGTCCTTCCGAACACTAGCGCTGCCGAGCGCAGGATCGCGGGTCCATGGCGGGGTCACCCGAGGACTACGCTCCCGGCGCGGTGTTGGTGCAGTTGCTGATGTAGTTGTGTGCTGATGTAGTTGGTGGAATGTTGTAGGTGTTTCGTCGGTGCGGTTGTCGTTTGCGGCTGTACTGTGAGGTACAACCTGGGGTTACACGTGACGCGGTGACACGTTGGCGCGGTGACACGTTGGCGCGGTGACACGTTGGCGCAGCCCACCGCGGCTGAACACACATGATCTGTGCACAGTGTGTCCGTGCACAGTCGTCCCGATGTGCGGATTCACCGCTGTCCGGGAGTCCCCGGTTCTCGAGAGTCACAGCGCACGGAACATGAAGAGGGCAGCGCAAAGAGGCAGTCTATCCGCTAGGACGGCGACTGTCCAGCGCCAGCTGAGACCTGGCGCGAGCGTGGTCCTAGAGTGACCTGCCGGGCGGCCCCCGTCAAGAGGGCGTCGTCCGATCAGTGGTCGGATGTGCACGATCAGCGGCAATTACCCGATCGGCTCGGCCGATCAGCGCACGATTGCCCAGGAGTCAGAACGGCTCAACATCGGCGATTTTCCAGCTGCCGGCCACCTGCTGCGCTGTCACAGTCAGCCTACCCGCGGCCACGAGTGGCTGGGCCTGGCCGCCACGGTTGGCCTGCTGGTCGATGAACACCACCACGATCGCCCGGTCACCGTCGAGCAGCTTGACGGCCAGCGCAGGCACGGTGGCCACCACCACGGCTTGCTGCCCGGGCGCCAGTTCACGCACCCGGGCGAACTGCTGGCGGTAGTCGCGGGCGAACTGACCGGTGACGACGCCGTCCGCGGCTCGTTCGTTGTCATCCAGCCGGGCGAAGTCGTAGGAGAAGACGCGTTCCACCGCATCCCGTACCTGCCCGGAGACCTGGGCGGTGGCGCCGACGTCGAGCAGCGCGCTGTTGGTCTTGACCGCAGAATCGAGCAACTGGTTCGCCTCGCCGCGAAACCATGCCGCGAAGCCCAGCGCGATCACCACGACAGCGGCCGACCCGATCAGCATCACGGTGAGACGTCGTGGGGACACAGACCGCACCTCCTCGACGGGGCCGATCTCCGGGACTGGGCTGACCTCCTCGAGGGAGCCGACGCCCTCCGCGGGGTGTGCGGCGTCGGGGAGCGCGAGCACCCCAGCCCGGCCGGTGGGATGCCGATCGGGGAGACTCGGTTTCCCAGCGACACGTGGCCGCCGGCGGGCAGGCTGGAAACGCGGTGACGGCACGAGCGGCCTCCTATCTCGGGGGCGAGGTCGTCGCCGCGGGACACGCTCCGGGCACGGGGTTCGCCGCGCCCACTGGCGCCAGCTTGTCGACCTTCCAGACGGTGTCCGCACGACCCGGGTCCGCGCGACGCATCTCCAGCTGGATGCGCCGGCGTACACAGCTGGCCTCAGTGCCCTCGCGGGTCGAGGTGACGTCCACCCCCACGAGCACCCGCGCCGTGCCGGCCCGTTGGTCGAGTTCGGCGACCGCACCATCAAGCGCCCGCGCGGTGGTCGACGTCTTCGAGTCGGTGATGGCCTGCGCGTAGGTCGTCCGGTTGGCCCGCACCTCGTCGAGCAGCGAACCGGTCGCCGACTGCTCCCACAGCTGCAACCCGTCCTGCACCCGCCGGTAGTCCAGCGTGTTGAGGTTGATCGTCGCCTGCTGGGCGTCCTGGAGCACGGTGTCCCGGGCGATGCCACCCGCGAGCAACTCATCGTGGGCGGCCCGATACCAGGACCCGCCGAACCAGCCGGCGGTGCCCACCGCGAGCACGGCGGGCGCCGCGATCACGATGGTGACAATCCGTAGTGGCTTGCCGAAGAAGGTGCCCAAGGATGCACGCAGCGCGGCGGGGTTGGTCACGGTGGGCCCGGTGCTGGTCACGATGGGCCAGCGTAGAGATGTGACGGTGGGTGACTCACTGCACCCTCGCCGTTGTCCAGGACTCAACTCTCCAAGATCGACGTGAGGCTGGTGATCGGCGCTCCGGCCGGCGACGGGGCACGAACCTCGGTGTCCGGACGCCCGGGCGCACCGGGCGGGACCTGAGCCGGGGTGCCGGCGCGCGGGATGTTCTGGGCGCCACGAACATCTGTCGGGCTGCCCGGCGGCTCGGCGCAGAACGCGTCGATGTTGACCGGGATGGGCGTGGTGTCGGTGCCGGGGCGCCGGATGGTGCCCTGGTAGCCCCGTACGCAGGCGTACGGGTCGAAAAAGTTGAGCGCCAGCCCGAGGTGGGCGAAGCCATCGTTCGGCACGGTCGAGGAGTCGGTGCTGCCGGTGACCACCGGGTACACCGACAGCAGGTGGCGCAGCGCGGCCTGGCGGGGCAGCGTGACCCGGGACACGGTGAGCAGGTCGGCGAGCAGTTGCCCGATCTGGGAGCCGCTGTCCCGGAGCAGTCCGCTGGTCTGATCTGCGAACTGCGGTGCCGTCCTGATCAGCCGGCGGATATCCGGGTCTGAGGAGCGCAGCTGCGCGGCGAGCAGCGCCAGGTCGTGGCTGAACGACACGATCGCGCTGGAGCTCTCATTTTGGGTTTGCAGGACCACCCGCCCGTCCCTGATCAGGGTCACGGTCTGCGGCAGGGCCGCGATGGCGTCCCGGGTGATGGCGTCGGTGCTGTTGAGCAGGGTCTGCAGGTCAGTTCCGGTGCCGGTGAAGCCGGTGCCCAGCTCGTTCACCACGGTGCGCAGAGAGTTCAGTGGCACCGAGGCGATGAAGGTGTCCAGGTTGGCGATGAGGTCGCCGATCGCGACCGGTGTGCTGGTCCGGGCCGCGGGGATCACCGACCCGGCGCGCAGCATCGGGCCGTCCGCGCGTCGCGGGCGCAGGTCGACGAACTGTTCCCCGATCACGGACAGGTTGCCCACCACGGCGTCCAGGTCCGCCGGGATGGGCGGGGCGTCCGGCTTGATCTCCAATTGGGCGTCGACGCCCTGGCTGGTCAGCCGCAATGGCCCGACCCGCCCGACGCTGACCCCGCGGTAGGTGACGTCTGCCCTGGTGAAGATCCCGCCGGAGTCGGTGAGCTGCAGGGTCACCGGGTAGGCACCGCGACCCAACAGCGCGCCCGCACCGAGGTAGCGGACGCCGACATAACCCACGCCGAGCACGGTGACGATGACGAAAGCCAGCAGCTGCAGCCGGACCGTCCGGCTGATCATGCCGGCCCTCCCCGCGGCGCCGGGCGCAGCAGCGGGATGAGCACCTCGTCCATCCCGCCGGCCCCGGAGGCCGACGGTGGTGCCGGCAGCAGGCCGGACAGCCCGTCGAGCAGCGGCCCCAGCGGCGGGCGGCCCGGGGCCAGCGGCTCGCGCAGCGGTGGGGGCACGCCCATCAGTGGCTGCCCGGACGCGGAGAGGTTGTCCAGCACCGTGCCCAGGTTCAGGTCGGCCCGGACGTAGAGGTTGGCGTAGTCACCCTTGAACGCCTCCCGGGCGGCGCCGTCGGTGAACGGGTAGGTGGCGATGAGTTCCAGCGCGTTGGGCAGGTCCCGGCCCGCCACGGCCAGTTGCTGCAACGTGGGACGCAGCAACTGCAGGTCGGCGATGAGATTGTCGCGGCTGCGGTTGATCGTGTCGGTGGCGACCACCGAGAGCCGGTCCAGTGCCTGCAGGGTGCCGGTGAGCTGGGTGCGCTGGTCGGCGAGCACCTGCAGGCCCGGGGACAGACCGTCCAGCGCGGTGGCGATCTGGCCGCGTTGCCGGGCCAGGGTGGCGGACAGCCGGTTGAGCGCGTCCAGCGCCCGGTTGATCTCGACCTTACGTGCGTCCAGGCCGGACACCAGCGTGTTCAGATCCGCCAGCAGCGCGCGCAGCTGCGGCTCGTGGCCGGACAGGGCCGCGTTCAGCTCGGTGGCAATGGTCCGGATCTGGTCGACGCCACCCCCGTTGAGCAGCAACGACAGCGCCCCCAGCACTTCCTCGACGTCGGTGGCTGTGGTGGTGCGCGATGGCGGGATCACCGCGCCATCGGCCAGCCGGCCCTGGGGTGGTTCGGCGCTGGGCGCGGCGAGCTCCACGAACTTCTCCCCCAGCAGGCTCGTGGTGCGCACTCTCGCGACCGCGTTGGCCGGCAGTTCTACGCTGCGGTTCACCTCGAGGGTAACCCTCGCCCGCCAGGTGTCCGGGGCGAGTTTGATCTCCCGGACCGCTCCGACCGACACGTCGTTGACCTTCACCAGGGACTGCGGCACCAGTTCCAGAACGTCGGAGAACTCGGCGGTGACCCGGTAGGGATTGTCTCCGGTGTCCGCTCCCCCGGGCAGCGGCACATTCTGCAGCCCGCCACATCCCGCGAGGAACAGGATGACCACCAGCGCAAGGACGAGTCGGCTCATCGCCGGGCTCCGGGCGCCCCGCCGTAAGGAACAGTGGGCAGCGCGAGCAGTGGCAGCGGCGGCGGTTGCCCTGCCCGCAGCGCGGTGATCACCTGGGCGGCGGTGGGCAGTGGCACGGCGCCGGTGAGCTGGGGCTCCAGTGCGCCGCAGGTCCGCCCCAGGGTGGCCGGCACCTGCCGCGGAGTACTGCGCCGCAGCAGCTCGCAGACCAGCAGGATCGGCGGCGCCCGCAGCTCCTCGATGTTCAGGCGGGTGTCCAGGGTGCCGGAGGAGGAGTCGTAGGCGTTGTTCAGATTGCTCAGCGCGGTGGGCGCGATGTCGACGATCTCGCCCAGCGCTTCCCGTTGCCGCACCAGGACGGCGGTCACCTCGGTGAGCCGGTCCACGTTCGACTTCACCACCGCACGGTTGTCCTGCACGAAGCCGGCCACCTCGCCCAGCGCGAGGGACAGCTCGCGCAGCGCCGCGCCGAGGTCACCGCGCTCGCCGGCCAGGAAGTTCGACACGTCGGCGAGTTGGGTGGTGAACTGCCGCACCTGCGCGTCGTTGGCGGCCAGGGTGGACACGAAGGATTGCAGCTGGGTGACGGTGGCGAACAGCTCCTTGCGGGATCCGGCCAGCGTCGAGGACAGCGCTGCGACGTTGCCGATCGTGTCGTTGATCGCCTGCCCGTTGCCCCGCAGGTTGGCTGCCCCGACGTCCAGAGCGTCGGACAGCGCTCCGTTTCGATTGGCGCCGTTGGGCCCGAGCATCGTGGCGAGATCGCTAGCAGCGCGGGTCAGGTCATCGACACCCAGCGGAACGGCGGTGCGCTCCACCGGGATGACACCGCCGTCGGCCATCCTCGGACCGCCGGTGTAGGCGGGGGTGAGCTGGATGCTGCGGCCGGCGACCAGGCTGGGCGAGATCACCACAGCCGAAACGCCGGCCGGCACGTCCACCGAGTCGTCGATCGTCATCACGACTTTGACCAGCCGGCCCTGTGGCGCCACCGAGGTGATCCGGCCAACCGGTACGCCGAGGATTTGGACTGCGTTGTCCGGGAACACGCCGACCGCGGAGGTGAGGTAGGCGGTGATGGTGCGCCCGGAGCGCGGTGTCAGCCACCACACGCCAATGGCCACCAGGCTGGCCGCGACCAGTATGGCCAGCACGCAGCCGATCGCGATCAGTCGGCCCATCCAGCGGCGCATGCTCAACACCCCCGCTCGTTGATGGTGAGGGGGCCCAGCGCGGTCGGTGGCGGCAGTAGCCCGCAGACGTAGTTGTCGAACCACCGCCCGTTGCCGAGAGTGTTGTTGAACAGCCGGATGAACACCGGCTCCAGCGCTAGCCCCCGGTCCAGGTTTTCCTGGTTTCGTTGCAACACCGCAGCCACCCGGTCGAGCTGCTCCAGCGCCGGGCGCAGCTGGGCGCTGTTGTCGGCGACCAGGCCGCGCAGCTGGAGCGACAGGGCCGCAACGTTGGCCAGCAGCGCGCCGATCGCCTCCCGGCGCCGGCGGACCTCAGCCAGCAGCAGGTTGCCGTCGGCGAGCAGCCGCTCGAACTCGGCGTTGCGATCGGCCAGCACGCCGGTCAGCTTGTCGGCGCCGGCCAGCAGGTGATGGATCTGCTGGTCCCGGCCGGCGATGGTTTGAGAGAGCCGGGACAGCCCGTCCAGGGTGCCGCGGACCTGCTCGGGGGTACCGCGGAAGGTGTCGGCAACCGTCCGAAGGCTCCGTTCGAGCTGCCCGGTGTCGATCTGCTGGAGCGTGCCGGACAGCCCATTGAGGGCCTCGATGACGTCGTAGGGCGACGCGGTGCGCTGCAGCGGGATGGACGTGCGGGGATCCAGCGGGTGCTCCCCGCGCGGGTCCAGGCTCACCGACTTGGCGCCCAGCAGGCTCTTGATCTCAATGGCGGCGTTGGTCTGGTCGCCCAGCCAAGACCCATGCAGCCGCAGTGACACCCGCACCCGGTCACCGGCCAGCTCCACCGCCCGGACCCGGCCGACCTCAACGCCGGCGATGTATACCGGGTCGCCGGCCTGCAACCCGGCGGCGTCGCTGAACTCCGCGGTGTAGGTGGTGCCACCACCGATGATCGGCAAGCGATCCGCGTTGTAGGCGGCGGTGGCCAGCAACGCCAGGACGACCACGCCGACGATGCCGATCACCATCGGGTGCCGCTGGAGTATCGACCGCATCGGGCGCGACGACGTCATGACGAGCACCGTGCGGCGGGCGGCGGTGTGGTCAGCGGAACCACCAGTGGCGCGTTGGTGACCGGAACCGTGACAGTGCCTTCGACGCCGCAGAGGTAGAAGTTGAACCACGAGCCGTAGCTGCCGGCCCGGCTGAGTTTGATGAGTTTCTCCGGCAGGAACCGCAGCACTGAGTCGATCACCCGCTCGCTGCCGGCCAGGTTGGTCGACAGCGCGCCCAACCCGGCGATGTCGTCACGCAGCGGCGGCCGGGCGTCGCTGAGCAGGCCGGCGGTAGTACCGGCGAGCTGGTCGATCGACACGATCGCCTGCCCGATCGGCTCCCGGTCCGCCGCGAGACCCGAGACCAGCCGCTGCAGCTGCAGGATCAGCGCGGACAGCTGCTCGTCCCGGGCGTTGACGGTGTCCAGGACGGCGTTGAGGTTTGTGATCAGCTCGCCGACCACCCGGTCCCGGTCGGCGATATCCCTGGTCAGCGAGGAGGTGCTGGCGAGCAGGCTTTCCACGGTGCCGCCCTGACCCTGCAGCACCTGGACGATCTCCCAGGACAGCCGGTTGAGCTGCTCGGGGTCCAGGCCCACCAGCAGCGGCTTGAAGCCATTGAACAGCGCGGTGAGGTTCAGCGGCGGCCTGGTGTGCCCGACCGGGATCAGCCCCCCTGGCGGCAGGCTCTGGCCGACCGGCCCTGCACCCCTGGCCAGGGCGAGGTAACGCTGCCCGATGAGGTTGCGGTACAGCACCGACGCGGTCACCGACACCGGCAGCCGCTGGCTGGAATCCACGCTGAAACCCACCTGCGCCACCCGCCGGTCGACCAGCTCGATGGAGTCCACCGTGCCTACCCGGACGCCGGCGATGCGCACGTCGTCGCCCACCAGCAGACCGCTGACGTCGGTGAACCGGGCCAGGTAGCTGATCTTGGCGGTCAGCGTGACGTTGGCGATGGTCAGCGCGACCAGACCAGTGGCCAGCGCGACGACGATGGTGAACACGATCAGCTTGGTCAGTGGCGCAAGCACCCCTCTCACCGCAGCGTCACCTCCGTCCCCCGCAGCAGTGGGCCAACCAGGAAACTAGTCCAGCGGGGGGTCTCTCCGGATTGCTCGCCACCGGCCGGTGCGAGCAGCGCGCCGAGGAACTGCTGCTCCGCGGGAGAGTTCGGCAGTCCCATCGCGGCCTGCGGTGGGGTGCTCGCCGGGCCAACACCCGGCGAGGGATCCCCGCGGCCGATCGGCGGCGACGTCGAGCCGTCGTGGATCGGGCCACCCGGATACTGTGGAAATTTCTCTTGGGGGAATTTCGTGCCGTCGCGCACGGGGTAGCAGCGCGGGCCGCGGTCCTCCTGGTAGCGCGGTTCGTCCACCCCCGGCAGGTACTTCCCGCGGTTGTTGGTGACCTCCAGATAGATATGCAGACCCGGTTGGTTGGTGCCCACCCCGAAGGCCCGGTCGAGCTGGGGCACCAGCCCGGCGATCGCGTGCAGCAGGCAGGGATACTCCGGGGCGTACCGGGCCAGCGACTCCAGGGTGGGCCTGCTGTCGGCGGTCAGCGAGATCAGGTTCTCCCGGTTGTCCCGCAGGAAACCGCGAAGATCGTCGGAGACCCCGGTGACCGAGACCCACAGCTGCGCGAGGTTCTGCCGCTGCTCGGCCACGGTCCGGGTGGTGACGGACAGATCCGCCAGCGCGGCGAGCAGATCGGGCGCGGCCCGGGTGTAGGTGTCGGCCAGATCAGCGGTCCGGCTGATGTCCTCCTGGAGTTGCGGTAACGCCGTGTTCAGCCCGCTGACCAGTTGCTGGGTCCGGACCAGGGTGTCGCCGAGTTGATGACCGCGACCGCGCAGCGCCTGCGAGATCGCGCCCAGCGTGCTCGCCAATTGCTGCGGCGGCACATCCTGCAACAGCGGCAGCAGGCGATCCAGCGCGGAATCCAGCTCGGTGGCGGCCCGGCTGCGGTCCTGCGGGATGACATCCCCCGCCGAGAGCGGATGTCGGGACGGCCGTTCCGGCAGGACCAGCGAGACGTATTTCTCCCCGAACAGCGTCTTGGGCAGCAGCCGGGCGCTGACGTTGTCCGGGATCAGCGGCACCATCTCGGGTTTGAGCCGCAGCGCCACTGTGGCGGCGCCACCCGAGGAGCTCAGGCCGGTCACCTCGCCGACGACCAGCCCGCGGACCTTGACGTCGGAATGTTTGTCCAGCTGCAGGCCGGTGTGGTCAACCCGCAGGGTCACCGGCACCCCGCCGGTGAAGGCACCCGAATACTTGGCGATCGATACCGCAGCCAGCGCGACGACCACCACCAGGAAGGCGACACCTTGCAGCCTGCGCCAGATCACCGTAGTCATCCGGCCACCGGCACCGAGGTGGTCGTGCCGAAGATGGCGAGGGTGAGGAAGAAATCGATGATCGCGACGATCACGATGCAGGCCCGCACCGCGCGTCCCACCGCGATACCCACCCCGGCCGGCCCGCCGCTGGCCCGGTAACCGTAGTGGCAGCACACCAGTATGATCACGAAGGCGAAGCTCAGCACCTTGACGTAGGACCACAGCACATCACTGACCGGCAGGAACAACGTGAAGTAGTGGTCGTAGGTCCCGCCGGGCAGCCCGCTGATCACCGTGACGTTCAGCCGCGACGCGGCGTAGGACATCACCAGCCCGATGGTGTACATCGGGATGATCGCGATGAAGCCGGCGATCACCCGAGTGGTGATCAGGTAGGGCACGCTGGGCACGCTCATCGTCTCCAGCGCATCGATCTCCTCGGAGATCCGCATTGCCCCGAGCTCCGCGGTGAAGCCAGCACCGAGCGTGCAGATCAGCGCCTGCGAGGCGACCAGCGGGGCGATGTCGCGGGTGTTGAAATAGGCGGTGAGGAAGCCGGTGAGCGCCTGGGTGCCCAGGGCATCCAACGCCCGGAAGCCCTGCAGCCCCACGAGGCTGCCGACGAACAGCGACAGCGCGGCCATCACGCCGGCAGTGCCGAGGATGACGATCAGGGCACCCGAGCCGAAGCTGACCTCGGCCAGCAGCCGGGCGATCTCCTTGCGGTAGCGGCGCAGGGCCCGCGGTATCCAGCCGATCGCCCTGGCGTAGAGCGAGAGCTGGTCACCGAAGTCATCCAGCGCCTTGAACACGTCAACCTCCCTTCGGCGGCACGAGCTGCAGGTAGATCGCAGTGACCACGAGGTTGATCAGGAACACCAGCACGAAGGAGATCACCACCGACTGGTTGACCGCCTCCCCCACCCCCTTGGGCCCCGGTGCTGGGTTGAGCCCCCGGTGCGCCGCGACGATCCCGGCCACCAGCCCGAACATCGCCGCCTTGAGCTCGCTGACCCAGATGTCGGAGACCTGCGCGAAGGTGGTGAAGCTGGCGATGTAGGCCCCGGGTGTGCCGCCCTGAACCACCACGTTGAAGTAGTAGCCGCCCGCGACACCCACCACGGTGGCCAGCCCGTTAAGCACGAGGGCAACCAGGATCATCGCCAGCACCCGGGGCACCACCAGACGCTGCACCGGCGAGATGCCGAGCACCTCCAGCGCGTCGATCTCCTCGCGGATCGTGCGCGCCCCGAGGTCCGCGCACACCGCGGCCCCGCCCGCACCCGCGATGAGCAACGCGGTGATGACCGGCGCTGACTGCTGGACGATCGCGAGCACGCTGCCCGCACCGGTCTGGGATTGCGCGCCGAACTGCCGGGCTAACTCGGCGAGCAGCAGCGCGATCGTCGCGCCGAACGGGACGGTGAACAAGGCGGTGGGCAACGCGGAGACCTTCGTGACGAACCACGCCTGTTCGATGAACTCCCGCAGCTGGAACGGGCGCCGGAACAGCCCCCGCGCCACCGCCAGGCCGAGCGCGAACAGCTGGCCGGTCTGGATCAGTGCGCCCCGGCCCGGGAATCCGCCGCTCACCGGCTCTCGATCCCCCCGCGGCTGCCCTCCCCCGGGTCCTTGCTCATGACGCGGTTCATCCGGCGGGACACGGCCTTACGTCCGGGCAGGCCAGGCGTGGGCGTCAGCTGGGGCCTGAGCTCGGGTGGCCCCGGCAACTCGCCCTGGACCTCGGCCAGCTCGCGCTGCGCCTCAGCGGCGTCCTTCTCCTCCGACATCCCGATCGGGCCCTGGCGGCGCCCGCTGAGGAACTGCGCGATCGCCGGATCCGTACTGGTCAGCAGCATTTCGCGGGGCCCGAAAGCGGCCAGCTGCTTGCGGTAGAGCATGCCGATGTTGTCCGGCAGGGTCGCCGCGGTGTTGATGTCGTGGGTGACGATCAGAAACGTCGCGTCGGTCTGCGCGTTGAGATCCACGATCAACTGGTTCAGGTATGCGGTGCGGACCGGGTCCAGTCCTGAATCAGGCTCGTCGAACAGCACGATCTCCGGGTCGAGCACCAGCGCCCGGGCCAGACCTGCGCGCTTACGCATCCCCCCGGAAATCTGCCCGGGCAATTTGCGCTCGTCACCGGCCAGCCCGACCATGTCCATTTTCTCGCCGACGATGGCGCGAATCTCGGTCTCAGATTTCCGGGTGTGCTCCCGGAGTGGGAAAGCAATGTTGTCATAAACGTTCATCGAGCCGAACAGCGCGCCATCCTGGAACAGCACACCGAAGCGCTTACGGATCTCATACAGTTTGCGCTCGCTGCAGCGAACCAGATCGGTGTCGTCAATGACAACCGAGCCGCGCTCGGGCTTGAGCAACCCGATCAGGCTCTTGAGAAACACCGACTTGCCGGTGCCCGACGGGCCCAGCAACACGCTGATCTCCCCCGCCGGCAGCGTGAGGGTGACGTCAGACCAGACGAGCAACGGACCGAAGGACTTCGTCAGCCCTTGCACCACCACCTCGACGCCCGCGCTCATCTAACCTCCCACGCTGATGATCAGAACGACTGCGCTGATCAGAACGACTCCGCGTTGGCGATCTTCCAGCTGCCGTTGACCCGTTGCGCCGTGATCGAGAGCCGGCCGGTGGCGGTAAGCGGCTTGTCCCGGCCGGCCTGGTGCGCCTCCTGGTCGAGGAACACCACCACGGTCGCCTGGTCACCGTCGAGCCTCTTCACGGCGAGCGCGGGCACGGTCGCCACCACCACCGCTTGCTGTCCGGGAGCCTGCTCCCGGATCCGGGCGAACCGTTGCCGGAAATCCTCGACGAACCCGCCGGTGACGACCTCGTTCGCGGCGCGTTCGTTGGCATCCAGCCGAGCGAAATCATAGGAGTAAACCCGTTGCACTGCCTCCTTGACCTGCGCGGAGACCGCTGCGGTGGCGGCGCTGTCTACCAGCGCCGAGTTGCTCGCCGCCGCCGAACCGGCCAGTTGGTTGGCCTCACCGCGGAACCACGCACCCAGACCAATGGCGATCACCACCGCGGCAAGCAACGCCACCAGGGTCGCCACCCCGGCGGTCAGAGGTCGCGATGGCTTCGCCACCTCCTCGTCGGTTTCGGCAGCTAGTGGTGGCGCCGGAATGACCATCGTCGACGTGCTCCCTATTTCCGGGGAATGATACTCAGAGGTGCGGACTTACTTGGGCGATGCGGACGGAGGGCACGGGCCGTTTTCCGAGTAATTCTCACCGACCGGCGCCAAGGTAGCGACCTTCCAGGCGTCGCCGGCGCGGACCATCCCGAGGCGGACCCGCCGGTGCACGCAGCCTGGGTCGCTGTGGTCGTACGACGACGTGACGTCCACCCCGATCAAGACCTGGGCGGTGCCGGCCCGCTCGTCGAGGGCGGCTACCGCGGCGTCAAGCACCGTCGCGCTGCTCACGGTTGCCGAGTCGGTGATGGCGCGGGAATAGGTGTTGCGGTTGGCCCGCAGGTCTTTGAGCAGCGACCCCGTCGCGGACTGTTCCCACTGGGTCAACCCGTCTTGCACTTTTTGATAGTCGAGCGTGTTCAGGGTGAGCATCGCGTGCTGGGCGTCCCGCACTACGGCGTCGCGTTCCCTGCCCACGTCGAGCGACCGGTCGTGCGCGGCCCGGTACCAGGACAAGCCGAACCAGCCCGCACCGGCGAAGGCGGACACCGCGACCACCGTGGCGGTGATGATGGCCGTCTGTAGCGGTTTGCTGGTGATGCTGGTCATAGTCATCCAAGGTAGAGAGGGACAGGTACCGGAGGTAGTTCGTGATCACCACACATGAACAGGGGAACCGGAGCAACGCGACCGGGCAGTCTACGTACTGGCAGGCGTGGTTCCCTCAAGACGCGGCCAGCGCGGCCATCGTCGTGGTGCACGGGATCCATGAGCACTCGGCACGCTACGCGCACGTCGGCGACCGGCTGGCGACGGCGGGCTTCGCGGTGTACGCCGCAGATCACCGGGGGCACGGACGATCGAGCGGTCGGCGCGCCAACATCGAACGGATGGCGCTGATCCAGGAGGATCTCAGGTCCTTCGTGCGGTTCGCCGCCGAGCGCCATCCCGGCCTGCCGGTATTCATGGTGGGCCACTCGCTGGGTGGCCTCATCGCGCTGCTTTATGCGTGCGGGGCGCCCGAATCGGGGAGCACAGCGCTGGATGGTCTGGTGGTGTCCGGGCCGGCGGTGACGGCGACGGCCGGTTCGGCGCTGGCCAGGAGGCTGGCTGGAGTGCTCTCGGCACTGGTCCCCAACCTCGGGGTGGCCGCTCTCGACGCCGACTACAAGATCAGCCGAGACCCGGAGGTGGTTCGCGCCTACCGGGACGATCCGCTGGTGTACCACGGCAGGATCAAGGCTCGCACCGGGGCCGAGATCCTGGCGGCGATGCAGCAGCTGCCCGCCAAGCTGCCGGGGCTGTCCGTGCCGCTGCTGCTCCTGCACGGCACCGACGACCAGATATGCCCGCCGGCCGGTTCGGTGCTGGTGCACGGCGCAGTGTCCTCCCCCGACCGGACGCTGCGCCGCTACCCAGGCCTCTACCACGAAGTGTTCAACGAGCCCGAACGCGAGGCGATCCTCACCGACTTAATCTCGTGGCTCAACGATCGGTCCGGGCGGCGCTGAACGTTGCGGCCAGGGTCAGGTCAGGCTGATCTTGGCGCCGGCTTCCTCCAGCTTTGCTTTGGCGGCTTCGGCCTGGTCCTTGGGGATGCCTTCGAGGATGGGCTTGGGAGCGCTCTCCACCAGGTCCTTGGCCTCCTTGAGGCCCAGGCCGGAGACGACTTCCCGGACCACCTTGATGACCTGGATCTTCTTCTCGCCGATGGCCTCGAGAACGACGTTGAACTCGTCCTTCTCTTCGACGGCAGGGGCTTCGGCGGCTCCTCCGCCTGGACCCGCCGCCACCGCGATCGGTGCCGCGGCGGTGACGTCAAAGGTCTCCTCGAACTTCTTCACAAATTCGCTCAGCTCGAGCAGCGTCATGTCCTTGAACGCATCGAGCAGTTCGTCGGTGCTCATCCTCGCCATGATGGCGTCTCTCCTTCTGTGGTCTTTGGATCGTCTTGTGTCGTCGGTGGATGCCGGCTCGATCAGCTATCGGCGGGCTCGCCGGCCAGCTGCTGCTCCTGCTCCTGCTTGTCCCGCAGGGCCGCGGCCAGCCGCGCGACCTGGGAGGCCGGCTCGGCGAACAGCCTGGCGGCCTTGGAGAGGTTGGCCTTCATGGCGCCGGCCAGCTTGGCCAGCAGCACCTCACGGGACTCCAGATCCGCCATCCGAGTGACCTCGGCCACGGTCAGCGCCCGGCCGTCCAGGTACCCGCCCTTGATCACCAGGGCGTTGTTGTCCTTGGCGAAATCACGCAGTGCCTTCGCTGCGAGTACCGGCTCACCGTGGACAAACGCGATCGCGGTCGGGCCGATGAACAGCTCATCGAGACCCTCCACCCCGGCGTCTCGCGCGGCCCGCGTCACCAAAGTGTTCTTGGCGACCCGGTAGGTGGTGTCGGTCCCGAGGGAACGGCGCAGGTTGGTCAGCTGCGTCATGGACAGGCCGCGGTACTCGGTCACGACCGTGGCCGTGGCACTGCGGAACTCCTCCGCGATATCGGCAACGGCTTCGACCTTGTCCGGTCTCGCCATGGATCGCCTCCTTGATTGACTGGGTCCGTCTGCTGCCCCGAACGGGCTCACTCGGTGCGCCCGCGTTGACCCGGGCCCGAAACGACGAACGCCCCAGCGCAGCAGGCGCGGGGGCGAAGCCAGCCAGCGCACGATGGCGCCGCATGACGGCACAACCACATCCTCCTGCGCGGGCCGCCCACTGTTTGCGGGACCTTCGTGGCGTGCCATCGGCACGCCAGACCAGCGGTCTTCGGTGGAACTGCGGTCAGCCTAGGCCACCCGCCCGGCCCCGACCAAACCGGCCCCAGCTTCAGCGCTTGGGAAGGATTGTCATCGCGCGCACACGTGCCGGAGATGGCAACTTTTCGACCAAAGTTGCGCTCTCCTTAGGATCGGCCGGTGTCCGTATCCCGTATGGACCTGCTGCGGTGGCAGTTCGATCTGACCTGGTCGCTGTTGGAACTGCATCTGGAACAGCTCAAGCCCGATGACTTCTTGTGGGAGCCGGCGACCCACTGCTGGACGGTGCGTCCGGGCGCCGATGGGGTGTGGGTGCCGGATTGGCGCGAACCCGAGCCCGAACCTGCTCCGATCCCCACGATCGGGTGGGTCAGCTGGCATATCGGCTGGTGGTGGACCGTGACCATAGACCACGCACAGGGCCGGTCGCCCCGGGAACGCAGCGAGATCAGGTGGCCGGGTGCGGGGAACGCGACCATCGGGTGGTTGCGCGGGCTTCGCGCGGACTGGCTGGCGGTATTGGACCGGCTCACGGATGCCGACCTAGACGTCACGGCGCCCTTCCCGTGGCGGAACAACCCCGAGCGCACTGTCGCTCACATGATCGGCTGGGTGAACTCCGAACTGATGAAGAACACCGCCGAACTCGGCCAGCTCCGGCTGCTGCGTGCCGCGGCCGCCAAGTGAACACGAGACACTGACGGGGGCCACTTACTCCGTCAGCCTGGGCCCATGCAACGCAGTCATCGCCACCCTCGAAGCGTCCGCCTGGGCCCAGACCCGCTGCTGTCCCTGTCCGCCGCAACGCCGACTCCCGCAGACCGCCAAATGGAACCTATTCGCCCAGCTCCGGGGGCGCGACGCGCTAGCCGGTCATGGTGTCAGCTCTTTGATGAGGGTGTGGATCAGGTCGAGGGACTCCCGGGGTGGGAGGGCTTGGGCCTGCACGGACGCGAAGGCGTGCACATACTGGCGAATGACGCCGTCGCGCTCGTAGACGGTGAAGCTGGTCTCGCCGTCTACGTAAACGGCCTCGGCGTCGTCCTCATCGGGCCACTGGATGATGACGAACGACGCGCCTAGCGCAGCGTGCGCGTCGGCAGCAAGGGGCACCACCTGGACGGTGACGTCGAACTCCCGGATGGCTCGGGTGATGTGGCGGAGTTGCTCGCGCAGCACACCCGGTCCGCCGACCTGCTGGCGGATCGCCGCCTCGGACAGCATGGCGGTGAACCGCATCCCCTCGGCGAGCCGTTTCTGCCGGCGCATCCGCAGCTCCAGATAGCGGTCGATATCGGCCACCCGGATGTGCATGGAGCCCGCGGTCATGATCCGCTCAGCGTAGTCACGGGTCTGCAGCAGGCCGGGGATCACATGCCCTTCATAGCTGCGGATCCAGGAGGCCTCGACCTCCAGCTCGATGAGCATCTCCACCGGCTCGCTGAGGATGTCGCCGTAGTCCTGCCACCAGCCCGGCTCGGCCGCGCGCCGGCGCAACTCGTCAAGCTTCCGGGCGTCGCCCTCGGGGATCCCCAGCACTTCCACCAGCCGGGCCAACCCCGCTGCGGTCACCTTGGCCTTGCCAGTCTCCATCCGAGACCACTGCGGCTGGCCCACGCCAAGCTCCTTGGCCAGCCGAGCGCCGGACATGCCACGCTCAGCCCGATAGCGGCTTAGCCGCGCACCGAGCCGCCGGCTCCGCACGGTCGCGCGCATGATCGCCTCCCCCCAGTCCACGAGAACAAGCACCGCTCGCCAACACCATAGTGGACTCAATGCCACGCATTATGCAATAGTGACGAGAGGATGCTCGGCGGCCGGCCGCTCCCGCTGGCCGCTGGTCAGCGACGGACCCGGCCTTGCGACAGCGTCAACGACGCGCCGAGCGGGATTGCTGGCACCGATGCCGAGGCTCGGTTGCCTCGCGGGTCAGTGCAGCGTGCCGGTTCTCACCGCGTCAAGGAAGGCGCCGAAGCTGGCGACCGGGAACGCCAAGGTGGTTCGCCGGGTGCTGTCAGCACCTTGCTTGGTGTCTTGGACCCCGACCCATCCGTACGCGAGGCCGACCGCAACGCAGTTGCCTGCGGCAGTGCTGCGGGTGGATTTGCGATAGGTGGCGTCGGCCAGTCTTGCTGGGAGCGCGACGCGGGTGGTGGTCATGGTGTCAGCTCCTTGATGACGATGTGGATCAGGTCGCGAGACTCCCGGGGCGGGAGGGTTGAGCCTGCATGAAGGCTAAGACGTGCACGTACCTGCAGACGGTGCCGCCGCCAGCTCCGCACGGTCGCACACATGACCGCCTCCCATAACTCGGCGGGGACGGGCACTGCGGGCGGACGCCACCTCAGGCGGGCACACTCAATCACCCGATCAGTGACTCGCATGCTGCGCATTATGCGGGGCATGCTTCGCGGTGGGCAGTGTCGGTCTCCATCATCGACTCTAGCCCCTGGTGGAGCGCCTGGGCCTACCCGCCTCAGGCGTTCCACCAGCCCCCACGAACCGATGACGGTGCCCTCTCACGGCTGAGGGTCATCGTGAGGAGCGCAGTGATGACCAGGCATGACAGCGCCGCTACTGCAAGGACGTCGATCGAGTGAGTGATCGCGAACCCGGATCGGGGGTAGCAGTATGGGTCGCGCTCCGGCGGGCCCATCAGGGTCGAGCCACTCTGGCGGGGCACTGGTTGGACTCCGGCCGTCCGGTGCCTGGTTATGTGGCCGAGGCCCTGGAGGAGCTCCTCCGCGGCGGACTGCTGACGGTGGGCGAGTCGGACCCCCAGTCCTGTGGAGTGCGCCGGATCACGATCACCGACGCCGGGTCCGCGCATTACGTGGCACTGTGGCAGACCCATAACCCGCATGGTCGGGTCGCAATGAGCGTGCCACGTCGCTGGGCGCACTCCCCGAACGACCAGCGCAGTCACCTGCTCGCCGCCCGCGACCCGGGTCAAATCGGGATTCTGATCGGAGTCTGTGGGCAGATCATGCTGTGGTCGGTGCCCACCAGCACCCAGCCGACCGGGCCGCGCTGCCCAACCTGTCAGGCAATAGCCCGACTTGCCGGTCCCCCAACGGCTCGGAGTGAACGACCGCAACCCGGCGGGCGCAACACCACCAGCCCCTAGATCCCGGCCGGCCGCCGGTTGAGCGGAGCGACCCCCGACGCTTCGACTCCCGGCGGCCGGTCGGCCACACGCAGTTCAACCGCGTGGACCGCGTATCTGCTGTCAGTCGGTCAGGCGGAAGCGGCGTCGTCGGAGAGCAGGTTGCGGGTGCGGTTGGGGTCGACCGGGATGCCGGGGCCCATGGTGGTCGAGAAGTTGACCTTCTTGAGGTAGCGGCCCTTGGCGGTCGATGGCTTGGCGCGCAGTATCTCGTCGAGGGCGGCGGCGTAGTTCTCCACCAGCTTGTCGGCGTCGAAGGAGACCTTGCCGATGACCAGGTGCAGGTTGGACTGCTTGTCCACCCGGAAATTGATCTTACCGCCCTTGATGTCCACGATGGCCTTGGCGACGTCGGGAGTCACGGTGCCGGTCTTCGGGTTGGGCATCAGGCCGCGAGGTCCGAGAATCCGGGCGATCCGGCCGACCTTCGCCATCTGGTCCGGTGCCGCGATCGCCGCGTCGAAGTCCAGCCAGCCCTCCTGAATACGCGCGATGAGATCGTCAGAACCCACTGCGTCGGCGCCGGCGGCTTCGGCCTCGGCGGCCCGGTCACCGCTGGCGAAGACGATGACCCGGACGGTCTTGCCGGTGCCGTGTGGCAGGTTCACCGTGCCGCGCACCATCTGATCGGACTTGCGGGGGTCGACACCCAGCCGCATGGCCACCTCGACGGTGGCGTCCATCGACGTCGGGGAGGTCTCCTTGGCCAGCGCTGCAGCCTCCAGCGGACTGTAGAACCGGCTCCGGTCAACCTTCTCGGTGGCCTGGCGATAGGCCTTGCTGCGCTTCATGTCACTGTCCTCTCGGGATCAGTCGTGGTCCGGACCAGCGCTTGGCCCTGCCACATCTACTTGATGGTGCTAATCGACCACTGTGATGCCCATGGATCGGGCTGTCCCAGCAATGATCTTGATGGCGGCGTCGATGTCGTTGGCGTTGAGGTCTTCTCGTTTGCGCTCGGCGATGGCGCGCAGCTGTTCACGGCCGATCTTGGCGACCTTGGTCTTATGCGGCTCAGCTGAACCCTTGGCGATTCCGGCTGCCTTGAGCAGCAGAACTGACGCCGGCGGGGTCTTGAGCACGAAGTCGAACGAGCGGTCCTCGTAGACCGAGATCACCGCAGGCACGACCTCGCCGCGATTGTTCTGCGTCGCAGCGTTGTAGGCCTTGCAGAACTCCATGATGTTCAAACCGTGCGGGCCCAGCGCCTGCCCGACCGAGGCCGGGTTTGCGGTACCCGCCTCCAGTGCGAGCTTCACGGTGGCCGAGAGCCTTTTCCGTCTCTTGGGGGGCATGATTCCTTCCTCAGGATGTGAGTGCCACCGGCGGTGTGCCGGTCAGATCTTGGCCACCTGGCTGAACGAGAGCTCGACCGGTGTCTCCCGGCCGAAGATAGACACCAGAACCTTGAGTTTCTGTGCGTCGATGTTGACCTCGTTGATAGTCGCGGGCAACGTCGCGAACGGCCCGTCCATGACGGTGACCGACTCACCCACCTCGAAGTCGACCTCGATCAGGGGCTTGGCACCGCCGAGAGCGCCGGCGTGCTTGCCGGCGCCCACCGGCACCTTGGGCTGCGCGACCCGCGGCGCGAGGAACTTCAGCACATCGTCCAGCGTCAGCGGCGAGGGTCTCGAGGTGGCCCCGACGAAACCGGTGACGCCGGGTGTGTTGCGCACGGCGCTCCACGACGCATCGTTGAGATCCATCCGGACCAGGATGTAGCCGGGCAGCACCTTTCGCTGCACCTGCTTGCGCTGCCCGTTCTTGATCTCGGTGACCTCTTCGGTGGGCACTTCCACCTGGAAGATGAAGTCCTCGACATCGAGGGTCTGGATCCGGGTCTCCAGGTTGGCCTTCACCTTGTTCTCGTACCCGGCGTAGGAGTGCACCACGTACCAATCACCGGGCGCGGTGGCCAGCGCGGACCGGAGCTCATCAACCGGGTCCGCCGGCTGCGCCTCGGCCACCTCCGCGTCCTGACCGGCGTCCGCAACGACTTCGCTGATCTCCCGGGTATCCACGGGGGACGTGTCGTCGCGGTCGGGTGGGTCGTCGCCGTGGGGTGTGTCGTCGCCGTGGGGTGGGTCGTCGCCGTGGGGTGTGTCGTCGCCGTGGGGTGCGTCGTTGCCGGACAACCCCGTTAGCTCCTGCCCGTCGTCGGCCGAAGTCCCTCCGGGGAAAGTCACAGTCCATCTCTCTTTCTGTACTTGCGTTATAGCGTCGGAGATCATCAGCCGGCGCCCGGGGTTCCCGGCATCAGCCGAAGACCGTCAGCACGGCTCTGCCCAGCCCCATATCCAGCAATGACACCAACGCCACCATGAAGCTGACGAAGACCAGCACGACCGACGTGTAGACCACCAGCTCCCGGCGGCTTGGCCAGATGACCTTGGTGAGCTCCGAGACGACCTCGCGGAGGAACCGCACCAGCCGCGCCGGCGCGGCCACCTTGGTGTCGGAGGCCCCGCGAGTCCTGGTTGGATGATCCTTGCCCGGGGTGCCGGCGCGGTCCACGTGAGTGGGTCGGCCCCCGGATCGCTCCCGCCGCACCGCGGCAGCAGACTGCGGAGCGTCGGCTTGTTCCAGCCGATCGTCCGTCTCGGGGGCGAGATCCTCGCTCACGATGGTGATCCTCCGCTTCGCCGGGCCATCTGGCGGTTGCGTCGTCGCCGGTTCAGGTCCACACCGGTTCACGTCGAACATGGTTTGCATCAAGCGCAGGGGCGACAGGACTTGAACCTGCAACCTGCGGTTTTGGAGACCGCTGCTCTACCAGTTGAGCTACACCCCTATTACCCGACGTCTCCTCGAGACGCCGCATTACGGGACCGTCCGAATAGCCCGCGCCACGGCCTTCACCGGGCACGAGAGATCTGCTGGTAACCCAGCCGCATAGAGTGTAGGCCACTGAGGCCGGTGCACTCCAACTGCCCAGATGAGGCACCCATCCCGGGTGAGTCAGGTGGTCGTCCGCCCGCCGATGGGGGTGGTGACAAAGACCCCTGCCATCACCCCCGGCCTCGAACGTCCGCGCCACGAGTCTGCACAGGTTGCCAATGCCCTACCAAGTCCCGGTAGAGCGCAGAGCAGGTCAGCAACTCCTGGTGGGTGCCTAGCAGCGCTCGGCTACCATCGAGAACGAGGACTCGCCTGGCGTGCAATGCAGAGCTGATCCGGTGGGCCATGACCACGAGCGTGCCCGGACGCTGGGCGAAGGCTCGCTCGACGCGCGCATCTGCCACCGGGTCCAGGTGGCAGGTGGCCTCGTCCAGGATCACCAACCGCGCTGGCGAGAGGTAGGCGCGGGCGAGGGTGATGAGTTGGCGCTCACCAGCGGACAGCGCTACAGGGTCCATGTCGGCGCGGCATCCACCGAGGCGTTCGACGAGCTCCCGGGCCCCGACGGCGTCGATTGCGGCATTGATCTGCGACAGAGTCGGATCGTCCCGCAGGTAGGTCAGGTTCTCCTCGACCGTGCCGGCGAAGACGTAAGCCTCCTGCGGGATCAGTACCCGGTGCCGGGCGACGTGTTGGCTATCCCAACGACGCATGTCGACCCCGCCCAGGAGCACCTGGCCGGCCTGCGGCGTCAACAGGCCGGCAATCAGCCCAGCGAGGGTCGACTTGCCCACCCCACTCGGGCCGACGACCGCCAGGTGGTCTTCGTGAGACAAAACCAGGTCGAGATCGCGGATCACCGGATCGGCATGGTGGCCGTAGGCGAAGGTGACGCCGCGCAATTCCACGGCACAACCGTCGGGGCGGTCGCGGCTCGCCTGGTCGCCACCTGGCCGTTCGAGGTTCATGTCCCGGTCGCGTTCCGCGTTCGCCGGGCACTCTGCAGCCTCGATGAGGCGACGCAGCGTGACCAACAACCACAGTCCGTTGCCGCCAACGCCCCGGATCAGGGTTCGCAGAGCCGGCTGAAGCGCCATCGACACGTAAGTGATCGCACCGAGCACAGTGCCGGTCGTTGCGCCGTGCGACACGAGCCACGGTGACCCCACGAGAATGAGCAGGAGCGGAACCCACGCCCCGATACCCATGGCCATGGTCCGCAGTGTGGTGACCCGAGCCAGGCGGATCGCCGCGTACTCCTGTGCGTCGATACTGCGACCCGCCATCGCACGCATCTCGTCCTCGGCGCCGCATGCGACGACGTCCCGCAAGCCACTGGCCACCATAGTGACGGCCTCGGCGATACCCTCGTCCGCCACGATCGCGGCGCGCTGGCAATTAGCCATGGTCCGCAGCGCGGCGAGAAAAAACCCGAGGCTGAGCAGCAGCGGAGGCAGGGCCAGTGCGACGGCGAGCGGGGCGAGGGCGAACAGACCGAGCAGCGCGCTCGTCGTGGTCACCACGAACGCCTGCGTCACCATGATCATGCTGGCGAACGATTCCCGGGCCATGTCGACCTGGTGGGTCAGCCGCGCCACTGCGGCAGTATCGGGTGCTGCCCCACCGATGGTGCATCGATTCAGCACACCGCTCACGACCAGATCAACCAGGTCATCCCGGAATGGCTCGACGAGTTCGGCAAGCCGCAGGTAGCTCTGGCGAGTCCCCACCGCGCCGACGAGCGCGCCTAGTGCCAGCAACCCCAACCAGCCGAAGCCCGACGCGGGCCGGCCCACCAGGAAGCCGCCGTCGATTGCGGCGGCGACCAGGCGCCCCGACAGGAAGGCCGGCACCGCCGCGACGACTGACCAGGCGAACACGCGAGTCAGCAGCGCGCGCCGCTCCCGGAGCACGCCGAACAGCAGCCGCCAGTGGGCAGCCTGCGGCCACCAGCACTTCGCGGTCGTCATCTGGTTTCCCGCGCATGCGGGGCGCCTGATAGGAGCCCCTGGTCGAACACCTCGCGGTAGCTCGGCTCTTTCCACAGCTCGTCGTGCGGGGCGACGCGGCGCACCCTGCCGTCGGCGAGCCAGACGACGAGGTCAGCATGGGAGGCGGTCGAGGCCCGGTGCGCGACGATGAGGCGGGTGCGGTCGGCCAGCGCGCCGGTCAGTACCTGCCTGATGTGATGTTCGGTGACGGTGTCCAGACTTGCGGCGACGTCGTCGAGCACGAGCACCCGTCCGGCGTGGGCGAACGCACGCGCGAGACCGATCCGCTGGATCTCGCCACCGGACATCCGCGCGTCGACGAGCTTCGTCCGGTATCCCTGCGGCATCCGCCGGATGAAACCATCGGCGCAGGCAGCGTGCGCCGCACCAGCCAGTAGGGGTTGGCCGGGACGATGCTCGCCGAAGGCGATCACGTCAGCCAGAGTGTCCCCGATGAGGGCCGGGCGCTCGAAGCCGTAGCCAACGGCGCGGCGCAGCTCACGCCGTTCCAGCTCGGGCAGCGGGACCCCGTCGAGCCACACCTCCCCCTCGTCCGGATCAACCAGACGACCAACGAGCGCGGCCAGCAGGGACTTGCCACTCCCGCTGCGCCCCACCACCGCGACGAGCGCACCGCCGGGAATCACCAGGTCGAGATCACGCAGTACCGGTATACCTCTGTCCCGGACCGTGACAGAGCGGAACTCCACCCGACCACTGCCCTCGGGCAGGCGTTCGGTTCCGTATTCCGCCGCGGGTTCGGCGAGGACTTCCGCGGTCCGTCCGGCGGCGGCCCGCACCCGGGCAAGCCGCGACACCGAGGTCACCGCTGAGCTGATCCCCGCTGCCAACCCTACGTACTGGATGGCCGCCAGCACCTGCCCCGGGCTGATCAGCCCCCGCCCGAGCTCGATGCCGGCCACCGCGAGCACCGCGACCTGCAGCAAGGGCACCAGCAGCGCCTGCTGGGCGGCGAGCCGGGTCTGAACGCGCCACATACCCATCCCGGCGTCGTGCAGCTCGGGCAGCGGGGCGAGCACGCGCCGACGCTCCCGGGCCGTGGTCCGCGCGGCGGCGATAGAACGAATGCCGGTCAGCGCGTCGACCAGCCGGGTCGCGATACTGCCCTGCGCCAGCAGGTAGCGCTCGGCCAGCTCCGACGCGTCCCGGACGTTGCTCCGTACCAGGACCAGCAGCACCGGGGCACCGACGAGGAACGTCAGACACAGCAAGGGATCGATGAGCGCGAGCGCGAGGATGCCGCCGAGCGCAGGCACCAGAGCCGTTACCGGTCGCACCAGCACGGTGCTCGCTCGCCCAGCGTCCGCGGCGTTGCCGACCATCCGGGTAGTGATGTCGCCCACCCGGAACCGGCGCGCTGAGCGCGTGCCCAGCGCAAGGACGTGGTCGAGCGCGGAGCGTCGCAACC
Source organism: Pseudonocardiaceae bacterium (assembly GCA_050699635.1). Lineage (GTDB taxonomy): Bacteria > Actinomycetota > Actinomycetes > Mycobacteriales > Pseudonocardiaceae. Next base: position 26,667 of record JBOHFK010000016.1, on the reverse strand, counting down.
ACGCCGTCGCGCGGGCGGTGTTCATGCCGCTGGCAAGATCGTCGAGGGTGCCGCCGGCAATGAGCAGCCCAACCAGCAGCCCGCAGCCCACCAGCCACGGCAGGGAGCCCTGACCACCCAGCACGGCGTCGACGGCCCGCCCGAGCACCGCCGGGAACACGGTCTGGGCACCGGCGAAGGTGAGCGACGCGACCGCGAGCAGGCAGGTCCAGCCCCCGCCATGCTGGACGATCCCCAGGATCAAGCGGTCGCGCAAAGGCCAGGACCCCGCTCCGGTTGGTGGCCGGAGCGGGGCGTCGTGCTGGTGGTGAGGATGCGCCGGGTAGCGATCCTCACCGGTGCTGCTCAGCCGCACAGCAGCAGGCTGATGTTGCTTTCGCCACCGTTGCTGTTGCTGTCGCTCCAGCTGGCCATGAGCGCGCCACCCGGGGCTTCGGGTATCTCCATTTCCTGCAGGTCGAGCAGTGCCATGTGATCTCACCTCCTTCACCAGACGGGTAGTGCCGCGGACTCGGTTCGGGCGGGGGTGGACGGTGGATGAACGAAGAACGGCAGGTGCACCGGTTCTGCGTGCAGGGCAGCGCCAGCGGCGAGCAGCACGCCGGCGGTGCCGGTAGCCAGGTCCATGGACAGCCTGAGCTGCTCCGCGCCCGGGAACGCCACGCCGCCCTGGTAGTCGACGGCGTGCCAGGCCAACCGGCGGATGTGATCGCCGACGGTGCGATCCAGCGGGCCGCACCCGTGACTGAGGTACAGGATCATGCCCGCCCGGCCTTGGAAGAGACCCGACTCGATGTAGAACGGGGACAACGCCGCGCGTCGAATATGGCCCGCCGCCTCAGCGAACTGGTCGTCGTCTCGGTGGGCGAGGTACAGGTCGAGGACGAGCCCGATGCCGACGCTGCCGGCTGCCAGGTACGGCATGGTTCGCCAGCCCTCGTTGACGTGCATGCACCCGTCGTCGCGGACCACGCAGCGCCGAAGATCCTGGTGCAATGCGGTCCGTGCCAGGTCGAGCAGGACCGGCTGGCCGAGTTGCTCGTAGAGGCGGATGAACAGCAAGGCCGGGCCGGCAGAGCCGTGCATGAACCCGGCGTAAGGCTGGGAACCGCCGCTCACCTCGCCGACCGCGTCCCGGGTCCCCAGCCGGTCCGCTACCACCTGCGCCACGCCGAGCGCCGCGGTGCGCATCGAGGGATCTGCGGTGATGGCGGCGAAATGCGCCAGGTTCAGGCCGATGCCGGCCAACCCGCCATGAAGGTCCAGGCTGAGCCGATCCCACTGCTCACCCAGTTCGGTGGTGCAGATGTCGAGGACCTTGAGCGCCTCAGCACGGTAACCGAGATGGTCGAGCACGTAGGCCACGCCGTGCAGACCGTTGTAGAAGCCCAGCCGAGTCGTCCGAGAGACCGGGTGCATGGCCCGCCGCAACAGCCACTCCTCATGCTCCGGGTAGCGGCCCGCGCCGGTCACGTCCAGCGCGTAGAGCACCCCGGCCGCCCCGTGAGCAATGTTCAGACCGCCGGTCTGGAACTGCTCGATGTCGCCGGGAAATAGCCGGTCCTCGCGGTCCGGGGAGGCACTGGCGAGGATGGCCCCGGTCAGGGACGCTCGGATACGTTCCCAGCCGTCCTGCTCCGGATCCAGCCGAGGCGACGGATGCGACAGCTCAGAGCGCGGTCGGCCAATGATGACCTTCACCGCCTCGTCGAGGAACGTTGCCGGAACCGGGAACGACTCAGAGATCACGGCGGCGAAGTCCGCCGCCTTAGCCCGATCGATCGCGAGCAACGTAGTCAGCGGGAGGAACAGAAACAGCCGCAGGCAAGCCAGCGCGTAGCGGTCGATGTCGAAGCCGGTACATCCCCGTGGCGCGGCGAAGCCCGGATTGGCGAGGGTCTGCCGCCGACCTTCCTCGATACCAGCCGCGACCTCGAAGTCGACGAGCGCGACCCGGCCGTCGGGCCGGAGCAGGATGTTGAACGGGTGCAGATCGCCGATGACCACGCCACGGTCGTGAAAAGCGTCGACCGCCCGCTCGAGCTTGGCTTGAACGTCCAGGGCCCACGACGTGTACTCGGTGATGGTCCGCTCGTCGGCGTCGAAGTTCACCAGCGGGTACTGCTGCGCGATGGCCGTCCGCAACGGAGTGGCGTCGATAAATTCCAGGGCCAGGAAGTGGTGCTCCCCGAGAGTGAACGCCCCATGCACCGCAGGCACGACATCCAGCCCGGCGAGCCGCCCGAGCATCTGCCGCTCACGACGAAGCCTGGCTACCGCGTCCGTGCCGTCCATGTCCAGCCCCGCGTGCGGCCGGGCCTCCTTGAGCACGACCTGTGCACCGGTCTGAATGTGCTGGCCCACGTACAGGCCGCCCCCGTTGGAAAAGTGCAGCGCCCGCTCGATCTGGTAGGGCAGGCCATCCACCTTCACACTGTTCCGCGCTGCCAGGTGCGGCTCGAGGAACGCCGGCAGACGCACCCATTCGGGAAACCGGAAGGTCGGGGCTCGACGGTCCGGCACCAATCGCCCTTCGGGGTCCTCAATCGCCAGTTCCAACGAGCCGGTTTCCGACAGGCAGTACCGTTCGGCGAAACCCCCATAGCGGACGTACAGCGGTCCCTCGGCCCACCGCAAGTCGCTGAGCACGTAAGGACCCGGGTGGCCGTCCAGCACCTTACCGAGCTCGGTGAGCACCCCTTTCAACTGCGCTTCGTCCGCCGGATATATCGTGACGAATTTGCCACTCGACGCACGGTTTGCGTACTTCGCGTTCGCGAGCAACAGCACGTTCATGCTGCGCAGGAACTTGAACGCAATCCGCCGGTTCAGGCAGTAATCTGCGACTGCGGTCAGGACCCGTTCAGCGTTGTCGAGGCACGCCGAGACGTGCACCTTCCACCCCTGCGCAGGGAACTCCCGATCGATCGGACGACGGACATGCCAGTTGTCACGTTCGCTGGCTACCCAGCCCTCGGGCACCGGAGCGTGGCTCAGCTCGAAGTCCCGAGGCTGTTCGACCAACCGGGATGTCGAGTCGTAGAAGTGCTGGTCAACCAGGCAGTACACCTCGTAGCGCTTGTCCACGACACCCCCAGGGTCGATAGACACTACAGTGTTTTCTCGCTATCACTTAGCCTATTCGTGCGATCCTGAGGTAAAGATAGGTGGTTCCTACGCAAGAGCGAAAGGCTCCGTCTGGGCTAGCCAAATGTTACAAAGACTGATGGTGCTCGCGGCGGTGCCACTTGTAAAACGGTGGTCAGCGCAAGGCGACGGTGGCGGTGGCCTTGCCTAGGACGGTCTGGTCGGCGCAGCGGGCGGTGATGGAGATGACGACGGTGCCGTCGTTGCGTCGTTTCGCTACCTTGCCGGCGAACTCGATCAACGTCCCGTCGGCGTCGTCGGGCACGACCACCGGGCGGGTGAAGCGGGCACTGCATTCCACGACGGCAGCTGGGTCACCGGCCCACGCCGTCACCAGGCGATTGGCCAGTGCCATAGTGAGCATCCCGTGCGCGATGATGTCGGGCAGCCCGACCTCGTGGGCGGCCCGATCACTCCAGTGAATCGGGTTGAAGTCACCGGCGGCTCCGGCGTACCTGACCAGACCGGCCCGGGTGACTCTGACCTGGAGCCCGGGGAGTTCATCGCCCACGGCGACGTCGGCGCGAGCCCGTCGGCTCACCCGCACTCCTGCCCGTCCGAGCCGCGGATAACCAGCATGGCCCGGGCGGTCGTCACTGGATCGCCGGCCTCATCGGTGATCTCACAGCGCACGGTGAGCATATCGTTGCCCCCCATGGCGCGAATGCTGTCGACATGCAGCGTCGCGGCCAGCTCATCGCCGGCCTTGATCGGCCGGTGATGGGTGAAGGACTGGCTGCCATGCACCATACGGCGGTAGTCCAGGCCAAGCCCGGGGTCGCTGATCAACTCCTCCTGCGCACGCAGGGCGAGGATCATCGCGAAGGTAGGCGGCGCGAGCACATCGGAGTATCCGCGTGCCCGAGCAACACTCGGGGCACGGTAGAGGGCATCATCGTCGCCGATGGCATCGGCGAATTCCCGGATCTTCTCGCGTGCCACCTGATAGGTCCCCGCTAAGGGGTAACGCCGTCCGACGAAGGAGGGGTCCAGCGCCATCAGCGCAGGTTACCTCAGCACCAGAAGACTCAGCGGGTCTCGCGGTGCGCCCGGTGGACATTGCAGTTCGGGCAGTACTTGCGGATGCTGAGCCGGTCGGGGTCGTTGCGCCGGTTCTTCTTGGTGATGTAGTTGCGGTGCTTGCACTCTTCGCAGGCCAGGATGATCTTGGGCCGGATGTCGGTGGCGCGTGCCACGGGTGCCTCTCTCTCGCCGGAACTGTCAGCGGTCCGGAACTCTCAGTGGTCCGGAACTCTCAGTGGTGCAGTCCAGGGCCTGCGGTCGGACACCTGGCGCGCCGAACCAATGGTAGCGGTGGCCGGAATCGAACCGGCGACACAGCGATTATGAGCCGCTTGCTCTTCCGACTGAGCTACACCGCCTAAGGGGACGACCCCTGTCACGCTTGACCGAGCCCCAATACGGAATCGAACCGTAGACCTTCTCCTTACCATGGAGACGCTCTGCCGTCTGAGCTATTGGGGCAGCACCAGCGCTCAGGTGAGCGCAGCGACGACTCTACACCGACAGCCGGAAGGACGACCCACGGGAGGACCGACCTCGCTGGCCAGCAGCTACCGGACCAAGGTCAGGACGGTCTCCTTGTCCCGGGCCCCCGGCGCGCGGACGGTCCGGGCCGCTAACCAGGCGTCGAACCGATCGGCCCCGAGTGGGCGGGAGATCAGGTAGCCCTGGGCGACGTCGCAGCCCATCTCCAGCAGCTGATCCCGGGTGGCATCCTGCTCGACACCCTCCGCGACGACGCTCAATCCGAGCGAGTGGCCGAGCTCGATGATGGCCCGCACCACCGCGAGGTCACCCAGATCGCTGGCCAGCCCCAGCACGAAGCTCTTGTCGATCTTGACTTCATCGACCGGAAGCCGCCGCAGGTAGGCCAGCGACGAGTACCCGGTGCCGAAGTCATCCACCGAGATCCGAACACCCAGACCGTGCAGCTCACGCAGCACTGGTAAGGCGCGCTCGGGGTCGCTCATCACCGCCGACTCGGTGAGCTCGAAACACACGAGCGCGGCGGGGACCCGGTGCCGCGCCAGCGCCTCGGTGACCCGGCGGGGAAACTCCGCGTCGGCCAGGTTACGCACCGAGAGGTTGACCGAGACCGCCAGGGACAGGCCACGGTCCAGCCAGCTTCGGCACTGCGCCAGCGAACGGTTGAGCACGTAGTCGGTGAGTGGGTTGATCAGACCGGTGGTCTCGACGAGAGAGACGAACTCCGCCGGATCAACCATCCCGAATTCGGGATGCCGCCAGCGCACCAGCGCCTCGACGCCGATCACCTGGCGGGTCCGCAGGGCCAGCTGGGGCTGGTAGTGCACGTCGACCTGCCCGGTATCCAGCGCGTGCCGGAATTGAGTCACCAGCTGGAATCGGCGCATCAGGACCTGTCCCATGCTGGGCTGATAGCTGCGGACGGTCTGGTCGGCGCCGCGGGCGGCGCGCAACGCCACGTCGGCCCGTTGCAACAGGACATCCGCGTCTCGGGTGGGCTCGACCCCGGTCAGGGCCACCCCGACCACCGCACTGCACTCCACGGCGAGCTTGTCGACGGCATAGGGCTCGCTCAGCGCCGCCTGCACCCGTTCGGCAACCTGGAGCGCCTGCTGCGCGCCGGCGTCGGTCAGCAGCACCGCAAAGGAATCCCCCTCGAGCCGGGCGGTGAGCACCTGATCCCCCACGGTGTGGCACAGCCGCTCACCCGCACCCAGCACAACCCGATCGCCCCACATCTGGCCGAGCGCGTCGTTCACCGCGGACAGCAGCCCGAGCTCGATGACGATCACCGCGCAGGGGGTCAGGTCCCGGCGCAGTACCTCGGTCGCAGCTTCCCGAAAACCGAGCCGGTTACGCAGGTTGGTGAGGCTGTCATGGTAGGCGTCGTACCGTAGCCGGGCGAGTAGCCGGCAGTTGTCCAGGGCGGTGGTGAGATGACTGGCCAGCGTCTCGACCAACCGCACGTCTGCGGCGCCGAAACCCAGCCGGCTGTGCCGGTCGTGCACCTCGAGGACGCCCAGGAGCTGGTCGGCACCTCGCAACGGCGCCACGAGCACCTCGGAAGCTTCCCGCACGGCGAGGGCGGAGCGGATGGCCGGGTCCGGGTTGCTCTCCACCAGGCGCAGCACCTGCCCGGTCCGGGCCGGTGGGTCGACCGGCAGTACGGCGGTGACGTCGTACTGGGTCAGCGGGCGGGGCAGCGCCAGGCCCGCCACCACGGTGTGCGGCCCGTTCTGGGCCGGTATACGCCGCAGCACGACGCGGGTGGCATTGAGCTGCTCACGGGCCAATTCAATGGCGGCCGACCAGGCTTCCTCGTCCAGTTCGACCGGCTCCGGTTGGTCTTCGTCACCACCCCGTCCGACCGCCGCGACCCGCAGGCTCAGCGCATTGAGTACACCGAGGTCACGGTGGTCGCGGAGCAGCCCGTAGTAGACGTGGTACGCCGCGGCGACCGTCACCGCCAGCAGACCCACCAGCACCTGACCCCAGGGCACCACCCGCAGCAGCTCCGCGGCGACGAGTGCCAGAGCCGCATTGAGCAGGCCGATGAGGTAAACGTGCACCACGGGGCGCGCACTCTCACCAGGGCGCCGGTGATCCAGCAGGACGATGAAAACCCAGGTGAGCAGCGCCGTAATGGTATGTGCGATGACAAACCCGGCGAGCACTGCGGACCATCGCGGCAACCCGGGCCAGCTCGGCTGGAAGACCAGCCGAGCCAGCAGGTCGGTGACCGCCACGGTGAGAGTCGCATAGCAGGCGTTGAACAGCAGCTTGGTCACGGTGTCCCGGCGCAGCAACCGGGCGATGACGACTACGCCGACGTAGGCCGCCAGGACAACCGGGGCAGGCAGGTACAGCAGACCGAAGACCAGCGGGATCTCCGTGGGAGTGATCCGTGCGCTGTCACGGCGGACCTCAACCTCGATGGCCAGGGCGCGAGCGACCCCGAAGGCCACCGCCAACCCGAGACCACCCAGCAGCGTGGCGAGGTCCAGCGGGACCGCTGTGGTGCCCAACACGGCGACCACCGCCACAACAGCAGTGCAGGTGAGAACGGCCACGAAGATGCTCGACGCCATGGCACGCCCGCGCAACAGCACAGCGCCTGGCGGACGCCATCTTGCAAGCACACGCGCCTCCAGCGGTGGTTGATAAAGGGCTGCATCCTCTCCCGCCTGCAGCCCCCGATCAGCGCGCACGTGCTCGGTGGATGTGGGCGGGGTTGGCGAGGAGAACTCAGCCGACCTCTACCCCGTGCCGGTCTGGCCTGTGACGGCCAATCTCGACACCGCCGGGGGAACCCGAGGGGGTGGCGGCGATGGTGCAGACGGGGGTCATCTTCACCTCCAAACGACTCGTGTTTGCTGACCTGTTGGTGACACATAGTGAGTCGGCCATTAACTCACTCGGGTGTAGGATAACTGCTTTCGGGTTGCCCCGCTACCCGGCCCATCTTAGCCGCGACCAGCGGTCGACCAGTTGCCGGGAACGGAAGTAAAGCCTGTCTAATGTCACTTAATGTCATCGAATAGGGGCTGAACTCACTCTAACGTGGCGACTCGCCGATCGTCGCACCGAGAGCGCCACCTGGCGCCAGCTCCGCTGAGCCTGGCAGTGAAGCACTGCCCTGGTAGCAGTTCAAGCTCAGGACCATGCCGCTCACGACGTCTGGCATTGTGGGGATGGACCCGCCCGTTGCGACGAGGGAGGCGCCGTGCCGGCTCGGCCCGAGCTCGTCGCCAACGGCATGCTGGCGCCCTCCAGTCTGGTCGAACTCGCGGTGCGACGGCTGCGCAGCGAGATCCTCAGTGGTGCGCTGGTGCCCGGCGAGCGGCTGATCGAGGAACAGCTGACCCGGCGGTTCGGCACCAGCAGGGCGCCGCTGCGGGAGGCGTTGCGACTGCTCGGCCAGCAGGGCTTGGTGGAGCACTTGCCCAGGCGTGGAGTGCGGGTGGCGCAGCTGTCGCCACAGGACGTCGACGAGCTGTTCAGCCTGCGTGAGGTGCTCGAACGGTTTGCCGTCCAGATCGCGCCACCGGTTCCCGAGCCGCTGGCCCTGGCGGAACTGGCCCACCGGCTCGAGGCGATGCGGCAGGCCGCCGCCACCGGAGCCGCGCTGGAGCAGGCCGAGGCACACCAGCATTTTCACCTCGCGCTGGTCGCCATGGCGGGCCATCGCCACCTGCTGCTGGTCTACGAGCCGGTCATCCTCAAGCTGCAGCTGTACATGGCCGCCAACCTGCGACGCGAAGCACAGGTCCGGACACCGCAGGATGGGGTCCGGCGCCACCAGCGGCTCTTCGATGCCGTGGCAGCGGGCAATGTCGAGCAGGTCCTCGCCTCACTGAGCAACCATGGCGCTCGGTCCTACTTCGGCTGACCGCTCGGCGTAGCGGCGAGCCAGCAACGCGCACACGATCAACTGAATCTGGTGGAACAACATCAATGGCAACACCGCCAAGCCCACGGACGCTCCTGGCACCAACACGGTGGCCATCGGGACACCGCTGGCCAGGCTCTTCTTGGACCCACAGAACACGATCGCGATCTCGTCCGCGCGGGAGAAGCCGAGCTTGCGAGCAGCAACCGACGTGGTCACCATAACGATTGCCAGCAACATCACGTTGACCACCAGCAGAAGCACCAGCGACAGCGGCACGAGCCGCGCCCAGATGCCCGCGGCCACACTCTTGCTGAACGCCGTGTACACCGCCAGCAGGATCGAGCCCCGATCGACGTAACCGAGCACCTTCTTGTTCTTGGTGATAAAGCCGCCGATCCAGCGCCGCAGCAACTGTCCGGCCACGAACGGCACCAGTAGCTGCAGCGCGATGGCGCCCACCGATTCCAGCGAGACCCCACCCCCACCATTTCTGAACGCGAACAACACCACCAAGACCGGGGTGAGCACAATCCCGACCAGGTTGGAGAGCGAGGCACTGCAGATCGCCGCGGCGACGTTGCCCCTGGCAATCGAAGTGAACACGATCGACGACTGCACGGTCGAGGGTAGGCAGCATAGGAACATCAAGCCGGCGTACAGCTCCTGGGTGAGCAACGTGGGCACGAGCACTCTCGCAGCCAGGCCAAGCGCGGGGAACAGCAGGAAGGTGCTGGCAAAGACAGTCGAGTGCAACCGCCAATGCCATAGGCCGTTGATTGCCTCTTTCGTCGACAGTCGCGCGCCGTAGAGGAAGAACAGCAGGCCGATGGCGATGACCGTCGCACGGGAACAGCCTGTGGCGGCCACCCCCCTCGCTGGCAGCAGCGCGGCGACTACGACGGTGGCCAGCAGCGCCACCATGTACGGATCGGGCCGTAGCCGCGACAAGACCGAAATACGGGACATCTGACCTCGCTCCCGGGTATTCGGGGGTGAACTCATGTCGCCGGCGCCCGTGCCGCTCGCGGATGAGATCAGACCTCGACCCTCGCCGGCCTCTTGCGGTTGCGGCTGATGTTGCGCTCCAATAACGCGATGGAGGCAGCGACACCAACCTCACCGGTGTTGACCTCGGGTAGCCGGCCGTCGTTGGCGCGCAGTTCCAGCAGCGCGTTGTCGATCGCGGTTTGCGCGGCGAACAGGCACGGCGTGCTGTAGATCGCCACGTTGACGCCGAGGTCCGCCAGCTCGGTCAGCGACAGCCGGGGCGATTTGCCACCCGCAATCTGGTTGAACAGCAGCGGCTTCTCTCCAATGACGCCGCGGATCTTGCGGATCCAATCGACGCTGCGGACGCCGTCGACCAGCAGCGCGTCGGCGTCAGTGGTCGCCAGCGCCTCGGCCCTGCGGAGGATCTCCGATTCCTCGGTCGCGTCAGTGCGGGCGACGACCAGCAGGTCATCGCGGGTCTGGAGCACCAGGTTCAACTTTTCCAGGTACTCCTCCAGCGGCAGGATCCGCTTATCGGCGACATGTCCACAGCGGCGCGGCCGCTTCTGGTCTTCTAAGACCACCCCGGAAGCGCCGATCCGTTCCATGTGCTCCACCACGTGGCAGGCGACCTCGGGGTCGACGTAGCCGTCGTCGATATCGACCAGCAGGTGCTGGCTCGGAAAGGCCCCCCGTAGCCGCTGCACGAAGTTGACCATGTCCGGCCAGGCAATGAAGCCGATGTCGGGCAGGCCGTAGTAGGAGGCGGCGAAACCAAATCCGGAGACGAACATGCCGCCGTAGTGCTGGGCGGCTAGTGACGCGGAGAACATGTCGAACACACCGATCAGAGGCGTGATCTGGTTGGAGCGCACATCGAGACGCAGCTTCTCGCCGGCGCGCATAGCTTCTCCCCCCGACTAACAGACGAATGCATCGGTCGCGTCAAGTCGTACCAGCGCGGGGATAATTCAACCGGGCAGGACCGGGGAATCTCATCAAAATCTCATGGGTGCAAAGACGTTTGCAAGGACACTTGCAAAGTCAACCGTGAACAGTTCCCAAGGAGGTTGACGAAACTTCATCAGGCCCGTATCCACGATAAGCAGGGGCGTGAGGTCATCCGATAAGGGGGGCCCGGATTTCAACACACTGAATCGCAACATCTTAACGCTACCGTTGATGGGTGCGCATACTACTTGTCGAGGATGAAGTGAAACTTGCGCACTCGTTGCGCCGCAGGCTCCAGCAGGACGGGCACTGGGTGGACCTGGTCGAGGACGGCGAGACAGCGGTGCGCAGGGCCTGCGATGAGGATTACGAGGCCATCCTGCTCGATTTGATGCTGCCGGCCAGTGACGGGTTCACCGTCTGCCGCAGATTGCGCGAGCAGGCTCGATGGGTACCCATCTTGATCATCACCGCTCGAGACGACGTACGTGACCGGGTACGGGGCCTAGACGCCGGCGCCGACGACTATCTGGTCAAACCGTTTGCCTTCGCCGAGTTGGTCGCCCGGCTGCGCGCAATCCTGCGGCGCGCACCCGTCGAGCGTCCCGCGGTGCTCACCGCCAACGATCTTGTGCTGGATCCCGCAACACGGACAGTCACTCGTCATGGACGATCGATCCCGTTGTCCATCAGGGAGTGGACACTGCTGGAGCTCCTGGTGCGGCACCGGGGTTCGGTCGTAGATAGGTCCCGGATCGCCCGGTACGTGTGGGGGCACGACCACTCCGGCAGCTCGAATGTCACCGACGTCTATATCGGATACCTGCGCCGCAAGCTCGATGTGGCCGGACACGAACCGGTCATCCACACCGTGCGAGGTGTCGGGTACCGGGTGGGTCATCCGTGAAGCTGCCGATCAGGGTTCGGCTCACCGCCTCCTATCTGGCCGTACTGGTGGCCATGCTGATCACCGTCACGATATCCGTACCGGTGCAGCTGTACAACGACTTGGCCGGCGAGGCCGATCAGTCCCTGCATCAGCGCGCCGAGCAGTTGGGCGCCGAGTACGTCAAGGATGGCGACACCGAGTTCGTCGAGGACGCCAACGCGGCAACGTGGGGGCTGCTGGGCGGCGAGTCGTGGGCGCAACTGCTCGCTCCCAACGGCGTTCTGCTGAACAACAGTCACCGCGGTTTGTCGATCGCGCCGGTGTTCGGCACAGAAATGATCAATTCTGTGCTCAGCGGCGGCACCCGGCTGATGACGGTCGAACTCGGATCGCGACACCAGTCCTTCCGGCTGATCGCCCGCCCACTCGGCAAGCCGGGGCGCCGCGCGGTCCTCGTCCTGGCGACCGCGTTGGACTCGCTCGAGGTCGTCGTGCGTCACGTCACCGAACTCCTGATCCTGGTGGGACTGATCGCCGTGGTGCTCGCGGGCACCAGTGGGTGGTGGCTCTCACGGATCGCATTGCTGCCCATCACCAGGATCAGCCGGCAGGCCGAACACATCCACGTTGATCACCTCGACGAACGCATTCCGGTCCCCACCAGTGCCGACGAGCTGGGCCACCTCGCGGGCACGCTCAATGCCATGTTCGATCGGCTACGCGACGGTGTGGAGCAGCATCGGCGGCTGGTCGCCGACACCTCCCACGAGCTGCGCACCCCTCTAGCGATCATGCGCGCCGAACTGGACCTCGCCCTGACTCAGCCCGATCTGCCTGAATCCGCTGCCCTCGCGCTGGAACACAACGCCGCCGAAGTGGACCGGATGAGCAGGATCGTGACCAACCTGCTCACCCTGGCCAGAATCGACCGGGGCGAACTGGAGCTGCTTCGCTGCCCGGTGGACCTCAGGGCCGAAGCGATCACCGTGGTCTCGCGGTTTCGTGTGCTGGCCAACGCCAAGCAGGTCCTGCTGCAGGTGGAGGGCGCCGCCCAGCCCATCGACGCCGACCGCGAACGCATCGACCAGGTACTGAGCAACCTCGTCGACAACGCAGTGAAGTACATCGCGGCCGGAACCGTGCGCATTCAGGTGTGGCGGGTCGACGGCGAGGTCGGAGTGACCATTGCCGACACCGGGCCAGGGATCCCGAGGGAACAAGCCCGCCACATCTTCGACCGCTTCTACCGGGTCGACGGCGCCCGCACCAGGTCCGGTGGCGGCAGCGGGCTGGGACTGGCCATCAGCCAAGAGATCATCCGGGTGCACGGAGGCCGGATCTGGCTCGAGTGCGAACCCGGCGAGGGCTGCCGGTTCAGCTTTGCGTTGCCTGCTCAGCCAGAGCGCCTGCCATGCGCGACTGCGCCAGTCGCAGCCATCCCGCTGTCGCCGCCAGATGCGTAACATGGATGTAACAATCGCGACCATCGGGTGACATCATCCGGTCGACAATCGACAAAGTGCACCCTATTTCACCCGTCGTTGCACCGTTGATTCACTCAATCGGGGTGCGCGAACTACAGCTTGCCTACGCGTCGGAGCGTATCCAGCCGCATCAGGTCGTTGATCTCGTCGCGCAGCGGATCGCGGCCCGCGACGGGGACGCCGTGTGGATCTGCCGCTGGCCGGATCAGGAGTTGCACCGACGAGCCGCGGAACTGGATCGGATCCGGCGCGAACGCGGGACCGCGGGGATGCCCCTGTTCGGCGTGCCCTGTGCGGTGAAGGACAACATCGACGTGGCCGGCCTGGCCACCACGGCAGGCTGCCCGGCGTTCAGCTACCGGCCGACCCGCAACGCCCACTGCGTGCAGCGGCTCATCGAGGCCGGCGCGATCGTGGTCGGCAAGACAAACATGGACCAGTTCGCGACCGGGCTGACCGGCACCCGCTCGCCGTACGGCACCCCGGAGAGCGTGCTGGGGGCAGGTCTGATCGCCGGCGGTTCCAGTTCCGGCTCGGCCGTCGCGGTGGCCGCCCGCCTGGTCTCCTTTGCGCTGGGTACCGACACCGCCGGCTCGGGACGCGTCCCCGCCGCGATGAACGGGATCGTTGGCTGCAAACCGACCCGCGGCCTGATCAGCACCGCTGGTGTGGTGCCAGCGTGCCGATCACTGGACTGCGTGAGCATCTTCACCCCCAGCGTGGCGGACGCCGCCGCGGTCCTGGCCGTGGTGAAGGGCTTTGACCAGGGGGACCCCTGGTCAAAGCTTGTGAGTGGCAATGCGAGTGATAGCTCGCATTGCCACTCACGGGTTCGGCTGGCCATGCCAGCCGAACTGGACTTCGAGGGCGACCAGCCGATGCGCGACGCGTTCGACCTCGCCGTAGCCCGCGCCGAGCAGCACGTCGGCGCCCCCACCCCCACCACGATCGCGCCGCTGCTCGAGGCCGGCGAGCTGCTGTATCACGGACCGTGGGTCGCCGAGCGGCTGGCCGAGCTGGACGGGTTTCTCGCCGAGCACCCGGATGACGTCCTGCCGATCACGCGGCAGGTGATCGAGGCGGGCCGGCGGTTCACCGCGGTGGACACCTTCCGGGCCTGGCACCGGCTCAAGGAACTGCGCCGCTGGACCGACCAGCTCTGGCAGCGCGCCGATGTGCTGATCATGCCCACCGTGCCGACCACGTTCACCGTGGCCGAGATCGCCGAGGAGCCGGTGCGGCGCAATACGGTGCTCGGCCGTTTCACCCAGTTCGTCAACCTGCTCGACCTTGCCGCACTCACCCTGCCGGCCGGTCAGACCACCGACGGGCGGCCGGCCAGCATCACCGTGATCGGTCCCGCGTTCTCCGAGCCCCTGCTGCTGTCCGTCGCGCACCGGATGGCCGAACCCGTTGGAGGACGATCATGACCCGCACCCTCACCCGGCTCGCCACCATCGGGCCGGTCGCGGCCGACCCCTACCCGTGGCCCTACGACGGCACCGTCCCGGCCGACCGGGTCGCGCTGATCTGCATCGACTGGCAGGTCGACTTCTGCGGCCCCGGTGGCTACGTCGACCGGATGGGTTACGACATCGAGCTGACCCGAGCGGGCCTGCCGGGAGCCGCGCGGATGCTCGCCCACGCCCGCGCCACCGGCATGCTGGTGATCCACACCAGGGAGGGCCACTCCCCCGACCTGTCCGACCTGCCGGCCAACAAGCGATGGCGCTCAGCGCGGATCGGTGCCGAGATCGGCGGTCCCGGGCCGCAGGGCCGGATCCTGGTGCGCGGCGAGCCGGGCTGGGAGATCGTGCCCGAGGTGGCGCCGATGCCGGGTGAGGTGCTGATCGACAAGCCGGGCAAGGGTGCGTTCTACGCCACCCAACTGGACTTGGTGCTGCGCACCAAGGGCAGCACGCACATCGTGCTGACCGGGATCACCACCGACGTCTGCGTGCACACCACCATGCGCGAGGCCAACGACCGGGGCTACGAGTGCCTGATCCTGTCCGACTGCACCGGTGCCACCGAGCTGGCCAACCACACCGCGGCGCTGCGGATGGTCACCATGCAGGGCGGGGTCTTCGGCTGTGTGGCCACCTCCGAGGCGGTCATCGCCGCCACTGCCGCGGGCAACCCCACCGGAGCTCACCATGGCGGCTGACCACCTCCCCGCTGACAATGGCCCCGCAGACCTGGTCCCCGTACTGGCTGACCCCGGCCCGTTCCGCTTCGACCCGGCGCGGACGGCGCTGGTGGTCATCGACATGCAGCGCGACTTCGTCGAACCAGACGGGTTCGGCGAGACCCTGGGCAACGACGTGAACCTGCTGCGGGCGGTGATCTCGCCGCTGCAGCGGGTACTGGCGGCCACCCGGGCAGCCGGGATGACCGTCATCCACACTCGCGAGGGCCACCGCGACGACCTGGCCGACTGCCCACCGGCCAAGCTCAACCGCGGCAACCCGACGCTGCGGATCGGCGATGCCGGGCCCAAGGGCCGGATCCTGATCCGCGGGGAGTACGGCCACCAAATAATCGACGAGCTCGCTCCGCTACCCGGCGAGGTCGTGATCGACAAGCCAGGCAAGGGCTCGTTCTATGCCACCGACCTGCACGAGCTGCTCCAGATCGGCGGCGTCACCAGCCTGGTCGTCACCGGCGTCACGACCGAGGTATGCGTGCACACCACGGTGCGGGAGGCCAACGACCGCGGCTACGAGTGCCTGGTGCTCTCCGACTGCGTCGGCTCCTACTTCCCGGAGTTCCAGCGGGCCGGGCTGGCGATGATCGCCGCTCAGGGCGGCATCTTCGGCTGGGTCGCCCCCTCGGCGGCCTACCTCGACGCGCTCAGTGCGCTGCGCCCGGCCACGGTTGGTGCGGCCACGGTTGACGAACGGAGTTGATCACTGATGAGCATCCGGGTCAAGCACAACGAAACGACCACCGGGCAGCCGCCCTGGTGGGTCAGCGGCGACCTCAACGCGGCGTTCGGTCTCGGGTTCAACGTACTGGTGAACGTCCTGGTGCTGAGCACGCTGTGCGTGGGCGTCGTGCAGATCCCGAAAGGCGACGTGTTCGGGATCATCCTGCCCGCGCTGGGGATCCAGCTATTGATCGGCAACGGGTACTACACCTTCCTGGCCCGCCGGCTGGCCCGCCGGGAGAACCGCAGCGACGTGTGCGCGATGCCGTATGGCCCGAGCGTGCCCCATATGTTCATCGTGACCTTCGTGATCATGTTGCCGATCTTCCTGGCCACCAAGGACCCGATCCGGGCCTGGGAGGCCGGGCTGGCGTGGTCGTTCATCATCGGGCTGATCGTGTTGGCCGGCGCGTTCGTGGGTCCCTACATCCGCCGGTTCACCCCGCGGGCCGCGCTGCTCGGGACGCTGGCCGGGATCTCGATCGCGTTCATTTCGATGCGCCCGGCCGCGCAGATGTGGCAGGCCCTGTGGATCGCGCTGCCGGTGTTCGCGATCATCGTGATCGGCTTTTTCACCGGCCGCAAGCTGCCCGGCAACATCCCGATCGGGCTGGCCGCCCTGCTGGTCGGCAGCGCGATCGGCTGGATCGGCGGCTACATGTCCGCGCCGGACGTCGTCGCGGCGGCCAAGGACGTCGCCATCGGCCTGCCGACCCTCAACTTCGGCCGGTTGATCCACGGCCTGTCGGCGGTGGCCCCGCTGCTGGCCACCGCGATCCCGCTGGGCATCTACAACTTCTGCGAGGGCATGACCAACGTGGAGAGCGCTGCCGTCGCCGGGGACAACTACAACCTGCGCAGCGTGCTACTCGCCGACGGCACCGGCGCGGTGGTCGGCGCCGCGCTGGGCAGCCCGTTCCCACCCGCGGTCTACATCGGGCACCCGGGTTGGAAGGAGGCCGGCGGCCGGACCACCTACTCGCTGGCGTCGGGCGTGGTGATCGCGCTGATGTGTTTCCTCGGGCTGTTCGGGCTGCTCGGCGCGCTGATCCCGCTGCCGGCCATCGTGCCGATCCTGCTCTACATCGGTCTGCTGATCGGCGCGCAGGCATTCGTCTCGGTGCCCAAGGCACACGCGGTGGCCGTCGTCCTCGCGGTGATCCCCAACGTCGCGGCCTGGGCCACCGGCCAGATCGACAACGTGCTCAACGCCGCGGGCACCAGCGCGGCCAAGGTCGGTACCGACGCGCTGGCCAAGGCCGGAGTTGTCTATGACGGCCTGAAGAGCCTCGGCGGTGGCGCGATCCTGGCCGGCATGCTGCTCGGCGCGATCGCCGCGTTCTTGATTGACAAGCGCTACTACTGGGCTGCCGGGTACTGCGCGGCCGGCGCAGCGCTGTCGTTCATCGGGCTGATCCACGGTGAGCAGGTCGCCTGGGCAGCCAGCCCCGGCGTCGCGCTCGGCTACCTCTTGGCGGCGGTGGTCTGTCTGGCCTTCTCCTTCGGCAGCACCCCCGATCCCGCGTTGATGCCCGACGAGCACGCCCCGGTGGCCGCCAACATCGCGGAACCGGTTGACCCCGTGGAGGTCTCCGTCGAGCCGTCGACACGGTAACTGCACCCGAGTGGGGATCAACCCGCTACGGGGGGTGATCCCCGCCTTGCGGCACCGGCGGTAAATGCGCGTCGCGGCGTCGAAATCGGCGATCGTGTCGAACCTCGACCAGTTGCGCTGACGGTCAGCCGCCCACCCACCGTGGGTAACAATCAGCACTCGCTGCCCGAATAAAGAGGTCGAGAGGGGTCGCCTCACCTGATGCGCGAGGTGACCGGATCGTCGAGCCAGGGGGTTCCGATAGCGATGGTCGCCACCCACCATGCCAGGAGGGCTAGGTGACTGTCGCGCTGATACTCAAGGTGTTGGGGTCGCTGATCCTCGCGGCCACCTCCACCATCATCACAAGGCTCCTTGTCGAACATTTCACAAGAGCCTCAAAAGGCTGGAATTCAGGATACGTAATAGGATTTCTCGCGTTAGCGCTGTTTTTCGGCCTGTTCCTGACTCGGGGAGAACCTCTGGGTCCCCCGCCACGTCAGGGAGAATCGGATCCTCCTGGTTCGGCAACATCCTCAGCACAGCCATCCCCCTCACCAGCTCCCCCCGTGCCACCTACGAGTTCTGCACCCACGACGACCAGCTCACCATCGCCGCCGGCAACCGCATTGCCTTATCACGCCAACTGGTCGAATGGCCTCGGCGGCTGGGGAGGATCACAAGAGTGGACAACGACCGGCGGCATGATGGTCAATACTGGTAAGGGTTACCAGACTAAAGCAAGCATCGTCGCACCAGTGGATCTCGCGTCCGTCGACAGCTACGCCGTGGACGCCGACATACAACTGGTCCGGTACGCGAACGAGGGAATGTTCTCCGGACTGGACTCCTTCGGCATCGTCGTGCGGGTGCAGGATGACGGCGAAGGTTACGGCGCCGGCCATTGCGTGTCATCCGGACTCTTCTCGTGTAGCAGCGGCCAGCCGGCCGATCATGTCGCTGTGCTGTGGACAGCCTCCGGCAGCAATCCCACGAAGCTCGACATACAGCCGTTCCTCCCCGGCGCCGAGAACCATCATTACCGCGTGGAGGTCCGGGGTAACCGGCTGACGGTACTGATCGACGGCGCCACGGTGCTGAGCGCGACGGACAATTCTTACCTACACGGCAAGCGCGTCGGCCTCTGGAGCGACGGCTGCCAGGTCAATGTCCGGAGCTTCGCTGTCTCGGCGCTCTAGCCTGCACCAAAATTGCGGCAAATCGGGCAAAATTTTTCGGACAGCGCTGGGTAACAACCGATCGGCAATAGACGATCAACAAGCTGTACGTCGCGCCAGCACAGACATCCCCATCGCGGTCAGCATTTGGAGTCACCACATGTCCCTCTTCCGTTCCCATGCCTGGCGCGGCCTCTATCAGCCGATCGCGCAGGCCGAAACGAACAACGAACCGTTGCGATACGGCCCGGTCAAACGGTTTCTCGACCGGCGAAGCGCCACCAAAGACGGCCTCAACGGGCTGCCCGTATTTGCGCGGCAACCAGCGGCGACGCCAACCATCAGAAGGCTGATCGCAGAGTTCGCTGAGCAGGCCACTGCCGAGCGACGGCGCTGGGAAGAACAAACAGCTCCCGTGGAGCGCGAGTTGGCCAAGGTACGCGCCGACATCGAGGCCATCCAGAACGCCGTAGCGCCGATCACCGGAGCGGGTCAAGAGAGCCTCGCGAGCATCGATGACGAGCAAGTGGCGGTATGGCGGCACCAACGGAATCTCGCCGAGCTGGACGCCAAACGAGCTCAGCGCAAACAGCTTGAACAGGACATCACGGCCCGACATAAGCAGTACCTGGATCGCCGCAACCAGCTGGCTGCCCATACCTGGCGCCGCATTGAGACCTACTGGGACAGATTGATCCAAGTCCATCTGGATGGCGAGCGCCTGAACGAGGTGGCCAACAACTGGGGACCCTTGCAGATGGGCGGTCCGCTTCAGCGGTTGCTTGACCTCGCCGACCAGGTGATCAACAACGACCCTTCCCACCCGGCTATCCCACCAGCGGAGAACGAGTGATATGCGCAATACGGAAGCTCTCAGTCAATGGTGGCGCTGGACGACACGTGCCGAACCCACTCAATCCAGTCTGCACAGTCCACTTGGGCGCAAAACGATCGCATCGCCAGACGTCCGAGCGTCCGAGCGGATGCGCAGAGCCGAAGCGGATATCCGCGCCTGGGTGGTGGATCTGCGCGGTGGTTTCGATGCCGGCTCCGGGGCCAAGTTCGATGGGCGACTCGACGGGGTCGGAACCGAGTGGCACACCCAAGAAAGCAAACAGCACGACCACTATCTGACCGAACTGGACCTGCGGATCGCCGCGGCGCAACGGCACGTCACCAAAGCAGCCGATACCGTTGCCAACGCCGAAAAAAAGCTACGGCACGCCGAACACAATTTTGACATCGCCCGGCAACGGCTCGGAGGTGAGCGACTGCACACACCGACCTCAACGGACCTGGTATCCAGCCCGGCTGATCAGTCCGCCCGAACCACGACGGAGCCGGCCCCCAGCCGTATGCTCGGCGGTCCGCACTATCAGGCACCCGAATTGCTGCACGGCCCGTCCCGAGACGGACTGATGTGGCTGTTCGTCCTCGGCGCGATCATCGGCGATCTCGCGGCGTTCTATGTGGTCCTGGCCGGGCTCTTCGGAGCCCAGCCAGTGATCATCCTGGCCGGCACCATCGGCTTCTCAGCGGCCGCGATCGGAATCTGCCATCACATCGGGGTCGGGTTACGGAAACGGCGTTCCGGCGACAGAGTCCGTAGCGATGGTCTGCTCTGGGCAGAAAAAGCAGGGTGGGTCGCACTCGGTGGTGTCGCATTCGCCGCTCGACTCCGCTACGGCGTCCCTCCTGCGGGGATTTCCGGTAGCACGAACTTCGGAGTTCTGGGCTCGGACAGCGGGGCGGATCAAGATCTGATCGCCGCGCTCACCTTCGCCGGTCTTTACTTCGTCAGCGGGCTGGTCGCCATGACGACATCCTTCCACACGTTCAACCCCGCCGCGCGGGCATACCTGCGTGCGTCGCGGAAATTGAAGCAGGCGACCCAGCAGGTCACCATAGCCCGTGGACATCACGCCGAACAGCAGGGGCGCCTCAAGGCGGTGCAGTCCGAAGAATCCCGCGCGATCGGGCAACGCGCGGCGGCCTACCGCCGTACCAATGCGGATGTCGTCAGTTTGAAGATCTTGGTACGGCACCGGATGGCCGCCGAGCTGCAAGACCCGAGAGCACTCGATCTGCTCATGAAGGACGCCCCAACAATAGACGAGTATCCCGAGCCAGGAGCCTGATCGTGAGACTGAACAGCGCGTTCGCCGGCATCGCGGCGACATTCATGACTGCTTCCCTGGTCGCCTGTGGCGGAGGTTCGACCACACCGGGTAACGGCGCGGCACAACAGTCGATCGGCCGCTGTGTGCTGCCCGATGGACCCCTGGCGGTGGCGATATCCCGGCGAGCGAACAGCCCTGGTACGGTGCCGGTGCAGGTGACTGAGATGGTGGAGAAATTCATCGAGAAGATTCCAGCGGGGGTGACCGGGCCGACCCTCACCCTGATCAATGTCGATGGCCGGCCCGGCGTCCAGCAGAGCGGACCATTCCGCTCGCCCGCCGGGAATTCAATACGACTAAAGAATGATCAGTTAAATTTCCTGAAAGGATTCCAGCGCGCCGCTTCCGACATGCGTGCAGAAGAAGCTGAGGTGGACGTGCTGTCCGCGCTCGAGCAGGCGGGCGGCGCCGCGGGCCGCCCGAAAGCCGGCACCGTCGTCCTGGTCGACTCCGGCCTAACCACATCCGGCGCGCTCGACTTCAGTCAGCCGGGCGTGCTGGACGCCCCAGCCGACGACATGATCCCCTTTCTCCGCAACACCGGTGCATTGCCCGATCTGCACGGACTGACCGTCGTGCTGATGGGAATCGGTGACGTGGCCCGCCCGCAGGAAACACTCGGCACCCGCAAGACCCATCTCGTCGAGCTATGGACAAAGATCGCTGAAGCCAGCGGTGCGGCGTGCGTCACCTCGGTTGAAGCGCCGCGTCGTGGCGACCCTGTCGGCGGCCCTCTCAAGCCGGTGAAACTTGTCGCAATCCCCCGTCCGCCTGCGTACCAGCCGGGCGGAATCACCGTCCTTCCCGATGCCGGCGAAGTGGGGTTCGAACCGGGAACCGCCGTGTTCCGCGACCCGGAAGCGGCCCGGAAGGTACTGCAACCCATCGCGGACCAACTCAAGGCCGATCGGTCCGTTCAGCTGCGCTTGACCGGCACCACCGCCCGCTGGGGACCCAAAAATAAGCAAATCGACTTGGCACGGCAGCGAGCTGAGACCGTCAAACAGGAGCTGATCGGGCTCGGCGCCGACCCGAGCCAGATTGCGGAGCCTCGCGGCCTGGGCAGCTATTTCGCGCAGTACGTTCCCGACAACGGGCCCGACGGCGTGCTGCTACCAGGCCCAGCGCAAGCCAACCGAACGGTGCGCATCGAACCGTGCCACCTCAGCTGCCCGTCCGATCCCCCGACCACACCGTCTTAACCACCGGCATCCGCGCAACTGTCAGGATAGCAGGATGGATTCCGCACTTGAGGAGCTCGCCGCTGTTCATGGGGTGGCAACCTGGTATCGGGATGCACAGCGCAAGCGGGTCGATGTCGACCCCGAGGTGGTGCGGCGGGTACTCGGGTTGCAGGGTGTCAGCGCAGACACTCCGGCACAGGTACGGGACGCGTTAACTGGAGCGCGAGCACCCAAGCCGCCGGGCACCGTGGTGGTGCGCCAGGGCCAGCGCCGAAAGGTCCGCAATCCCGGTGTGCTCATCGACGAGCACGGCACCGAAACGCCTGTCAGGGAAGCGCTGCCAGCTGATCTCGCGCCCGGCTGGTATTCGCTGACCAGGGGCGACGCGCACACCACCGTGCTGGTCGCCCCACCGGCGCTGCCCGAACCGCCGCGCGCCTGGGGCTGGATGCTGCAGCTCTACGCGCTGCGCTCAGCCGGCTCGTGGGGCATCGGGGATCTCGCCGACCTGCGCGACTTCGTTAAGTGGACAGCCACCGCGCACGACGGCGGTGCCGTGCTGGTCAACCCCCTGCACGCGGTGACGCCGATCAGCCCGGTGCAACCCTCGCCGTACAGCCCCTCCAGCCGCAGATTCATCAACCCCCTGTACCTGAGCATCAGCGACATCGCCGGCTACCGGCGAGCGGACCCGGCGTTACGGGCCGAGGTGGACGCGCTGCGGGTCCGATCTGGTGACCGGATTGACTACGACGCTGTCTGGCAAGCCAAGCGGGCCGCGTTGGAACTGCTCTGGCAGGCCGAAGGCGCCCCGCACCCGGCGATGCCAACCGGGTTACGGGACTTCGCGACGTTCTGCGCGCTGGCTGAGCGGCACGGTCCCCGCTGGTCAAGCTGGCCTGCCGGGCTGCGGCACCCGGCGACAGCGAGCGCGGACCCCCATCGGGTGGCGTTTCACGCCTGGGTGCAGCACCAGTGCACCGAGCAGCTGGCCGCCACCAGAGACGCCGCCCGCGAGATGACCATCGGGGTGGTGCACGACCTCGCCGTCGGCGTCGACCCCGAGGGCGCCGACGCGTGGGCCCTGCAGGACGTGCTGGCCGCCGAGGTGACGGTCGGCGCCCCGCCGGATACGTTCAACCAACAGGGGCAGGACTGGGGGTTGCCGCCGTGGCGCCCCGACCGGCTGGCCGCCACCGGCTACGCCGCCTACCGGGACATGCTGCGCGCGGTGCTCACGCACGCCGACGGGCTGCGGATCGACCACGTCGCCGGCCTGTGGCGGTTGTGGTGGGTGCCGCGGGGCGCGTCCCCGGCCGAAGGCACCTACGTGCACTACGACGCCGACGCGATGCTCGCCACGCTGGCGCTGGAGGCGCACCGGGCCCGCGCGATAGTGATCGGCGAGGACCTGGGCACGGTGGAACCGGAGGTCACCGACGCGCTGGCGGCGCACCGGATGCTGGGTTGCGCGGTGCTGTGGTTCACCCGCGACGAAGACGCTCCCGGCACGCCGCTGCTGCCTCCGCGACACTGGCCGCCGCGCGCCGCCGCCAGCATCTCCACCCACGACCTGCCCACCGCGGTCGGCTTTCTCCGTGGCGAGCACGTGCGGGCGCGTGCCGCGCTGGGCCTGCTCAACGATGAAGCCGCGGAATGGGCCCAGGCCGCAGCCGAACGGACCGAACTGCTCGCCCTGCTTCGCGCCGAGGGCCTGCTCAGCGCGGACGGTGAAGAGGACATCGTGGCGGCGATGCACGCGTTACTAGCCCGCACACCCTGCCGGTTGGTGCTGGCGTCGCCCTACGACGTGGTGGGCGAGCCGTGCCAACCCAACCTGCCCGGCACCGTCGATGAGTACCCGAACTGGCGGTTGCCGCTACCGGTGACACTGGAAGAGCTGCGGCGCGATCCGCGAGTCGAACGGATGGTGGCCGCCCTGCGTCTGACGGGTTCGGGTCTAACGGATTCGGGTCTGACGGGTTCGGGTCTGACGGGTTCGGGTCTGACCAGCAACGAGCGCACGCGCAGCGCACGAGGCATCATGAAACCCTAGGTGGGGGGCTGGGACTTGCGCTTCGCCAGGAGGTGCCATGAGCGACGACTCTCTCGAGGAGATCCGGCAAACGTCGGAGGGATGGGCTCTTGAGCAGGAGATGGAAATAGCAGCAGAGGTCTACGGTCCCGAGCCCAAGGGACTTCGCACACCGGCGGCCGAACTGAGCGATGAGGAACTCCTCGAGCGATACAAGTCGCTGATGGGCTTCGACCTGAAATGGGACACGTAACTACCCGCGACGGGTGTGGCCCGAGCTCTCACGGTTCGCCGGTGGCGCTTGGGTTGGGGTGGGGTGGGACAGGGCCGGGCGCTCGGCGTCCTGGGCGGCCACGATCCGGGCCCGCGACCGGGCCAGGTCGGCGCGCTGCCCGACCGGGACCAACCTAGGAACGGACGGCGGCGCTCGGAACGTGGACAGCTGCGCCTTCGCCCCCGAGGCACACCCCCCCCCGAACGACTTCCATGCGACAGTCGATGACCTGAGGGTTATGTATGATGACGCAGGTGCGCCAGGCACTGCCGGCCCCAAAGCAGAACTGGGTACCGACCAGAGCGGGATCGCGGTGAGCACCGGCTCCCTGGGCGCTGCGAAAGGTCCGGAGCGCGCTCATCCCGAGATCGCCGGGGGGCGGGCCACGCACTACCTTGTTCAGCACCGCGACCTGCACATGAACCAGGGCGCGGCGCTGAACCACCGGGTGGACGAGTGTCGCCCGCACCGGCCCAGCGCGCCGGCGCTTTGGCAGCCGAGCCGGCTGTTGGCTGCTCAGTCTCACGTGGTGGATTTCACCGGCCGGGACCGCGAACTCGCTGAGTTGGCGGCCTGGCGGGACGAACCCGGGTTGGGCCTGGCGGTGCGGTTGGTCCATGGCCCCGGTGGGCAGGGCAAGACGCGGCTGGCCAGCGAATTCGCTCAGCGATCCGCCGAGGTGGGGTGGGCGGTGACCGATGGGGTGCGCCGCAGCTATGACACAGCACCCACCGGCGGGGCCGACGTCGAGCCGGTGGTGGCCGGGCGGGGACTGCTGGTGGTGGTGGATCACGCCGAGTGCTGGCCGGTGGCTGATCTGTTGGCCTTGGCTGGGGATCCGCTGTTGCGTTGTGGGGTACCGACGAGGGTGTTGCTGCTGGCCCGCCCGGCCGGGGGGTGGTGGGCCAGCCTGGCCTACTGGTTGCAGCAGCGGTTGGACGTGCCGGCGGACGCGATGACGCTGGCTGCATTGGCCGATACCGCAGCGGCCCGCGCCGAAGTGTTCACGGCTGCCCGGGACCGGTTCGCGGCGCTGCTGGGGGTGATCGATCCCGGCCGCATCGCCCCGCCATCTAGCCTCGGCGCGCATTCGTTCGGTCTGGTGCTCACCGTACACATGGCAGCCCTGGTCGCGGTCGACGCGTACGCCTGCGGTCAGGTCCCGCCCGCCGATCCGGCCGGCCTGTCCGCGTATTTGCTCCAGCGGGAACGCGACCATTGGGTCAGCATGTTCGACCACGACCAGCGGGTGCGGACCGCCCCGCAGACGATGGGCCGGGCAGTGTTTACCGCCACCCTGACCCGGCCGCTGCCCTACCTCGTGGGCGTGGCCGCGCTGGCGCGGGCTGGCATCCCTGGCCCCGAGCAGGTCATGGACGACCACCGGTTGTGCTACCCGCCGGGCGGGGGGGCGGCCACTGTGTGTGAGCCGTTGTATCCCGACCGGCTTGGGGAGGACTTCCTGGCCCTGTCCACCCCTGGGCACACCGAGGCCGGCTATGAACCCGACCCCTGGGCCACCACCACGGCTGCCGAACTGCTGGGCCCTGGTGGCGACGGTGGGCTGCCGGTCTGGGCCGCAGCGGCGGTGACCGTGCTGATCGAGACCGCTCGCCGGTGGCCGCACATCGCCCGCGGCCAACTGTTCCCGCTGCTTCGTGCGCAACCCCAGCTCGCCGTTGCTGCAGGTGCTGCGGCCCTGGCCCGTCTGACCGAGCTGCCTGACGTGGATCTGGTCGTACTGGAAGCGATCGAGGCACTGCTGCCCTCCGGCCGCAAGATCGACCGCGACATCGCCGCCGCCGTTCTGACCACCCGGCTTACCCCCCACCGCCTGGCCACCACCCCTGACCCCGCCGACCGTGCCCGGCTCTACAGCGTCCTTGGGTATCGACTGTCCCATGCCGGCCAACGGAAACAGGCGCTGGCGGCAACCGTCGAGGCCGTGGAGATCTACCGTCGGTTGGCCCAGACCAACCCAGCCACCGTCGAACCCGACCTCGCCACGGCGCTGCACAACCTCGGCATGACGTTGTCGAACCTGGGGCGTCGGGAGGACGCATTGGCCGCGACCGTCGAGGCCGTAGAAATCTATCGCCGGTTAGCCCAGACCAACCCAGCCACCGTCGAACCCGACCTCGCCACGGCGCTGCACAACCTCGGCATGACGTTGTCGAACCTGGGGCGTCGGGAGGACGCCTTAGCTACGACCGCCGAGGCCGTAGAAATCTATCGCCGGTTAGCCCAGACCAACCCAGCCACCGTCGAACCCGACCTCGCCAGGGCGCTCAACAACCTCGGCATCCGATTGTCGAATCTCGGGCAACTGGAGGACGCCTTAGCTACGACCGCCGAGGCCGTAGAAATCTATCGCCGGTTAGCCCAGACCAACCCAGCCACCGTCGAACCCGACCTCGCCAGGGCGCTCAAC
>JBOHFK010000015.1:0-61000 GCA_050699635.1 Pseudonocardiaceae bacterium | reverse complement strand
CCGAGGATCGGCGGGCGGCGCAGCACATACCGTCGGGTACCCAACGCGGCCAGCGCCGCGCCGCCGACCAGCAACCGCAGCAAGTCGCCACCCGCGACGTCGACGGAGCGTGGTGATCGTGCAGCGGCGGCCTCGGGGTCGGCCCGCAGCCCCTTGCCTATGGCCTCGCACAGCTCGGTCCGATCGCAGCGGGACGCATCGAGCCACACCACGACGTGACCGGTGCTGGGAAAGGCGTGCACCTGGCGGACCCCGGCCACCGCGTCGACCGCGTCCTCGACAGCCACCGCCAGCGGCGCGCTGCCGGTGAGGGTCGGCGTGGCGAACCGCACCCGCCCCGCGGCGTCGGAAACCACGGACATGACCACCTCGGGGATCTGCGGTGTCCTGCGGGTGGTCAATGTTTGTGCCCGAGGGTCGAACCCGGTGGTGGCGGCGACTGCTCCCCGATCCGCTCGCGGGCCTCGCTGAGGATGTCCGCGGTAGTCAGCCGGATCTTCTCCGCGCCGGTCTCGACCACTCGCACCCCGCGCAAACCGCACGACGCCACCCACACCGCGCCCTCATGCACCGCGCGCGCCCGGACCAGCCGCTTGGCCCCCTCAACGACGACCGCCCCGGCGACACCGCTGGCCACCATTCCCGCCGCTTTCGCGGCAATCCCACCGAACACCGTCCCGATCTCCCCTACTGGTTGACCTTCGACGATAACCCGGACGCCACCACCGATGGTGGAACGCGCTGCCGGTCACGGGTGCCCAGCAGCGCGAGGGCGTAGCTGCCGCTCGGTGTGCCGGTCGGCATGCCTACCGGGCCGCTCCGGATGGCCAATCACGACCAACCGGCCGTCAGAAGCGGTGAGCACCTCGATCGGGGTGCCGAACAGTCGGGTCAGCGCCGCGCCCGTGATCACCTCACGCGGCGAGCCGATCATCGAACCGCCGGGAGCAAGGTAGACCACGGTGTCCAAATGGGACAGGATCGGGTTGACATCGTGCGCGACCATCACCACGGCCACCCCTTGCGCCCGGCTGATCCGGGCGATCAGAGCCGCGACTGCCGCCTGATTCGGTAGATCCAGACTGTCCAGTGGCTCGTCGAGCAGCAGCAGCTCCGGAGCCGGGGCCAGCGCCTGAGCGATCAGCAGGCGTTGCTGCTCGCCCCCGGACAGCTCCCCGACCGGGCGGTCGGCATAAGCGCCGGCACCGACTAGGTCGATGACCTCCTCAACGCGCCCCGCCGCCGCGCGGCGCGCCGTGGCGCCGGGTAACCATTGCGGAAGTGGCAGGCCCCACCGATGACCGTCCACACCCAGCCGCACGATGTCGCGGCCCCGCACCCGCAGAGATGGGTCGAAGCTGCGGCGTTGGGGCAGGTAACCGATCCGCCGGTTCGCCCGTCCAGGAGGCTGGCCGAGCACCCGTACCTCGCCCTCAGCCAGCGGTAACGCCCCCAGGATGACCTGGACCAGCGTGGATTTCCCGACCCCGTTAGGGCCCAACACCGCAACGAACTCTCCGGCGGCGACCGTCAGATCCAGCCCACCCCACAACCGCCGGCCGTCGCGCTCGGCTGCCGCGTTGCGCAGCGCGATCACGGGTTGATCCTCCGGCTGCGGTGGGCGGCTACCGGCGGTGCGAGGCTGCTGGGCTACCTCAGAACCGGCCGAGCGGGCGTTCATCGGGCGCTCGCCTGGGACAGTGCTTGCTCGAGGCCCTGGAGCTGGTCGGCTTGCCAGTCCTGGAAGCTGGCGGTGGGCGGAACGAGTGTCTCGGTGACCGTCGCCACCGGGATGCCCGCCGCTTTGGCCGCGGTCACCAGGGCAGCCACGTCCGGAGTCGAGTTCTGGCTGTTGAACACGAAGACCTTGATCTGCTTGGACTTGATCTGCTGATCTGCTGTGATCTTGTCAGCCGCGGTCGGATCGGTGCCTTCGCTGACCGGCGTCCAGGAACGACTCCGGGGTCGCCAGCCTCAACCCCAGGCCCTCGGCCAACGGGGTCACGATCGATTCCGAAGCACCGATCGGCGTCCCGCTGTACTTGTTTTGATGTCGGCGATGAGCTGGTTGTAGCGGGACAAGCCCTGGGTCTCGTAGGTCTGCTTCTGCTGATCGAAATAGCCGGCGTCGGCCGGGTCGATCCGCTGGTAGTCAGCGGCGATCTGCTCGATCACCCGGTGCACATCAGTCGGGGAGTACCAGCGGTGCGGGTTGCCGCCCTCCTTGACCCCCACCAGCTCCCCTACCGTCAACACCGACCGCGCCGAGGCCGGGTTCGCGGCGACCAGCTTGGCGACCCACGGGTCGTAGCCGACCCCATTGGCGATCACGTACTGCGCGGTTGCCAGAGCTCGCCCGTCGGCCGGCGTCGGCTCATAGCTGTGCGGGTCAGCGTCCGGATTGGTGACGACGCTGTGCACGGTGACGTGTTCGCCGCCGACTTGCGCGGCGATGCTGCCCCAGAAGTTTTCCGCTGCCACCACCGCGATCCTCGTGTTGCCGCTGGGCTGGCTCGCCGGACCGCTACCAGCCGGCGTTCCAGCAGCGCAGCCCACCAGCAGACCCGCGAGCATCACCACTGCCACCCCGGCCGCCCCAATGGGCGACGACACTCGACGCAGCACTCCAGATCCGCTCACGCTCCGGCTCCTCACCTGGATGATCTATCACTCATATGGGTGACTGAACCGAGCGTAAACGAAATCGATAATCATTCCAAGTGTGAGCACGCGGCCAGCTGCGGCGCCCAGGTTGCGCCGGCCTCCACCACGCGGAGGGGGAGATCCTGACCCGTGCGGCCCTGTCGATCTCGGAATCATGAAGCTACGACGAGCCGCAAGGTAGGTAGAAGGGCTGCCGTCTGATCGGCGACTCCGGATCGGGGGCTTCTTGTTACGCGGCCTCGGGCTCAGCATCGAAGTCGACTCCGGCGAGCGCGGGGTCAAAGGCGTCGGGTGGCAGGTGGAGCTCATCGGTGGCGTAGGCGCCGAAACGACGGATGTGCTCGGTGAGGTAGGGCGAGAGCTGGGCCAGATCCTCGGCGGTGATCGTCCAGCCTTCGACGATGAGCGCCCGGATCACCACCATCATGTCCACGGCGGCGTGAAAGATCACCAGGTTGGCCAGCAACGACCCGAACTTGATCGTCTTTTCCTGCTCGGCCGGGTCGTTGTCAGCGAGCACACCGTGGTTGCCGAACCGCAACCACTGCGAGAATCCGTTGTAGGCCTCGGCCTTGTTGGTCGCCGCGGTCACCCGGGCACGCAGCGCGGGGTCGGCCAGATACCGCAGCAGCGCGATGGTGCGCATGACGCGGCCGACCTCCCGGAACGCCTTGTAGATCTGGTTCTTTCGCGAGTTCGATGACAATCTGCGCATCAGGGTCACCGAGGACAGTTTGCCCTGCTGGATGGAAATCCCGACCTTCATGAGATCAATCCAGTGGTCGGTGATGAGGTCCCAATCGATCACGTTGCGGCCGAGCTCACCGAACAACGCGTCGATGTGGGTGTAGCAGGTCTGAGCGCTCGGACGGAAAAACAGCAGGTCTTTCCAGTTCCGGATCCGTGGCATCAGATCGAACCCGAACAGATACGCGAGGGTGAACACTGGGAAACTCTGCCCTTGGGTGTCCGCGTGGATCGTGTTCGGTTTGATATCCGAGGAATTCTGCAACAGCCCGTCGATCAGGTAGATCGCCTCCCACACGCCACAGGAAATGAATCTGCTGAACAGGGCAATGTAGGTGTCGGACACATAATGGTACGCAATCCCGCCGATTCCCCCGTAACGGATGGAGGATTCTGCGAGGAGGTTATCGATATAGGTGTCGATCTGGGTGCCGTCCGCGGCTACCACGGATCCATCACCCCAGGCCTTGACCACGTCCAGGTGGGCGAACGCGTTGATCACGTCGGCGCTGGCCTTGTTGAGCTTGGTGATGCTCACATGCCGGTTGGCCGTCATCGACAGCTCGTGTGCGGAGATCCCGGCCAGGTGCCGGGCCGCTTCGGCATAGGCCATGTTCACTCCACAACTGAACGTGGTCAGCACGTACCGGCCCTGGGGATCTTTCAGTTTGGGGTCCGACCCAGATGCCGGTCCGAAGTGGCGCCACCACTGCAGCCAGTAGGCCGTGCGCGCCACGATGCCCAACAGCGACCGTTCCGGCATCCGCTGCTTGATCGCTTCAGCCAACGCATCGGCCGAGGCCGAGTTCCCGCGGCCGCGGTGTCGTTTCAGCGTGGGTGTCCCCGCTTCGTCGATGACCAGGTCGGCATTGTCGGGGTAGCCCGCATCCAACTCGGCCGCGGCCCGCTGCAGACGTTCCCGCAGCTCGGTGGTAAACCCGGCCGCGGTCTGCGGCAGGCCCGCCTCGGCGCAGAAATCGGCCAGCAGCGGCTGGCATTGCTCCCACGACAACAAATGAGCCGCCCAGTTGGCGTATTCGGCGGCGCCGGTCACCGCGACGTCCCCGGTGCGCAGCTCCTCGGCCAGGTAGGCGAACACACAGGCCTCGAAATGCCGTCGCACCAGCATCCCCGGCCGTTTACGGTCCCTGATCACCTTCTGCCAGTTCCCCGACGCGAACGAGGTATCGATGTCGCATCGGACTTCCTTACCCGTTTTCTCGTCACGGGTGATGACATGGTCGGGGATGTAATCCCGGGTCAGCGTCCAATGCGCGACAGCGTGCTCCAGCGCGTCGAGCACGCTGCGGTCGGTCGAACTCGCCTCGAACCTCAACCGGCCGGCCAGCTCGAACATCACACTACGATCCTTGCGGAAAAACCGCTGCACCAGCATCTCATGGTTATCGCCGTGAAACGCCGAGACCTCCTCAATATCGGCGAGCTGGGCAGCGAGCCCCCCAGCAGTCTCTGCCTGGGCGCGCACCGCATCCAGGCCCTCAGCCTGGACCGTCAGCGCCCGCAGCACCGTCACCAGCGCCTCAGCCGGTCCGTTGCCCTCGGTGCGATCGTCGCCGGCCGCGGCCGCGCCGGTGAAGACCATCAGCGCCTGGCGGGCCATCGCCGCCGCGGCCTGCTCGATCACGGTGGCCGCCCCCTCGGGGCCGAGCTGCTCAAGCACCGCCTTGTACCCACCGATCAGCCGTTCGGTCACCGCCCGCTGCCGCAACCGGATCTCCTCCAGCTCAGACTTGGCCTTCTTCACGATCACCGCGACCCGCTTGCACAGCATCTCCACTAGGTCATCCCGCGCCCTGGCCCGCGCCCTGGCCCGGGCAATGTGCACCAGACAAGCCAGCAACGCCACCCGCTTCACCGGGTCGTAGTCACCCAAGGACGCGCCATCCTGAGCCGAGGCCTCCGCCGCGAAGTCCGCGATCTTCGACTCAGCGACACCCTCAAGCCACAACTCGCTATCACCGAGCTCATCCACCAGCCCCAGATACTGCGACTGCTCCTTAAACCGCGACCAACTCGCCCGCCGCGCCGGCTTCTTCAACCGCGTGAACATGCTCCTGCCACCCAAGCCACGCACCTCCAACACCCCAGCCAGCCTGGCACGTTCCTCCGCGCTGATCCGCCCGTAAATCCGCGCGAAAATCTCCCGATTCACCTCACCACGGATCCGGGAAACCATCGCATCCAACGTGGTGAACCCCGGCAACTCCAACGAGTTTGAGACCAGCACCTCCAACGCTACGTTGATCAGATCCGGCGGATTGTTCTTCACCAACGCCGCTTCCCGGACCGCCTGCGCCGCGACCTGGCGTGCCCTGCCCGGGTCATACACCACACCGACCCGATCCCGGATCAACCCACGATGCACCCGCTGGGACCGGTCACTGCCATGCACCGGCAAGACCTCCGCACCCAGCTCAAGGCAGCGCCGGACATGATCCACCACCACCCCCGGCACCTCGTCCTGCCTGGGGAACCACCTCATCCGCTGGAAACACTTCAACCCCAACACCAGCGCCAACAAAGACCCATCCGAGCCGGTCTTCTCACCCGCCCACGTAACCTCATCCATCGTCGGCGTGTAGATGACATGCAGCTCCCGCGCGGACATCAGCCGCTTGAACCGGGGAAACGCAGTCCGCTCGATCGAGGTCACCGCAGCGGCCCACCCCTAAACGATCACACCATCAGTAGGGCGGGAAGCTACCAAGACGCCCTCACCAGCCACGAACCGCATCAAGATCATCCTATTGCCGGTTTCTGGCTTACCTTGGCTGACCCCCGTGATGAGTAGCAGCGGTAACTGTCCGCTCGGCGCCCGCCGTCACGACGACGGTTTCGAGGCCGTCAACTCCGACCTCGAACGGGGGCCGAAACGACACGCGTCGCGTTCGCCACAGCGTGATTCCGGTCTTAGCAGCCGGCGGCTCTGCGGATGCGCCTACCGGCGAACTCAAGAGAGCACCGGCCGAGCAGATGGCGCGAGAGAAGGCGAACCGCCTCGGGGAGCGCTATCCGGGCGGGGAAAGCTAGGGAGCAGGCGATCACGCGCGTGCGCGGCCTTCTGGTCGAACCTCGCGGCCCGCTGGGCGAACCAACGCGTACTCGTGATCGGACACGGTGCGACCCGGTGGGCGCTGGCCCACTTCGTGAACGGGACGGATCCCAAGGCGTTGATCGGTGCCGACCTCGGATGGCGCCGATCGGTGGGGAGTACCGCCTTCCCAGTTACTGTCGCCTGTCGGCGAACAGGAAAGCGGTACGAAGCGGGGGAGATTGGGCGGTGAGCTCGTTTCCACACCGTCGGACTCGGGCGCCTCGTTGGCCAACGGTGACGCCGTGCGGGGCCATCCCGTACCCTGAGGCCATGTCTGACACCGTGACGCTCGACCTCGACGCGCCGACTGCGGCCTACCTCCGCATTTGCGCCCAACGTGACGGCGGCACGATGACTACCGTGGCTGCGCACCAGCTCCGCCAACTCGCGCTACGCGAAGCCGTTGACTCGCTCGGTCGCTGGTACGCCGACCATCCCTCCTATGCGGACCACAGCGAAGAGGAGACGCTCAGGGCGACCGCCGAAGCGTAGAGCCCGTATGGGACCCTCCCGTGCCATGCCTGATCAACTCATTCACCGCGGTGATGTCTGGACTTACAAGCCCGTCATTCCACGTCCGGGCATCAGCACGCTGCGCCTCATCGTCTCCCCGAACCCCCTCAACGCTTCCGAGCTGCTACCCGTTGTCCTCGCGGTGCATATCATCGATGAGAGTCCTGATAGCTCACTAGCTCCCCGCATCGGTGATTTCGGTTGGGCGCCGGTCACCACCATCGAACGAGCAGTCAAATCCCGTCTACTCGAACGTGTTCACGCCGCCACAGCTGATGAGCTCCAGGCCGTCGAGGAAGGCTTGCGAATCATCCTTGGACTCTAGTCCGAAATCCTGCACTCCGGAGCGATCCGTGCGAGCATCGCCGCGAACTGGACCGCGATCGCCGTCGACACCGCCTCGTGGCGTCGGAGAGGATGCCCATCCTGGTCTTGGATTCCACATCGGCGGGCGCGCGGTGGGCCTATAGTTGCGTGGGTGGGGGGTGGGCTGGCGTGACCCGACATCAGTGGCTACTGACTGTCGCCATCGCGGCAGGTCTGGTCGGCATGCACCACCTGGTCCACTCACCGACTGCGCACCCGATGTCCATGACGAGCGCGACGCACATCGGACACTCCGATCCTGACCCGGCCGGGGTCGACTCGGTTGAGATGATTTCGGCCTCGACCCCAGTGGTGGCGTCACGGGTCGACTGCTGCGATCCGGTGCACAAGATGGGCCACTTCTGCATGGCCGTGTTGACAACCATCACCGCCCTCTGTGCCGCGTTGCTCGTTGCGGCCGCGTGGCGTCGACCATTGGAGCAGGGGGGTCTGCTCGCGGCTGCCAGTGCGGTTGCGGCGCGTGCGCCGCCCGCTGGCTCAGTTCGGTTGACCCAACTGTGCGTGCTGAGGAGCTGATCGTCGCTGATCTCTCAGCGACCGATTCAGTCCGCTCACCTACGCAGAGGAATGCACTATGTCAACGCACAAGATCATGATCTTGATCGCAGCTGTGGCCGTCGCCCTCACCGCTGGAGCCGCGCTCGGTGGTTGCGGTACCAATGCCACCGCACCTCCCGGAAACCCGGGAAGCTCACAATCAGTAGTAGCCCGGACCCACAACCAGGCGGACATCGCATTCGCCCAGGGCATGATTCCGCACCACTCCCAGGCCGTCACCATGTCCACGATGGCGACCCAACGGGCGGGGTCACCCCAAGTAAAGGACCTCGCTGCCCGCATTCACACCGCTCAGCAACCCGAAATCGATCAGATGAGCGGATGGCTGCGCGCCTGGAACGCCCAGGTGCCCTCCGCGAGCAGTCCCATGGACGGCATGGGACAGATGGATCACGGGGCCGGCGGCCAGATGCCCGGCATGATGTCCGGCGACCAGATGCAACAGTTGGCGCAAGCTACCGGCGCCGCGTTCGACCGGATGTTCCTGCAGATGATGATCACTCATCATCAAGGAGCTGTCACGATGGCCAGGACTGAGCTGAGTGACGGGCAAGACCCCGAGGCTCGCCAACTCGCCCAGCGCATCATCGATTCCCAGCAGCGCGAGATCACCGAAATGCAGGCCATGCTCGGCGCGTAATGAACGGTTCTATGGCCGACCGGCTCATATCTGGGTCACCAATCCCGCGCGTCGGCTATGACCTGGCTCGTCGGTCCACAGTTCGCGTCAGGGTTTGAGGAGTCCGGCAACTCGGGCTGACTTGACTCAGCAGCCGAGTGCGCCGACACAGGCGCGCCGCCCGGGGATATCCTCCTCCCTCCCGTCCCCGGGCGGCCGCCTGATACGAGGGGCAACCGAACGGGCCAGTATCGAGCTCACTTCGCGAACCGGCGTAGGCGCAGGCTGTTGGTCACCACGAACATCGAGCTGAACGCCATCGCGGCGCCGGCCAGCATCGGGTTGAGCAGCCCAAGGGCGGCCAGGGGCAAGGCTGCGACGTTGTAGGCGAAGGCCCAGAACAGGTTGACCTTGATCGTGCGCAGCGTGCGGCGGGACAGCCGGATCGCGTCCGCCGCGGCACGCAGGTCCCCGCGGACCAGGGTGATATCGCTGGCCTCGATCGCCACATCGGTGCCGGTGCCCATCGACATACCGAGATCGGCCTGAGCCAGAGCGGCGGCGTCGTTGACCCCGTCACCGACCATCGCCACGACCTTGCCCTGTGCCTGCAGCCGTTTGACCACCTCGACCTTGTCAGCAGGCAGTACTTCGGCGATCACATCATCGATACCGACTTGGGCGGCGACGGCGTGGGCGACGGCGGTGTTGTCGCCGGTGAGCAGCACCGGGGTCAGCCCGAGCGCGCGCAGCTGGGTGATGGCCTGGGCCGAGGTGGTCTTGACGGTGTCGGCGACCACCAGGACCGCGCGGGCGACGCCGTCGATGGCGACCGCTATCGCGGTCTGGCCCTGCTTCTCGGCCGCGGTCTTGGCCGCTGCTAGGTCAGGGGAAAGCGGCTGGCTCCACTGCTCCAGCAGCGTCGAGCGCCCGACGAGCACGGCCTGCCCGTCCACGACACCCCGCACGCCGAGACCTTCGATGTTGGTGAACTCCTCGACGGCGGGGAGCTGCCCGACACGGTTAGCTGCGCCGCGGGCGACGGCGGCGGCGATGGGGTGCTCGGAGGCGTTCTCCACCGCCCCGGCCAGGCGTAGCACGCCGGCCTCGTCGAGTCGGTCGGCCCCCTCAGCTGCGGTCACGTGCACGTCGATCAGTGACATATGGCCGGTGGTCACGGTGCCGGTCTTGTCCAGCACCACGGTGTCCACCCGCCGGGTCGATTCCAGTACCTCCGGTCCCTTGATCAGGATGCCGAGCTGGGCGCCCCGGCCGGTGCCTACGAGCAGCGCGGTCGGGGTGGCCAGCCCGAGTGCGCACGGGCAGGCGATGATCAGCACTGCGACCGCGGCGGTGAATGCCGCCGCCACGCCGCCACCGGTGCCCAACCAGAGTCCTAGGGTGGCGGCGGCGAGCGCGATGACGATCGGCACGAATACCCCGGAGATCCGGTCGGCGAGCCGCTGGACCTGGGCCTTGCCGGTTTGGGCGTCCTCCACGAGCTTGGTCATCTGGGCGAGCTGGGTGTCACCACCGATTCGGGTGGCCCGCACGACCAGACGGCCGCCGGCGTTGACCGTGGCGCCGACCACGAGGTCACCGGGGAAGACCTCGACCGGCACGGACTCGCCGGTGAGCATGCTCGCATCGACCGCGGACGTGCCGTCCTCGATCACCCCGTCGGTGGCGATCTTCTCCCCGGGCCGGACGACGAACGGGTCGCCCACGACGAGCTGCTCGACCGGGATCCGGGTCTCGACGCCGTCCCGCAGAACTCCGACGTCTTTCGCGCCGAGCTCCAGCAGGGCGCGCAGCGCGGCACCGGCGCGGCGCTTGGAGCGGGCCTCGAAGTAGCGCCCGGCCAGGATGAACGTGGTGACCCCGGTAGCGACTTCGAGGTAGATGTTGCCGGCGCCGTCGCTGGGGGTGACGGTCAGCTCGAACGAGTGGACCATGCCCGGGATGCCGGCGGTGCCGAACAGCAGGGCGTAGAGCGACCAGATGAACGCGGCCAGCACGCCGATCGACACCAGCGTGTCCATGGTGGCCGCGCCATGACGCAGCTTCACCCACGCCGCCTTGTGGAATGGCCAGGCCGCCCAGATGACCACCGGCCCGGCCATGGAGAGGGAGATCCATTGCCAGTAGGTGAACTGCAGCGCCGGGATCATGGCTAGCCCGATGACCGGCACCGCGAGCACTACGCTGGTGATCAGCCGGTCCCGCAGCGGCCGCGTAGCGTCCGGTTCCTCCTGCTCCGGCACCGTCGCCGGCGTCCCGCTCGGGGTCGCTGGCGGGCGGGGCAGTCGGGCGGTGTAACCGGTGGCTTCGACCTGGGCCACGAGCTCGGCGGGGTCCACGCCGTGGGGGGCACTGACTCGCGCCTTCTCGGTGGCGTAGTTGACCGTGGCGGTCACCCCGTCGAGTGTGTTGAGCTTGCGCTCGATGCGGTTGGCACAGGACGCGCAGGTCATGCCGCCGATGGCGAGCTCGATGTCTCGAACCGCACCGGTCGTGGCCGGCGCGGGAGCGCTGGTGGTCATGGCGAGCCTCCGTCCTGGGTGGTGGGGTCGTCGGGGCAGCTGTGGTGGTTCGGTCAGCTCAGCTGGTCGTGAGCTGGTAGCCGGCTTCCTCGACGGCGCCGCGGATCTGCGCGTCGTCGACCGGTTGGTCGGTGGTGACGGTCACCGCGCCGGTGGGCAGGTCCACGGCAACGGCGGTGACGCCGTCGATCTTGGCGATCTCCTCGGTGACCGAGGCGACGCAGTGCTCGCACGTCATCCGGGCCACGGTGTAGGAGGCCTCGCTCATTACGCTGTTCTCCCTTCTGGTGGTGTCGATCAGGACTTGACGAGCCTGGCGATGGCGG
Source organism: Pseudonocardiaceae bacterium (assembly GCA_050699635.1). GTDB lineage: Bacteria > Actinomycetota > Actinomycetes > Mycobacteriales > Pseudonocardiaceae. Next base: position 49,528 of record JBOHFK010000015.1, on the reverse strand, counting down.
CGCTGGCCTCAGCGATCTTGTCGTCGGCGACCTGGCCGCCTTCGCTGATGGCCTGGGTGACGCAGTGCTTGAGGTGCTCGTCCATCAGGCCCAGCGCCACCGCCTGCAGGGCGTTGGTGGCCGCGGAGACCTGGGTGAGCACGTCGATGCAGTACCCGTCGTTCTCGATCATCTTCGCGATCCCACGAACCTGCCCCTCGATGCGGCGCATGCGCTTGAGGTAGGCGTCCTTGTCCTGGGCGTACCCATTCATTGCTGTCCTCCTGTGACCTACGACCCATTATACCATAGGGGGGTACCGTACCGCGTCTATCGGCTTCTTCCCCGGAGGGTGGTGCACAGTGCGGTGAGCTCGTCGGTGGTGTTGTAGTAGTAGTGCACCGACGCCCGTACCAGCTCCTCGAGTCCCCGGGTTTCCATGTCCAGCCGGGTGGATCCGGTGCGCGAGACATGGACGTTGATGCGGTGGTGGGCCAGCAGTTCCTTGACCTGCTCGGCGGGCATGTCCTCGACTGTGAAGGTGACGATGCCGCACTGCTCCGAGCCGAGGTCCCGGACCCGGATCCCTGGTAGCTGCGCCAGTCGCTCGCGCAGGTCGCCGGCAAGGCCGTAGATTCGGTCCCGGATCATGGGCAGACCCCACGCCAGCGCGTAGTCGAGGGCGGCACCGAGCCCTAGCTTGGCGGCGACGTTGTATTCCCAGGTCTCAAAGCGCCGAGCGTCAGGCCGCATGATGTAGTCGTCGGGCGCGGTCCAGGTGGCCGCGTGCAGATCCAGCATCGGCGGCGAAAGCTGGTCGAGGACGTCGCGGCGGACGTAGAGCAACCCGGTGCCGCGCGGTCCCCGGAGGTACTTGCGTCCCGTGATCGACAGCAGGTCGCAGCGGAGCTCGGTGACGTCCAGTGGCAGCTGGCCGCCGGACTGGCAGGCATCGAGCAGGTAGCGCACTCCGGCCTCCCGGGCCACGGCCCCGACCTCGGCCGCGGGATTGACCAGCCCGCCGTTGGTCGGCACATGGGTCAGTGAGATCAGCCGGACCCGATCATCGATGAGTTCGCGCAGGGCCGAGACGGAGAGCTGGCCGGACTCGTCGTTGGGTACGACCTCGACGCTCAGATCGTGGCGGCGGGCCAGCTGGAGGTATGCGATGAAGTTGCTCGCGTATTCCGCGACGCTGGTCAGGATCCGGTCTCCGGGGCGGAAGGGGATTGCGTAGAGCGCCATGGTCCAGGCGCGGGTGGCGCTGTCCACGACGGCGATCTCGTCCGGCTCGCAGCCCAGCAGTCGGGCCGCCGAGAGATACACCTCGTCGAGGGCGGCTGCCTCGCGGGCTGCCGCCTCGTAGCCGCCGAGCTGTGCCTCCAGACGCAGGTGCGCGATCATGCGCTCGAGCACGACCGCCGGCATGAGCGCCGCCCCGGCGTTGTTGAAGTGAACGACTTCGGTACAGCCCGGGGTTTCGCTCCGCGCTCGCAGCACGTCCAGCGGAGCGGTGCGCGAGTCCGTCTTGGTCGTCACGCTCCCCCCGGATGAAGCAGTTCGGCCGGGTGCGGCGCGCGTGGCAGCGGCGCGGTCGCTTGGTGCTCGACGAGCTGCAGGAACGAGCGCGCCCGCGCATGGGTCGGGTGGGTGAAGAAGGACTCGGGAGTCGACTGTTCGACGATGACACCGCCGTCCATGAAGACGATCCGGTCTGCCACGTCGCGAGCGAACTGCGTCTCATGCGTGACGATGACCATCGTCATCCCGTCGGCGGCCAGCTCGCGGATCACGCCGAGTACCTCGTTGTGCAGCTCGGGGTCCAGCGCTGAGGTGGGCTCGTCGAACAGGACAATCTCGGGTTCCATCGCCAGTGCGCGGGCGATCGCCACCCGCTGTTTCTGCCCGCCGGATAGCCGCGCCGGGTGCTCATCGCGCTTGTCGGCCAGACCCACCCGGTCCAGCAGCCGTTCGCCGAGCCGGATCGCCTGATCCCGGGGCAGGTTGCGGGCGTGGCAGGCACCCTCGATGACGTTGCCCAGGGCGGTCAGGTGCGGAAAGAGGTTGAACTGCTGGAAGACCATCCCGGTGCGCTGCCGGGCGCGTTGCACCTGCCGGCGGTGCTGCCGCCCTCGGGAACGGCCGTGGCAGTCGACGGTGTACCCGCAGATGCTCACCCGGCCCTCGTCTGGTCTCTCCAGCAGGTTCATGCACCGCAGCAGGGTGGTCTTGCCCGAGCCCGACGAGCCCATGATGACCACCACCTCCCCGCGCTCGACCGTCAGATCAACCCCTGCCAGCACCTGTGTCCGGCCGAGCCGTTTGCGGATCCCGTGCACCTGCAGCGGGCTGCTCATGTCGCGTACGCCCTTCCCATCCGGCGTTCCAGCACGCCCTGCCCGATCGAGAGCAGGGTGTTGATCAACCAATAGACGGTCCCGATGAGAAAGAACGCCTCCATGTAACGGAACGTCGAGCTCCCGATGCTCTCGGCGACCCGGGTGAGTTCGACGACGGTGACGACCGACGCCAGAGAGGTGTCCTTCATCAGGGCGATGAACCGGCTCCCGACGGCCGGCGTGGCGATCCTGATGGCCTGCGGGAACACGATGCGGCGGAAGGTGCGCCAGTAGGGCATGCCCATGGAGTTCGCCGCCTCCCACTGCCCGATGTCCACCCCGAGGATGCCGCCGCGGAAGTTCTCGCTGAGATACGCCGCGGCGAACAAGGTCAGCGCGAGGATGGCCGAGGAGATCGGGCCGAGCTGGATACCGACCTGCGGCAACCCGAAGTAGATGATGAGGATCTGGATGAGCAGCGGGGTCCCGCGGAAGACCGAGACATAGGCGATCGCCATCCCGCGCAGGACTCGCACGGTGGAGATCCGGGCCAGCGCGATCAGCGCACCGAGCGCGGATCCGAGCACGAAGGAGACCACGCCCAGAAGAAGGGTGTACGCCAATCCCTGCAGCACGAGCGGCAGGGATCCAGACAGCAGGCCCATCGGAGTCTCCGTTCGCGTCCGCCCAGTCAGCGGTTCTGCTCGGCCGGCAGTTGCCGGAGTTCGGCGGCCATGTCCAGCCCACCCAGCCAGCGACGGGAGATCCCACTAAGCGTGCCGTCATCGATCATCGCCGTGAGCGCCTGGTCCACGGCCTGCTTGAAACGCGGGGAGTCATTCCGGAACGACATCCCATTGATCTCGCGCTCGAGCAGCTGGCCCACCGGTTGCACCGGCAGTCCGTTGCGGTCGGCGAGGAAACTGCCCTGGAACCGGGACACCAGCATGGCGTCCACGCCGCCATGCGTGAGGTCGGTGAACCCGAGCGTGGCGTTTTCGTAGGTCCGCACGTCGGCACCAGCGATCTTGTCCCGAGCCATTTTCTCCTGGGTGGTTCCGGCCGACACCCCTACCCTTCGTCCCGCGAGATCGGGCAGCCCGTTGATGGAGCGGTTGCCGGCCCGAACGAAGATCGAGATCCCGTTGACCTCGTAAGGACGGGAAAAATCGACTTGCTCGCGGCGCTGGGGGGTAATCGTCTGGCCCGAGATGACCATGTCGAAACGGTTCGCCCGGACACCCTCGATAAAGCTCTGGAAATTCGACGCGATGAACTCGATCTTGCCCACGTTGAGCCGCCGGGCCAACTCGTTGGCGACGTCGACGTCATAGCCCGTCGGCCGAGAGGCGGCGTCGAGGAAGTTCCACGGCGGGTTGGCCTCGGTCAGCGCCACCCGAAGGGTGCCCGCATTCTGCACCCGGTCGAGCACGTCGCCAGCGGCCGCCGAACATGCTGAGGTGGCCATCAGCAGCGCGGCAAACACCGGGAGCAGCAGGAAGAGCCGTCGGATTGAGCGGGATCGGGGGAATCTGGCCATGTCGCCTCCTGGGGCGCGCCCACACGTTTGGTGTCCGTGTTGCGGTCAACCACGACCCACGCTTGCGACCAGGTCTCCGGGCCACCGGTCCATCACCTTGCGTGTTGACTTGGCTGGATCATCCCCCAGTGGTGCAGATAACCCTATGCGGGTGTGGGGTATATGTCAACGATCCGAGATAGTTGTTGCTACGATAAGTAACAATGATGTCACCTATCGTGTGAAGAAGGTGGCTCGAACGAGCAGGGCAGGAACTCAGCCGTGGGTCATCGCCAGCAGCGTTCATCTTCCGACCATCCGGACCGGCTTTGACCGCTCCCCGGTTACCCGCAGCTGCGACAGCCGTCGTCCCCGCGCGTGGTCCAGCGATCCACTAGCCTGAGTAGTATTATGGGGTGCGGCGGCTGGAGATTCGTGCCGTCCCAAACGCTTCACAATCGTTACTGATAGCGCACGACCTTGTGAAAGGGGGATCCGTGAACCGCACCATTGTGCGACGCGGTGCCCTGGTCGCCGCCGCCGTGCTGGTGGTCACGACGCTGGGAATCGGCGTGACGGTGACGCTGGGAGTGCCGGCCAGCCGGACTCTGACCGGCGTAGTTGGTGATGGTGCTCCCGGTGCCATCACCACGACCGCCCTGGCGGCTCTCGCCGTGCGGATCCTCCCGGCCGGCGAGGCGGCGATCAACCCGACAACCCCGATCGTCGTACAGTCCGCGGCGGGCATGGTGCGGTCGGTCACCGTTGCCAACGTCGTGACCGGCACAACCGTGCACGGTGCGCTATCCCATGACCGTACGACGTGGACCTCGACCGAACCGCTCGGCTACGGCTCGAGCTACCGGATCGACGCGACGGCGATCATGACCGACGGCGTGACGGCGCACCGGACCAAAACTCTGACGACATTGTCTCCTGCGGCGCAGGCCTACCCGTCGCTGATCCCGTCCCCAGACCAGTCCGACGTCGGGGTCGGCCAGCCGATCGTGGTCCGCTTCGACAAGGCCGTCACCCACAGAGCTGCGGCGGAAAGGGCGCTGCAGGTCACAGCAAGTCCTCGGCAACCTGGGAGCTGGTACTGGATGTCGAGCAAGGAAGTCCACTACCGGCCACGGAGCTACTGACAGCCCGGAAGTACGGTGACACTCACTGCGCAGCTCTACGGCGTCGACCTCGGTGACGGCGTCTATGGGCAGACCGATCGCACCGAAACCTTCCGCGTGCACGATGCGTGGGTCGCGAGGGCCGACGGTGACACCAAGACCATGCAGATCTTCGATAACGGTCAGCTGGTCAAGACCATGCCGATCAGCCTCGGCGCCCCCGGGTTCCCCACGCAAAGCGGCCCGCACGTGATCTCGGACAAGCAGCCCAGCATCATCATGGACTCCTGCACCTTCGGCATCTGCAAGGGCCAGCCCGGCTACTACCGGGAACGGGTCAGCCTTAACGAGCGGATCTATGGTTTTATGACCACTTCGGTCTCGGCGACGTCGTAGAGATCACCAACTCCGGCGGAAGGCCGCTCCCGGTCTGGGACACCTACGGCGACTGGACGCTGACATGGCCGCAATGGAGAGCGGGCAGCGTGCTTTAAAAACTGCGATGCCGGCATGTGGCTTCCACGCCTGGTGCTGGTGACAGTCATCAATCCAACCTGCAGTTACTGAAAATACTCGGGTGCCACGGTCGTCTGATATCCCTCGGTGCTGAAGATCCGGGTCATCCCCACTGGGGCGCCCAGGTAGCCGTCCTGCATGGCGTTGGACGTGTGGTGCGGCACGTGGCAGTGGAAGATCCAGTTGCCGGGCTTGTTGAAGGTGAACTCGATTTCGAAAAAATCGCCGGGTGCCACGTTCTGCGTCGTCTCGGTGACGTTCGGTACCGGATGCCCGTTCTTGCTCGTGAGCACGATGTCGGCGCCGTGGAGGTGCATCGCGTGTGAGAGGTTGGAGGCGTTGTAGAGCCGCAACCGGATCCGCTCACCAGTCTTCACCACGATCGGACCACCCGAGGCCTCGCCAGTTTTGCCATTGATCGTCGAGAACGGAAAATCGCCGGTGCCCGGCGGAAACGGCGCGCCGAGCTGACCCTGCCCGGGAGGAGCGAACTGCTGCAGGGTCATGACAAAGTCCTTGTCGACCCGGTCCTTCGCGGCCTCCTGCCGGGGGAGAATGACGATCATGCCGTCCAAGCCGCGTAACTCCTGCACGGCGCTCTGAGTATGCGAATGGTAGGCGAAGGATCCTGGGTGCCCGGGGGTGAAGGGTCCGTAGGTGAAAATGGCGCCAGGCGCGACCGGGGTGGGTTGGCTGATGGCTGGCACGCCATCGAACTGGTTGGGCTGATGCAGCCCGTGCGGATGGATAGTGGTGGGGACGGGGAGGGTGTTGGTCAGCACAATCTGGATCGGCTCACCCTCCCTGGCGACCAGGGTCGGGCCTGGCGTGGAGTTGTTATACCCCCACACCCGGACGGTCTTGATCGGGAAATTCGCGATCTGCTGCTCGAACTCGCTCGCCGTCAGACGGAACGTGCGCACGCCGTTCTCGATAGTGCCCTGCTCAGTGGCCACGCTGGGGGTGGTCGGCACCGTCGGAGCGGTGTTCCCGCCGCCCCGCTGAGCGCTCGCCTGCCCACCGCCGGACGTCGGCTCTCCAGCGCAGGAGCTCAGCAGCAGGGTGCCTACCACGGCCAGAACCACCGCGCCGAAAAGTGCGCCGCGATGTGAAGAGCGCATTACACAACCTCCGAGGGCTTTGTCCACAGGCAGGCCAGATCACCCAGCCCGGATTACAGTCGTAGTCGCGCTCATCCCTGGACACGACCGAGTCGAACCAACATTGCGTTAAGATCTACCAGACTCGGTAGATTGCCGCTCGACGGAGGGCGCATCGACGCTCGGTCGTGGAAGAGTAGGCAGGAGATCCTATTTGTGCCCTCGCTGGCGGCGCTTTCAGTCAGTGACACCGTGCGGCCGGAGTTGTTATTGATAACCTGTGCAGTGCGGTTAGCGAATAACCGAGATCATCAGAGACCGGGGCAGTCGAAGCCGACCTTGCGGTAGTCGCCGTGGTCGCCGTGGGTGTCCGCGACGCCGTTTTCAGTTGTCGTCGATGAGCACGAGCGTGCCCAGGGGAACTTGGGTCAACTGGTTGAGGGCATCCTTTGGCACCCGGATGCAGCCATCGCTGGAGCGGGTACCGAAGACGTCGGCAGTGGGCCAGGTATGGAGCGCGACGGTTCCCGGGCCGCCCCCGAAGCTGTTCAGCGTCGGACTGTGGGTGCCCAGCGGCAGGATGATGGGGGAGTAGCTCTGCTTGGGGTCGGTGAACGATCCGAGCAGGAACGTGCGCCCCGCAGGCGTGGGAGCCGAGTTCTTGCCGATGCCGGCCGTCCAACTACCTAGGCGCTGGCCTCCCTTGAACAGCTCCACAGTGAACGAACCGAGGTGTACCCGGATGAGATAGGGGGTGACTGCTTGGTCGAGTGCGGTGTCGGTGATCCAGCCGGCTGAGCTGTTGGGTCGTGAGGGCAGCAGCACCTGCATCCAGCCGGGTTGCTCGGCGATCACCGGTAGCCAGGTGTCGCCGAGCTGCTGGGGGCCGATCCTGGCGATCGGAGCTCCGCCGGGAGCGGCGTAGACCACGGCTTCCTGGCGTGGGTGGACCACGGTGCCGTCGGTGCTTGCCAGCGGACCGGGATCCAGCGGCGCCCCGTCGAGGGCGGTGTAGGTGGTGCTCTGCGGCAGCGCTGCGAGATCTGCCGGGACCACCGCCGGCGGGATCGTCGTGGTCGGGGCGACCACGACGGGCGGCGGGAGCGGCGCGGCCTTGCGGGTCTCGCCAGCCCCGAATGGGGCCATGAGGGCCACCGCAACGATCGCCACGACGACCAGGACAACCCCGGCGACCGCGCAGGCGATCAGGTAAGGACGATCGCGTAGCCGAGATGAGCCGGGCGGACGCTGAGCCATGACCCTCCTGTGCTTCGGACAAGCAGAACTGGTTGGATCGCCCGCCGACCGGGCGATCCCCGAGCCCAACACGCGACCTTGGCACTCACGGCGTGACCACGGAGCGGGACTGGGGTCCAGAGGGCTCCGCTGCTGCACAGGTTCTGCTGAACCGTTCAGCGTGGTGGGCAGTGCCGCTGGGTGATGAGCCAGTGACTACTAGCAACCATAGTGGACAGCTTTCGTCGCCGGACCGCGGGTTGTCCGGTTGCGAAGCAGGCACCCAGGATCGTCTCGACTGAGCACTACTATTCGCTGTAGTAACGTCTGGGTATCGACCGCGAACGATCGGAGGCTGCAGTGCTTCGCCCAGTGCGGACCGTTCCCCGTCCGACCCCGCTGACGGGGTGGGCGATCATCATGCTCAGCAGTTCAATCATGATCCTCAGTCTCATCGAGTTCGGTGGTGGTCACCTGCTGCCTGGCGCCCACACCCCGCTGTGGTTCGTTGCTGAGGTTGCCGGTCTACTCGGCGGGGCGATGCTGATCGGGTCGACCCACCCGTGAGCCACCGGTCCATCAGCCGTCGCCAGTTCCTCGCCGCCGCCGGCGGGATCGCGGCCGGCTCGTTGGTCGTTGCGTGCTCCGCCGGTCCTGCCTCGTCAGCTGCGCGGGTCACCGCGACGTCGCCTCGGGTCTCGGCGATGGAGAGAGCACGCCGAACTGCGGGCCAATCCACCACCGAGGTGGACCTTGCCGCGATGCAAGGCGATGTGGACCTCGGGGGCAGGGTCGTGCGCACCTGGTCTTATGGAGGGCAGCTGCCCGGGCGCGAGATTCGGGTGCGGCGCGGGGACCTGCTGAGGGTGAGCCTGCGCAACGACTTGCCGGAGACGACGACGATCCACTGGCACGGGGTGGCGCTGCGCAACGACATGGACGGAGTCCCCGAGCTGACCCAGCCCCCGATCGGGGCCCGCGGCAGCTTCCGCTACGAGTTCACCGTCCCGGATGCCGGGACGTACTTCTTTCACCCGCACGTCGGCGTGCAGCTGGACCGCGGGCTGTACACGCCGTTGATCGTCGAGGATCCGCAAGCGCCTGGTAACTACGACACCGAACTGGTCGTCGTCCTGGACGACTGGCTCGACGGGCTGGGCCGCGATCCAGACGGCGCGTTCAAGGAACTGCGCGCCGGTGGCATGGGCAACATGGACGGCATGGGCGGTATGGGGATGGCGCGCTCGGCGTTGCTCGGCGGGGACGCCGGTGACGTCACATACCCGTACTTCCTGGCCAACGGCCGGTTGGGCAGCGCCCCACAGGTGGTCGCTGCCCGATCCGGGCAACGCATCCGGCTACGGTTGATCAACGCCGGCGCGGATACCGCCTTCCGGGTCGGACTGCCGGGCGTGCCGATGACCGTCACACACACCGATGGTTTCCCAGTGCAGCCGACCAACGCGGACGCCGTGCTGCTCGGCATGGGCGAGCGGATCGACGCGATCATCACCGTCCCCGACCGGCCGGTGCCACTCCTGGCGCTCGCGGAGGGTAAGAACGGGCTCGCTCAGCTCATCCTGCAACCGGGCCGTGCCGCCACGCCCGACCCGGCGGCCCTGGTGGGAGAACTGAACTCACGGCCGGTACTGATGGCCGGCGACACCCGCGCGGCCGATGCGGTGCGCCTGGCCGAGCGGGCGCCCGATGTGGTCCACGAGCTCAAGGTCGGCGGTCCGGACCGCAACTACAGGTGGACGATCAACGGACAGGTCTACGACCCCGATCGGGGACTGCCGGTGCGTGAGGGACAGCGGGTCCGGCTGCGGTTCGTCAACACGACGACGATGTTCCATCCGATGCACCTGCACGGGCACACCTTCCAAGTCCGGTCCCCGGACGGATCCGGACCGCGCAAGGACACGATCAACGTCCTGCCCGGCAAGACCGTCGAGGTGGACTTCGACGCCGATAACCCTGGTCAGTGGCTCACTCACTGCCACAACGTCTACCACGGTGAGGCCGGGATGATGACGATGGTGTCCTATGTGGAGTGATCGGCTCCCTCGGGGGGTCACTGTTGACGCGTCGGCGGTGATTGCGGCGGTGGCGAGCGCCCTGGTCGTCGGGGTGCCGACCGACGTGATCGACACCCCGTGGTTCACCCGGATGACGCCGGTCCGGGTCTGGGAGTACCCGGTGCTCGTGCTGACCGCGCTGCTCACCGGGGCGTGGTTCGGGCTACGCGCAGCAGGTCCCCCACGGTCCGGGAGCGGTTCGGGGGTGGTCGGTTCCAGTGTGCTCAGCGCATTCGCCGTGGGCTGCCCGATCTGCAACAAGATCGTGATCGCGTTGCTCGGGGTGTCCGGAGCACTGGGCATCTGGGCACCCATGCAGCCGGTGCTCGGCGCGCTCTCGGTGGCGGTGCTCGCTACCGCGGTGTGGCTGCGGTGGCGTGGTCGGCGGTGTACGTCACCTGGGTGCCGCGCTGACGACGAGGAGCAGGCAGGATCTGCCGTCGCGCCGACCGCCAAGTAGGGGTTCGGAAGGAGCGGGTTCCGGCGGCGTGGGCGGGGCTGACTACTAGGCGCTATAGTGGACTTGCTTCACCCCGCTCGGCTTCCCCCGGGAGGCCCTGGGGCGGTGGGCGGCTGGTCTGAACCTCCTGGTCGCTCACCGCCTTGGACCCGCGACCGTCCATCGTTTACTTTGACCTGACAAGGCGCGAGCTGGAGCTGCGGTTTGCGCGGTACGCAGGCCCGCGACGAGCCACAACGCACCGTGCAGCGGGTCGCCGCGGGTGAGCCTGCACGACGGTTGTGCTCTGCTGATCGCCAAAGGCCGACTCGCGTGGTCCCATCAGCGCACTCGGCTACGCCCGGTTGGGCGAGCACAACATCGGCGGCGAGTGGGAACCTGGACGAGTACGGCCTATCGAGGGTAGTAGGTAGTGCGCACACACCGTCCTCGATACGGATGGGGGATCTCAAGCGCGCCCCGACCTGTGGATCTGCTGCGCGGATGCGCAGCAAGCCTGAATGGAGGCGGGACGGCGGTGAGCGGGTTCGTGGCAGCCTTGTTGCTTCTCGTGGTTGCCGTCACGCTGGTCGGCGCAGGTTACGGGATCGCCAGGTTGGTCAGGGTGGCACCCGCAGTCTCTGCGGCCGGGCCGTTCCTGTCCGGGAGCGAGCCAGTCGAACACGCGTTCTCCCGATTCCACGTCCGCTGGTATCCGTTGTCGATGGTCTACCTGGCGTTCGAGATGGAGATGCTGTTCATGTACCCCTGGACCCTGGTGGCCGCGAAGGTCGGCGCCGTGGCAGTGATCGAGATGTTCGTGTTCCTCGGCATTCTGCTTGCGGGGGTGGCCTATGCGTGGCGGGAAGGGGCGTTGCGGTGGGTCTGACCCGTTTCTTGCTGCGCGTTGCTGCGGCCCGCCCGCACGTGCTGCTGGTCGAAGCGCCCGGCGGCACTCGCGTCCGGCTGACGGTGGAACGGGAATTGCGGCAGCGGGGCTGGCCGGCCGCGGCGAGCCCGGCAGATGCCGATGTCCTCGTCGTCGCCGGGCCGCTCGGCCCGCGGTTGGAGCCTCTCGCTGACCGGGTCTGGCAGCAGATCCCCGGCCCGCGGGCGCGTCTGCAGCTGCTTGAGCCGGACACTGCGGCCGCCGCGCTCGACGATGCCCGTAACCGGTTGGCCGACGGCGGGGGGCAGATGGCGGCAGTCAGCAGCCCGGCCGGGGATACCGAGCACGGCGGTGTGCACGGGGGCCATCACGGCAGTTCCCACGGCGGCCATCACAGCAGTGAGCACGAGAGCCATCACGGTGTGGACGCGCACGACATCCAGCACGATATGGGGATGCCTGGTGGCCTGCCTATGGCGGATCGGGGGGCGGACCGCGACGGTCTGATGCTTGACCAGTTGCACGTCCCGCTCGGCCCGCTGCTTCCGGACTGGCCGGCGGGTCTGGTAGTCCACACGACGCTCCAGGGTGATGTCGTCCAGGCCGCTCGGGTGGAGGTCCTGCGCGCCGACGGTCCCTTGGATGACTTCTGGGGCGAGCCCTGGCGTCGCCCGGGTGCCGATGAACCGGTGACCATCGGTGACGGAGCCCGCCGGCGGGTGGCGGCGTACCTGGACTGCCTTGCCCGGCTGCTCGCCGTCGCCGGCTGGTCGGACGCCGCGGTGCGCACGCGGTGGCTGCGCGATGATGTGCTCGGCGGCGACCAGGTTGAGCAGCTGATACCGCGGGCTCGGCGGATCGCTCGGCGGCTACGCGGTTCTCGCACATTGCGCTGGCTCACCGACGGCGTCGGCGTTCACTTCGGCGGGGATGTCACTGCCCGCTGGCTGGCCTGGCTCGTCGACCTCGAACAAGGTCTCCCGGATGTCTCGGGAACGGGCCCGATCTCCAGTGTACGTGAGCCCGTTCGGGATCCGGCCGCGTTGCTCGCCGTGCTGCCTGCGCTGCTGGAGGGTGCGGAGCTCGGCACCGCGCGGCTGATCGTCGCCAGCCTGGACCTGAACGTTGCGGGGCTGGGGACAGCTGCGGCGGTGCCGGGTGGCTGACCCCACGCTCTGGGCGGTGGCTGTGCTTCCCGCGGTGCTCGCGGTGGTCGTGGTCGGCACGGTCGCTCTGGATGCGGCGCTGTCGGCCCGTGCCGCGGGCCGAGCCGAGCTGGTCACCGGGGCTATAAGCGTGCCGCTGCGGGAGGTGGCGCGGCTGCTGGTGGGCCAGCGTCGCAGCATCGTGGCTGCCGATGGGCTGCTGTGGCGGGCTGGTGTGATCACCCTGCCGGTCGCCGCGCTGCTCGCCGCGCTGGTGCTGCCGCTCGGTGTCACCAGTGTGGCCGACCTGGCGGTCGGGGTCGTGTGGTTCAACGCGATGGAGATCCTCGCCTGGGCCGCGGTGTGGATGGCCGGCTGGGGACCGAACTCGGCGTTCTCCCTGGTCGGCGGTTACCGCTTCATCGCCCAGGGGCTGGCCTACGAGCTGCCGCACATGTTCGCCCTCATCACCGCTGCCACTGCGGCAGGGACGCTGCGGGTGGGCGGCATCGTGGCGGCGCAGCCCGGCCTGTGGTTCGTGGTGTGGATGCCCGTGGCGTTCGTCGTGTACCTGCTCAGCGCGATGGCGATGGCGTTCTGGGGGCCCTTCGACGCCCCGGTCGGCCGCGACGTCGCCGGCGGTGCGGCGGGGGAGCTGTCCGGGGTGGACCGGCTGCTGTTCCTCGGGGGGCGCTGGCTGCTCCTCGTCGTGGCCGGGGCCGGGGCGGTACCGCTGTTCCTCGGCGGGGGCAACGGCCCGCTGCTGCCGGCGTGGCTGTGGACGATCGTCAAGACGGGTGCGGTGCTGGCCGCGATCGTGTGGGTGGGTCGGCGGTTCCCGACGGTGCGGATGGACCGGTTCGTCGAGGTCGCTTGGCTGGTGCTCATCCCGCTAACGATCCTGCAGGCCCTGGTCGTCGCTCTCGTGGTGCTGGCCCGATGAGGAGGTGTGTGCGGTGACCGCCGTGCTGTTCTGGGTCTTCGCGGTGGGCGCCGTGGTCACCGGGTTGCTGGTGTTCCGGCTGGACTCGATGGCCCGGGTGACCTTCGCCCTGCTCGCCTCGTTCGTGTTCGTCGCCGCCGAGGTGGTGGTGCTGGGTCTGGCCTACCTGGGCGTGGTGATCATCCTCATGATGGTCATGGAGATGGTGATCATGGCTGTGTTCATGGTCATGTACATGATGAACCCGGCCGGGCTGATGCCGATGTCCATGGTGCACAACAAGGCCGGTTCGACGTGGATCGCCGGCGCGACGTTCGCCGTGCTCGCCGCCGGGATCTTCCTCGTGGACTGGCCGAAGCGGGCCGGGCAGCCCCCGGGTGATCCCACCTTCGCGCTCGGTGCGGCGCTGATGGGCAACCAGATGCTCACGATGATGACCCTCGGGGTGGCGATCTTCGCAACGATCGTGACCACCGTGCTGCTGGCCACCTCCCGGGGACGCTACGACCGGTTCGGTGATGACCTGGATGCCGGGCGCGCCGATGACCCGGTGCCGGGAGGGCTCGGGCGATGAGTCTGGAGCTCTTCCTCCTGCTGGCTGCCGCGCTGTTCGCCACCGGCCTGTACGGCGCGCTGTCCCAGCAGTCGATCGTGATGCTGATGATGGGCCTGGAGCTGATGCTCAACGGGGTCATCGTCGCGGCCGCCGCGTTCTGGTACTACGTCGCGCCGGTGAGCTCGGACGGGCAAGTGCTCATCATCGTGCTGATCACCGTGATGGCCTTGGAGATGGCGGTCGGCTTCGCGGTCGTCACCGCGATCTTCCGGGCCCGCGACGTCGATATGACCGACATGGCCGCGGACCTCAGGGAGTAGCGATGCTCGCCTGGCTGCTGGTGGGGGCGCCGCTGGGCGCCGGGGCGCTGCTGGTGTGCGCAGGCCGGCGGGCCGACCGGGCCGCGCCCGCACTCGGGGTCGCCGCGGCGTTGGTGACCCTGGCATTGGCGATCGCCGCGGCCGTCTGGCGGCCGGAGGCGACGGCACCGTTGCTGGCCGGGATCGACGCCGCCCTGGCCGTCGATGGGCTCTCGGCGATCCTGGTGGTCACCGTCGCGGCGGTCACCCTGGCCGTGCTGATCTTCGCTTCTGGGGAGTTTGGTCCGGACGAGGCGCGAGCCAGGTTCAGCGGGCTGATGCTGCTGTTCGCCGGGGCCATGCTGGTCACGGTCACCGCCACCGGGCTGGTGCTGCTGCTGATGGGGTGGGAGGTGATGGGTGCGACGAGCTGGGCGCTGATCGCCTTCTGGTGGCGCGAGCCGCGGCGGGTGCGGGCGGCGAACGTCGCGTTCCTGACTACTCGCGCCGCAGACCTCGGCCTTTACTTTGCTGCCGGGGCGGCGCTCGCCGGTGGTGTCGGCTCGCTGGAGCTGGCCGGGTTGCCGCGCGCGACTGAGCCCTGGCTGGCCCTGCTCACTGCGGGGATCGTGCTCGCTGCGGTGGGGAAGTCCGCGCAGCTGCCGTTCTCGTTCTGGCTCTCCCGAGCCATGGCTGGCCCCAGCCCGGTCTCCGCGCTGCTGCACTCGGCGACGATGGTCGCCGCGGGTGCCTACCTGCTGCTGCGCGTGGCGCCGCTGCTCGCTGCGTCCGGCTGGGCGACATCGCTGGTCGCGTGGGTGGGCGCGGGCACCGCGGTGGCCCTGGGCCTGGTCGCCGTCGCCCAGACCGACCTCAAGCAGCTGCTCGCCGCGTCCACCTCGGCCCAGGTCGGGTTCATGGTGCTGGCCGCGGGCGCGGGTGGGGTGGCCGCAGGCACGTCGCAGCTGGTCGCGCACGCCGCCACGAAATCGGCTTTGTTCCTGGCGGCCGGGGCGTGGCTGACCGCGCTGGGCACCAAGGCGCTGCCCGCGCTGCGCGGTGCCGCGCGGCGCTACCCGCTGGTGGGTGTGACGTTCACGATCGCCGCCGCGTCACTGGCCGGGCTGCCGCCGCTGTCGTTGTGGGTCACCAAGGACGAGGTGCTGGCCGCCGCGTTGGGCCGCAGTCCCGCGCTGTACGCCACCGGTCTGGCGGGCGCGGTGATCTCCGCGGTGTACAGCGCCAAGGCGGTGTGGTTCGTCTGGCAGCCGGAGCCCGCCGAAGCCGAGAGCGGGTGGGACACCGAGCACCTCGGCACCCGGGAGGTCGCCGCGCCGGCCCGCTCGCCGCTGGTGGCACTGGCCGGCTGCGCCGCCGTGCTCGGCGTGCTCGGCTTCCCGCCGCTGGCGCGGGCGATCGAGGGACTCGTGGGCGCGCGGGGTGCGCCGTCACCGGGGCTGGGAGAGCTCGCGGTGTCCGCGCTGCTCGCCGTGGCCGCCGCGGCCGCCTTGTGGTGGTGGGGTGGTCGCCCGGTTCCGGTGCCGGCCGTCATACGCCGGGTGCTGGCCGATTGGTTGGGTCTGGAGCGGGCCATGGGGCTGCTCATCGTCGGGCCGACGATGGCGCTGGCCCGTGGGCTGGCCGCGTTCGACGATCGCGTGCTGCACCGGGCCGTGATGGCGGTGCCAGCGGTGGGTCTGTGGCTGGCCCGGCGCAGTGAGCGCCGCGCCGAGGTGGGGGTGGACGGGGCGGTTCGGGCCGTCGTGGCAGGAGCCCGGCGGCTGGGTGTGCTGGCCCGTCGCCCGCAGACCGGCCAGTTGCACCAGTATTACGCCCAGGCTGCGGTCGCCCTGGTCGTGCTGGCCCTGCTGACTGTCTTCCTGAGGTAGCCGTGCTCTCGCTGATCGTCTTCCTGCCGCTGGCCGCTGCCGTGGTGCTGGCCGCGGTACCGGGCACCGTGGCGCCCCGGGTGTTTCTCTGGAGCTGGATCGCCGTCGCCGCGGTCGACCTCGCCCTGGTCGTGGTGGTCTGGGTCGGCTACCCCGGCGGTCTCGCCTGCGAGGAGAACCTGCGGTGGATCCCCAGCGCGGGGGTCGGCTACCACGTCGGCGTTGATGGCCTGTCGCTGCCGCTGGTGGCGATGACCTCGGTGTTGTTCCTGGCGTGCGCGATCTACTCGTTGCGCCAGACGCAGCGGGTCAAGAGTTTCGTGCTGCTGTTCCTGTTCCTGCAGGCGGTGAGCCTGGGCCTATTCGTCGCGCTGGACCTGATCCTGTTCTTCGTCTACTTCGACCTGTCCATCGTCGGCATGTACTTCGTGATCGCCGGGTGGGGCCACGGTCAGGCCCGCCGGGCCGCACTGACGTTCTTCCTTTACACCTTCGTGGGATCCCTGGCGCTGCTGCTGGGTTTCATCGGCTTGTACCTGGCCGCCGACCCGCACACCTTCGACATCGTCGAACTGGCCCGATCCCACCCGCTGGCCGGCCGCGGTGCCTATGGCGCGCTGGTGCTGCTCGCGGTGGGGATCGGGTTCGCGGTCAAGACCCCGACCGTGCCCTTCCACACCTGGCTACCGCCCGCGCACACCGACGCACCCGCCACCGGGTCCGCCATCCTGGCCGGGGTCCTGCTGAAGATGGGCACCTACGGCTTCGTCCGGATCGCGATGCCGCTGCTGCCCGACACCTGGCGCGCCTACGCCCCGGTGGTAGTCATCGTCGGGGTGGTCTCCGTCCTCTACGGGGCGCTGGTCGCGCTGGCCCAGGAGAACTTCAAGCGGATGATCGCCTACACCTCGGTGAACCACATGGGCTACATCATCCTGGCCGTCGGCGCCGCCGGCCTGCTCGCCGGGAGCGACGCGCAGGCCCGCGCGCTCGCCGTCACCGGCGCGGTGACCCAGATGGTCAGCCACGGCCTGATCACCGCGGCGCTGTTCCTGCTGGCCGGGGTGCTCTGGGACCGCAGCGGCAGCTACGACATGGGTTCCTACTCGGGCCTGGCCGGTCCCGCGCCGGTGTTCGCGGGCGCGACCGGCCTGGCCGCGTTCGCCTCCCTCGGGCTACCGGGCTTCTCCGGGTTCATCGCCGAGTTCCAGATCTTCACCGGCGCCCTGGGTTCGGCGACCGTGGCGACGGCACTGGCGGTGCTGGGCATCCTGATCACCGCCGGGCTGTTCTTGCGCGCGCTGCAGCGGCTGCTCCTGGGGCCGCTGCGGATCCCGGATGCGCCAGGCGCCGCCCGGGCGCCGAGCTGGCAATCGGACCACCGCTTCGCCGACCTGCGCGGCAGTGAAGCCGCGTCGATCCTGCCGCTGCTCGCCCTCGTGGTGGTCATCGGTGTGCTGCCCCGGTTCCTGCTCGACGTCATCGAGCCCGCCTCGACAGCCCTGATCAAGCTGATCAGCCGATGATCACGGACATGAACGAGAACCCGCTGGCCTTGATCCCCGAGCTGGCGCTGCTCATCGGCGCGGTGCTCGGCCTGCTGCTGGGTTCCTGGCTGCCGCGGCGCAGGCAGTGGGTGGCGCGCCTGCTCGCCGTGGTGTCCTGCCTGGTGGGCCTCATCGCTGCCGCCGTGGCGATGGGTACCGGCCCGGAGCTGGTGTTCGGTGGCAGCTACGCCGTGGACACCGCCACCAACGCGGTCCGGATCATCGTGCTCGCGGCCACCCTGCTGGTGATCTGCCTGTCAATCGAGACGGTCAGCGGGCACCGTCGCGAGACCGAGTTCTACGTCCTGCTGCTGCTCGGGGCGCTCGGCGCGATCATGCTGGTCGGCGCGTCGGACCTGCTGCTGCTCGTCGCCGCCTACCTGCTCGCCTCCATCCCGCTCTACGCGCTGGCCGGGTTCGCCAAGGACGCCCCGGGCACCGAGGCGGCGATGAAGTACTACCTGATGGGCGCCCTGCTCGGCGTGGTCATGATCACCGGAGTCACCGTCGTCTACGGCGCCGGCGGTGCCACCGGCTACCGGGCGCTCGCGTCGAGCCTGCCGAGCGCACCGCAGCCGGTCGTGGCGGTCGGGGTCGTCGCGGTGCTCGCCGGGTTGCTGTTCAAGATCGGCGCAGTGCCCGCGCACTTCTGGGTGCCCGACGTCACCGAGGGCGCCGGCACCCCGGTCGCGGCGTTCGTCACCACGATCCCCAAGATCGGCGGCCTGGCCGCCGCGTACCGGCTGGTAGCCGAGGCGCTACCCGGCGTCAGCGTCGACTGGCCGCTGCTGCTGGCGATCCTGGCCACCGCATCGATGACGCTGGGCAATCTGGCCGCGTTCTTCCAGGACAGCGTCCGCCGCCTGCTCGCCTACTCAACGATCTCCCAGGTCGGCTACATCCTGATGGCAATCGCGGTCGCCACCCGCACCCACCTCGCGCTGCCCGCCCTACTGTTCTACCTGGCCGCCTACGCCGTGACCAACCTCGGAGCCTTCGCCGTCGTCGCGGAGTTGCCGAGCGCCAGCCGGATCGAGGACTACCGAGGCCTCGCCCGGCGCCACCCCGGTCTCGCCGCGGTGCTCGTCGTGTGCCTACTCGGCCTGGTCGGCACCCCACCCACAGCCGTGTTCCTCGGCAAACTCGAAGTCTTCACCGCCACGATCGACGGCGACTACACCTGGCTGGCCGTGGTCGCCGTCGTCAACACAGTGGCCAGCCTGTTCTACTACCTGCGCTGGATCGCTCCGATCTTCCTGGGCCAGCCGTCGTCGAGGGCGTTGGTCCCGGCTGGCCGCTGGGCCGCCCTCGGTGCCTACACCGCCGGTGCCGCGTCTGTCGCGCTCGGTATCGCCGGCGGCCTGGTACTTCCACTCGGAGCCGGCCCGCTGCTGCCCTGACCGGCGTCCACACGTCAGCTCGCCGCCGCTTCCCCGATAAACTCCTCGACCCAATTCACCACTCTTAGCGCCCCTCGAATGGGTCGTGTTCATCCCAGCGCGCGGCACCATCAGCAGAGGATGACGTTGACGGCGTGGCCGAAGAACGTTCCCGTCATTGGTTGTCTAGGTGCCTTTAACTAAGACTTTGCGAGGAACCCCATGATGGTGGGGTGGTCTTGCGTCGAGGGTAGCTTTCGCAGTTCGTGACTCAACGGTGCTCACCCTCCTGATGAGGCTCGACGGTATGCACCGGCAAGGCTAGCGCTCCGTTGGTCAGCACTTCACCCTCAATGACTGGCCCACTTGTCCCGTCTGTTCGCCGCTTCAACCGTTCGCCAATTGCAATCAGGCGTTCGGCATAGGTCTGTTGTTCGGCGACGCTGGCACTACCTTCCATCATGCGTAGGGCGAGGGGTGCCATCTCTCGGTTGAGCCGGGCCAGCTCGGTAAGCAGCTCCCGGTCTTCCCGGATCACCGGGCGTTATTCTGTTTGGCGGCTAGTGCGAGCGCGGTATTCTCAAAGATCGCTGATAGCACCCGCCGCAGCGGTACGGCATCAGTTGGACTCAGGTATGCAGTCGGTCCGTCTCGCCAGGACTCAAGAACCACAGACCCGTCACCCATATTGGTCACCAGCACCGTGGGCGGCACGGCCGTACCGGGCCGGATACTGCGCCCGGTGCCGGAGGGAATTTGGTCACCATCGCCATCACAGTGACGGAACCACTGAAAACTCTGGCTTGATCGGTTACCCTCGTGTTGCACGTGTTCGTAGCCGCCTCTCGCCCGTCCGCATATGTGGATGGCACCCAGGACCGGGGAATACCGGACTGGCGGAAGCGGGGGAACGTCCGAGAGGGACGGCGCCAACTCAGCATTCAGCCCGGCCCTGGGGCCGTGTAGACGCTAACAGCCAGCGATCAAGGAAGACCGAAAACTGAGGTTCCCGAACGGTGAGTTCGGTCTGCTACCTGGACACATGCAAAATCGAGAACCTAGCAGTCAGTTCAACAGGCCAATGCGTCCCGCGAACTCACGTACTTCGGGCGCATAGGATGGTTTGGCCCGTTTGACGAGCGTGCTTACCATACTACGCACGTTTTGCTTGTGCTGGAAGTCTTGCGGGCAGAGTTGTTCGGCCATTTTCAGGTGCACAAAGACCGCCGTATCATTGTTGCGGCAGTCATAGCACCGGGCCACCTGGTACAGGTGGCTGGTCTTGCGCTCCAAAGACGGCACCTGGGACAGATTAACCTCGTCAGCCAGTCGGAGAGCTTCGGCTATTTCACCCGCTTCACTCTCTACGCTGACCATGTGAATCGCTACGTTGGTTGGTCCAAACACCGTGTTGCGGTAATTATGGCCATCGCCAACCCGCAAGGCAGCTTTACGAGCGGGCTCCCGCAGCAGCTCACGCGCCCGCCAGGGGTCGCCGGTCCGTCCGGCCGCGATACTGCCCGTTAACAGCAGGCCGCCATATAGGGAAAAGTGTTCGGGTGTCCCGTCCGCTAGCAACGGCTCTAGGGCCTCGCTGCCTTTCATGGTGACCTCCAGCGCTCCGGCTGGCATGTCGTCTGACAGCATGGATTGACTAAGGGTCCAAGTAGCGGCGGCGATCAGGAGCGGGTCGCCGGTTTCTTCGGCGTAGCGCATGGCCCGGTCGGACACCACCGCGCCTAAGTCAACTCGTCCCAGGTGCTTTACCACCATGCGGGCCAGTTGGTAGACCTCAGAGGCTTGGCGGCAGGCATCGGCGGAGCGATCATGCTCATGTACGGCCCGTTCGCTGTGAACGATGAGGTCAGGCAGCACCCGCAGCACATCGCTGTACTTGCTCGGTGACGTGTACCACGCCTGTTGAGCGGCGCTAATTTGCTCGCCTAGCTCCTCCAGCGTGGGAAGCTCAGCACGGTCGGTCAGTGCCAGTGACCGGTAGGTAACCAGCGCCCGCTCGACCTCCGCCAGCCGGGGGTTCACCGGCCCCTCGTGCGCTTCGCTGGGTGCTTCACCAACCAGGGCGGACGTGCGTACCCCTAGCACCTTGGCGAGGTTGCGCAGCACTGGCAGCGAGGGCGTCTTGCTGTCAGCCTCGATCATCTCCAGGTAGCGGGTGGTGATACCGGCATGAGTCGCCAGCGCAACCGTGCTCATGCGGCGCTTGATGCGGTACAGCCGGACGAGTCCACCGGTCGGCATGTCAGGCATGACTGACACCTCCTCGGAGCGGTTGGGGTGCCTGAGTGCCCAGGGTACCGAGTTTGATGCGAGAACCCGACTCAGCTAGGGCCGAGCCGAGGTGGTGGGACCGAACGCGCCTCCGAGGCCGAGGCCACGGGTACGCAGCGTGATGAGGTAGTAGTGGCGTGTCGTTGCTGGGTCGGTCACGTCAGTGTGCGCAACGGGCAGCCCGCGATGGTTACCGCTAACGACTGCCCTACTATGTGCGATAGTTATCTTATGAAAGGTAGCAGCCGGTGACGTGGGGGCGGCTGGGGGCGATGACGGAGACACCCAGCGGGCAGCCGGTATCCGAGTACATCCTGACTGGGATCAAGCCCCCGTACCTCATGTTTCGCCGGGCGGCCAGCCACCTGCTGTCCGATCGGCGCCTTCCGGAAGGTGATCAGAGATCTTCGCCACCGTCCACCGAGCGACTGCTCCAGTCGACACAGCGAGACCCCCGGCCACTGTGGATCATTTTACGGCAACCCGTCGCGGATCGGCCATGACCTGTCCTGCCGGTCGGAGGGGAAGCAGATGACTAGGGTCACCATTCGCGGGCTGTTCGCCACAGCGATCGGGCTGGTGCTGATCGTCAGCGGTTGCACGGCTGCCCAGAGCGTCAACCCTCCACCTCCCGCGGCGCCGCCTCCCTCCAACCAGGCCGGCCCGCTGCCGGCGGACTGCGCCGATCGGATCACCGAGCCCGAGCAGGCGCGTGCGGCCGTGGCGCAGGTCCGGCCAGGTAGCATCGTGTGTTTGGCTGGCGGTGGCCTCACCGACGTTGAGCTGGAGGTGACGACCTCGGGAACGCCTCAGCAGCCGATCACGATCGTCGCCGATGGCGCGACCATGCGAAGCATGAACGTCAAGGCTGACAACGTCGTGATCCAAAGCCTGACGCTCAAGGATGGCGATGGCCTGACGATGACAGGTCGAGGGCTGGTCGCCCGCAACAATGTGATCTACAACGCCACTGCGAACGGCCTGGAATGCAAGGACTGCGTTGACACGATCCTTGAGTCGAACACCGTCCAGCGTGCCGACGGGACCGGGATCTGGTTCAGCGGCGAGCGGATCACCGTGCGGAACAACACGGTGAGCGAGTCGGTGCTGCGCACTCTGAACGACGCCGACGGAATCCGGTTCTTCGGAAACGGTCACCGGCTGACCGGGAACACGATCAAGGATATCAAGGCATCCGGCTACCCCGACGGGGGTCCGCACACCGATTGCTTCCAGACCTACGACAGCGCTGACACCCCACCCACCTACGACGTCGTCATCGCCAACAATGTCTGCCGGAATGTTGATGTCCAGTGCCTGATCGCCACCATCGACGACCCCCGCGCCCGTCGCGCCCCGGCGGGGCGGATGACGATCCTTTTCGAGGGCAACACCTGCGAGGTCAACGGTGCCCAGGCGGTCAATCTGCGGAACTTTCCCGACGTTGTCGTGCGTGGCAACAGCTTCTCCGGTCCCGGTGACCGCGCCGTGCAGCTCAGCGGGGAGTCAACCGGGGTTGCCGTGATCGGCAACACCATGACGGGCCGCATGCGCCCGTTCGAGATCGACCGGCAGTCCCAGCCCGGTTTCCAGGAATCCGGCAACAGCTCCCGCGTCACCGAAAGCTCGCCGACCCAACCTCCGCCTGATCGACGCTCCGGGCAGGACCAGCGTCCCGGAGATCCCGGCGACCATCACCACGGGCACGACGACCACGGCGGTTAAGACAAACTGTGCCCTTCGGGCGGCACCTCACCGAGGCCGTAAGTGCACTGTATCTACGGCACCAATGCCGTACGCTGCTTGGTCTGCTGAGCTCGCTGCTCGCGCTGTTTGCGCTGCCCGTACCGGGTCATACCCTTCGGCTTGTACACGTTGAGCACCATGGTCACGAGTAGCACGACCAGCCCGACCCCGGGGTGGAAGAGATCAGTTCCGAGTCGGTTGAGATCGGCGGGGGCGGCCTGTTGGGCGACGTTGGCCATCGAGGTCACGGCAGGCATGTGCAGCACCGTGACCGCGACCGAGAACACGGTCAGCGCGAGGCTGATCACCACCCAGTAGTGCCGCAGCAGGCCCCATGGGCTGGCGACGGAGACGACGAGCCCGGTCAACAGGGTGCCAACAGCCAGCGGGACGATGACAGCCCAGCCGGTGAGTTCCATGGCGATCCAGGCGGCGCGGATCGTGGCGGTGTCGTCGCTGGTCGCTGCGAAGATGCCGAGCGCGAGGTAGGCGAGGGCGGCACCGATCCAGCCGACAGAGCACACGAGATGCACGGTGAGCGCGGATTTGCGCACCCAAGGGGTCATCGGTGAGCACCGAGCAGCCCGTGTCCCGTGTCCGCGGCGGACCCGGCCGGTGGCTGCTGACCTGCCGGTCTCTCGGACGAAAAATGGCGGCCGGGGCCGTGGTTGCCGCCACCGACCATCATCAGGATCAGCACGAGCAGGGCGAGGGCGCCCGCGACGATCCCGAACACCTTCACCCACCGTGGGGCCGCCGGGCTCGACCGGCCGCGTCCGGCGGCGGGTCCGTTGCCGGGACCGGGGTCAAGGGCTGGGTTCGTCATGGCGGATCTCCTTTGGTCACGCCCAGTTCACCAATCCGGGCATTAGAGCAGCGCTAGGAATCCCCTAACAACGCGCTAACATCACGAACAGGCACGATGGTGGGCGTGCGGGTACTGGTGGTGGAAGACGAACGGCTGCTGGCCGACACGATCACTGTCGGGTTGCGTAGACAGGCCATGGCCGTCGACGTGGCCTACGACGGTGATGCCGCGCTGGAGCGTCTGGCGGTCAACGACTACGACGTCGTCGTCTTGGACCGTGATCTGCCCCGGGTGTCCGGTGACCAGGTATGTGCCACGCTGGTGGAATCGGGAACCGACACCCGGATCCTGATGCTCACCGCCGCGACCGCGGTCACCCAACGGGTGACCGGCCTCGGGCTAGGTGCCGACGACTATCTCACCAAACCGTTCGCCTTCGCCGAGCTCATCGCCCGCATCCAAGCTCTGAGCAGGCGAGCCAGGCCCGCCGTCCCGCCGGTGTTTGAGCGCGCCGGCATCCGCCTTGACCCGCACCGTCGGGTGGTCACCCGCGACGGCGAGCCGGTGACGTTATCCCGCAAGGAATTCGCCGTCCTCGCCGAACTCCTGCGCGCTGACGGCGGCGTGGTCTCCGCTGAAGCGCTCCTGGAAAAGGCCTGGGACGAACACACCGATCCCTTCACCGGCGTCGTCCGGTTCACCATCATGATGGTGCGCCGCAAACTGGGCGACCCGCCGATCATCGAAACCAGTCCCGGCGCCGGATACCGCATCCCATGACCCGCTGGTGGCGCTCCACGATCCGGGTCCGGCTCAGCCTGCTGTATGCCGGGGCGTTCTTCCTGGCCGGCGCGATGCTGATCGCGCTGACCTACTTCTACCTCAGACAATCGCTCGATCACCAATTGACCGCTCGGGATGGAATCACCCAACGGCTCACAGCGGAGTTCCTGAGCGAAGCGGACGCACCCAGCAAGCTACGCATCGCGCAGCTGCATGAAGCGTTCAGAGCCCAATTCGAGCAAAGCCGCGCCGACACGTTGAACGCGATGCTGCACTGGTCGTTGGCCTCGCTCGGTGTCGTCGGTGGCGTCGCCGGTGGTGGTGGGTGGCTGCTGGCCGGCCGGGCGCTGCGGCCCCTGCAGCAGATCACCGCGACCGCCCGCCGCGTCGCCGACCGCAGCCTGGACGAACGCATCGCGCTGGACGGGCCCGATGACGAGATCAAAGACCTCGCCGATACCTTCGACGCCATGCTGGAGCGGCTGGACCGCTCCTTCGACGGGCAGCGGCGGTTCGTCGCCAATGCCTCCCATGAGCTGCGCACACCCTTGACGATCAACCGCACGCTGATCGAAGTCGCGCTCGACACCCCGGATGCCCCAGAATCGATGGGACAACTCGGTGCCACGCTGCTGGAGGTCAACCACCGCCACGAACGCCTCATCGATGGCCTGCTCGTGCTGGCCAGCAGCGACCAGCGCCTCACCGAGCACAGTCCCGTCGACCTTGCCGACATCGCCCGGCAGGTCACCACCATCTCCGACGATGCAGCACGTCAGGCCGGCGTCGAGATCCGCGCCACCATCGCTACCGCCCCCGTGCTCGGCGACCCACTGCTGCTGGAACGCCTCGCGCAGAACCTGCTCGACAACGCGATCCGCTACAACATCACCGAGCACGGCTGGGTCTCGATCACCACCCACACCGCCGACCAGCACGTCTGCCTCACCGTAGAGAACACCGGCCCCATCGTCCCCGGCTACGACGTCAACGGACTGTTCGAGCCGTTCCGCAGACTGGGTTGCGCCGACCGGCTCACCGATTCCGGCCACCCCTCGCCTGGCCGCGGAGCGGGACTCGGCCTGTCGATCGTGCGCTCGGTCGCCCACGCCCACCACGGCGAGGCACGCGCCCACTCCCGGCCCGACGGTGGCCTCCGCGTCCACGTCCGAATTCCCACCAAGCCCCGACCGGCGAACCAACACGTTGGTGAGAAGGCCGACTGAGCACGATCTGGCTCGCCCGCTCGTGGAGCCGGTTTCGCGTCGGGGCGGATCCGCGCACGTCCAGTTCGTCGACCTTCATGGTGCGAAGTCGCGTTCCAGGTGGGCGAGGTGTGTAGGCGACGACGACCCTCGGCGTGTCGAGGCCCTCGGCGCCCGGATGTCACGGGGTGTGGCGCGCCAATTACTATCCTCTATAGTCTTGAGGGTCTCGGGCTCCCCCTTTCGCCCGGGACCCTCACGGGTGGCGGGCAGCCGTGCTCCCTTGATCGCACTGCTGCCCGCCGTCTTGGTTGGGCGTCGGGTTACAGCGGCGCCTCGGTCTCGACGGTCGAACGCGCACGCCAGACCGCAGGTCAGTCCACCACCGAGGTGAACTTGTGGCGCTGAGATGGGAGGTCCCGGTGCTCATTCTGACCGCGGCGCTGGCTCTCTCCGGCCAAGCGGAGGCTGGGCGATGAGCGTACTGCGCAGGATGGCGGAAGGGCCGTCCTCGCCGGCGGCCCGAAAATTCCGACCCGCTGGAAGCAGGATCCGCGTCA
The DNA here is from genome assembly GCA_050699635.1 of Pseudonocardiaceae bacterium. GTDB lineage: Bacteria > Actinomycetota > Actinomycetes > Mycobacteriales > Pseudonocardiaceae. Next base: position 23,160 of record JBOHFK010000015.1, on the reverse strand, counting down.
TGGTTCGTGGTGCGGGTGAGGTGGTGCTCACGCTCGGCATGGTGGTGCTGCTATTCGTCCTCTACCAGCTTTACTTCGCCGACTGGATCTCCGCGGCGAAGCAGCGGGAGGCCACTGCAGAGCTCGATAAGCAGTGGCGCAACCCCCGAGCGACCCTGGATCGATCACTGCAAGGTGACGGCATCGCGAAGTTGTCGGTGCCGGTGTTCGGTCCCGATTTCGTCTGGACGGTGCTGCAGGGCACCGATCAGACCGAGCTGGCGGTCGGACCTGGACATTATCCGGACACTGCCATGCCGGGCGAACCGGGGAACTTCTCCGTTGGCGGCCACCGCGTCGGCAAAGGCTCCCCGTTCAACCACCTGGACCTGCTGCAATCCTGCGACGCGCTGGTCGTCGAGACTCGAGACACCTGGCTTGTCTACCGCGTACTGCCGATGCGAGACGAAGTCGCCGGATGGGAGCTGGGCAAGGGCACGGACCCCCGCTGCAGCGAGGTCGCCCCGCTGCCCGGTGTCTACTCTGAGGTCGTCGGCCAGGAGATCGTGTTCCCCTCGCAACGCGAGGTGATCGCTCCAGTTCCCGGTCACCCTGGCATGACGCTCCCTCATGGGCGACAACGAGCGCTGATCACCCTCACCACTTGCCATCCCAAGTTCTCCGCCCGCCAGCGCCTGATCATCCACGGTGTCCTGGTAGCTCAGTACCCCAAGAGTGCAGGAGCGTCTCCGGCGGAGCGGCTAACGGGTATCGCGGTCGGCGTCAGTTAATCGCAGCTGGTTTCAGCGGGCGGCCAGGTCGGCTGGCTGATCCCCTCGGGTCACGGTCCGCTGTTGTGCTCGCTGCTCTCGCTGCTTGCGCCACCCGTAGCGGGTCAGGCCCCTGGGCTTGTATATCGACAGCGTTACGGCCACGAGCAGCACCAGCAGGGCGGCGCCGGAGTCGGCCACGAGCTGGATCCGCATCGCGACGAGATCGCCGCTGGACAGGCTCGTCTGGGCCACAGCGTCGGCGACCTGGCTAGCTACCTGCACGTGGACCAGCAGCAGGATGGTCGCGACGAGGTTGATCAGCAGTTTGAACAAGACCCAGTAGTGCCGGAACAAACCCCATGGAGTGCCCAGGGCCTGGATGAGTCCGGTGAGCAGACAGGCAAGGCTCAACGGGACGAGGACGAACCAGCCGATCGCCGTCATCGCCGGATAGACCCCGCGCACGATCTGAGTGTCCTGGCTGGTCAGGCCAATGATCGCGAGGGCGAGAAAGGCGGCGACGGCGCCAAGCCAGCCGACCGAGGAGGTGACATGCGCGGTGAGCGCGAGCTTGCGGAGGCGAGGTGTCATGGTCATCGCGATCAGCGCCCGCCCATGCCGGCGCCGAGGGTGTTCTGAAGGACGCCGGCCACGACCAAGGCGGCGACGCCGACGATCCAGAACACCTTCACCCAGCGTGGCGCGCCGGGGAACGCTTCGCGACCGGGCCCCTCGCCGGTGGTGTCGGGTCAGGAGGCGAGTCAGACCTGCCGTTGCGCCTGCTGTAGGGCGCGGCCACGTACCGTAACCGGAACGCGAGGATGACGACGCACGGCATCCACACGGCCAGTGTCGCCCGCTGCAGCAGGCCCGACCACGGGTGCAGCGGCGCCCCTGGACCCGCGAGGAGTCCGTTGAACGGGTCCAGCACCAGCAGCACGATGCCCGTTGCCAGCGTGTAGGCGGCGAGGCCGCGCCATCTCGGATCACGTGTGAATCGCCGCGACACCACGACGAGCCCGACCCCGATGCTCAGAAAGAAGATCGCGCCGTTCACGTGGTGCACCCCGGTCGGGTCGGAGATGAGACCCGCGGCGTCGGTTCGCAGCGGGAAGAACCCGGCAACCACCAGCCCCACCCCGCTCCAGGCGACGATCGCCGGGCCGACCACCCCGGCCCGTGTTGCACGGACTCCTCGATGCAGCCCCACCGCAAATGCGATCGTCAGCAGCCCGAACACCACAAAGTTGATCTGCTGCACCCACCCATTGGGGCCGGCCTCCAGCTCGCTGATTTGCTGCGCGATCGGGTCGTACCCGCCTCCCAGGAGGTCCTGTACGACGAAGCCAACCGTGAACAGGATCGGGCCGAAGATCCCCGCGGCGGCCAGCACGCCGAGCATGGCCTGCGGATCCTGGACGGTGCCCGCGCTCTGAGGAGTGCCCGTTCCTGGCGCCGCATCATGCCGCCCGGTCAACGCCGGCTCCCGTCGTGGGCTGCCCGCGCGCTGTGGGGTAACGCCGCCGACGTGCTCGCAGAGTGGGGGTTGGGCGGGCCGGTCAGCCATGCGCATCTCCTTCGGCCCCCCGTGGTTGTCCTTCACGACGACACCGAGATTATATGAGACTCAGTGTCCATGTCGAGTCATGATGGTCCGCGCTGATAGCGTCGTCTCGTATAGTGGTCTGGTGCCGAGGCTGTGGAACGAGACGATCGAGGCGCACCGTCATGAGGTCTACGCCGCGATCCTGGAGACGACGTGGGCGCTGGTGACCGAGCATGGGGTGCGGTCGGTGACGATGTCGCGGATTGCCGAGGAGACTGGCATCGGGCGGGCGACGCTGTACCGGTACTTCCCCGACGTCGAGGCGATTCTGCTGGCCTGGCATCAGCGTCACGTCGCCGGCCATCTCGAACATCTCGCTGAACTCCGGGACCACGCCGGCGACGCCGGGGAGCGGCTCGAAGCGGTGCTGCAGGCCTACGCGCTGATCTGCTACCACCGCGAGCACGACGGCCCCGAACTCGGAGCGCTGCTGCATCGAGGTGAGCACGTCGCCCAGGTGCAGCAGCAGCTCGTCGACCTGTTCCGAGACCTGCTGACCGAGGTCGCCCAAACCGGCGACCTCCGGGAGGACCTCGCGCCTGAGGACCTCGCCAGCTACTGCCTCCACGCTCTCGCAGCGGCCAGCACCTTGTCGTCCCCGGCTGCCGCCCGCCGACTCGTCACAATCACCCTTGCCGGGTTGCGTCCCCCGCGTTGACTCGCTACACACCAGCGCGCGGTGCCCGAGTGGCCGCTGACCGGCCACGGGCTCGGGACGCTGGCTACCGCCTTGCTCCGCTCCCGGCGGCGATAGCTCGGTTCATGAGCCCAACCGACAGGCGGATCGTGCTGAGCCGGCTGGTCGCGGCCCTGCCTGGCGAAGTGGCCGCTACCGCGGTCCGAGGTCCAAGTAGCTCTGCCAGAGTGTGGTGCTCAGCCCAAGGCAGGGCAGAACGCCACAGTGGCGGCCGCGAGGAGCGTGGCGCTCGCGAAGGCGGGGAGCAGCACGGCTATCGCGCCGGCCAATCCGGAGTGCAGCGTCCGTCTGAGGCGACCACGTTCTGACCGGCCTGAGGAAAGGATGGCCAGCCGGAGCGCGATGCAGTCGGGTGCCATGCCGAGGGTATGGGCTGGCGAGGGACCCGCCGCTGACATGCCCAGCAAGGCTGCGCGGACCGCCCCGGCACTGTGTGAACGCGCAGCGACTACGTCCGCAGATACCTCGACCAGTGCCCGCACCAGGTACGGAGAGCGCCGCATCAAGGGCAGCCAGGGCAGCGCGACGGCGAGAGCCTCGGCGATTGCCACCAGTAGGTGATGGCGGCCGCGCAGATGGGCCCGCTCATGCTCAAGGACCGCCGCGACCGCCTCGGTGGGCAGATAGCGGCGCAGCCCTTGGCTGGCGACGACGAGCGCGGGTCGCCCCGCCACGCTGTAGGCCATGGGGTGCGGTACGTCCAACCACAACGTGACGCCCGATGCCGCAGGACCTTGGCCGGTGAGGATGCGGAGCAGATCGAGGTGTTTGTGGTGAAGCGTCCGCCGCTGCAGCGTGTGACGGAGAACGGCGGCGCTGCCCCGTACCACGACGATCGTCGCCAGCAACACTGACAGCAGAGCCGTAACCTCGTCGATCCGTGGCACGGATCCGTGTGACACCGCGGCCCAACAGTGGTGCGCTAGGGCCACGACTTGTCGCGCAGGCCCGTGACCAGGAAGGAGTATCAGGCTCACGGCGGTCGTGAGGCTGAACAGCGTGCTGGCCACGAGGGCGACCCAGGTGACCAGGGAGGTCTGTGGGTCGGTGCCCGCGTACAGCCGGTATTCGAGCAGCCGGGGAGCCGCCCAGGCAACGAGCAGCGCGCCGAGCACCAGGACGAGGGCGATCGTCATTGGGTTGGGTGCTCGTCCAGTGCACGACGCAAGATGGTCGACTCGTGGTCCGACGCCGATCTCGCGAAATGCAATAGCACGCCGTCCGGGTCGCCGGTGGAGGCGAGCAGGTCGCGCAGGGTGCGTGCGGCGGCCTCCTGCCGTGCCTCAGTCGGCCTGTACCGGTAGGCGCGACCTGATCGTTCCCGCTGTGCCCAGCCCTTGCGGTGCAGGTTGTCCAGCACCGTCATGACGGTGGTGTATGCCAGCGCCCTCGAACGGTTGATCTCCGACAGGACATCGCGGACTGTGAGCGGATTCTGGGCCTGCCACAACACACCCATCACCGCCTCTTCGAGCTCTCCCAATCCCTGCATGGCGCCGCCTCCAAAGCTAAGGATACGGGCACGGAGCGTGGCTGAGGTAGGGGTGGCCGGTAACGGCGACACTACTATGCCCGATAGTTACTATGATGGATAGTAATTGAGCCGCTGACGTCGGAGCTGGGGGCGATGATGGAAACGCACGGCGGCAAGCCGATATCGGAGCAGGTCTCTGGCGTGGTCAAGATCCCGTATCTCGTGCTTCGCTCGGCGGCCACCGACCTGCTGTTCGATCGACGGTACGGGGTACGGACGTCGGGTCAGATTGAACCTGGCGACCTTGGACTCAATGGGCATGGTTGCCATGGGTATCGACCGGCGGGATGGATGACCCTACGTCGGATCCTCCCGCCACGCGACGTGACCAACCACGACGTTTTCGTCGACCTCGGCTCCGGCATGGGCAGGGTGGTCTTGCAGGCCGCAAGCTACCCCTTCCGGAAGGTTATCGGCGTCGAGATCTCCGAGACACTCCACGACATCGCGCGCGACAACCTCGACCGGAACCGCCGCCGGCTGCGCTGCCCGGACATCGAACTCGTCCACGCCGATGTGCTGGACTACGAGCTTCCCGACGATGTCACCGTGGCGTTCCTGTACAACCCCTTTCAGGGGGAGATTTTCGCCACCGTTCTCGAGCGACTGCTCCAGTCGGTAGAGCGAAATCCTCGGCCACTGCGGATCATTTACGTGAACCCCGTCGAGGAACGGTTGCTCGTGGGCGCTGGTCGGATCCGGCACGTGCGCACGGTGGGTGGATGGCGACCGAACCAGGAATGGTCGAGATCGAACTCCATTCGCATGTACGAGACCGTTTACCGTCCAACGCGATAGCGATGATCTGAGCCTGCTGCGGCGTTGGGCAGTCTGCTGTGGCCCACCAGCGCACTGGGTCGCGGATCATCCGACGGTGATGGTGGTGTCCATACCCTTGGCCCGATGACCGTCCACCGAACACCACAATTGGTAGGTGCCTGGTTCCAGCGTGACGGTGAGTTCTGACGTGGCGCCGCTGTCGATGACCTGCGATTTCGCAGTGGCGACACCGGGACCCTTAATGCTGAGATCGTGCGGGCTCGATCCTTGGTTCTGTACCCGGAACGTGAGGGTGCCCGGCGCGAAGGTCTTCTCAGAGAGCTCGATCGAGAAGTCCTTCTCGACTGCCGTCACGGTCATGGGGGCCCCGCCGGTCATCGGAGGCATGCCGGGCATCGAGGGCATACTGGTCATGGGGGGCATTTCAGTCACCGGGGGCGTGCTGGCTACCGCGGGACTGCTGCTACCGCCGGAGCTACCACTGCAGGCAGTGAGGAGCAGCGCGGCGGCGGCCACGGTTCCCGCGGTCGCCAGGCGGGAGGGGTTTACCGCGCGTTGAGGACCGACCTGCACGCGGAGGTTTCGAGTGGTCATGCTCATGCCAACAGTGTCCTTTCTCTGTGGTGTGCATTGCCGCCCACCTGGTCGTTGCGCATTGCTTCGTCGGCTGGCTCGCGATGCCTTGAGCGGGGTCGTCGCCGCGGTTTCGGCATCCGCTCAGCTACCGAGCAGAATGATTCCGCCGACGAACAGGATTCCCGCCACCGGGTATCCCATCAGCAGGTCCTGCATGCTCACGTTTGGCAGCACCTGGAAGTATCCGAGGTGGGTGACGACGTGCGATCCGCCCACGAGCAATCCAAGACCGGCGAGTACCCAGCCGGCGATCCGTTTATACAACTGCCGGTAGTACGCGGGCGTGTACGGGGTTTTCTTCGGCTTCGCCTGCTCTTGGTGCAAGTTGGCGGCGTCACGGCGCGCGCGTACCCGGCGCAGCCGTCGCAGTCCCTTGGCCTCCGGATCATCGGCCATCGTGGCCTGACCCCCGTTCCGTTCCGAACCGCACGATGTGGCGCTGGGCAGACTATACTACTTGTGATAGTAGATATGCCCGGAATGGCGCCCCGTGATGACCCTCCTAGGCGCTGCCAGCGCAAGCTGCTTCGGCGGTCGGCAACCACGAGGGAACTGCGACCACATCCCGGGGAGACCAGGCGGTCCTAGATCACCACGATCGGGTTGCGGTGACGAGGAGGCCGTGCGCCCTACCCGACCGCGCCGCGTGGCGCGGTCGGGTAGGGCCAGCGACCGTGTTTCGTGCCTTCATGGCCGAGGGTGGTCACCTCGGCGGCCCAGCCGAACTCGGCCAGTAGCGCCTCCGGCTCGTCAGTGCCGAACCGGTAGGGGGTGCCATGCTGCACTGACATCTCGACCAGGGGCGGGTGAACTCGCTGGTGAAGAATGCCCGGTTGGGGACGTCGAGGGCGAGACGGCAGGCTGTGACAGAGAGCGGAACATTCCGTGGGAGGCAGCGAATGTGGGTGGCTGTTGATCAGCGTCGGCGGGCTGGGTCGATGGCGGCGGTGGCCGCGGCGACTGCGTCGAAGGTTGGCTTAGCGTAGATCGCCAGGCTGGTGAGGCTGGTATGGCGGCTTTTGGCCATCAGCATCGGGAGCTGGAGCCCGGCCTCGGCCAGATGCGTGAGCCGGGAGTGCCGTAGCTGGTGCAGGGTCCAGCCCACGGATGCGTCTTTGAACACTTCAGCGGCGCGGCGGTAGGACAGCCGGGCTCGACCAGTTTCGGGGTCGAGATCGGCGAGGGTGGGTTGGCGCGCCGGGGCGGGCGCGATAGCGGCCAGGAACACTGGGCCGTGACGTCGCCGCTGCAGCAGGCGGGGCAGGAGACGGGCGGTTTTGGTTTCCCAACCGACCAGCTCGGCGCGGGCGTCTTTGCCGATCACGACGGCTCGGCGGTGGGGTAGGTCGAGATGGTCGACGTCGAGGGCGAGGATTTCGCTGGCGCGAGCGGCGGTGTCATAGAGCAGCCACCACAGTGTTTTGTCCCGCAGTGGATGCTCGGCGGTTAGGAAGGCCAGCAGCTCGGGCTCGGGGATGGCGCGGGTGCGGGTGTGGTCGTGGCGGTCAGTGCGCAGACGACGTCGTTCCAGCGTTGTCGCCGGTGAGGTCGGTGTGGTGCCCTGTCGGGTGGTGTAGGCGAACAGCGAGCGCAAAGTGGCCACCACTCGGTTGTAGGAGGCCGGCGCCAGATGGCCGTAGGTGGTGGCCAAGAACCGGGTCAACCGTGGGGGCGTGATCTGGTCCAGGGGTGTGTCGGCGCCGAGTACCGCAACGAGACGGTGCAGGGCCAGAGCGTAGACGCGGTGGGTGGACGGCGCCAGGTCCCGCTCGGTGAGGAAGGTGTCCACCGCCGGGCCCAGTGGCTGGCAACCGGCGGTGGACGTGGTGGCGCTCGCGGGTGAGTGGTGGGTCAACATCATCTCCCGAGTTCGCGGTAAACAGTGGGAGTCGGTGCCCTCGGTCGGGTCGAAGACCCGTGGTGGCGGCAGGGTCAGGGTATCCGGGTTCGCGGTGAATCGGCTATTCACCGCGACTGTAAAGATTGGGTCCCATGTCTGCCACCATGACGCCCGCGCCCACGATGACCTCGAGCTTGTATCAGCTGCGGGTGGGTGTTGCGCGGGATCAGTCCGCTGATCTGGCGTCGCTTGCTGGTTCCGGCCGACATCACGATCGCCGGGCTGCAGGCGATATTGCAGACCATGTTCGGGTGGAGCGGTGAGCACCTGCACCGGTTCGTCATCCACGGTCGCGAGTACGGCATCGCCTACTGCGGTGGCCCCGGGTTCCGCGATGATGCCCGCACGGTTCGACTGGGTGAGCTGGGTCTGCGCCCGACCGAACGGTTCACCTACGAGTACAACTTCTTCGCCGGCTGGCAGCTTGACCTGCGCGTCGAGCAGATCGCCGATCCCCAACCGGGCAGAACCTCTGCGCGTTGTGTCGGCGGTCGCCGCGCCGGTCCACCGGAGGGTTGGGGCGGAGCGTGGGAGTTCGGGCAGCGGACACAACCGTATCTGGTGTTCGACGCGATCACCCGTGCAGCCGGGATCATAGGGCGGTTGCTGGATGCCGACGAAGACGGCGATCTGGTCAGCGTTGGTGCCCATCGCGACGAGCTGGCCACCCTGCTGCCGTTGCTGGGCCTGGAGCGCTTCGACCGCCGAGCCTGCAACAAAGCCCTGGTCGGGCTCACCGCGACCCAGACGAGGGTGGCATGAAGCTCACTGTGCAGGTCGTGCTGCACGCCGACGATGACACCGAGACGGTCGTGCGGGAGGTGCTCACGGTGCAACGGGAACAACCCCTCGCGCCCGACACCCTGGGTCTGGGGCTGGGCGAGGCCAAAGACCTCCTGGCCGCGGTACAGCACACCCTGGTCGAGAATCAGGTCGCCGCCGCGTTGTCCACCCAGGTCGGGTGCCCGGGCTGCGGGCTCCCACACCGTCACAAGGACAGTCGACCCATCGTGATGAAGACGCTGTTCGGCAGGCTGCGGCTGGACAGCCCCCGCTGGTGGCACTGCGGCTGCCAACCCCAGACGAACACAACGTTCAGCCCACTGGCCTCGATACTCCCGGAGCGGACCACCCCGGAGTTGTCCTACCTGCAGGCCCGCTTCGCCGGGCTGGTCTCCTACGGGCTGTCCGCTGATCTGCTCGGCGAGCTGCTGCCGTTGGGTCGGATCTTGCACGCCAACACGGTGCGCCTGCAGGCCCACGCCACCGCGCAGCGGCTGGAGGACGAGCTCGGCGAGGAGCGATTCAGCTTCATCGACACCTGCCAGGCCGACCTGGAGGAGCTGCCCCGACCGGAGCTGCCGTTGGTCGTCGGTTTGGACGGTGGCTACGTGCACTCCGCCTCCCAGCGCTCCCGCCGCGACGGCTGGTTCGAAGTGATCGCCGGCAAGGCCGTGCCCGCCAACGGCCGGCCAACCTGCTTCGGCTACGTGCAGACCTATGACAAGAAACCCAAACGGCGCCTGTTCGAGGTACTCAAGGCCCAGGGCATGCAGCCCAACCAGCAGGTCACCTTCCTCACCGACGGCGGTGAAGACATCCGTGACCTACCCCGTTTCCTCAATCCCCAAGCCGAACATTTGCTCGACTGGTTCCATATCACCATGCGAATCACGGTCATGACCAACATGGCCAAGAGCCTGCGCTCCCCGCCACCAGACCCCGACCTCCCGACGTCACCACCAGCAGACCTCGCCGCCGACGTCACCACACAGCTGGAGAGCCTGAAGTGGTTCTGCTGGCACGGCAACGTCTTCCGCGCCCTGCAGACTGTGCAGGACCTGCAGATCGACCTCGACGTTGAGCAACCCCACGGCTCCCAAGCCAAGCTGCTCAAGGCGGTGCGCGAGTTCGACAGCTACCTTCGCGCCAATGCCGCCCGGATCCCCAACTACGGTGAACGCCGGCGCGGCGGCGAGGCCATCTCCACCGCGTTCGTCGAGTCCACGGTCAACCAGGTGATCAGCAAGCGGATGGTCAAAAAACAGCAGATGCGCTGGACCCCGCGCGGCGCCCACCTCCTACTGCAGGTACGCACCAGAGTCCTCAACAACACCCTCACCAGGGACTACCGGCGCTGGTATCCCGGCTTCACCCACACCCCGGAAGCAGACACGCTGAACGATCAGCAGGTGGCGGCATAGCTCCCACGGAATGTTCCGCTCTCCGTTCTCCACCGGGTCCCAGGCCCAGAAGCCACCCCAGCCGAGCACCTCGTAGGACCACCAGCCACCCAGCACGAGCCCGCCGGTGAGGAAGCTCCAGGCCACCAGGTTGGCCCGGCGGGTGCGGCGCAGCCAGTCCACCCCGCCGCGGCGCAGTAGCAGCGCGGACATCGCGAAGGCGAACGGCACGGCGAACCCGACGTAGCCCAGGTACAGCATCGGAGGGTGGAAGGCGACCATGGCGTGGTCGCGCAGTAGCGGGTTGGGGCCGGGCCCATCGGCGGGCGGGTTCGCCAGGATCTCGAACGGGTTCGCCGCCGTGGTGATCAGGCCGAAGAAGAACGACGAGACCACACCCAGCACGCCCAGCGCCCCGGTGGCGAGCCGGTCATCGGTGCCGCGGACCCCGCTGGCCACCACCGAGGTGTACCCGGCCAGCACCAGCGCCCAGAGCACCAGGCTGCCGCCGAGCCCGGACCACGCGGTCGTGAACGTGAACAGCGGCGAGCTGGACCGCGAGTGCGTCTGCGCCACGTAGGCCAGCGCGAAATCATCAGTGAACAGGGCCACCTCGAGCGCGAGCATCGACAGGGCGGCCCCACCCAGCACCAACCACACCGTGACGCGCAGCTGGCGGTGTTTCACCGCCTCGGGGCGCCGTTGCGCGCGGAAACCGAGGACGGTGAGCACCAGCGACGCGGCCAAGCCGAGGAGGGCGCCGGTCCAGCCGGCGGCGGGAATCGCGGTGGTCATCCGGCCGCCGCCGTCTGCTTGCCGGGGGGCCGGTAGTTCGCGTCATGCTTGACCAGCATGGTGTCGGGCACGAAGAGGTCACCCCGCCAGGAGCCTTCCAGCACCACGCCGATGCCGGCGCGGAACAGCTGGGCCGGTGCTCCGGTGTGCCGCACGGCGACCGTAGCGGCGCCCGGCGCGGTGCCGGCGGCGACGGTGAAGCGCAGCCCCTCAGCCGTCCGCACCACGCTCCCGGGCACGACGAATCCGCCGATCTGCAGCCGCTGCCCGGCACCGAAGTCGGCTCGCTGCGCCACCGCCTCGGTGGGAGTGAGGTAGTAGACGAGATTGCGGTTGAGGTTGCCGAAGAACAGCAGCCCGAGCAGCACCGCGGCCACCCCGAGGCCCGCCACGACCAACAGCCGGTAACTCCTCACCGCAGCCGACCCGCCCGGCGGCGGACCCGCATGCGCCGATGAACCAGCACCGCGACGTAACCGGCGAGCGCGCCGTAGGTCACCGCGTAGCCCAGCAGCACCCACGCCCACTCAAACACCGGAGCCCGCCAGCTTCGGCGCGGACACCGCGTCGCCTGCCAGCTCGCGCCCGCGGGCGTCCGCCGCAGTCTCCAGCGCGTCCTCGGCTGCGGCGAGCCGGACCCGCTCGCGCAGCAGCACGGCGAACACCAGCGTGAATGCGGCCAGGTTGGTCAGCAACGCGGCCAGCATCGCATGATCGATGGTCGGGTCACCGGGCTGCAATATCGTCGGTGGCTGGTGCAGGGTGCGCCACCACAGCACCGACATGTGCACCACCGGGACCTGCGCGAAGGCCACCACCCCGAACACCGCGCAGCGGCGCGCCCGGGCGCCCGGATCGACGATGGCGCGACGCAACGCCAGGTAACCCAGGTAGACGAAGAACATCAGCGCGGTGCTGACCAGCCGCGGGTCCCAGGTCCACCACACACCCCAGGTCGGCTTACCCCAGATCGACCCCAGCGCGATCGCCAGCCCGGTGAAGAACACCCCGAGCTCGGCGCTGGCCGCCGCGACCCGGTCCGCGCCGGGGCGGCGGCGCCATAGCCAGGTCATGCTGGCCCCCAGCGTGATCGCGAAGGAGAGGTAGGCCAGCCAGGCGGCGGGCACGTGCACGTACATCAGCCGGACCAGCTCGCCCTGCACCTGATCCGGCGGCGCGAGCAGCGCCCCGGCCAGGCCGGCCAGCACGGCCACGCCGGCCACGATGGGCAACCGGGCTTCGGACAGCGTCATATCGCCTCCTCGAGGTGAGCCGCGCACAGCGCGGCGGCGAGCACGGTGAGCAGATCGGCGGTCAACATCAGCGCCAGCCACGGCCAGGCCGGGCGGTGGTAGCGGGCCGCGGTGAGCACCTGCGTGGCCCCCAGCAGCAACGGCACCGCCAGCGGCGCCACCAGCAGCGGGCCCAGCGTGGTCCGCCCGGCCAGGCCCTGCGCGAGCGCGTCCGCCAGTGCCCCGAGCACGCCGAGCCCGGCGGCGACGAGCAGCGCCACCGGAGCCAGCCACGGCCAACCGGACAGGTCCGGGTCGTAGAGCACCACCGCCACCGGCGCGAGCAACGCCTGGACTCCGACCAGCAGCACCGTGTTGGCCAGCGCCCGCCCGGCCAGCCGGGTCCTGGGCCCGACGCCGCAGAGCCGCAGCAGATCGAGCTGCGCCGACCCGTCGACGGTGCTCGCGCGCAGCGTGACCAGCACCCCGAACAGCAACACCACCACCCAGTACAGGCCCGGCCCGACCTCGCGCAGCAGCGGTGTGTCGGTGCCGACAGCCAGCGGCACCAGCAGCAGCCCGACGGCCCCGAACGGCGCGATGACCAGCAGCGCCTCCCCTGCCCTGGCCTCGGCACGCAGATCCTTGCCCGCGAGCTCGACGCACTGCCGCAGCGGGGTCGATGCCCCGGCAAGGGTCGTCACGCCGGCACCTTCTCGCCGGCGCGGAGCGGGCGCGTGTGCCCGTCGACGATCTCGACCACCCGATCGGCCAGGCAGTGCAGCCGGTCGCGCTCATGCGAGACGGCCACGCACCCGCCGCCGCGGCCGCGCACCCGATCGGTGACCAGATCGACCAGCCCGCGCGAGTCCGCGTCCAGCCCAGCATGCGGCTCGTCGAGCAGCAGCAGCGACGGCGTGACAGCGAGCACCCGCGCCAGCTCGGCCCGCCGCAGCATCCCCTGTGAGCAGTGGTCGGCACGGCGGCCTGCTGCACCGCTGAGACCAACGGCCTCAAGCGCGTCGTCCACTTCGCTGCCAGCGACACCGATGAGTCGGGCGACGAAGTGCAGGTTCTCGGCCAAGGTGAGGTACGGATAAAACGCGGGGCTGTGCCCGACCAGCGCGATCCGTGGTCGCACCGCTGCGCAGGCCGGCGTCCCGAGCGCCGCGCCGAGGACATGACCGGTACCGTCGGCCGGCACCAGCAGCGTGGCGAGGACCCGCAGCAGCGTGCTCTTACCCGACCCGTTCGCCCCTACCAGCCCGACGACCTCCCCGGCCCGCACGACCAAATCGACCCCGCGCAGCACCGGGGTGTGCACAATATCCACCGCGATCCCGTCGAGCCGCCCGATCTCGCCGCTGGGCTGCGGAGTGTGCGTGAGCACAGTCGGTCGGAGCATCGATCCCTCGTGCCGGGCCGTTTACTATCGTCGATCGTAGGTTACTGGCCGCCGCTGGTCGGGATCTAGCGGGTCCGATGCCCCGAGCGCTAGAGCGGTGTGGTGAATCCGCTGATGGGGCTACGGAGCAGGGCAACAAGTTCGCCCCACAGGCCGGTGACAAGCAGCGCGCCGACGACGAGGAGCAGCCCGCCTCCGCTGAGCTGGATGACCCTGGTGTGGCGACGCAGCCAGCCAGCGGTGGTGACGGCCAAGGTGCTGCCGATGGCGAGCAGGATGAAGGGCAACCCGAGCCCGAGGCAGTAGGCCAGGACCAGCAGCAGCCCGCGGGCGGTGGTGGGACCGACCTGCGTGCCGCTGGCCAGCGCGATGACACCGGTGAGGGTCGGTCCCAGGCATGGTGTCCAACCGAGACCGAAGACCCCACCCAGCAGCGGCGCGCCCCAGAACCCACCGCGAGGTCGGTGATGGAGACGGACGTCGCGCTGCAGCGCCGGGATCAGCCCGAGGAACGCCAGGCCCATGACGATGGTCACTACGCCGCCGACGCGCTGCAGCAGCAGTTCGCTGGCGAACAGCGTGTCGGACAGCCGCAGCACGCCGAGCACCGCGGTGGTGAACACCACTGTGAAGCCGAGCACGAACAGCAACGCCGCAACAGCGACGCGCACGCGACTACCGTGGCCGGTGGCGACGCCACTGTTGCTGCAGGTGGGTGCGGCGTCCGAGCCGACCAGTCCGGCGAGGTAGGCCAGGTAGCCCCGGACCAGTGGGATGCAGCAGGGGGAGGCGAAGGAAATGGCTCCGGCCGCCAGTGCCACCAGGGCCGCCAAAAGCAGTGGCCCCGAGATGGCCAGATCGGTCACATTCATCGCTGAGTCCTGTCGGCTACTCGACTACGCTGGATAGTACTTCGGGTGCATGCGGAGGTGATGGCGTGGTGGCCGAGAGCGCGCGCCGGGCGCGGTGGCGCCGGTCCTGGGACAGGCATTCCAAGACCTACGACCGCGAGATGCGGTTCTTCGACCGGGTGGTTCGGCGACACCCGAAGTTGGATCTGTCAGCAGGTGAGCGGTGAGGTGCTCGAGGTCGCGGTCGGCACCGGACTGAACCTGGAGCACTAGCAGGTCCGCGCCGCGGGGTTCCGAATCGAACGCCACGACCGATTCGCGGCAGGGGTCGTCGAGCGGCTCGCCGCTCGCAAGCCCGCCGACTGAACGGCACATCTCCGCGGCGAACACCCCTGGAACCCCAGAGACGTTCGCTGATCAGCTCCGCGACCTGGTTTTAAAGGTGTTGCCGCCGTCGTCGCTGCTGACGATCTTGCCCTCGACGGCGGCGTAGATCTGTTTGCCGGACGCGGTGAGTGCGTCCGGTGCCCCTCCCACAGAGCGGGCCCGTCCCGCAGAGCCGCGCTGGGACCAGGTGGTCCCACCGTCGCTGCTCACCTGCAAGGTGCCCTCGGGGGTGATCCCGACGAGGTCTTCGGTTTCGGTCCAGGTGAGGAGCTGCAGCAGCGGCGCGCCCGCGACGAGTCCGAAACTCCGCCCACCGTCGGTGCTGCGGGCAAGGCCCTGTTGGGTCGTCGCAAGCAGCGTCGCGGCGTCCTTGGGACTGACGGCGAGGTCGGCCATCGCGATCCGAGCGCGAGTCTCCCACGCCCTCCCGTCCTGGGAGACCATGAGCTGACCGCCGTTGGAGCCATAGATCAAGCCGTGGCTGGCCTTCAAGGTGTGGAAGTCGGCCTGTCCGGCCAGCGACAGCGTCCGCCAGGTCCGTCCCCCGTCGGTACTTTCGATGAGGCCGACCTTGCTGCGCCCGTTCTGACCCGCTCCTGGATGCCCGCTGGCCAGGAAGTGGTTGGGTCCGACCACAGCGAATCCAATGAAGTCCTGCACCAGGCCCCCCACCCGGCTCGGCTGCCCCCGCTGCGGCAACCGGAGCAGACCGTAGTGACTGCCCGCGTAGAGCTCACCGGTGCCGGGGTCGACGCCGAGGTCGTGCACGTATGCAAGATCTACCGAGCCCCCCGCGGACGAGGCGCTTACGCCGCCACCGCTGGCGCAGGCCGTCACTCCGGCGAGCACCACGAGGGCTGCGATCAGCCCGCCCCCCACAGCCCAGCGGTTTGTCGGCGGCCTTCTACGGCGCGTCCGGCGCTGGAGTATGCCGGGAGCCGTGCAGAGGAGTGCGGGGGAGCGGGAGGTCGGGGTCACGGTGAGCGATCACCTGGCTTCTCGTGGTATCTATGTCGTTACGTAGCGAGATAGTAGCTGGGTCGGATGGCGTGCCTCACCGTCGGCCGATCACCCAGTGAAGCTGTGTCCCCTATCCGGTCCACAGTGGTCACGATCGATGGAGATGATCAGTCCACAGTGGTCACGATCGAGTGAGAGTTGTGCTTGATGGGCTTGCACTTGCAGAGCGCCGCGATCGACGTCGTAGGGTGGCGGCGTGCGGGGTGAGGGGAGGCTTTTCCGTCGGCGGGCGCTGAGCGTTGGCCTCGCCCTCTGGGCGATTCTCTCATTCTCGGTCGGGCAGGTCGCCGAGTGCGCAGGTGCTGTCGCTGTTGGCGCTGGATCGCAGGGCGTGGCCCACGCGGCGGCTTGGCAGGCTCACAGTGAGTCTGAAGAGATCGGGTCAGCCGGTCACCGGTGTCATCACGACACCGGTCACAAGCACAAGGGCGCCGGGAGCAAGGTGTATGCCGCGGCGCGCCGGGTGGCCAATCAGGTGGCTGCCGCTCCAGTTGGCCCTGATGCGGCTGGCTGGTCAGCGGCGGGTGCCCTCGTACTGTTCGGGGTCCGGAGGCGAGGCCCTCCATCCTCGATTTCTCGGGCGTCCCCCTCGGGACGTCAAATCTTGATCTCCCTTTCGGTCGCGCGGACGTGAGGAGCGCCTTCGCGACGACCTGATCGCCTGTCTCTAGGGGCAGACGCGGGTCGCCGCTGCGCGCATATCGCCGTCCTTGCTACCCGTTTTCAGGGAGATCAGTTCATGGAGATTTTGCTCAACCGCGCGCTCGACGCGCGGCAAATCAGCTCGTCCCCCGCCGCCCGCGTCCTGAGCGCCGGCTCTGCGCCGCGTTGTGACACGGTCGCCGGTTCGGTGGGGGGTACCCCGGTGTTGTGGATCGACCGGCCGCTCAACCCTGAGGGGTGCGGTTTCTGGGCGAAGCTGGAAGGGCATAACCCGGGCGGGATGAAGGACCGCCCGGCGCTACACATGGTGGAGTGCGCCCGAGAGCGCGGTGACCTGGCACCCGGTGGGATGATTATCGAGTCGACGAGTGGGACGTTTGGCCTGGGCTTGGCGCTAGCGGGCATCGTTTACGGACACCCGGTGACTCTGGTCACCGATCCGGGCCTGGAGCCGATCATGCACCGGCTGCTGAGTGCCTACGGGGCCCGGATCGACGTCGTCAGCAGCCCCCACCCCACCGGGGGCTGGCAGCAGGCCCGCCGCGAGCGGGTGGCCGAGGTGCTGGCCGAGCATCCGGGCTCGTATAGCCCGGACCAGTATCACAATCCGGACAATGTGGCCGGGTACGTGCCTCTGGCGCTGGAACTCGTTGCCCAGCTGGGCCGGGTCGACGTGCTGGTGTGCTCGGTGGGCACCGGTGGGCATTCGGCCGGCGTGAGCCGGGTGTTGCGGGAGTTCTTCCCGCACCTGCGCCTGGTCGGGGTCGACACGGTGGGTTCCACGATCTTCGGTCAGCCCGCCCGGACCCGGTTGATGCGTGGGCTGGGATCAAGCATCCACCCGCGCAACATCGACTACCCCGCGTTCGATGAGGTGCACTGGGTCGCGCCCGGTGAGGCGGTGCGAGCCGCGCGGTTGCTCGCCGCCGCGCAGTACGCCAGCGGCGGCTGGAGCGTGGGCGCCGTCGCTTTGGTCGCGGGCTGGCTGGCGCGCACCGAGGCACCGAATGCGCGGATCGCTGCGGTGTTTCCCGATGGCCCGCAACGCTATTTCGACACCGTGTTCAACGATGACTACTGCTACCGGCATGGGTTGCTGACCGCCCAGCTGCCCACTGAACCCGATGAGATCGCCCATCCCACCGAACGAGAGGTGACCCGCTGGACCCGGTGTCGCCGCGTGCTCGACCCGATGGCCGGGCAGAAGGAGGATCGCTGATGCGCACGATCGCGCAGTTCCGCTCCTTCGACCGGCCGGTGCAGCTGCTGCTGCTCAACCAGCTCAGCATCAACATCGGGTTTTACATGCTCATCCCGTACCTCGCCGGGTACCTGGCTGGTGATCTCGGGTTGGCCGTGTGGGTCGTCGGGCTGGTAATGGGTGTGCGGAACTTCTCCCAGCAGGGCATGTTCCTCATCGGTGGCACGCTGGCCGACCGGTGGGGCTACAAACCGCTGATCGTGGCGGGCTGCGTGCTGCGCACCGCCGGATTCGGATTGCTGGGCCTGGTGGATTCGGTCCCCGCGCTCCTCGTGGCCTCGGCTGCTACCGGATTCGCTGGGGCGTTGTTCAACCCCGCGGTCCGGGCCTACCTCGCGCACGATGCCGGCGAGCGGCGGGTGGAGGCCTTCGCGCTGTTCAACATCTTCTATCAGACCGGGATCCTGTTCGGCCCGCTGCTGGGGCTGGCCTTGACCGGGATCGATTTCCGGCTCACCTGCGCCGTCGCGGCCGGTGTCTTCGCGGTGCTCAGCGTGCTGCAACTCCGTGCGTTGCCGCAGCGCCGCAGCGGTGACACCGCCGACGGCGGCGCAAGCTCGGTGGTGACGCAGTGGCGCTCGGTGCTGGCCAACCGCTCGTTCGTGCTGTTCTCGATCGCGATGATCGGCAGCTACGTGCTGGCCTTCCAGGTCTACCTCGCGCTACCGCTGGAGGTCCATCGCCTGGCCGGCAGCGGTGTGGCCGGGACCGCCGGAGTCGCGACCCTGTTCGCGGTCTCGGGACTGCTCGCCATCGCCGGGCAGATGCGGATCACCACATGGTGCCGCAACCGCTGGGGCCCCGGTCGCTGCCTCGTGGTGGGCCTGGCTCTGATGGCCGGGTCGTTCCTTCCGCCGCTGGTCACCGCGACCGCCGCGGCCGACAGCACAGCACTGCCGACCGCAGTGCTACTGGCACCACTGGTGCTCTCCGCGGCGCTACTCGCGCTGGGCACCATCGTCGTGTTCCCGTTCGAGATGGACACGATCGTCACGCTGTCCGACAACCGGCTGGTGGCCACGCACTACGGCCTGTACAACACCGTGTGCGGTATCGGGATCATGCTCGGGAACGTGCTCACCGGCACCGCGCTGGACCTGGGCCGGGCCGCTGGCCTGCCGTCGCTCCCGTGGTTCGCGCTGGCTGGTATCGGTCTGCTCTGCGCCGCGGGTGTCGGCGCACTCGATCGGGCAGGACGGCTACAGCGGCCCGCCACCGCCACCGTTTCGGTGTGACCTCGGTGGCCCCGTATCCTCAGGCCAGGAGGGTGACATGCACGGCCTGGGCGAACTCGAAACGGCAGTCATGGACGTGCTGTGGCGCGCCTCCAATCCACGCAGTGTCCGCGAGGTGCTAACAGAGATCAACCACTCACGCACACTCGCGTACACCACCGTGCTGACCGTGCTGGACAACCTGCACCGCAAGGGGTGGGTGCAGCGCGAGCGCTCCGGGCGGGCATACCTGTACCGGCCGGCGGAAGCGCGGGAGGAGGCCGCCGCACGGGCGTTGCGGGATGTTCTCGCGTCCACTGGAGATCCCGACGGTGTCCTGCTGCATTTCGCGCGGTCGGCGTCAGATCATGAGTCGACGATCCTGCGCCGCGCTCTCGGGGAGCGAAAGGGCCGATGAACAATCGCGCTCGTGCTGGGGCTTGACCGTCGCCTAGCTGGCACCGCGGGGAGGCTTGAGGGCTGTCCCCGCGGTGCCAGCACCGGCCGAACCGTAGTCCCATGAGAAGGGCACGGGGCTCAGGCATGGCTGCCGCCGTAGGGGTCGGCTTCCCACGCTGGCGAGCGCCACTGCTCGCCGCGGCCGGTCAAATCGCGCCCAGCCCCGGGCTGGCCAGGGAAGATCGTGGTTCCCAAGGGAGTGGGCCGCGAGGAGGAACAGGCCAGCGACCCACCCCCATGGGTGCCCGGCGAGGGGGAGAGGCGCCGGATTAGACAACTATAACACCTAGTAGACCAGACCGCGTATGGCAGGGTCAGGGCGGTGCGGGTGAGGTGCTAGCTGGTGAAGGCTTGCGCGCCGGTGAGGGTGGCTCTAGCGGTCGGCGAGCCGGGGGGCTCATCAGGGCCGTGTGGCCAACGGGAGAGGCATCGGGTAGCCCGCCCCAGCTCACGCCATCGATTGGGTGACCGTGGCAGCTCCGCTAGGCTTCTTGCATGAGCGGCGAGCTGGAATCGGTGAACCTGCCGGCGGAGCTCCTTGACCAAGCGCGCGACGCCACCGGCAGCGGCGCGGTGGGCAGTGTGTCTGACTACGTGGCCGAGGCCGTGCGGCTTCGGCTGGCCAAGGATCGGGCACTGGCGCAGGTCACCACGTTATTCGGCGGACCGCCGCCCGAGGACGTCGTGGCCTTGGTCCGGCAGCGGGCGGGCCTTCCGCCGCGCCGTGCCGCTTCGTGATCGGCGGTCGAGTCCTCGATGTGACCGCGATCGTCGGCTTCGCCATCGGACAGTCGGTGTATGCCGAGGCCTTGGTGATGACCGCGATCGAAGAGAGCATCGTGTTGGTCGTGCCGTCGGCAGCGCTGGCCCGCGCCTGTGCGCTGATCCCCCGGGGCCACGAGCTCGGCTTGGACGTCCTGCTCGGTCTGCCGTGCACGGTGGTGGATCCCCTGGACACCGCCCAGGCCCGCGCGGTCGGCGCGCTCGTTGACCAAGGCGGTGATCCGGGTCGCGATCTCGCCGCTGCGCACGTGGCGTACTGCGCGCAGCGGCGCCGGTGGCCAGTCGTGACCAGCGACCCCGGACCTTTACTCAGCCTCGATAGCTCGATTGAGATCGAGAGCTTGGCCTAGCTAGCTAGGGCTCACAGCCGCTGGTGTCCGTAATACCAGCACCGCCCGCGCCGTTGTAGAGCTCGATATGGCTGGCCGGGTTCGGTGTTAGACGGTGGTGCGTTGGTCACCCAGGAGGTGGGCGATCTCGCCGGCGGTGGCGGCCTGGTGGAGGTCGACTAGGCCGACGGTTAGCGCGGTGAGGTTGATGCGCCCGTGGTCGTCGCGGGTTGGGTTGTAGAGCGCGCCGTGGTGGTTCTCGCCGATGGTGACCGCGATGGTGTCCAGGTCGCCGGTGAGCAAGGCGGTTCGGGCGGCGCGCAATGCCGCGGTCCACGCGGTGGTGTGGTCTGCGGCTTCGGCGCTGGCGACGGTGGTGTCGGAGCCGATGGCGGTGATGGCCCAGGGGATGGACTCGGTGGTGGTCATGGCCGGGAGTCTCATCGCTGGTGAACGGGGGTGAAGCCCAACGGCGGCAGGTTGTGGACAGCTCGGGTGTGTCCACAACGTGCAACCGGGAGACTTGACGGTCACCGGGCGGTGAGGTATTGCTGCGCGTCGAACCAAGCTTGGCCGATGCGCAGCCAGGACTGCTGGTCACAAAGTTGCCAGATCAGCCGGTCCACCCGCACCCTCAGATGGGGTGGTGTGCGAGTGGCGGGGTGACCGCTGATCCATTGGGTGGCGACCTCGACGGCTCCGGTCAGCCGCAGCGCGACGCCGACTGGGTAGGTATCCGGCGCGGGGGCGAGCCAGGTTTGGGAGGCTCGGTCGGGGAGCCGGGTCGCCAGAGGCAGTGGGCAGCGTCCCACTGCTGGCGGATCCGCGCGGCCACGCCGGGCTCGGTGAGGTAGATCACGGCGTCGCCGATGCGGGCGCTGACCTGCTGCTCGGGGTGCCCGAGGGCGTAGGGGCGCACCTCGATGGGTACGGGACCGGCCACCCGCATGACCACGGTCAGCACGGTCGAGGCCAGGACGGTGTGGGGGGAGGTGGGCGACTGCTGGGTGGTGGTCATGCTGGTGCTCCTTCACTCGGGTAGTGCTCGAGTCGAGGTGGTGATGGGTGGTGGTGAGCCGGCCGGCGAAGCGCCGGCACCGGGGGTGAGCCCGGGTACCGGCGCTGGCTGGTCAGGCGGCGGCGAGCTGCTCGCGGTTGCGCTCCAGGCCTTCCTCGCGCGGGGCCTTGCTGGCCTTGGTGACCACTGCGGTGGCGAAGCGAAGGCTGACGGCCACGTCGAGGGCCTCGAGCTTGTCGCGGCGGACCGGGTAGTCGGAGCCGGCCGGGGTGTAGGAGTCGTCCACCAGCTTGCCGGTGACGGTGACGGCCATGCCCTTGGTGAGGGTGGCCAGGGCGTTGGTGGCCAGGTCCCGGTAGGTGACGACGGGCTGGAAGCGGGTCCGGGACATCCAGCGGTTGCGGCCTTTGTCGAAGTAGCCGTTGTCGACCGCGAGGTCGAAGGCGAAGATCGTGTCTCCCGAGCTGGTCACCCGAGGCTCGTGGATCTTGCTGACGTTGCCGGTGAAGGTGATCTCGTTCATGGTGGCCTCTCCCTGGTGGCTTGGTGTCGGTGGAACGCGGCTCTGCCTCAGCGGGCCGGGGGAGGGGTCCGTCAGGACGGCGGGGGTTCCGGGGTCGTCCACCCGGGTGGGATCACGTCAGTGACCGCCGCAGACGGCCCGTCTCACCTGGGTGGATGTACGCCGGGTTCATCGCCGCCTGCCCCGATCCGGTCTGCTGACCTCCGGGCGATCCACTGGCTCCGAGCACGGGGAGACGGGCATCGGGCGAGCACCCACGCCACAACTCGCCGGTTCGAGCGAGGAATGGGCGCCTATCTCTTCGGCGTCGGCATCCCGTCGGATTGATTCCGAGCACCCGCGAGCTCTGCCGCGGTCGATGTCACCTGACGCCATTCCACATCCTTGTTCGCCGAGATGGAACGCACCTTCACCGCCGAACGCGGCCGCGCACGCCCGACCCGTCGCCCACCCCGCCGACAAGATCGAGTACGCGCGGCTGCTCAAAGGCGAGGGCGCCACCCTCGGCCAGATCGCGGCCAAGACCGGCATTCTCATGACGTCGGTGCACCGCTATCTCGACCCAACCCCGGCCCGGCACGACGACCCGCCATGATCCCGGCCGGGAACCGCTGGGTGGTCGCCGATACGTTGCGTCCCGTCGAGGCCGTCGCACCGGCCTCGCCTATCGGGTCGCCACCACCACCGCTGACGGGAGTCCTATGGACATCAACCACCAGCAACTCGATGAGATCCTGGCCGACTTCTCCGCCCTGGGCCGGGCCGCCTACCTCGACGACCGGGCCCTGGGCTTCGGCTACGCCGCCACCGACCGAGACGAGCTGGGTATACCCCAGTTCAGTCCCGACCTGCCGCGGGTTCCCGTCGCGCTGGTCGAACGCCACCAAGCATTGTGGACCCACCCCGACACCGACACCCCGCAGCAGGAGGCCTGGACCGAAAATGCGCTAATGCAGGGAATGCAGCGCCTCGGCCCCGGGGTGCGCCAGCTGCCCAACCTGGACGGGTGGCTGATCGCGGAATGGCCACGCGATGGCGGCGGACTCCAGCTACAACAATCCGACGGCAACCTGTTCGTGTACGCGCTGTGCGATCTCGACCCGATATGGATCGCCGCAGCCCAGCACTACGG
>JBOHFK010000014.1:0-61148 GCA_050699635.1 Pseudonocardiaceae bacterium | reverse complement strand
CACCCGATGGGTGTCCTCTCCCTGAGATGCTTTGTGGCTTCGCAACCGACATCATCCCAGGTCAGAGCGACACCCATCACCAACTCCGGGCCGTGTCGCCCCAATTACTTGCGGATTCGGGTCAGACGTCTAGCGGTGAACTGCATGATTGAGCACCGTGCTTCTTCCCGATCGGGCACGCGTTGCTGTCTGGTTGAGCCTGGTAATTAGAGCGGACTGCTGGCACGGTGAGGGAAGCCCTCAGGGTGAGGAGGCGTCATGCACAGTCATCGTCATGACCTTGACGACGCGAGGGATCTGCGGCCCAAGGTGAATCGGGTCGACTCCGAGGATGCCGGGTTGATGCAACGGGCAGTGGCTGCCCGGCGCACAAAGGTATTAGGTCCAGCCGGGTTACTTGGTCTACAGCGGGCGGTCGGCAACGCTGCGGTCGGCGTGCTGGTCTCCCAGGGGGAGCGCTCGCCGGTGCCTGACGTGGTGGGTTCGGGCGGCGGGTCCCCGCTTGACGTGGATGTCCGGGCAGACGTGGAGTCCCGGCTTGGTCACGACTTCGCCGACGTTCAGGTGCACACCGAGTCCCGCGCGCACGACTCGGCCCGGGTGGTGAAAGCGCACGCTAACACAGTGGGTTCTAACATCGCCGTATCGCGATACGTCCAGCGGTGCGGAGGGATCCAGGCCGATAAGTGCCCCTGTCATTCTCGAGATGAGCATGCGTCAGAACGGAACACGGCCCTGTCCAACCCTGACGTCCAACGAGACGAGTCCACTAAAGCCAGTCAACGATCACAATGCTTGCCAATCATTCAACCTTCTCAAGCGCGCCCCGAAGTGGCCGTTACCGATTCAGGTCAGCTGCAATTGTTGCCGAGCACTGCGGTACTGTCGAGGGGTGCGGCCCCTGACCAAATCATGACGCGGCCCGCTCAGAGTCCACTATCCAGCCCTACACCTGTTTGGGTTGGCAGACCTCCGACCATTGCTTTTAGACAACCTGATCCGGCCCCGCAAGGCGACGGAGACATCACCGAGTCTACCGTCCTTAACGGACGCGCCGTTCCGCAACGTAGTGCCGGCGGCGGTAGGAGAATTCTGCAAAGGTGGGCGCTAGGCGCAGCGCCGGCACCGCCGGCGTGGGACGTGGTCACGAATCCGGCACACATAGCCAGAGTCAAGCAGGCCGAAGCCGTGATCCGAGGGGTTCTGACCAGCCCCAATTGTCAGAATTACTTTCGCGGCAAGTGCACGAAATTTGTGGGGGCCAACGCGCTCCAGCAAGCCTTCGACAGTGCCATGATCTATCATAGACCCGACGATGACAACGTATTCGGAGAATCCGATTACGACACATCCGACATTGCCTATAATCGCCGTAGCTTCCGCATCGGACACTTTATGATGGCTTCCACGCTGCTACACGAATTGTTTCACACCTGCAAGCCGACTCCTCGCGGCGTTGAACGCGAACTGGCCGCTGAGAATGCCGTTGAGGCATGCCGCCTGTACACCCCTTGGATAGATTCGATCAATCCGCGCAGCGGCGGCTACGGCACACGCGTTACCATCGTCGGCTGGGGGTTCGGGCCTACGCAACAATCGGTCGACGAAGTGCGGATAGCCGGCATGGGCGCCGCCATCGTGAGCTGGGACTTCCTTCCCGATAATTCGTCGCGGGTGCGGATCGTTGCAGAGGTTCCGGGGAGCTCCGGTGGCGGCGCTGGGGCAGGTGCAAGCAGTGACATCGTCGTTATCAACAACGGCGTTCCAAGCAACGCCGTCCCCTTCAGAGTTACTTAGGAGAGCAAAGATCCAGCGTTCGTCGAGGTCACCGGCATCGAGGGAGAGGGAGGCACCATCTCCGGCAGGCCCCTGGCCTGCCGGCGTCAGCCGGCCGGCCTTCCTGCGCAGCCTCGACGCCGCCGGGCTCTTAACCCCGGGGCGCTCCGCCGGCGGGCAGCGCCGCTACAGCCGCGCCGATCTCGCCCTGGCCGCCCGGGTGCGTGAACTGCTCGATGAGAACATGCCGCTAGCCGCCGTGATGGCCGTGTGGCGGGATCACTCGACACGGCTAGGTGTTGGAGAACAGAGGGATGTTCGCCCCGCTCGCCATGGTCAGCGGATTGTCCAGCAGCGCGACGATCAGTGTGGCTACGTCGCGGGGTGTAAGTCCGGGACGGAGATGGGGCGCGGCCCGCCGAAGCATCTCGGTGTCGACGGCGCCGGGGCTCACGCAGATGGCGCTGATCCGGTGTTCCTTACCTTCCACCGCGATCGCCTCTGTCAGGCCGACAACCCCGTATTTGGAGGCGATGTAGGCGGCCATTCCTGGGAACTTCTCGGTGGCATAGACACCGGACAGTGAAGCGATGTTGATGATGCGCCCTTCACCGGCCGCGCGCATGGCAGTGAATGCTGCCCGGCAACACAGAAATGAGCCAGTCAGATTGACCCCGACGGTTTGTGTCCAGGTCTGGGGAGTGGTCTCGGCGAACGGAACCTTGGTCAAAACGCCGGCGGCGCAGACCAACACGGTGGGGCGGCCCAGTTGCTCAGCCGCCGCGAAGAGCCGCTCGACCTCCTTGGCATTGCTGACGTCGGTCGGCACGGATAGGGCTTTGCCGCCGGATGCGGTGATGCGCTGGACGAGGTCATTGAGCGCGCCACCGCTGCGTGCGGCTAATACGACACACGCCCCGACCGCTGCCACCGCCTCAGCTGTCGCCGCTCCGATCCCGCGGCTGGCGCCGGTGACCACGGCCACTCGCCCCGCAAGCCAATGGCTTCGCTCAGCCATCGACCGCGGCCGGAACGGTAGCACCGGTGACGCGCCGGTAGAGCTGTTCATGGGCGATAAGACTCTGTGCCAGGTCGAGGTTGGTTTCCGCATGATTGCGGCATTGCGGACGGGAGATCTCAACCACGTTATGCAGGGCAGCCGCAGCTGCCGGGATGTCGTCAGGCGTTACCAGAAAGCCGGTCAGTCCTTCCACGATCACCTCGCGGAGCCCACCACGCCGGAACGCCACCACTGGTGTCCCGCACGCCTGCGCTTCGGCGGCGACCATCCCGAAGGGCTCCTCCCATCGTACCGGGCACAATACGACCGCGGCCCGAGCCATGATCTGCCACAAACGGTTACGCGGCACGGAGCTGTGCACTGCGACGTCGGGTCCCACGCGTCGCGGATCGACCTGTTCGCGGGCGTACTCGGCGTCGTAGGGATCGCCGTAGACGTCGATGCGCATCCCGGCCATCTTGGCGATATCGATGGCTTCGGCAACTCCCTTCTCGGGGCTGAGCCGACCGGCAAAAATGACCCCGTGCCCGGCGGTTGCCGACCACGGGATCCGGGTGGTGGGCACGTGCGGTTTCAGGATCGCGTGCACCTGCGTGAATACGCGCCAAGCGTCGGCTTGCGATGCTGACACTGTGGCGACGGTCGGGGGTGTGGAGTGGTGCGCGGCCTGCTGGAGCGCTGTCACAACATTTGTATCTGGGGGGAGGTGCAGCGTATGGACCACCGGCAGGCCCACCGCTTCGGCGAGGCTGATCGCCGGTGCGTCAAAGGCGTGATTGTGGACCAGATCGTAGGAGATCTCACGGACTCGCTGGTAGACGTTGGCGAACGCGGACTCAGCGACCCAGGGATCACCCGGGTCACCTCCAGCTCGGTAGAGACTGGCAGCCAGCGACCCGGGATCAACCCCGGTGTCAATAAGGCGGACGCCGGGGATGTCTGACCCCGAGGAGGCGTACACGTGGACCTCGTGGCCTCGACTGCCCAGCCCCGTAGCGAGGTCGGCTACGAAGGATTGAGATCCACCTCGCTGCGGCTCACGGATCGCCGTCACGAGTGGCGCGATGATCGCGATTTTCATGTCGGCATGTCCTTGACGGCGAGGTCGCGTGGGGGATTGATCCCCAGTACTTCGTACGGGACCGTCGGTCGACCACGCCGGCGGACTTCCGCGACCGCCTGGGGATAAAAGATCTCAACGAGCTCAACAGCTTCCGCGAGACTGGGGAACTGCATCCACATCTGACCCGGAAATGATTGGTAACGATATCCGTGAGCGGTCAGCCAATCGAGATTATTCGGCCAGATGATCACTACGCGTCCGCCCGGCCGGCACACGCGCTCCATCTCTGCGAGACCGGCTTGGCCACCGTGCTCATCGTCTCGGGTTAATGCGGAGCAGGCAACGACCATCTCGGCCCAGCGAGTTGGCACGGGGAGGGCATCGAAGAAGCCGTGAGCGACGGTCACTTGCCGGCCATGCGGCGCCTGCGCAAGTCTGCGTGTCAAGATCCGGCGCATCGGTGCAGCCGGTTCTACCGCGACAATCTCCTGAGCGCGGCTGATTAACTCAAGTGTGAGCCTCCCCGTACCTGCGCCGACCTCGACGATCCGATCTACGCTGACCGGCAGCCAGTCGAGTATCGCAGGGTGGAGTCGTTCGGCTTGGACGAGCCGATCATATAGCTCAGGCTCGAGCCGGTAGAGCAGTTCCCAGGACAGGGAGATGTCCACTTGCGGGTCAGCGCCCGGGCGACGAATGAACCTGCGTGCCTCCTCGCCGGTGAGCACATCCAAGTCCGGCTCTCCGTAACGACGGGATAGGTCCACTATCGGGCACCGCCGCGCCTCAACCGTGCGCACTGCAATCGGCCCAGTTTTTGTCCGTCTCCCAAACCCGCACACAATGGAGCAAGTCGCCACCAAGTTCTGGCTGCAGCCGATCCCAGAAGGCCGACGCGAGGTTCTCCGCGGTAGGGATCCGCCCCTCAAGCCACGGGACGTCGGTGTTCAGGTTTCGATGATCGACCTCCCGGATGATCCGCTCGGAGATCACCTCGGAGAGCCGCTTCAGGTCCATCACATAGCCCGTGGTCGGGTCGATCTCTCCCGCTACAGTGACCTCGAGAACGTAGTTGTGCCCATGTACATTGACGCATTTTCCAAAGAGGCATCGATTCTCCTCCTCGGACAGTGCCGGATTGCGCAGCTGGTGCGCCGCGTTGAACGTTTCGCGGCGGCTCACCCGCACGCTGGTGTGCCCCATCACGACCTCCCCGTTGCCTTGGCAAGAGCGAAGAACTCCTGCCGGGAACGGGCGTCCTCACGCAATACCCCATGCAATGCGGAGGTCACGGTGAGCGAGCCGGTGGCCCGCACACCGCGCAGCGACATGCACAAGTGCTCCGCTTCGATCACCACGCCGACTCCCTTGGGCGCCAGGTGCCGCTGCAGCGCGTCGGCGACTTGTTGGGTCAAGCGCTCCTGAACCTGCAGGTCCCGGGCGAACAGCTCAACAAGCCGGGCCAGCTTCGACAGTCCAAGGATACGCTCCCCGGGCAGGTAACCAACCTGGGCGACGCCGTGGAAGGGCAGCAGATGGTGCTCACACAACGATTGCACAGGGATGTTCTTGGCGAGCACCAGCTCGTCGTAACCCTCGTCGTTCGGGAAGGTCGTCAGGTCGAACTCCCGCGGGGCGAGCAACTCGGCCAAGGAGCGGGCAACCCGTCGTGGGGTGTCGGACAGGTGTTCAGAGGTCGGGTCCCTACCCAGCGCGAGCAGTAGCTCGGCCACCGCTCGCTCCGCCGCAGGCAGGTCCACCTCCTTCCGCGGCGAGACCACCCGAAGGCCGGGGTGGCGCACGGCTCGTGTTCGCTCGGCAAGCGATCCCGTTGGATCAACGACGCTCATCAGGTTGGTCCTTCGTCGGTAGTCAGACCGGTTGGCCGACCATGCGTCCGCTGCATCACACTGCTGATTCTAATGACCAGAGTAACTAATGCTAGAGCGGGCCAGCCCAAAGCGCGGCGACAGCCTCGCTCAGTGGACCGGTTTGAGCCGGCGCAGGGTGGTAACGACAGGTCGACTCCTCGATCGCGGGACCGCCGAGTCGCGGCGTCGGGAAGCGGGTCTCCCTTCTAGAACAAGTTTCTGTTGACGAAACTGCCGGGAGGGCTCTAGCGTTAGCGCAACATGGCGCTAGAAGGAGGTCCAGGGGTGAGGTGTGTGGCGGCCAAGGGGGTGGCTGCGGTTGCGAGGGTCGCGGGAACGATGGCGGTAGCGGCTACCGGCGTGGCATGGGTAGGTACTAAGCGCTTGCTGCTCGCGATGCTGATTGCCCTGCTGGGCCTCGGGGTGGGCTACGGCACTGCCGCGGGCAGCAGCGGCGTTGGGAACGGCACTGCGGTGACCGCCGCGGCGCTGGCTGACACGGTTGTGATCAAGAATTTTGCGTTCGGGCCGGTCTCTCTGGTGGTCACTCCGGGAGCGAAGATCACGGTGGTGAACCAGGATCGGGCCCCACACACCCTGACTGCCCGCGACAAGTCCTTTGACACCGGCACGATCGCCGACGGTCAGCGGGGCGAGTTTACCGCACCCAACTCCCCGGGTACCTATCCCTACATCTGCACCGTCCACCCGTACATGGCGGGCACACTGATCGTGAAATGAGCCCGCTGTGCCGGGCCCCGGCGTAGACAGACAACCCGGCCAGGAGGTGCTCAGGGGTGCGCTGATCCGAACGATGAGGGTGCCGTTCTTGCTACTTGGCTACCCAGCGCCTCCCGTCCTGTCGTGAAAGGATTTTCGTGATGGCTTTTCCACATGAGTTGGTGCGCCGCATCGAGCGTTTTAGCGCGCTGGATAAGGTCGCCAAGCCGGTGGCCGGCTTGGTCGGCAGGGTCGTGCAACCTCGTCTGGTTCGTAACCTGCTGAGCGGGACGCGTTTGGGTCATCCGGCCCATCCGATGCTGACTGACGTGCCGATCGGCGCGTGGAGCATGTCCACGTTGTTGGACACCCTCGGTGGGGTCAGCATGGAGCCGGCGGCCGACGTGCTCGTCGGCGTCGGCATCCTCAGCGCGATCCCCACCGCTGCGACCGGGCTCAACGACTGGTCGGACACTATCGGCGGGGCAAGGCGTGTCGGGGCGGTGCACGCCAGCGCGAATGTAGCCGCGCTGGGCCTGTACGTGGCGTCACTGGTGGCCCGTCGCCGGGGTCGGCGAGGCGCTGGCAAGGCGCTGGGGCTCGTTGGACTCGGCGCCCTGATGGTCGGTGGGTACCTGGGTGGTCACCTATCGTTTGCCAGGGCGATCAACGTCAATCACACCGCTTTGGAGCACCGCCCCGGGGAGTGGACGCCGGTGCTCGCTGATGCTGAGCTCGGCGAGGGTGAGCATCGCGCGGTCTTCGCCGGTGAGGCCGCGGTGCTGCTCGTCCGCGACGACGGCGAGCTGTATGCGCTGGCGAACACCTGCAGTCACGCCGGCGGTCCCCTGCACGAAGGCGAGTTCGTCGACGGCTGCGTCGTGTGCCCGTGGCACGCCAGCAGCTTCCGGCTCACCGACGGCAGCATCGTGCGCGGCCCGGCCACGACGCCCCAGCCCACCTACCAGACCCGGGTTCGCGACGAGAAAATCGAGGTCCGGTCGCTGGACTGAGCCCTGCACGCGGGATGACGGTGGGGGTCGCTCATTCGGAAACAGCGCGCTCGAGACGGACACAGCAGTGAGGTGCGGTGGGACGCAGGTGGCCAGTCAGCCCCGTGGTAGCGAGGCCCTCAAGGAGGCCCTCAAATAGGGACAGGTTCATTCCGCACACGAGCTCGGTGTGGTGCTGCGCCAGGATGTAGAAGGGACAATTTCTGAGTACCACATCATCGCCTTCGATGCGTGGTTGAAAGCCGTATTCCTCAAGTATCCGCAGGGCGGTGTCCCGGGTGTCATGACCACCAGCAGCGTCGCGCGCTGTTTCGCCGAGTTCTTTGCCCAGTTGGTAGGCGCGCTGGTCGAGGATCGCCCGCGGTGAGTTCCCCGAGCGCTCAGCATGCTCCAAAGCGCTGGATAACAACTGCCCGGCCAGGTCATAGCGGCGCTGGGGCAGCGACACGGCCACCTGATGAGGCGAGCGCCGGTACAGCTTGGCCGGGCGTCCCGCGCCGGGGCCGGTGCGGCCGTTCCGGCGCTGGTAACTCACGTCGAGCAAGTCCTCCTCCACCAGCCGATCGAGATGAAAAGCGGCGGTCGTGCGCGGCAGCCCCACCGCTGCGGCGGCCTCGTCGCGACTGACCGGTTCCGGCTGGCGCACCACATACTCATACAGCTGACGACGGGTCGGCTCATCAAGAGCGGCGACCGCCGAAATCTGGGCCTCCCAGGACTCCACTCTAAGACCAGCTCTCGTTGACGAAGTAACCATTGAATTTCTAACGTTAGCATATCGTGTCGTTAGAGAGTACGGTCGGTGAAAGGAGGCCGAACTCAGGGCTACGCCGTAGTGATCGGTGTCGACGACTCTCCGTCCAGCCACACCGCGCAGCGATGGTCCTGATGTGCGCCGGGGGTACTGGTGGCGCCCCAGCAAGCCGCCACCCTGACCGTACCTGCCGCTCGGTTGCCAGAGAGCCACCCCCAGCCGCTGCACTACCATGAGGATGCTGGCCAAAGTCGTACTCCTGGACCGGAATGCTGATCCGCACCGCGGCGTTGGTGGGCTCGCAGAGCTTCGGTGCGCGGCCCCCCTGGCGGATCTCACCGACCGGCTCATAGGGAGCCCGCAGCAGTCCTACCCCCATCAACTTGTCCAAATGGAAGGCAGCCCAGCTTGCGGAAGATCCCCATACTTTGGTGACCTCCCCCGGTTGACCGGGTGACGGGCACGGCGGATGAACCGATACATCTGCCGTCGCCGCTCATCACTCAGCACTGCCGCGGCCGTCAGCACGGCTGCGGCAGGGCAGGTCATCGGGCCAGGCAGCGGAGGTGGGTGCGGGGTCTACGAGTCCACTTTAACGGAGAAGTTCATCGTCGAAAGCCGATCACTCGTGCTGAGCGAAGTGCTGACATGACCACCGTGCGTGCGAGCATGCGGCGGCAAGGTTGCCGCTGTGAAGTTCGGCTGCGGCAAGATCGACCAGACCGGGCCATGAGTGCATGAGAGTTCACACCAAGGTCTGCCCGATCGTGCAACGGACGGCTGCCACCATGTCGGGATAATTGTTCTGTGCCGGATCACCTGCTGCCATCTGTCTGCACCATTCAGAGATCCGCGCCCCCGGTCGCTGCCGTGGTTTTCCACGTCCAGCGTTGTGGCATGAACAAGCATTCCGGCGACCCCTGCGCACACGAAGATCGCAACTCGCCATGGTGAGCAGGATGGTCCGGCTCGCACCAGGACTGGTGCCTCCTCGCCAGGTGCAGCGGTCGACGGTGCGGCCGTACGGTGGAGAGGGTGCTTCCGCAGCCGTGCTCCAGCTCCAACGCAGCGCCGGAAACCGGGCGGTCAGCAGGCTGGTGAGCAGTGCGGCCCCCGTCGTGCAGCGTAACTTCACTGGAGATCCCGCGAGCGTCACCTGTACGGCCAAGCCGCATTTCCTGTCGGGCGAGGTCGAGCCGCTCGTCGTGGCTACGGAATGGCGGGCGAACTTCTTCTTGCCACAGCAGACGATTGCGTCGCAGGCCGATCTCACGAGCTACCTGCAAATCTGGAAGGGCTGGGGTGAGTGCGTCGCCGCCGCGCTGGCGGTCGCGGAGGAGAACGACGCCACCAAGAACTACCGGAGCCGTTTCGACCGTGCCTACCTCGCCGCCATAAAGACGATTTTCCTGCGGGCCGAGCAGGGAACGGGCACGGCGACAACACAGCTGGCGACGAAGGACAACCTGAACTTCCTGCTTCCTCGCCTCCGCGCGGACGTTGAGGGTTACCTGAGATTGGACAAGGCCGACCGGCTGGCGCCGACCGCCAGCCCGGAGATCGTGCTGAACATGCTTAACCCAGGCGACCGGCTCGGCCACTACTGCAGCCTCAATTGCCCAGCCGCTGCCGAGGCAGTGCAAGACTACCTGCAGACCGGCAGCTTGCGGCCCGACGACTGCACCCCGATCCGGGAGCATGGGCTCCAGGGCTACGCGGTCGCCGAGACAAGCTGGAACCCGCAGACCACCTGGCCGACGGCGTGGAGCCAGATCATGAGCCACACCACCTCCCACGGCACCTTCGTCATGGTCGAGGGCGACCGGGTCACGCCGCCAGCGAACCTGACCCAGTGGCACTACTTCATGGTCGTGAACATTCGGGGTTCGCGGTTCTTCGTTGATGGGTTCCTGCACTCGGTGTACCCGGCCGCCCCGGACGGCGGGTCCTACATCATGAGCCTAGGCACCAAGAAGTACCGGACCTCGAACGGCCGGATCGACGTGAACCCGGTTCGCAAGTAGCAGCCCGGCGGTTGCGGAACGCTCGTTTTCAAGTTATTCGCGCGCCTGGTCACACACGTCCCCGAGTTCGCTGACGTGCGGGGGTCACGATCAACGGTGGAGAGCGCCTGGCGGGCGATGGCCTCGGACAGGCGTTGCATGGTGGTGAGGTCGGCCAGGTCGGAGCAGGCGAGAAACTCTGCCACCAACGGACGTCGCGAAGTAGGTAGGCTTCCCACCGGGCGACAACAAAGTCACGATCACCGGTGCCGGGCACGCCCGATACGCGCAGCTCAGCTCGCGCACCGTCTCGCCACGAACCACGCGCATCGCAGTCGACAGCTTGGGCAGGCTGGCCTGCGCCACCCGTTCCAGGCACTGGACCCGGCCCTGCCGCCACTCGTCGAGGTGCGTCGGGGCCAGCCAGCCCAGGCCCAAGAACACGTCGATCGCGCTGACATACGACTTCTCCGCGAGTGCTGCCTCGGCTGCCCTCTCGACACGCTGCTCAAGCGCCGCGCCGCCCATGCTTTGCCTCCTGCGTGTCGCGCCTCGCAGATCCGCCGCTGCTGATAGGCCTCGGCTGTGGCCACTGACATGATGCTCGACGATGATGTGCGCCGCAGGGTGCGGGAGCTGCGCGCGGGGGGACGATCCCCCAAGCAGATCGCCCGGGCCCTGGGCGTACGTCCCGCCATCATTGCTCCACTGGTACGGACCCTGGCGCAGCACAACGCAGCCACGCAGCACGAGCCTGCGGTCGTCGGCTGCTGGGTCAGCCCAGGCTGGAGCACAGCCCTCACCATCGACAAGCACGAAGACTGGCCCGACGTCGTCATCCCCGACGGGGGCCCTGAAGGGGTTGCGTGCGTGGTGGTAGCGCGCCGACATCGACCACAGCGGGTGTCCGTCTGCGGCTACCTCGTCGACGTGTACTGCCTCGGTGTGAAGAACGCACTCGGGCCACAGATCATCAACGAGCGGGATCTGCCGGCCTTCCTGCGCCGCTTCTTCACCCCGTTCGAGGAGGTGTCGGCGCCACTGGCAGCGCCGCTGGAACTGGCCCGTCACCTGGTGCGCGGCGCGGTGGACTACGCTGCCAAGCTCGGCTTCGAGCCCGCGCCCGATTTCGAGCTCGCTGCCGGGCACCTCGGGCCGTGGCAGGAGACCAGCGCGATCACGTTTGGACGCCACGGCGTCCCGTTCTACATCTCGGGCCCCTTCGACGACCCAGCCCGAGTAGTCCGCACCCTGACCAGCTCTGTGGGCGAGGGCAACTTCCATTTCATCGCGCAAGTCAAGGCCGCGGCCAGTTGGTGATCTACGACAGCGGTCACGACAGGGCGTAGCCCACGAACACCCCTTGCGGCTCGGACAGTAGCCGCCGGGCATCATCGCGCGCAGTCCACCCTCTAAGAAAAAATCGAGCCAGGAATCCACCTCGCCCGGCTCTCTCACGTACTGAAGGAGATTGTACGTTCGGCTGCCCGCTGAGCCTTACGCTTGCCGGAAACTGTCGACCGTGCCCCGGAGCGTCACGGTGCCATCGTCCGCGGCTACCGCGATCCCAAGGCTGTCAACCTTCGGCTCCCAAAATAGCTCGTCGGTGGAATTGCTCTCGAGTGTCCCGTTTATCATGTTGGGTTACTCCCTCGTGAAGTCCCCCAGGATGTAGAGGTATCAACTGAGGCGGATTTGGAAGTCGCTGGTATATGTGAAGTCGTGGAAGGCAGTTCCCGTTGACATCGGCCTGGTTACTGGACCCCGTATGCAGGCGTGCCGCCGACTTCGGACAGTGGTCCTGGTTCTTGATCTGGTGATGCACACCTTTCGGTGAGCGTCGGGGCGCTTCGACGCGGTTACGCTGACGGTACCTAAGCCGCAACGAGGTGGTCGTCAACGAGGGGTTGCGAGCGGGGCGGTGCGCCCACTTGTCGTGGCTTCCGCAGTGGGTCCTGGAGGCGGCGCCACCACTGGAGACAGGAGCTTTCGATCATGGCGAAGGCAGTGGGTATCGATCTTGGTACGACGAACTCGGTGATCGCTGCGTGGGAGGGTGGACAGGCGGAGGTGATCCCGAATGCGGAGGGGGCGCGGACGACGCCCTCGGTGGTGGCGTTCACCGAGAACGGTGAGCGGCTGGTCGGGCAGTTGGCGCGGCGGCAGGCAATTCTGAACCCGAAAGGGACGATCTATTCGGCGAAGCGCTTCATCGGGCGACGGTATGAGGAGGTGACCGAGGAAGCCAATGCGGTAACGTTTGATGTGGTGCCGGGACCGAATGGGGAGGCCCGGTTCGATGTCCGGGGTAAGTTGTATGCGCCGGAGGAGATCAGCGCGCTGGTGTTGCGCAAACTGGCCGATGATGCGGGCAAGTACTTGGGTGAGCGGGTCACCGAGGCAGTGATCACCGTTCCGGCCTATTTCAATGATGCGCAGCGCCAGGCCACCAAGGACGCCGGCCGGATCGCCGGGTTGGAGGTGCTGCGGATCATCAACGAGCCCACCGCGGCGGCGCTGGCCTATGGGTTGGATAAGCGGGGGCATGAGACCGTGCTGGTCTTCGACCTGGGTGGGGGCACCTTCGATGTCAGCATCCTGGATGTGGGGGACGGTGTGGTGGAGGTGCGCTCCACCGCCGGGGACACCCATCTGGGTGGCGATGACTTCGACCGGCGGCTGGTCGACTATCTGGCGGAGGAGTTCCAGCGCGAGAACGGCATTGATCTGCGCCAGGATCCCCAGGCCTTGCAGCGGTTGTTCGAAGCCGCGGAGAAGGCCAAGGTCGAATTGAGCTCAGTGACCCAGACTCAGATCAGCCTCCCTTTCGTCACCGCCGATGCCAACGGCCCCAAGCATTTGCAGGCCACGATCACCCGCTCGAAGTTCGAGCAGCTCACCGCCGATCTGGTGGAGCGCACGCTGGGCCCGGTCAAGCAGGCCATGGGCGATGCCAAGGTCAGCGCCAATGACCTCGACGAGGTCATCCTGGTCGGCGGGTCGACCCGGATCCCGGCGGTGCAAAACCTGGTCCGCCGGCTCACCGGCGGCAAGGACCCCAACATGAGCGTCAACCCCGACGAGGTCGTCGCCATCGGCGCGGCGATCCAGGCCGGGGTTCTCAAAGGCGAAGTCTCCGATGTGCTGCTGCTCGATGTCACCCCGCTCTCGCTAGGGCACTTCCCGTTTAGAAGTGCCCTCGATCTGGTCACCGGTTGCTGTGATGTCCTTGACGTTGCCAGCATCAACCTGGCTGACGAAGAACGTGTACGACACCGGCGTGCGCGGTGCTGGACCGAGCAGCAGCCCGGAGACAATCCAGTTGATGGCCAATAACGCCAGCAATACCCACCAGAACCGAGACCAGCTGGGGCGTTGCTGCCGCGATGGTCCCGCTGGCTGGTTCGGCAGACCTTCCACCCGCCACGGCGGACTCGCCGGTGCTGGGTCACGACCCAGCCGTGATCGAACGGCGTCCCGCAGCCGGGCCGGCCAGCCAACCGGGCTCGGGAAGGGCGTTTCAGGCATGCCCAGCTCTTTCCGGGACCCATCATCCGAACTTGTTGCAACCAATCATGGTCCCCGCCTCTCAACCATCAGCGTACGGCCGTTTCCGCGTTAGTGGTGCGGGGCGAGAGCTGCTGTGGCCCTCATCGAGGAGCACGCAGACCAGCTTGGTACGCGAGCTGACGTTTTCTCACCGCGAGCCGGCAGCTCACCGACGATTCGCTTCAACAATCGCAGGCGACAACTCGGGCAAAAGCTGGTCCTCCGGCTCATCGGTCGTCACAGCTCCAGTGTGAACGGACACCACTTGGGGTCAGGCGGACGGGACGCGCTGCGCTCTTGCGGTTATGACGCGCCACCGACGTCAGCCAACGCGCTTGCATGCCGCGAGAGGGCGCTGTCATGCCGATGACAGAGCGCTGGCACCTTACCTATGCTCTGATCCTGGCACCGCGCCGATCGAGCCCTGGCTCTCGGCCTCCAGCGGTCGAATCGAATCACTCGCCCTCGCCGAACATCCCGCTGCTGCTCCCAGCGAGCCGTTCTGCCTGCTCATCCGTCGCACGATCCGCACGAGAGGATTGCCATGCCGGGATACATCCTCACCGGCCCCCCCGGGGCCGGGAAAACAGCCGTGCTACGCCTGCTAGAGATCAACGGACATGTCGTCGTCGAGGAGGCCGCGACAGACGCCATCGCCCTCGACAACGCCCTTGGCCGCGAGGAACCCTGGCACGACCACGCCTTCATCGACAAAGTCATAACCTTCAGCGGCAGCGACAAAACTCTGTCCGAGCGGCCAAGAGCGCCACCGTCTTCTTCGACCGCTCACCGGTATGCACTCTGGTTCTGAGCCGCTACCCAGGCTTCACAACGTCGCACCTGCTTGCCCGTGAAGTCGATCGAGTCGGGACGGAGAGCGTGTACGAGACGACGGTCTTCTTCATCCGCAACCAAGGCTTCCTACAAACCACCGCCGCCAGGCGGATCAGCTTCGAGGACTCGCTCGCCTTCGAGCAATTCCACGAACAGACCTACCGCGACCTCGGGTTCCAACTCGTCGAGGTGCCCGCAGGTCCGCTGACCGACCGCGTCGCACTGGTCCAGCAGACCGTCGAGCAACTGCGACGGTGATCGCGCCCAACGCCCTGTCACGCCGCCGAGCTGGCGATCTCTAGTCAGCGGTGGGCGGCACACGGCGAGATAGGCGGTCCAGTCGTTGGACCGAGCGATGGGGGTGTTGATGTCGAGAGTTGAGCAAGCACTGTTGCGGGTAGCACGAGCCCAGGAACAAGGCGGCGCGCGGGCACACGCTGAACAACATCCCGCAGGTGCTGCGCGAGTACAAGCCGCCACCCGGCTTCTCCGGGCCGCCCGAGCTCGATGCCTTTTCCGTCTTCGCCGGCTATCTCGTGCTGGACGCCCTGATCAGCAACCGAGACCGCCACTCCGAGAACTGGGCGGTCCTGCGTGGCCCGCGTAAGGACGACCAGTATTCGGCTCCCTCCTATGACCACGCCAGTGCGCTGGGCTTCAACCTGGGCGACCAGCAACGCGCGTTGCATTTCCAGGACCCCAACATGATGGATGCGTTCCTCCGGAAAGGCACCGCATATAGATTCGAAGGATGCCGGAAGATGAGGCTGGTGGACCACGCACACACGGCGCTCAGTCAGGCTGGCGATGCGGCGCGTGACTACTGGCGCAGCAGCCTGAGCAGGATCGACGAAGACCACTTCAGGATGCTCGTGAGTCGGTTGCCGGTAATGTCAGGGGTTGCGCGTAGGTTCGCTATACACGTGCTCATCAGCAACCGGAGGAGGCTGCTCCATGAGTAACTCCGCCAGCCTCGCCCCCGCTCGCCCCGAGCCCCTGGCTAGCGACCCGCACGACGAGCACACTCCCCCAACCTACGGTTGCTAGTCGAGCTCTCTGGTCGGCTTCCGGTTGGCTACCGTCCATTCGGCGCCCTCGTTGATCAAGCGCGGGCGTGACGCTCACACCAGCCCTGTGATGTGTTCGTACGCAATCGTCACCGTTCTTGACCTGCATCGGAAAATCCACCCGGAAATAGGCGAACGTCAGCGAACCAACGCGAATGAGACGGAAATCGAGACGACACGACAGCCGCAACCGACTGCTCCCGCACCCGCAGATCACTGCCGCCGCAAACTCACCAAGCCCACTCCGGAGTGACACCTTCAGCCTGGGGCAGTTCACCATTCCACTCGACGACCAGGTATATGGCCCTGAATGTCGGTGATGCCCTGCGAGTCCCCGTGTGGACGGGTACGCGGGGCGAGCGACGGCCACGTGCATATATCCGGTTTATACGGTTTTCCAGGTTGCCCGAGTGGCGTGGCTCTCCACTTCGCCGCATGGCGAGGATGTCCTTCGCCCTGATGCAACTGTGCCCGCTCAAGGTGATGACCGTGGCCGCTCTCCTTGCTGAGGTTGTGGAGAGTTCAACGCGTTTGTTCGACGATAGGAGTGTGAGTTCGGGGTCTTCCGCCGCGGCGTGGGCACGCGTTCAGGTGGAAGCCGTGCGTGACGATCCGGCCGCCCGTTTTGAGCTGCTCGCCCGGACGTATCACGGTCCGGTCGGCCGGGCACCTCGGCACTTGCCGTTTCGCCGGGCGGCTTTGTCGTTCATGCGCTGGCAGCTCGGTCGCGGCGTGCTGGCGCCGCTGACGGCAACGCCTCCCGGCAGTCCCTGGTGGCGAGCGGTGAACGAGCGGCTGCTGCGCGATGGCTGCGAGGTTGTCGCCCGCAGCGGAGGATGGGGAGGGATGCCGTCGTCGCACACGGTGGAGCTGTGGATGTCGTTCGTCGCTGATCCGACCGCACATACGTGGTACCGGGCGCACAATGCGAGCATCGCCTCTGCCTACCTTGACCATCGTGACTTGGCAGACGGCGAGAGCCGTCCCGAGCGTTTTTTCCTCAACGTCGTGCTCCTGCGCGTGCTCTATGCGCATGCCTTGGTCGCGGCGCCGCGTCTGGCGCTCGGGTGACTGGCCTCGCTGGGACCCCTTCTCGGCGATCCCCGACTCGGGGGGACCGGGATTTTCCTGTCCCTGTCGCGGGTCCTTCCCGACCGGTATCCGCTCGGGGACGAGGTCGCGGCGTACGTCGCCGTCGAGCGCAACCTCGGCCAGATGCTGGATTACGGTCTCATCGGGCCGCGGCTGCAGCAACTATACGAATGGTCCGCCAAGCAGCTCGACGAGCCGGGGCTGCGGGACTGCGTTCGCGACGGTAGCCCGACGTATGCTTGGTCGTTTGCCGATCGCGAGGTATGGCATCCGGCGCGCCGGGGCCCCATGATTCGTGCGATCGAGCGCATCTTGCCAGCGCCCTACTACCGGGAGCGGCCATGAAGTGGTAATTCCGCTGGGCTCGATCCCACGGACCCAACGGCTGAATTGAGGGGTTTAGACACGACTGGCGCTGATGCGTTGACGGAATGCGAGCGTGGCTGGCCCCTGCTAGGTAACATCACTGTGTGAGGTACGATGCGCTTTGAAGGCAGTAAAGAGGATTCGTCAACACAAAGTACTGTTGTTCTCGCGCAGTGTAGCGCCTGTCGTTGGGATCATCCCGCCCAGGTGGACAGAACCCCTGGAACGACACGGGCTCGAAGCCGCGCAGCGCCGCGACCAGCGTCGTAGTTAACTGCCGACCGGTTGCGCTGTCCTTCCAAGGACAATGGCATGAAATCCGCCTTTATCGAGTACGCCCCATGAATCACGCGAAGCGTAATTCTCTTGCACGCGTACGGAGGTGATGAGGCGGCCCGGCGTTCGATAGTCCGAGCCCGGAGTCCCATCACTCACTCGCGAACGGCTTCCGATCGGATCGATGTCGGCGCCTGCGGGCACCGGGGGCGATCGCCGGCCAGAAACCCAGTCCAGCACCATCCGCGCCACGAGCGCCAGTTCGAACACCACCAGCACCAACCCCAGCAGAACCCCAACAGCACCCATGACGGCTCCTTTCCCGGCCACCACCGTCGACCTCCCGCATCTGGGCCGGCTGTGCGCCGCCTGTGAGTTCGCTGTCAACCACAGCCCTGACGGTGTCGCTCCTTGATCGCGGTCAGGGCATGCCTTCTGGATGCGGGCCCCACACGGGCACGGCATCGGCGAGGATGGTGTCGATTTGCTGAAGGTCGGTCTTGGAGAGCTTGATGTCGGCCGCCGGGGCAGTCCCGTCGAGTTGGGAAGGTCGGCGCGCGCCCACGATGGCAATGTGCACGGCAGGATGGGCGAGCGTCCAAGAGACCGCCAGCTGGGGGAGGCTGATGTCCCGCTCCCGCGCCAACCCTTTCAGCCGCTCGACCACCGCCAGGTTGCGGCGGAAGGTCTCGCCGGTGAAGTCGGGGCTGTTGCTGCGCCAGTCGTCGGGGTTGAAGGTCGTGGACTCGGTCATCCGGCCCGAGAGCAAACCGTGGGCCATCGGCCCGTACACCAGCACGCCGATGTCGTGCTCGGCAGTATAGGGCAGGATCGTCTCCTCGATGTCCCTGCGGAACAGGTGGTACGGCGGCTGCAGCGTCTCCACCCGTGCGAAGCGGCCGAGCGCTTGCATCTGCTCGACGTCGTAGTTGGACACGCCCACGTGACGGATCTTTCCCTCCCCGACCAGTTCTTCGAGCGCCCCGGCCGTTTCCTCCGGCGGGGTGTGCAGGTCGGGCCAGTGCACCTGATAGAGGTCGATGTAGTCAGTTCCGAGGTTGTCCAGGCTGGACTCGACTCCCTTGCGGAGCCACTCCCTGCTGGCGTCGCGGACCAAGCGGTCGCCGTCCCTGCGCAGCCCGCCCTTGGTGGCGATGATCACGTCCTCGCGACTCGTCCGCTCGCGCAGCGCGTCGCCCAGGAGCTGCTCGGCGACGCCGAACCCGTAGCCCTGTGCCGTGTCGAAGAAGTTGATCCCCAGCTCCAGGGCGTGCTGGATGGTGTCCTTGCTTTCCTGGAGATCGGCAG
Source organism: Pseudonocardiaceae bacterium (assembly GCA_050699635.1). GTDB lineage: Bacteria > Actinomycetota > Actinomycetes > Mycobacteriales > Pseudonocardiaceae. The sequence continues at coordinate 42,435 of JBOHFK010000014.1, read as the reverse complement.
CACCCCATTCGCCACCGAAGGACCAAGTCCCGAACGCGATTGCGGAGACCTGGAGATCGGTTTGTCCAAGTCGAACCTTTCGCATGCTGCTTTCCTTTCTGCTGGTGTTGCCAGACCGTGGCCTGCCGAATGGTCAGGACGCAGGCATAAGAGTGCCGCGCCGAAGGTCAGGTGTCGTCGCAGGCAGCATCCATCCTGGCTACCCTTTCCCGGAATCCAGGGATACCGGCTACCTGGGTGTGCAAGGTCTGACTTCGGCGGCTCAGGGATCTCCCGGGCTCCTGCCGAGGCGACCGCCAGGGCGACGACGAAGGCCGTCCACCGGCGCAGCGACAGCGTGCCTGCGTTCGAGCGAACCTGGAAGACGGTGGTGAAGCCGACGATGATGGTGACGAGCATCAGGTAGAAGACCTCGAGGCCGTTCGGGTCGGTCGTCGCGAGCGGGGGGCGTCGATGACGCGCACCGTCGGATCGACGGCGGAGATCTGCTCCAGCACCCGCGCGACGGACGCTCCCGCTGCGCTGGCCACGTACAGGGTTGGTCTGTTCGACGTCAGATCGAGGGCTGCGTAGATATTCTGCTCGTCCATCGCGTACAGCGCGGCCGGGACCGAGGCATAACGGTGGAAGGCCAGGCTGCCACCCGCGACGCGCTGCACCGCGCCCACCGCGCGTGCGTGCCCGGTCGGGTCACCGACGAGCGCAGCGTCGATGCGGTGCGGCACCGGGTCGCCCAGCGCCAGCGAGTACGACGTGACGAACAGCGAGCCGGTGACGATTGCCAGGAAACAGATGACGGCGGCCCGCTCTATCGCGGACCAGCGGTGCGCGCGCGGGCTGGCCAGGTCTCGGATACGGGGCGCTGCGCGCCGCGCCGCCTTCGCCGGCTGCGTCAGGACATCGATCAACTGCTGGACCAGCGTCGGGGAGCTCATCGAACCTCGTCGTTGGTCGTCGAGTCGGTCTCCACCAGATTCCCGGCGCGGAAACCATTCGGCATCGCCGCCAGCGGTCCTACCCAATTGCTGCTAGCCGCAATCCGGCAATCCCCGCTGGCCGGTAGTCGACTTGCCCGGTCGCCGGGAGGACACAGCGGCCACCAACGGCGATCATGGTGCCGAGAACGGCTGCGAATACAGTCAGGAAGATCGGAGTACAAGCATGCCAAGCAACAAGGGTGTCGCCTACATCAAGCCGGGTCAGGTAGAAATCCGCACCACCGAATACCCGACGTTCGAGTTGCTGACCCGCGCCCTGGGCGACGACGAGGGCACCATCGGGCCAATCGGCGGTGCTCACCGCTCACCAGCTCCGGACCATCTGACGACGCCGCGCAACCCACCCTTGTCGATCACACTGCCGCGGCATCTCGGCATCGTGGCGGTCCCACCGGCAGCACCGGCCGGATCATGATCGCTGAATCTGGCGCTGACAGTGCAATTCTTTATCCACGGGACTTGAACCCGTCTCATCACTGTCTGCAACGAGCCGTTACTCGTGGTGGTCTCTGTCGTTGATTTATTGTTATCAGCGGGAGTTCTTCGACGAGATGGAACGGCTACGGTGGCGCACAGTCTGGCGGTCCGGCCCTCTGGTGGGCCTCGCACGTGGACGGTGGTCGACGAGGGTTATCGGACGGTGGGCCCGGTCGAGGAGTGGTTGGAGGCGCACCGGCAGTTGTGGTCTCCGAACACGGTGCGCGGTTATGCCACGTCTTTGGCCCAGTGGTGGACGTTCCTCGAACAACGCGGAGAGTCCGGGGGGTGGGGGGAGGTCGGTGTTGCTGCGGTGTCGGGGCGAGTGCGGACCCCTGCTCAGGAAGCTGACCGGCCCCAGAGCTTGACCCGCAATCACTCGCACCGGGCCCCCGAGATTGACCGTCCCGTCCTTGAACTGAACCGTACCCGTCGCATTCAGCGGATCGGAGTCGTCGTGTTGCTGTTGGCATTGGTGACGTAGACCCAGCGAGAACCACCCACTTGCGGCACCTACCCGTGGCGGGATTCAACCTCCTCACCCAGGACGAGCAAGTGCGCTGCTTCGAAAATGTCGCCAAGCACCTCACCGAAAGCCACGTGGTGCTGTCTCCAGAAGGAATGCGCTTCTTCCCGATCGTCACTCGCTACGCATGGCCCAGCGAGCTCGACCTGATGGCTCGGATCGCTGGGCTACGACTGAGGGATCGTTGGGGCGGTTGGGGACGAGAGTCCTTCACCTCAGTGAGCCGCAATCATGTCTCGGTCTACGGCCACTGGTCTCGTTGGACACCAACAGGGCCAGCATGGCGGGATGCAACCAGCAGTTCGGGAGTTCTGAAGGCCGTTGACGCTTCGGGCTGGTTCAGAGGTCGTAGGCGAGTTCGTGCCGGGGTTGGTAAAGCCCGAGGCGCCGCCGCCCGGCAGCCGGATCGAGGTCGATAGGCCCCACCCCTGATTGCTGACCGGCTTGACGAATTCGACACCCTTGGCCGCCAGTTCGGTGACGGTGGCTTCGACGTCGTCACACATGAGGTAGAGCTCGTGCGACTCACCCTCACCGATGGGGTGCACGGCGACCTCGGCTGGTGGCAGCTTGAAGATGAGCCAGCCGCCACCGGCGTCGGCGTGGGGACAGCCGAGGACATCCCGCAGAAACGCCCGATCAGCCTCCGCGTCGCGACTGTAGATGATCACGTGTGCGCCGTTAATCATCGGGCGACCCTAACCCACGGAGCCGGTGACCGTGGACCCCTGAAGCAACGCCCGGGCCGCCACCGGCGCCGCGCCGGGTGACCCACCGGCAACGCAGTGAGCTCGGGTTCTGGCCTCATCATCGTGGTTCCCCTCGCCCTGCTGGTCGGGCTGCGACAGCGCCGATGGTGCCGGTGATGGCGGCCACCAGGGGTGCGATCAGGGCGTGAGTGAAGCCGGCATCAAGGGTGTTCGCGATTGCGAAGGCGTGCAGATCCAGCCACGCGCTCCGCAGGTACTCCGGCGAGCCGTCGATATTGTGTTCGAGCCGGGGCTGGGCCAGGTAGGCCAGCGTGAACCCGACGGTGATGGTGAATGCGACACACACCATTGCCGCGCACACCGCGGACAACACGCTGACGGGAACTGAGCCGGTGCGTCGACGGGTCATCGCACCGCCGACGCCCCACAGCGCGAATCCGCCGAGCAGCGATGACGCGGTGACAGCAAGGTTGGGCCAGCCCCGCAGCCCTGCGAAGGTCTCGATGACCAGGTGGGCGACCCACATCCCGCCGGTGATCACACCGAGTCGTATCCCGACCGCGCGGGCGGTCGCCACTGATGATCGGCCGCTGCCAGTGAGGCCGACCGCCGCTGCGGCGTAGATCATCACCGCGGACAGCGCCTCAACCACGTAACCCCAGCCGCCAGGGTGCCTGACTACCGATCCGTCCGCGGCCAGCCCCGTCACCAGCGCTGCATCGGCAGCGAGGATCGCCAGCGCGACCCGGCGCTGCCACCGCGCTTGGCCGGGCGGGAACCATCGCCACTGAGCGACTGCCACCATCGGGTCGCCTGCCGATCATGTCTTGGATGCAGGACGCCGTTCCATCGGACGTATCGTTTGTCGCTGACGGGCCTTGCGAGAAATATCGCGCGGCGGAGGAAATCGTTACCCCGGCGTGCGCATCCCGGACGAACCCGGACGTCGCGGATTCGGCGCAGCTGCACTCAAGGTCAACGGCTCTGGCTGACCATCAAGACCGCAAGAACGCCGGATCTACTAGAGGTACCTGGACGTCGGGCCTTCGTACTCGCGAAGGATCCCGCGAGTGGACGGTCGATCGGACAGGGACCTGGATCTGCACTCGGCGCGGCGGTGGCCGCTGCTTGCCGACCTCTCGGCGCCCAGCGTGCCGTGCCCAAATCGTAGTGGCGGCCGTGTCAGACTCGCAGCATGACCAGCACCGAGCGGAGTATCCGATTCGACGTGCCGCTCTACTCGGTCAGTGACGCTGCCCGTCACATCGACGTCCCTCGCAGTACCTTCGACACCTGGGTGCGGGGGTACTCCAGCCGGCCGAGGGGACAAGCACCCGTAAGCGGGGCGCCGGTCGTCACGTGGATCCCGTCGGACTCGGGGCCATCCGTTCCCTTCGTCGGACTCGCCGAGGGCTTCGTCCTCGCCGCCTTCCGGGAGGCCGGCGTGCCGCTGCAGCGCATCCGCCCGGCCATCGCTCGGTTGCAGGCCGAGTTCGACATCCCTCATGCCCTGGCGTCGAAGTCGCTCTACACCGACGGTGCTGAGGTCCTCTACGACTACGCGGAAAGCAGTGGCGACACGCCCGAGGGCAAGTCGGCTCGGGACTTGGTGGTCGTCCGCAACAACCAGCGGGTCTTCCACGAAGTCGTGGACACCTACCTGCGTCGCATCGAGTTCGCCCCCGACGGCTGGGCGCGGGTGATCCATCTGCCCCAATACCGGACCGCGGACGTCGTCGTCGATCCGGACCGCTCCTTCGGCATCCCGATCTTCGCCAGGGGCGCCGCTCGGGTTGAGGTGGTGCTCGGTCGGTTCAAGGCGGGGGAGTCGGTCGAGAGCCTGAGTGAGGAGTTCGGCATCCCACCGGCCGAGCTGTTCGACGCGCTCCGTGTCCATACCGACACCGCCGCGTAGCGGGCTGCCGAGGTTCTTCCTCGATCGCAACCTCGGCCGCTATGCCGTGCCCAACGGGCTCCGGGCGGCCGGCCTCGACGTCGTGGCCCTCGCCGAGCGATACGGAGTTCCGCAGGACGAGCGCATCAGCGACGTCGAGTGGATGCGAGACGCCGCTGGGCACGGGGAGGCCGTGCTGATGTGCGACGATGCCATCCGCAAGAAGAACCCCGAGGAGCGCCGGGTCCTGGTCGAGGTGCAGCTGCAGGCGTTCATCATCAATGGGCAGCTCCCGGCGACCGAGGTCATTCGTCGCTTTCTCACGAACCTCCCGGACATCGAGTGAGCCTGCCGGCGACCAGGCCCGTTCGTCTACCGCCTCCATCCCGAGCGCATCGAGCGCCGACAGATCCGGTCGTGACCCCGGCCCGTCCTCTCAGGGTCGATGTGCTTGCGCGCTCAGCCGGTTTCGGCCGGGTTTGACCAGTCTCGCTGGCGGGCTTCTTCGAGGAGCGTTTGGACGATCTGGCTTTCCGGGACGGTTTTGATGACCTCGCCGCGGACGAAGATCTGGCCTTTGCCGTTTCCGGAGGAGACGCCGAGATCGGCTTCGCGGGCTTCCCCCGGGCCGTTGACGACGCAGCCCATGACCGCGATCCGCAACGGCACCGGGAAGCCCTCGAACGCGGCGGTGACCTGCTCGGCGAGGGTGTAGACGTCGACCTGGGCGCGCCCGCAGGAGGGGCAGGACACGATCTCCAGGCGATGGGGCCGCAGGCCGAGGGATTCGAGGATGCCGATGCCCACCTTGACTTCCTCGACCGGCGGGGCGGACAGCGACACGCGGATGGTGTCGCCGATCCCCTCGGCCAGCAGGACGCCGAAGGCGACGGCGGATTTGATGGTGCCCTGGAACAGCGGCCCGGCCTCGGTGACGCCGAGGTGCAAGGGGTAGTCGCAGCGCGCCGCCAGCTGCCGGTAAGCGGCGATCATGACGAGCGGGTCGTGGTGTTTGACGGAAATCTTGATGTCACCGAATCCGTGTTCTTCGAACAAGGAGCATTCCCAGAGCGCGGATTCGACCAGAGCGTCGGGAGTGGCGCGGCCGTGTTTGGCCAGCAGCCGGGGATCCAGCGAGCCGGCGTTGACTCCGATGCGGATCGGCACGCCGGCATCGAGCGCGGCCCGGGCGATCTGCTTGACCTTGTCGTCGAATTTCTTGATGTTGCCGGGATTGACCCGAACCGCCGCACAGCCGGCGTCGAGGGCGGCGAAGACGTACCGGGGTTGGAAATGGATATCTGCAATGACCGGGATCTGCGATTTGGCGGCGATGGCGGGCAACGCGTCGGCGTCGTCCTGGCTGGGCACGGCGACCCGCACGATCTGGCAGCCCGCCGCGGTGAGCTCGGCGATCTGCTGGAGCGTGGCGTCGATGTCGGAGGTGCGCGTGGTGGTCATGGACTGCACCGAGACGCCCGCGCCGCCGCCGACGGGCACGCCGCCGACCATGAGCTGGCGGGATACTCGGCGTCGCAATACTGGCGGTGCTGGTGAGTTGGGTGGGGTCGTTGGCGCGGGCATGCCCAGCTGGACAGCTGTCATGAGATCTCCTTGGCAGCTCAGCAGGCTCATGATCGCCGCACCGCAAGGGGCAGCGTGAACTGGATGTTCTCGCGGGTGGTTTCCCGTTCGACCACGGTGACCGGGCCGAGTTCGGCGAGGGTGACGATGACGGTCTCCACCAGTCTCGGGGGGGCCGAGGCGCCAGCGGTCAACCCGACCACCCCCACCCCGTCCAGCCATTCCGGACGGATGTCACTGGCGTCGTCGATGAGATGGCCGGGCGTGCCGTGGCGACGGGCGAGTTCCACCAGTCGGAGGGAGTTGGAGGAATTACTCGAGCCGACCACCAGCACCAGATCCGACTCTTCAGCGATCGCCCGCAGCGCATCCTGACGGTTGGTCGTGGCATAGCAGATGTCGTTGGAAGCCGGGCCACGCAGCGCGGGGAACCGCGCCCGCAGCGCCTGGATGATCTCGGTGGTCTCGTCCACGGCCAGGGTGGTCTGCGTCAGGTATGACACCTTCGCTGGGTCGGCTACGGTCAGTCGGGCAACCTCGTCGACCGTCTGCACCAGCACCATCTGATTCGGCGCCTCGCCCAGGGTGCCCTCGACTTCCTCGTGGCCGGCGTGGCCGATCAGGATCACGGTATCCCCACGGGCGCCGAACCGGCGGGCCTCGGCGTGCACCTTGGTCACCAGTGGGCAGGTTGCGTCGATCGCCTCCAGCCCCCGGCTGGCGGCTTCGGCGCGAACTGTCGGAGACACTCCGTGGGCCGAGAACACCACCGTGGCGCTTTCGGGGACGGCGTCCAGCTCCTCGACGAACACCGCTCCGCGGGTCTGGAGATCAGCGACGACATGGGTGTTGTGCACGATCTGCTTGCGTACATAGATCGGGCCGCCCCGCTCGTCCAGCAGTTGCTCGACGACCGCGATGGCGCGTTCCACCCCGGCACAGAACGACCGCGGGGAAGCCAGCAGGACAGTGCGTGATCCAGTGGCAGTGCGTGATCCAGTGGCAGTGCGTGATCCAGTGGCAGTGCGTGATCCAGCGGCAGTACGTGATCCAGTGGCGGGATTGTGCGCGGTGTCAGACATCTGGATGCCTCCGGGGTGGAACGGGGCTTAGTGGTCACGGTGGGTGGCCAGCCGGGCGAGCGCGCTCAGCTCTCCAGCGGTTCGCGGCGCCGGACGGGCGGAGTGCAACTCCCGCATCGCCTCCGCCAGCAGGTCCTGCGCCTGGGTCTGGCTCCAGGCGCGCCCGCCGGCGATGTCGATCAGTTCCGCGGCGTGGGCCAGGTCGGTTTCGGACAGCGGCGCCGCTCGGTGGTAGAACGTGGCCAGTTCGCGCCCAGCCGGGGTCCCCGAGGTCAGGGCGGCTACCACCGGGAGGGACTTCTTCTGGCTGCGCAGGTCCGAATGGACCGGCTTACCGGTCACGGCCGGGTCTCCCCAGATCCCCAGCAGATCATCCACGTGCTGAAACGCCAAACCCAGGCGCACCCCGAAGCCGCGCAGCTGGGCGACCTGCTCCGGGTGGCCGCCTCCGAATGCGGCGCCCACCGCGCACGCGCATCCGAGCAGGGAAGCAGTCTTTCCCTCAGCCATCCGCACACACTCGGCTAGCTCGACGTTCGCGCGCTGCTCGAAAGACAAGTCCGCGCTCTGGCCCTCTAACAGATCCTGCTCCGCAGCGCTGAGCATCCGGATCCCGTCCGTCGCTGCCGGGTGCCCGCTGGCGGCGAGCACCTCCAAGGCCAAGGCCAGCAGCGCGTTCCCAGCCAGGATCGCCGCGTTGACCCCGAACACGCTCCACGCCGTAGGGCGGTGGCGGCGGGTCAGGTCAGCGTCCATCACATCGTCGTGCAGCAGCGAGTGGTTGTGCACCAGCTCCACCGCAACCGCGGCCGGCAACGCCGCGGTCGTCGTGCCGCAGACGGCCTGAGCGCTGAGCAACACCAGCGCCGGCCGGATCGCCTTGCCCCCGTTCACCCGTAGCGGGTGGCCGTGTTCGTCCCACCAGCCGAAGTGGTACCCGGCGATGTGCAGCATCGAGGAAGGGAGTGTGTCGACTGCTGAACGCAGCGCGGGTCCGACGAGGTCTCGGCTCCACGCGAGCACCTCGGGTGCCGACCGGCCTTCGGTCCTCGGTCTGATTGCCGGCTCAGCCGGCGGTACGTCCACGGTGGTCACGGTCTTCTCATCCCCTTAGCGGCCGATTTCGACGTTCTCCAGGACTCCCAGCGCATTGGGAACCAGGACGGCCGCCGAGTAGTACGTGCTGACCAGGTAGGAAATGATCGCCTTGTCGTCGATGCCCATGAAACGGACGTTGAGCCCGTCCTCGACTTCCTCGGGGATCCCGGTCTGATGTAGCCCAATGACGCCTTCGTCGTCTAAACCGGTACGCATCGCGAGGATCGAGCTGGTGCGGTACTCGGTGATGGGGATCTTGTTGCTGGGGAAGATGGGTACCCCGCGCCATGCTTGTATTTGGTGACCATCGACCTCGACGGTTGGCGAGTATATACCGCGACGATTACATTCCCGGCCGAACGCGGCGATCGTGTACGGGTGCGCCAGGTAGAACCGGGTCTTGCGGCGGCGGGCGAGCAGTGCATCCATGTCGTCCGGCGTCGGTGGCCCGGTGCGGGTATAGAGACGTTGCTGAGCATCGACGTTGTGGAGCAATCCGAAGTCCGAATTGTTGATCAGCTCGTCCTCTTGCTTTTCCCGTAGCGCCTCGATGGTCAATCTGAGCTGTTGTTCGGTCTGGTTCATCGGATTGTTGTACAGGTCTGCCACCCGTGTGTGCACGCGCAGGATGGTCTGAGCCACGCTGAGTTCGTACTCGCGTGGTGTGAGCTCGTAATCGACGAAGGTGCCGCACAACGGGTATTCCTGCGGATGATCTGCGCTCAGCTCGATGGCCGCCTCGCCGCGCTTATTCTGTGGTCGCTTGCGCTGGGTCCGGAACTGTTCAACGTGGGTCTGCAACGCAGCGGACCTGCTGAGCGTCTCCTGGAATGCCTGAGCGGGTAAGGCCAGCACGGTGGTTGCGGTCGCTGCCGTGATGGTGAATGTCCAGGTGTCCTGCGACTCGACCAATTCGCCATCACCGAAGTAGTCGCCGTCGGCGAGGACGTCCAGGACCGTGTGCGCGCCATATTTCCCCGGACCGATCATGCTGACCTTGCCGTGGGCAATGAAGAAGACGTGATCCGCAGGTTGGCCCCCTTCGACCAGCGTGCTACCGGCCTCGAACTCCCGTTGCTCACATTGATCGGCCAGCGTCCGGAGCACCTCAAGGTCAGCAAAACCTCGCAGCACCGGCAACTCGCGCAGCTCCCCGGGAACAATGCGCACCCCGGCACCGGACGTGTCGAATGTCACCTGACCGTCGCCCACCGTATAGGTCAAGCGGCGGTTCACTCGGAATGTACCGCCGCAGGTCTCTACCCACGGCAACGCCCGCAGCAGCCAGCGCGGCGTGATCTCCTGCATCTGTGGCGCAGACTTCGTCGTTGTCGCCAGATTGCGGGCCGCTACGGTGCTCAGGCTCAATTGTGGCTGACTCAATTGTGGTTGCTCGGCAACATCAACGCCCGGATCTGTCACGGTCACCACGCACCCACCAATCTCGAGACACTCGGCAGTTTCAATCGGTCATGGCGATGCTTCTGCTGGACGTCACACCCGATCGGCGGCGATGAGCAGGTAGTGGAAACTGCCCTCGCGGTACGCGGTCAGGAATGGGTCCTCTATCCCGGTGGCCACGGAGGACTTCGCCCTCAGTTCCCAGTACGGAATGGTGTGTGCGGTGAGATCGACGACGTTGATCGGAACGAGGTTGTTAGCCGTCAGTGCCTTGAAGTAGTCGCTCCTCGGGTGAATGTTGCAGATGTAGTGCTCGTCGATCCGGCTGACCGCTCTGGATCGGCCACCCGTCACGTCGTTGTAGCAACCGGTGATGCAGACGTAGCGACCACCGAACTCGAGTTGGCGGGCGTGCTCGGCGAAGAGCTCGAACAGGTCCACGTACATGGTGCTTTCATTGTTCCATATTCCCCGGAACGATCCCGTCTCGAAACCGGTGTCCAACATGTTGCGGAAGTGGAACCGCACTTTGTCGGCCACGCCTCGCCGGCTGGCCTGGCCGTTGGCGAACTCGACCTGTTGTTCCGAAATCGACACTCCGTCCACCGCAGCACCGAAGCGCTGGTGAGCCATGACGCTGGTGCCGCCACGGCCGCACCCGGCATCCAGCAGCCGGTCACCGGACGAGATATCGCCCAGGTGGTCAAGCAGGACCATGGCCTGCGCGGTCTCCAACCGGTGCATCTCGGTGATGATCCGGTCGTCGCGGCTGCCCCCCGAGCCCTCAATGTCTGGGCCGTCCAACACCGACGGGTCGTAGTCGCCGATCCCGTAGTGGTGGTGGTAGAGGCCGTCGATATCACCGAGGCGCAGGTTGACCGGATCCTTCTCGTTGTTCCAATACGACGCAACAGACTTCTGATAGGCCGTATGGAGTACATTAGCTATGGTAGTTGTGGTCATGGTGGACCTCCTTCTGCTTGTCAGGCCAAACAGCCACCGGGTTCCGAGGCTGGTTCTCCAGATCGCTCACGTCTTGCTCACGTCGTGGTACCGCTCGGTGGTGCTGTGCCATTCGCGGTTGCCGCCGAGCCAGGCCCATATGTCGGCCAGGAAACGTCGCAGCGCAAGCGAGCCCAGCTGGCTGAGGACGGTTGCTTCCTCGACGAAGGTGTGCATCAGCTCGTTATGGATCTGCACGGTCCGCTCGATCGCTTCCCGGGGAGAGCACTTCTCCTCGGCGGCGATTACCTTGGGTAGGTCGAAGTCCGTGTCCGATTCCGCGCCCATCGAGTACAGATCGTTGAGAATCACGCTCGCGCTGCCGGCCAGGGCAAACACCCGGCGTACCCGCCGGCCGGCGAACTCGAAAGCGGGAAGCTCGTAGCCGGCAATCGGATCGACCAGCACCATGGGTGGTAAGAAGCTGTTTTCATGCCGGTGCGTCAGATACTCCCAGACCGGTGGGGTTCGCCCCGTGTTGCGCCAGTTCGCCTCATGGTTGTAAGCCATATACATGACCGCCAGTTCGTGGCGCAGCCGGGCGAGCTGCGTCGCTGTGGCGTACTGGGCGAGGTGATCGAACGCCGAGCGATACGCGACCGCGACGGGTTCCTCCGACAGGGCCTTGTCGAGGTGCGGCGCGTAACAGGCCGGGAGATCGGCCGGGTCGATTGCCGCGTAGCTGATCCCCAGCCGTGAGCCGATCAGCGTCGCGTCGGCGCCCAGGGATTCCTCGTCGAGGAAGTGGTCGTCGGTGGCCCATTCCGCCAGGACGCACTTCGATGCCGCCAGTAACCGATCGGGGTCGCTGGTGGCCGGATGGGTGAGCATCATCAGGCGCCCAAAATTGGCTTTCCGCACGCGGTCGAGCTGTCCGGGGTAGATCCCGACCTGCTCGGCCCAGTCGACGAGGCGGTCGTTGACCTCCTCACCCAGAGCCTTGTCGTCACGGACAGCCGGCGGGCAATACAGCCGATCTGATTCATCGGCCGCGGAGACAGCCGCCGATGCGGGGACGCCGGAGGCGCCTAATCCGGCGGCAGCGTCGAGCCTGCAGGTTTCCGCGCCGTCGCCGGTGGCGGGGAGTGCCTCATCGACGGCGGTGCGCCGCTGAGGGATCCGGGTCGCCGACGTGCCCAGTCCCGTGGGACCGCTGATGAGCCGATCCAGCACCGAGGTGACCGGTTGGCTCTCCTCCTCGGGCGGCTGTCGTCGAGGAGGTTGAGGAAGGTCTCTGGGGGCAGGGCGTTGCGGATCGGACAACAGCGCGGCCACCACGCCCGCCAGGTCGTCGCTGGCCGCGGGCGCGAACACACGAGACAGCGCGGACACACGAGACAGCACAGACACCGGTCCTCCTTCGTTCGTGGCTGGTGGGCCGCGACTCCCTCATGCGGTGCGCAAGCCGCTGCTAAGAGTTGCCGAAATGCCGAGCCCGCTCGGCGCACGGAGCCGCTGTGGTTGTTTTCGATAGCGGCGTCGCAACGCGGAATTCTCATACCGGCCGGACGACATATGCCAGTCGAGAATCCCGGCTACCCAGTCCTGCAGTCCTCCGACGTAAGCCTGCAGAGCCTCGCGGGCATCCGCAGCCAAATTGAATTCGTCAACCAGGACGGGCAACTCGTCGGCAATGATGTGCTCGAATTGGCGCAGGCGCGACGTCATCAGGTCATTGACGACGTCCACCGCCTGCTCGCGACCGACGTCCAGGAATTTCTCCGCGACGAGCACCATGTTGTGCAGCTCACCTTCGAACTCGATCTCCTTCTGGTAGGAGAAGATGTCGTTGGTGAAGCACGCATAGTTGACGGCCGAGTTCTCCAGCGCACGCAGCGTGCGGGTGTGGAAGATCTCCGCTGGAACCTCGCCCGCTTTCGTGATGCGAGCCAGGCTCATCGTCATATCGGAACCGAAGGTGTGGCGCCGCATCTCGATGTAGTCGACCGGGTCGGGGATCCGGTGCTGGATGTGGTTCGCCAGCTCCCACAACCAGCTGCTGGTCATACTCTCCACGGCCTGCCGGAACTGGGCCCGCGCAGCTGTGGTCAGCGGATCAGCGGTGCGGATCCACAGATCGGCCAAGCCGGCTTCTACCGGGTTGCCCGGCGGTGGCATGGCGGAGCAGTCCAGGGGCATGAATGCCGGCAGCCGGGCGTTGAACGCTTTCGCGCCGGCCATGTTCCGGGTCGGTCCGAAAACCGCCGGGAAGTAGTCATCACCGTAGGTTCCCCAGGTCAGCCAGGCTGAGGACAGATCAAGCTGCGGGCCGGATGCGTCCGGATGGATCCGTGCCGCGCAGTGCGCAAAATCGAACAATGCGAGGTTTTCCTCATCCCAGATACCGACGCCGCCGGGCGGGGCATCCGTCTGATTGCCGGGTCCGCCGGCGGTCAACATGCCCATCCGGCGGGCCCAGTCGATGCAGTGTTGCCGCGAGCGTTCCAGGTTGCCGTTGACCCGCGCGGTGTACGGCATGTGGAAATCCGGCAACCGCGTGGGGCCCACCGGCAGGTACGGCGAATGGGTGTGGTACTTGACCCGTTGCAGACCTAAGGATCCTGGAGACAACGTGATGTGAGCTGACGAGGTGCCCAGCCCCTGTGGTCCGCGCAGCAGTTGCTGTGCTATCGACGGTGCTCTGGTTGAGTTCTCGTTCATATAACGGCTCGAGCGCATATGCCACTCGTGGCCGCCCGATTGCCAGTCCTGCAGGCCTTTCACGAACAGCAGCACACTCTCCCGCTCCGGCGGGTTCAGGCCGTACTCCTCGAACAGGGCGGGCAGCTCGGTGACGGTAGTGTTCTCGAACTGTTGCAGGCGGGAGGTGAGGATATCGTTGGTCCGGTCAGCGGCGTGCTGCGGGCTGACGTCCAAAAATCGCTCGAGCACCAGGACGCAGTTGTTGATCTCGCCTTCCTGCTGGGTTTCACGCTGGTAGGAGAAAAGGTCGTTGCGGAGGTGCACCGCGTCGGCAAAGCTGTCTTTGAGGACACGGATCGGCCGGCTGTCGGCGATCCTGAGCGGGATCTCGACGAACGCGGCGTGCTCCACCAGGTCGGCCGACCATGGCGCACCACCGACCTTGCGCCGCACTTCGATGTACTCGATCGGGTTCGGGACCCGGTTTCCGCTGATGTTGGCCAGTTCCCAGGTCGATTCGTGAAGGAGGTTCTTCGTGCTTTCGAAGAACCTCCTTCGCCAGTCCAGTGACCTCTCGGGTACAGTGCGTTCCCACAGATCGATCAGACCACGCTCCACCGGATTGGTCGGTTCCGGCGGGGAGCTGGCGAGGTCGGTTGGCATGAACGCGGGCAGCCGATCGAGATACTTCTTCGCACCAGCCTGATCCTGGCTGCGTTTATACACCTCCAGGAAATGGTCGTCGAAGTAGAATACCCAGACATACCAGTCCGACACGAGGTCCAGCTCGTGGCTTGGCGCGTCGGGATGGGTGTACGCGCAGAGCAAGGCGAAGTCCATGGAATCGAACTTGACCTCGTCCCAGATATCCTCTCCGGCAGCCTCCGGTGGCGCATCAATTATGCCCATCTCACGTGCCCACGCCTTGGTGTGCGCACGCGCCGTGTCCAGGTGGGGATTCAACCGGGCCGGGTACGGCAGGTAGAAATCCGGTAATTCATAGGGTCGCATGACCAGTCCTCAATGAACGTACTGGTTTTGTTACTTCGACTTTCTTGAGGCCCGCTGTCCTGAGGATTCCGAGGACTTCGAAGATCCCGGTGTCTGTCCATTTAGTGAAATAGGCTCGTCGTCATGGTAAAGCCCAACCTCGACGTTCTCGAGGATACCGAGAGCGTCCGGCACCATGACCGCAGCGGAGTAGTATGCGCTGACCTGATAGTGCATGATGGCCTGCTCGTCGATGCTCATGAAGCGGACGTTCAAGCCGGGCTGGACCTCGTCGGGTAGCCCGGTCTGGTGCAGACCGATCACGCCTTGCTTCTCCAGGCCGGTCCGCATCAGCACGATGGAACTAGTCTGGTACTTGTCCACGGGAATCTTGTTACAGGGCAGCAGCGGAATGCCACGCCAGGCCGGTATCTTGTGCCCGCCCAGGTCGACGTTGTGCGGATAGATGCCCCGGTGATTACACTCCCGCGCGAATGCGGCGATGGTCTTGGGATGCGCCAGCATCACATCCGGCTGTTTCCACACGGTGGCCAGCAGCTCGTCAAGGTCATCAGGAGTGGGCGGCCCGGTACGGGTGCTGATCCGCTGCTCCGGGTCAGCGTTGTGCAAGAGCCCGAATTCCGCGTTGTTCATCAGCTCGTCTTCTTGCTTTTCCCGCAGCGCCTCGATGGTCAGCCGAAGCTGTTCTTCGAACTGGTTCATCGGGTTGTTGTAAAGATCCGCCACCCGGGTATGCACCCGCAGCACAGTCTGCGCCACACTGAGCTGATATTCCCGAGGATTGAGGGCGTAGTCGACGTACGTTCCCGCCAGCGGGTCTTCCTGCTTAAGGTCAGCACTCAGATCGATTATTTTCTCACCATCTTTATTTGCGGCTTCGCCGGCGTTTTCCAAGATATGCCGGAACTTGGCATAACTGTCCCGCAAAGCCCCGGACTCGTCCCGGTCCATCTGCCGCTGGAACTCCTGCTCGGACAACTCCAGTACCTTACATGGAGTGACCGCCGTGACCGTGTACTCCCACGTGCTGCCGGATGTCACCAAGTCCTCGTCGCCGAAATAGTCACCGTCGTGGAAACTCCCCAGCACTGCCGGTTCGCCGTACTTACCCGGGCCAATCTTGTTTGCTTTTCCATGCGCGATGAGAAATATCCGATCGGACACTTCGCCCTGCTGTGCAATGGTGGACCCGCGTTCTATATTGCGCAGCTCGAACGCGTCCGCCAGCGCCTTCAGCATGTCCTCATGATCCTTATGGTTAAGATCATGAAGCATCGGCAACTCACAGAGCTCAGCCCAGACGGGCTTGATGTGCTCGTCTCCGTTCATGGTGAACTGGATCCGGCCGTCCCCCAGCGTAAAATTCGCCCGGCGGTTCACCCGGAAAGTCCCACCCACGGCCTCCACCCACGGCAGCACCCGCAGCAGCCAGCGGGAGGTGATTTCCTGCATCTGCGGCTGGGACTTGGTCGTCGTCGCCAAATTGCGGGCAGCTTCCGTGGCCAAACTACGCAACTGCCGCGGTTGACCATTCTCCGGCGGCTGACCATTTACACGTGCTTCCGTCTGCGTCGATTCAGTCACACCACACCACCGATCTTTTTAGTACCGATCCCACAGCAGGACACTTAGCCTTGATCATTCATGGGGGCCTTGATCATTCATGGGGGTGACAGCCATTAGCGTCATCGTTACGACACTCTAGGGGAAGCCACACAAGGTGACATCCGTAGAAGTACGGACCTAAATTTCGGTTTGCGGTACGGAGCAATACTCATCCGGTAGCCTGTCGGCCCAGCCAATCAGGGTCCGTAGAACTACGGACCCTGATTGGTGGATATCCTTGCCGGCGCCGTCCTGCCAGGCTGTGGCATATTCAGGCTGTGGCATATTCAGTGCGTTCGCGCGTACCCGAGGCCCGACCACCGCGAGACTGTGAGGAGTTGTCCGGATGACGGACATCGTTCCCACCACCGAGGCGACCCCCCTGATCGACCCGCCGTCGCACCGCGACTGCCCGGTCCCGCCGGGCCCGGAAAGCGCGGGCCCACAAAGCGCGCTGGTCGCCGCGGTCCGGGCCGGCCCGTCGGGGTTGGGCACCTCGGCCGCTCACCTCGCGCGGGAACTCACCCTGGTCAGCGGACCCGGCCCCGCGTACCTGGAACGCCCCTGGGGGGCCGGCGCGGCCGCGCCGCTGTACGTCCCGGCGGTCGAGCGGGTGGACGACGGGCTGGCCGCCGAGGTCGACGACCGGCTGGTGCTCTGGGCCAAAGACTGCGGCTTCACCGATGACGAGGCCGATCTGATGCGCCGGGCCGGGTTCGGTCGGCTGGCGATGCTCACCCACACCGATACCGATGATCCCGACCGCCTGCTGATCGCCGCGCAGCTCAACGCCGCGTGGTGGGCCGCTGACGACCTGTACGCCGACGACAGCGACATGGGCGCCACCCCAACCGAGCTGCCGCCCCGGTTGGCGCTGGTGATGGCCGCGATGGACCCGGTGGCGCCGGCCGGCGAGTTCTCCGTTCCGCTGGCCCAGGCCCTGCGCTCCGATTCGGTCTTGGTAGCGCTCAATTCCGGGATCGAGCACCTGACCCGGCACGCCAGCCCCGCACAGGTGCAGCGAGCCTGCTACGCGACCTTCGCCATGTTCGTCAGCTGGAACAGCTACGCAGCCTGGCGGTTCACCGGCGACTACCCGCCGGCCTGGGAGTACCTCGCCGCCCGCCAGCACGACAGCTTCTACACCTCGATGACGCTGATCGACGCGGTCGGCGGCTACGAACTGGACGCCAACCTGTATTACGAGCCACGAGTCCGACGCGCCCTGATGCAGGCCGGCACCGCCTCGGTGATGGTCAATGACCTGCACTCGGTGGCCAAGGACGCTGTCGACGACAAGCCGGTGTGCAACATGGTGTTGCAGATCGCTGCCGATCGGCAGTGCTCGATCGAGGAGGCCATCGCGATCACCGTCGACCTGCACAACAACCTGGTCCGGGATTTCGAGGCCACCCACCGCAGCCTGCTCTCCGTGCCGTCGCCGCAGCTCCAGCGGTTCCTGCGCGGGGTGCGCGCGTGGATGGGCGGCGGCTTCGAATGGCACGCCACCAACCCCCGCTACCGGAGCTGACCCGGACCCGGCATAAACCCGAACTCTGCGGCGCGGAGCACCAACTGCTGTTTGCCGGTGATGCTGAGCTTGCGGTAGCTGCGAGCGAGGTGTGTTTCGACAGTGCGCACCCCGATGTGCAGCTGGGTGGCGATCTGCGCGGCGGTGTAGCCACCGGCGGCCAGCTCAGCGACCTGCCGCTCCCGGCTGGTCAGCGCAGCCGGGCCGGGCTCGGGCTGCGCGGCGCACTGTCCCTGGCCGCCTTGCAAGATGCTGCCGGGCTGCCGCAGCTGCGAGTGGGCCTGTTGATACCGCACGGTGGCTCCACAGACCTGGTATGCCTGGGCTGCGTCCCGCAACGCTTCCTCGGCCGCGCGGCGATCCGACCGCCGGATCGCGGTGGCGTAAGCGACGCGGGCCCGTGCCGCATGCAGCAGATACCCGCGGGTGCTGAATTCCTCTGCAGCGCGCAACGCTGCTCGCGCCGCCGGATCGGGGCGACCCCGCCCGAGCAGTGCCGACGCCGTGGCCAGCAGAGACAGCGTCTGGTGAATGGGTGCGCCGATTCGGCGGGCGTTGTCCTGGGCCCACTGTGCGGCATTGGACGCCGTGTCGGACTCACCGGCCAAGACCGCGACCTCGGCCAGATCCGCCAGAATGAACCCCATCAGGGAAAACGCGTTCATCGCGGAGTAGCTGTCGGCCGCCCGTTGGAACGCGGTCGCCGCGGCGGTGAACCGGCCCTCGGCCCTGGCCACCGACCCCTTAGCCCACCAGTACAGCGGCTTGAGGATACCGAGATCCTTGCCTTCGCCCCGCGTCATGACGTGGAGGTTGCGCCGCGCCTCGGCGTGCGCGCCACGCTCGGCGGCCACCATCGCCGCCCGGCCTGCCGCCCGGACCGGCATGCCGGTTTGCTCCGCCGGATTGGATAGGTCTGCCTGCCGCGCCTGCGCCATCATCAGGTCCCCGGCGACCAGCTCGACGAACTCACTACATCGTGCGATCACCGGGTCATCCTGCGGGCGCGCCGCCGCCGCCTGGGCGCACCGGGTGCGAGCTGAGACCAGGTGGCCCCGGCAGGCATCCAGGGTGGCGAGCACCGCCAGATTCTGTGACTTCGCCACGCTCGCAGCCGCCGGAGCAATCTCGATGCTGCGTGTGAGCGCTTCTTCGGCGCAGCCGAACCGACCTTGCCAGCCAAGCGCGTGGCCCAACACCCCGAGCGCCCCCGCGATGCCGTGTTGATCTCCGGTCCGCTCGGCCTCATACAGCACCTCCCGAGCCGCCACCTCCTGGCCGCGCAGGTCGCCGCCCCATCCACGGATCTTGGCCAGCTCGATGCCGGCTGACAGCGCCGCGGCACCACGCCTGTCCTGCCGGCACAGCGCCAGCGCCTGCCGGCACTCCCGTTCACCCGCATCGATGTCACCCGCCCCGTAGGCGAACAGACCCGCGAGCCACAACCGGACCTCAGCTTGTCGTTGTGGGTCGCCCACCGTGGGGAGCAGTTCCCGCATCCGCCGCACCGCGGCGATCTCGGCCACATAGTGCTCGGCCCGATCAACACTGCCGGCGCTATTCGCCTGCTCGAACAATGCATCGGACACGTCGCGCCAGCGTTTGTCCCCGGCTGGCAGGAGTTCCCGCAACGTGGAGACGGCATGCCACGCTTGCGAAGCCAGCCCGCGCTGCTGGGCTCGGCGGGCCATCTCGATAAGTTCATCGATCGCCTTGCCGTCTCCGGCCTGCGCCGCGCGGTCGAAGTGTGATACCGCGGCCTCGGGCTGGCCCGCCTCGAGCAGCGTGGCAGCTACCCGCCGGTGCATCACCCGCCGCCGGGCGCCCCCGATGTCGGAGTACAGCACCTCCCGGGTGAGCGGATGGGCGAGCGCATAACCCAATGACTGATCGCGCTGCTGTTCGACCACCGTCGCGGAGCGCACGAGTCGCTCGAGGGTCAGTGCAACGTCCTCAATGGGCATCCGGCTGATCCGGGCCAGGTCGTCTGGATCAACCGGATGCCCGATGACAGCGAGCAACTCGACGAGGGTTAGCGCCGACGCGTCGAGTCGCGCCAGCTCGGTACGTATCCAGCGGGCCAGTGCCTCCGGAATCCGGCCCAAGGCCGGTGCTTCCAAGTTTGCGTCGCGCTCGACCAATGCCTCCAGCAGGCCCACTGCGAACCGGGGGTTGCCCTGCGCACGAGCCGACAACCAGTTCACCAGCACTGCGGGCACCCGGTCCTGTCCAAGGGTGGCTGCCGTCAGCTCCCGGATGTCCTGCCGGGAAAACGGCTCCAACGCAACCCGCTCTACCCGCGCGTCCTGCTCCAGGGCATCCAGCACCGCCAGGGCCGTTCGGTTCCTGGCCAGCTCGGCCGGTTGGGCCGTGGCGAGTACGAACAGGCGGCTACCTGGACAATCCCGCGCGAGCCGTAGCAGCATCTCCCACACTGCATCGTCACTGCGGGGAGCGTCGTCGAGGACCACGACGATGGGCCGGTCGGTACTAGCCGTGGCGAGCAGGCCGGGGATCCGCTCGACGAGGTGGTAGCGAAGAGCTTCAGCGCACGAAGCCGCATTGTGGGCGATATCGGCAGGGCGCACGAGAGCTGGAAGACCACCTAGCCCGCTCCCGCAGACACGGCAGACTCGATCAGCGTCCCGGCCACCCGCATGCAGATTCAGAGCGTCGGCCCAGGGACCGACGGGCGGCATACCCTTGAACAGACACCGGTGTGCGATCAGCCCGACGGCGAACTCATTGGGGTGCGGCGCCAGTTCGGCCGCCAGCCGCGTTTTTCCCATGCCCGGGCCGCCGAGCACCAAGGCCACTCGTAGCTCACCGAGCGTGCTCCGTTGCTGTTCGGCCCGCAACACCGCGAGTTCCCGGACACGTCCTGATACGAGACGCCCATTGTTGCCCACGTAGCTGAATGAGCTAACAGCGCTGGCCATCGTCACATCTCAACAGTCGCGCATAAATTAATGTACCGACTGTGCATGCGAATCGCCACCTCGAACAAACTGCCGACCTCAGGTCGATGCCTGAGCTGGGAAAATAACGTCCACCGACCGGAAAATTGCGGTCGGCACATTTTTAATTTACCCAGAAACAGCCGCACGCCCTAAGGCGTGCCGACGCGTGCCCATAAGAACCAGTCGTCGGAGGTTTCTAACAATATTTGAGGCTAGCAGTACATACCGAAACCCGTGAAGTCGCCCAAAGGTGGGCGACTCACGGGAGTCTTCGTCACTCTTGGTGAGAGCCGATGACGTTCTCCAGTAACTTTCCAGACGCGCGGTGTAGGGCATAGATCGCATGTCAGGTCACCGCGATCAGATCGCCCGGTGGTGGGTGCTCGACGCTGTGGGTGGCTGCTAGCCCAGCATCGTGGTCACCGTTGCTGGGGTAGTACTGGCGGGTACCTGTTGTTGATCTCCGGTCACCATATTGCGGATGGTCACGGTGCCCGCAGCCCATTCCGCTGCCCCGATGATCACCGCGATATGCGCCCCGGCCTTGTTCGCCCGGGCGAGTTCCTTGCCCAGCTTCCGGGCCTCCAGCGGCGTGCTGGTCCGCAGACCCGCCTGCCGCAGATCCCGGGCGAGGAGCCGGGCGGCCTGCGCCAGCTCCGGCACCACCGGGATGACCGCGACGTCCACCTCACTGCGTGGGGCGGGCAGCAGGCCGTGCGTACTCAGGAAGTCCATCAGGGTGACATCGCCCATGCCGAACCCGATGCCGGGGATCTGGGCGGCGCAGAACAGCCCGACCAGATTGGCGTACCGGCCGCCGCCGAACAGTGATCGGCGATTCTCCGGGCTGGTGTCGAACACCTCGAAGACCGTCGAGGTGTAGTAGTCAAATCCGCGTACGATCATCGGGTCGAAGGTGACCAGGTCTCGCGCGCCACTGCTGAGCACCCGCAGCAGCACCGACTGCTCCTGCGACTCGCCGGGCAGTTCGTCAAGCAGGGCCTCGCCGGCGCCCAGGATCTCCCCCAGCCGGTGGAACTGCTTATCCGTCAAGCCCAGTTCGGTGGCTTCCTGGCCCAGCCGATCCTGCGGGTATTTCTCCCAGCGATCGATGAGCGCGCTGACCTCCCGGATCTGCTCGGCCGGCACCTCGACCATCGTGGTCAGGATCGCATTGAGCAGCACCCGGTCACTCACGCGTAACACCCATTGCTCGGGCGAGGCTCTCAGGCCGGCCATCATGTCGTGAATCAGTTCGAAGATCTCGATCTCGCAGGCCGGGCTCTCCGAGCCGAATACGTCGACGTTGATCTGCCAGTGCTCCCGGACCCGGCCGCGTTGCGGGCGCTCGTAGCGGTGACAGTTCGGATGGCTGTACCAGCGCACCGGGAACTGCAGCGCTCCGGCGTTGCCCGCGATGATCCGGGCGACCGACGGTGTCATCTCCGGCCGCAGCGCCAACCGCCGCTCGCCCCGGTCGGTCAGGGTATAGAGCTGCTGTTCGACGATCTCACGGCTGGACTTCGCCTCGTAGATCTCGACCGGTTCCAGGATCGGGCCGTCGTAGCGCAGGTACCCGTACCGTTCGATCACGTCGTACAAGCTCTGGAATACCTGAGTGCGGACGCTCATCTCAGCCGGCAGGAAGTCACGGGTGCCCCGGTAGGGCGCGGTCGGCAGGTAGTCAGCCACGCACAAGAGGGTAGGCGCCGCCCTCGCCGGTTCTGTCGGACCCTCGCCATAGGATCTGGGAATGATCCGGCCAGGAGACAGTCCAGCGCTGCGCAAGGAGCGCGGCGCGTTCTTCACCTCGCCGGAGATCGCCGACTACCTGGCGGACTGGGCGGTCGGTGGCGACCCCAACGCCCGGATCCTCGACCCGACCTGCGGCGAAGCGGTCTTCCTCCGATCGGCCGGGCGGCGGTTGCGGGCGCTCGGCAGGCCGCTGGGAGATCTGGGCAACCAATTGTTCGGCGTGGACCTCCATCAGACGTCGCTGGGCTGGGCGAGTTCCACGCTGGCCGACGAGGGGCTGGACGCCCACCTGATGGCGGCGGACTTCTTCGATGTCGCCACGCCGGGTGCCCCAGGTGCGCCGCTGCCCGCGATGGACGCAGTGATCGGCAACCCGCCCTTTGTCCGGTACCAGCGCCACATCGGGCAGGCGCGGGCGCGCTCGCGCCAGGCCGCGCTGCGCCAGCAGGTGCGGTTGTCCGGTCTGGCGTCGTCGTGGGCTGCGCTGGTGGTCCACGCGGGGGGTTTCCTCAAGCCGGATGGCCGGCTGGCGATGGTGTTGCCCGCCGAGCTGCTGACCGTGGGATACGCCGAACCAATCCGGGCCTGGCTGCGGCAGCGCTTCGAGCAGGTGCATCTGGTGCTGTTCGAGCGGCTGCAGTTCCAGGACGCGACGGAGAAGGTGGTGCTGGTACTGGCGGCGGGCAGCGGAGGTTGTGATGCCTTCTCGCTGTACTGCCTCGACGACGCCGCCGATCTGGCGGGCATCCGCCCGATGAGCAATCTGAGTGTCACCCCGGCCGACAGCGGCAAGTGGACGGACCTGCTGTTGCCCAACCAGCAACGCCGCCTGTTCAAGATGGTGACCGGTGAGCGTTTCACCCCGCTGTCCAGCTACGGCAAACCCGAATTGGGCACCGTCACCGGCGCGAACCACTACTTCACGATGTCCGAGCAGACCCGCGCCCACTACCAGCTCCTGGAGGGCCGGCACGTCACCAAGGTCTGCCCACCCGGCACGAAACACCTTCGGGGCCTGGACTTCTCCGCGCAGCGCTGGTCGGAGCTGCGCGCGCTGGGCGAGCGGGTGTGGCTGCTGCATCCCCCCGCCAACGACCGATCGAAGTCACTGGCGGCCTACCTGGCGCTGGGCCGCGAACTGGCGGTGCCCGAGGCCTACAAGTGCACGGTCCGATCCCCCTGGTGGCGCCCGCCCGCGGTCGCGCCACCAGATCTGTTCTTCACCTACATGAGCCATCGCTACCCGCGGCTCATCGCCAACACCGCCCAGGTGACCTTCGTCAACTCGATGCACGGGCTTCGCCTGCTGCCCGACGTGGCCCGGATGGCCCGGTCGGCGCTGCCGGTGGTGTGCCTCAACAGCGTCACCCTGCTCGGTGCGGAGATCTTTGGCCGTTCCTACGGTGGCGGCATCCTGAAGATGGAGCCGCGCGAGGCTGCGATGTTGCCGGTGCCCGGCCCCGCTGACCTGGCTGCGGCCTGGGAGAGGTTGCGCTCATCGGGCAGCACGTTCGACGGCTGGCTGGCCGGCGGCCGGTGGACCGACGTGGTCAGGCAGGTAGATGACGTGCTGCTGCGCGAGGTCATGGGCCTGGGCGGCGACCAGGTCGAGCAGCTTCGGGCGGCGCTGCACTCGCTGCGGTCGCGCCGGTTGGCCCGGTCGGAGGGCGCGACGCGTGGCCAAGGATGACGTCTTCGATGCCTTCGAAGACCCGATCCGCGCCCGGGCTGGCAGCGACGGGGTTGACAGCGACCGGGCTGGCAGCGGCAATCCGTGGCTGATCACGCCGGGTGGTCGCCGTTATGAGCCGGACTACGGGCTACTCCAGACGTTGCTGGCGATCCCGATCGACGCCGGTAGCGGATCGGAATCCGGTCGGCTCGCCAGCGCGATCGATGCCTGGGTGGCCGCGGAGCTGCGGCGGGCCGGCTTTCCTGCCGATGAAGTCTGGCCGCGGCTGACCAAGCCCCGGGTGCTGCCGCGTGAAGTGGGCCTGTTCCTGCACGCGCTGCCGAAAAAGCTGCGTAGTGACGTCGAAGCCCACCTGGTGCGCAATGCAACCGTGGCGCCGCGGGATGCCAAGGTGCTTGGCCGGGCGTATGTCAAGCAGGTCGATGTCGTCATCGCGCAGTGGTCCCGCGGCCCCGAGCTGATGGTGTCGACCAAGTCGATGGTCTCCTCATTCGGCAATAATCTGAAGAATCGCTTCGAGGAATCCTACGGCGACGCCAAGAATCTTCGCGCCAGGTTCCCGCTCGCGGCCATCGGGTTCCTGTTCGTCTTTCGATCGACGATTCTCGCGCAGCCGGGCCGCTTCGAGTCGGCTATCGACATGTTGCGCAAGCTGCGCTCCGAGATGGACGTCTACGACGCCACCTGCATGGTGATCGCCGAATGGGCCGACGACCAGGTCGCCGCGAGTGCTCCGACCCACCGCATCACCATCCGCAACGACGTCACGCCGCCGGACCTGCAAGCCGACCAGTTCATGGCCGCCATGATCGAGGCGGTGCTCGATCGGACCCCGGTGGAGGCCCACGTCGAGGTCCGCGAGCGTCACGAGCACCGTGTATTGCCCGTGAACAGGCTCGATGCCGCCGACGGTGAGTCCGACGACGCCAGCGACATGGATCTACGTTAGCGCCACCCGCAGCGGTGCTGCAGGGGTGGTTCAGCGGGGGATCGCGGGAAGACATCCCACTCCGCCATGTCACCAGTGTGCGGCTGGAGACCAAAGGTCATCCGATATTCGGTGCAATCCTTGCGCTTCAGAGTGAACACGGCTGGTGGCGACTTACGGCCTGCCACCGGACTACCGTGGACTCGTCCAGAGGCCGAATGGTTCGCGGCTGCCGTTCGCCGACACCTGTTCACTGACCCACCAAACCCCTTGCAGCGCTGAACACACGTGCAGAACCAAGCCTGAGCGACTGATATGTACAGTACGTCGGGAATCTGTAAGTTCTGTCACCGTGTCTCGCTGAGTAACGCCGCCATAGCGCACGTCGCTCGATACACGCCTGCGGTATCGACATCGTGGTGTGTCACCGCCCGGACCAGGCCGGGTCCCAGCGCGCCCATCCGAACCCCATGTGCTGCCTCCAACCGCTGGCAGAACCCCGGCGCGTCAGCCAGCCCGAACACCACGATGTTGGTCTCCACGATGTCCGGGTCGAGCGTGATGCCAGGCAGCCCGGCGAGCCCCTCGGCGAGGATCCGAGCGTTGGCATGGTCCTCAGCGAGCCGATCGACGTGATGATCCAGCGCCCATAGGCAGCCGGCCGCCACGATGCCGGCCTGGCGTAGCGCTCCGCCCATCATCTGCTTGTAGCGCCAGGCTTCCTCGACAAGCTCGGCGGAGCCGGCCAGCACGGCGCCGCGTGGCGCGCCCAGGCCTTTGGTGAAGTCGATCCAGGCGGTGTCGAACCCGCGCGCCCAGTCGGCGGCCCGGACCCCGGAGGCGACCACGGCGTTCATCAGCCGTGCGCCGTCGAGGTGGGTGCGTAACCGGTGCCGCGCGGCGAGCTCCAGCACCGCGCGCACCTGCGTCAGCGGCCACACCCGCCCGCCGGCCAGGTTGGTGGTCTGCTCCACCGACACCAGCCGGGAGCGCGGCTGGTAACGGTCCTCGGCCGGAAACAGCGCCGCCTCCAGCGCGCCGGCGGTGAACATGCCGCCCTCGCCGGGTACCGGAGCGAGCACCGCCCCCGACAGCGCCGACGGGCCACCACCCTCTGCGACGATCGGATGGGAACTCGGGTGCAGGTGCACCGCGTCGCCACCGGGACCGATGTGCAGCCGGAAACCGATCGCGTTGCACATCGTGCCGGAGGGCAGGAACACCGCGGCGGGTTTGCCCAGCAGCGCAGCAACCCGCTCGCACAGAGCATTGACCGTGGGATCCTCCCCGTGCTGCTCGTCGCCCACGTCGGCTGCGGCCATCGCCGCACGCATCGCCTCGACCGGCCGGGTCTGGGTGTCGGAATACAGGTTGATCAGCATCACCGGTGACGCTAGCCGACCGCAACGGCGCCGCGCTGCCGAGTTGCGGGTAGCACCGCGGAGGACAATGACAGGGTGAGTAACTGCCTGCCTCGCTTCGTCGTACTCGCCATGATCGCAACGGCGCTGGCAGGTTGCACCAGCTCGACGGCACCCGGGCCGGCAACCCCGTCAGACGTTGTCTCACCGACCCCAGCCGTACCACCGACCGCAGCGCCCCCGTCGGTAGGGCCGCCGGCGTCAACAGCCACCACCTCGAGCCCGGTCTCCACCGCACAGTGCCGCTCGTCGGATCTCACCGTCACCCTTGGAGCGGCTGAGGGCGCCGCAGGTTCGGTGTACCGCGCACTTGTCTTCACCAACAAGGGCAGCCGAAGCTGCGAACTGCAGGGCTTTCCGGGTGTCTCCTATGTCACTGGCGACGACGGCCACCAGGTCGGGCCGGCCGCGGAGAGGTCGGGCGACCGCGGTGAATTAGTGCACATCGTGCCGGGCGCCGCGGCCGCGGCGCAGCTGCAACTGGTGAACGTCGGAAACTACGACGCTGCAGTGTGCAACCCCATGCCCGTGCGTGGCCTGCGCGTCTATCCGCCCGGTGAGACGGCGGCGATCTTCGTGCCGCTCGGCGGCACCGGCTGTGCGGCCATGTCGTCCGGTCCCCAGCTCACCGTGCAGGCGATCACCGCCTCCTGATGTCACCGCATCATCTTCCTATGTTATTTTACGGGTACGTCAGGTTATGTACACGGCGTACATTGAAAGATGTAAAATGGTGAGCCTCATACATCTGCGGGGTTACTTAGAGTCGGGGAGCTAGACTGAAAATCGGTACTTATCGGACCGATTCGAGTGGGGGCGTAACCGGGGGTTTGGCCGCCGCGACAAATTATGTATGAAAATCACGCGTATTGGCGGAGTCCGCGACGCCACGGCCGACGAACAGCGAGCCATCGATAAGCATCGCGAGGAGCATCCCCATGGTAAGCACGAATACTGGGACGAGGACGATCAATCCTTGCTGTTGGCCAGGCCACAGCTGCAGTGCAGGGGCGACGACGGGGAGAAGCTGACAGTCCCGGTGCGGATCCTGTAGGCGCGGCGCTCGAGTCCGTGCCACCAGCCTCGCGCTCTGGCTAGTGTTCAGGGATGGTTTGCTTGGTGGCGTCGGTGGGCAACCAGGACTCCGGCAAAGTCGTTGACGGTTGGGCTTGAGCCGCGGTGATGGAGGGCGACACGCCGGGCAGATAGCGGGACGGGCATGGTCCTGTTGTTGATCATAAAAGTTCCTACGCCAGTTGATCAACGCAGAAGCAAACATGCCCGCGCCGTTATCATCGCCGATCCGTGCTGTCCTCGCGCACCTGGCCGCGGCTGCCGATACCGGCAGGTTCGCCGGCACGGGTGTGGTGGCCGCTCTTGCGAAGGTGCCGGTATCGACGGGGCCAGGTCGGTGCGGTCCTGGTGCTGGCGGCGTGCGCGGTGCTGGCTGGTTGCCGGTCGTTCACCGCGATCGGCGAGTGGGTCGCCAATGCCTCTGATCAGGCTCTTGCCGTTCGTGGCTCGGCCAGCCCTGAGTATTCATTGCCTCACGGGCTCACGATTGGACCCGATGATGCACTCTGGATCGCCCTCGACGCTGGCGCCGTCGCTCGGATCGACATCTCCGGTTGGACATGGAGGAGCTAGCCTGATGGATCGTGGACTTCAGGATCCTCACCGAGCCTCAGCAAGGCGCCGGCTACGACGATCTGCTGCGGGTTGCGCGGACCGCAGAGGATGCCGGATACGACGCCTTCTTCCGCTCCGACCACTACCTGAAGATCGGCGAGGGCGCCGGTGAGCCGGGCCCGACCGACGCCTGGCTGACGCTGGCCGGACTCGCGCTGCAGACCAGCAAGATCCGGCTCGGCACCTTGGTGAGTCCGGCCACCTTCCGGCTACCCGGCCCACTCGCGATCAGCGTCGCGCAGGTGGACCAGATGTCGCGCGGCCGGGTGGAGCTGGGCATGGGCAGCGGCTGGTACACCGAGGAACACACCGCCTATGGCATCCCGTTCCCGCCGCTGGCCGAACGGTTCGACCGCTATGCCGAGCAGGTTGAGATCGTCACCGGGCTGTGGCGGACGCCACCGGGGCAGCGGTACTCCTTCACCGGGCGCTACTACCAGCTCACCGACTCTCCGGCATTGCCCAAACCCGTGCAGCAGCCGTATCCACCGCTGCTCATCGGCGGCAAGGGTGCTCGCCGCACTCCGATGCTCGCCGCGCGATTCGCCGATGAGTTCAACGTGCCGTTCAGCCCCATCGATCAGGCGAGAACCCAGTTCGACCGGGTGAGCGCGGCGTGCGCCGAGATCGGCCGCGACCCGGCGACGATCCGCCGCTCAGCGGCGCTCACTGTCGCGGTCGCCCGCGATACCGGAGAGCTGACCCGTCGGGCCGCGGTGATCGGGCGGAAAGTGGCGGATCTGCGCGCCGACGGCGTCGCCGGATCACCGGCGCAGGCCGCTGATCGCCTCGGCACCTGGCGGGAGCGCACCGGGATCGACCGGGTCTACCTGCAGCTGCTGGATTTGACCGACCTGGATCAGATCGAGCTGATCGCTGCGGAGGTCATGCCCCAGCTTCGCTGAAATCGATTGACTTGGGATCGAGTGGCTTGGTCAGGTGCACCAGGGTCAGACGCTCGTGCACCTTTTCGCGATGTTCCTCGACGTAACCGTGGCGAATGTAGAGGCGAAGGTTTCCCGCGCTACGGTGCCCGGTGAACAGCGCCGCCCGGTCGGCTCCTGGGTGCGGCGCCTTCTCGATCTCGGCGAGCAGGCGGGATCCCACCCCGCGACCCTGCCAATCAGGTGACACGGTCAGACGTCCGATGCGCAGCACCGAGCCATCAACCCGGGCTCGAACGGCCCCCACGATCCGGTGGTCGACCACCGCCTTCAACGCCAGCGCCGAGCGCAACTCGTCGACCAGCTCGGCGAGGCTCTGTGTCAAGGCCGGGAGTTCTGGATCGAGGTAAAGGCGGGCTTCGGTCACATATGCCGCGCGCTGCAAGGTGAGCAACTCGCCGGCATCTGCGATACCCGCTCGTTCGACCCGAAGCTGCGCCACCCGTCGAGAATAGGCAGAACCGGCGACAGTCTTGCCGCTAGTCGCCGGACTCCGGCCATTTCACCGGATTCACTCTCGACGCCACCTTACGCCGGGGCGATCTCCGGCGAGATCGCGGCGACCAAGCCGGTGTGGCTCAACGACTTGCCGGTGGTCTCCGGGGCGAGCAGCTGGGACACGACGGCGCCGGTCACGCACATCGCTGCCCCGGTCACCATGCACCACGGCAGGCCGATGGTCTCGATCCCGATCGGGAGCAGGAACGTGCCCGCGGCAGCCCCGATCCGGCTGAACGCGTTGACGATGCCCACCCCGGTGGCCCGCACGTCGGTCGGGAACACCTCGGTCGGGTAGACGGCGGTGAGGTTGCCGGCCATGGCGTTGAAGAACGCGAAGACCGCGAAGGCACCGACCAGCGCCATCGGCGGCGCACCGGCCCACAGCCCGATGACCAGCAACGCCACCGCCATGATCCAGAACGGGCCGATCAGCTGCTTGCGGCGCCCGATGAGCTCGATGGTCAGCATGCCGGCGATGGCCCCGATGAACGCGATGCTGTTGGCGAAGATCGTGCCGGCCATCTCGTTGAGCTTGAGTGACTCGAACACCTTCGGGGCGAAGGTGAAGATCGCGAAGTACGGCGTCACCACGCAGATATAGAAGGTGCTGACGAACAAGGTGCGCGAGCGCATCCCCGGGGCGAACAGCTGCCGCCAGCCGGCCTCGTTCTTGGTGTCCGCGCCGTAGTCGGCTTCGGCCAGGTGTTTTTCGCCGCCGAGGTAGCGGTCGATGATCGCGCGGGCGTCGTCGGTGCGCCCGTGCAGCATCAGCCAGCGCGGCGACTCGGGCAGCCCGATGCGCAGCCCCAGCACGACCAGCGCCGGGATCGCGCTGGTGGCCAGCGTCGCGCGCCAGCTCCAGCCCAGGCCGTCCAGCAGGCCGTAGGCGGCCACCACCGAGACCAGATAACCGCCGTACCAGAAGGCGAGCATGTTGGACACCCGGCGGCCACGCCCGAGCGCCGGCACGAACTCCGACAGCATTGGCGCGCCGATGGAGTACTCGGCCCCGATGGCGATACCCAACAGCAGCCGCACGACGAACAGCTGCCACCCCTCGCTGACGAACGCCTGCAGCACGCCGAGGACGGCGAACAGGCAGATATCGATCAGGAACAGCTGCTTGCGGCCGAACCGGTCGGTGAGGAAACCACCGATCGGCGCGCCGAAGAAGATGCCGATCAGCGACGACGCCCCGATCAGGCCGGCCCACACCGGCGAGATCCCGAGCTCCTTCGACAGCGGCACCAGCACCACGCTGAGCACCCCGAGGTCGTACCCGTCGAGACCCGAACCCCACGCCGTGGCCAGCGTCAGCCGCCGCAGGAAGGCATTGTCGCCGAACTCCTTCGTGCTCGTCGTGGCCTGCGCCATCTCGCACCCACTCCCTCCGCGGCCGTCACGGTTCTCAGTAAAGATAATCACCCGGGAGTCCGCACGCTGGCCCCGACGCCGGGCGCGCGGCTGGCGCGGCTCGCGCTGGGTAGCTGGTGGGTCGGAGGAGGCATGGTCCTGCCCTACTACGGCGCCGAGGCCTTCGCGCTGCACGCGATCGGCCAGCGGATCGGGCGTACCGCCGAGGTGAGCCTGCTGGAGCTGGTCGAGGCAGTCCGCAATGGGCCGGTGCAGATCACTACCTTCGGCATCGGGCTGCTCCCGCTGGCCGTCGCCGCCGTGCTCGCCGCGCTGGCTGTCAGAAGCTCGGGTCTGCTGCCACCGTGGAGCGGCATCCTGTTCGCGGTCGGGTTCGTGCTGTACCTGCCGCAGTTCTACACAGCTTCCTATCTGCGGATCGCCCACGGAGTGCTAGTCGGCGCCGGCTGTCTGGTGCTCGCCGCGCAGACTGGGCGGTCAGTGGGCGGCGAGAATGCCCGCACCTTGATCCTCAGCAGCGAAATCAGTCAAGATTGAATGTGACTCGCTAGCAGGCGTGCCAAGGGTTGACGAGCTCGATGTCAGTGTCCTCGAAATCCCTGGTGTTGCGGGTAGCGAGAACGGTGTCACGGGACCGGCAGATGGCCGCGATCTGTGCGTCCGCGACGGTTATGGGACGACCAAGCTTCTCCCGGACAGTGACCACGATGGCGTACTGGGCAGCAGCGTGAGTGTCGAAGGGCTCGACGCGGCCGCGGAAATCGTCATTGATCAGGGCATGGACGGCCTCGGCCAGTGCCCTGTTCCTTCGCCCCGCTGGCAGGCGGGCTACCCCGTACAGCAACTCGGCGGCGGTGACGGCCGTCGTTGCGACCTCGGCGGTAGGAAGGGAGTCCAGCCAGGCCAGCACGGCAGCGTCGGGAGCCTGACGGGTGAGCTCTGAGAGGACGTTGGTGTCGAGAACGATCACGTTTCGAAGACCGCCGCACGGGGGGCTTCATGGCGAGCGGGTAGGTCGAGGTCTACACCGCCGACAGCCGCAAACCGTGCGTGAATGTGACTGCCAAGGCCATAGGTTGGCGCTGGCGAAAACAGCAGCTCGTGCAGGATCTCCCGTACCTCAGCCTCCATGGAGCGGCCGTGCTGCGCAGCCCTCACCCGCAACCGATCGCGCGTCTCCTCGTCTAGCCCACGAATCGTCAGTGTCGCCACTACACCCACCTCCGATGCTGTCACTGCCTTCAATGCTAGCATTGAAGGCAGTTAGTCGAAAGCCTGCTATACGACCGTTGCAGCTGACCACCCATGACGGGACGCCGGCTTCGCGACCGTTGTGGGGGCCACCGTCGGCGGCGGCTACTCTGCGTGACATGACCTTTCCCTCCACCGCCGTTGTGAACGACCCGGCGGACGCGGTGTTCAGCTGGTTTCGCACGATGCTCGACACTCAACCGGTACATCTGGATGACAACCAGCTGTGGCAGGTGTTCAGCTATGCCGACGTCGCCCGGATCCTGTCCGACCCCGCCACCTTCTCGTCCGATATCACTGCCCTCACGCCGCCCCAACCCGATGTTGGCCTGTTCAACCGGGGCAATATCGTGGTGATGGATCCGCCGCGGCACCACGCGATGCGCACGCTGGTCAGCAAGGTGTTCACCCCGCGGGTGGTGGCAGCGCTGGCACCGCGAATTACGAAGATCACCACCTCGCTGCTCGACGCTGTCGAGGGGGCCGACCGGTTTGATCTCGTCGATGCGCTGACCTACCCGCTGCCGATCACCGTGATTGCGGAGTTGCTCGGGGTGCCGGCGCAGGATCAGCCCCAGTTCCGGGTGTGGGCCGAGGCGATATTCGACCAGCCGACCGTGGACGCCACGACCGTTCCGACCGAGGAACTCGTCAACGCGGTCCTGCCGACCATCCAGGAGATGAACGAGTACCTGCTGGCGCACATCCGGTGGCGCCGCCAGCAGCCGGCCGATGATCTCATCGGCAAGCTCACCATCGCGGAGCTCGATGGCGAGCGGCTGGCCGACGAGGAGATCGTGGGCTTTGCCGGTGCGCTGCTGCTCGCCGGGCACATCACCACCTCCGCCCTGCTCGGCAACGCCGTGCTCAGCTTCGATCGGCATCCCGCGGCCGCGGCCGCGGTGCGCGCAGACCGCAACCTGTTACCCGCTGCCATCGAGGAGGTCCTGCGCCACCGGCCGCCGTTCCCCCGGTTGCCCCGGGTCACCACGATCGACACCGAGATCGGTGGTCACGCCGTGCCGGCCGGCCAGTCGGTGATGCCGTGGGTCGCGGCCGCCAACCGCGACGCCGCGCGGTTCCCCGAACCGGATCGATTCGACATCCACCGCAATAGCACCGGCCACCTGGGCTTTGGGCACGGCATCCACTTCTGCATCGGCGCGCCGCTGGCCCGGCTGGAGGCCAAGATCGCCCTGAGCATCCTGCTGGAGCGCTACCGCGACATCGCGGTGGACTCGGCCGCTTCGATCGAGTTCCACAACCCGTGGGAGATGATCTCGGTGAAGCGACTGCCGGTGCAGATCGCGTGATGTCCTTTGGCTGCACTTGGTTGTGACAGTGGTACTGTTACGACAGTGTCACTGTCACATCAGGAACGGTGGCAGGTCAGGAAGGGTGATCCGTGCCGGAGCAGCTCACCATCGCGGAGCTGGCCGCTCGCACCGGCATCAGCGTGCGGACGATCCGCTTCTACGCCGGGATGAGCCTGATCGCGCCGCCGGCGGTCCGCGGTCGGCTGGGCCTGTATGACGAGCGCCACGTGGCCCGCCTGGAATTGGTGCGCGACCTGCAGGGGCTGGGTTTCACCCTGGCGGCGATCGAGGGCTATCTGGCCCGGATCCCGCTCGACCGATCCCCCGAGGACCTCGCCCTGCACCGCGCGCTGCTCGCCCCCTGGCTCCCCGAGGAACCCGAGACAGTGAGCAAGGCCGAGCTCGACGCGCGCGCCGGGCGCGCGCTGGCCGACGACGAGTTGGACCGGCTGTCGACGCTGGGGGTGATCCGGCGCGACGGCGCCGGCACGTGGACGCTGAGCAGCCCGGACATGCTGGGTTACGGCGTGAGCCTGGTCGGTACCGGGATGGATTTCGCGGTTCAGCTGGCCGCCAAGCAGATCATCGAACGGCACACCAGCGCGCTGGCCACCGAGTTGGTGGCGCTGTTCCACAACACCGTGCTGCGGGACTACCGCGAGCGGGGGCACCCGCCCGAGCTGCGCGAGGCGCTGATCGCCTTGCTGCAGCGGCTCAAGCCGATCACCGTGGACGGTGTGGTCACCAACTTCCAGCTCGCCGTCAACCGCGCGATCCGCGAATCCGCGGTTCAGTCCAATACAGCGCAGTCCACCACCCAGACAGGAAGCGCATCATGACTGAGGCATTTCTCTACGAGGCCTTACGCACCCCCCGAGGCAAGGGCAAACCGACCGGTGCGCTGCACGGCGTCAAGCCGATATCCCTGGTCACCGGCCTGATCGACGAGTTGCGCAACCGGCACCCGAACCTTGATCCGGCGCGGATCGACGACATCGTGCTCGGGGTGGTCGCCCCGGTGGGCGACCAGGGTGGGGATCTCCCGCGGGCCGCGGCCTTGGCGGCCGGATTGCCCGACACCGTCGCCGGGCTGCAGATCAACCGGTTCTGCGCCTCGGGCCTGGAAGCGGTCAATCTCGGCGCAATGAAGGTCCGCTCGGGCTGGGAGGACCTGGTGCTCACCGGCGGCGTCGAGTCGATGTCCCGGGTGCCGATGGGCTCCGACGGCGGACCGCTGGCGATGGACCCCGAGACCGCCTACGCCGCCCGCTTCGTCCCGCAGGGCGTCAGCGCCGACCTGATCGCCACCATCGAGGGCTTCACCCGCGCCGACGTCGACTCCTACGCCCTGGAATCCCAGCACCGCGCCGCCAAGGCCTGGAGTAACGGGTACTTCCAGCGCTCAGTGGTGCCGGTGCGCGACCTCGCCGGCCTGACCGTGCTGGACCGCGACGAGCACTTGCGCCCGGACACCACCCTGGCCGGCCTCGGCGCGCTCAACCCGTCGTTCGCCGACCTCGGCGAGCAGGCCGGCTTCGACGCCGTCGCGCTGCAGCGCTACCACTGGGTGGAACGCATCGAGCACGTCCACCACGCCGGCAACTCCTCGGGGATCGTCGACGGCGCGGCGCTGGTGGTGATCGGTTCCGAGCAGGTCGGGCGGGATCTCGGGCTGACGCCACGGGCCCGGATCGTGGCCGGCGCGGTTACCGGCGAGGAGCCGACGATCATGCTCACCGGTCCCGCCCCGGCCACCCGCAAGGCGTTGGCCAAGGCCGGTATGACCATGGACCAGATCGATCTGGTCGAGGTCAACGAGGCCTTCGCCGCCGTGGTGCTGCGCTTCATGCGCGAGATGAACGTCCCGCACGACAAACTCAACGTCAACGGCGGCGCGATCGCCCTGGGTCACCCGCTGGGCGCCACCGGCGCGATGATCCTGGGCACCCTGCTAGACGAACTAGACCGCCGCGACCAACGCTACGGCCTGGCCACCCTATGCGTAGGCGGCGGCATGGGCATCGCCACCATCATCGAGCGGCTGTAACCCATGCGCCCAGCCGCCTGTTGCCCTCCTATTCCCGAACTCGACAGTAGGGCTGTCAGCTCCTTGATCAGACAGCCCTGCTGTCGAGTTCGGGAGGCGGAGCGCAGTGCACGTACGGAGAGAGCAGATGACTGAGAGCATTCGGTGGGACGCTGGCGCGGATGGGGTCGTTACGCTGACGCTGGACGACCCGGGGCGCTCGGCGAACACGATGAACGCGGGGTATGTCGCGTCGATGGGTGAGACGCTGGACCGGCTCGAGGCTGAGCGGGATTCGATCACGGGGGTGATCCTGACCTCGGCGAAGAAGACCTTCTTTGCCGGCGCTGACCTCAACAACGTGCGGAATGTCACGCCCGAGGGCGCCCGCGAGTTCGCCGCTTACATCGCGCTGGTCAAAGGCCAGCTGCGGCGGTTGGAGAAGCTGGGAAAGCCGGTTGTTGCAGCGATCAATGGAGCCGCGCTGGGTGGCGGCCTGGAGCTGGCACTGGCCTGCCACCACCGCATTGCGCTGGACGCGCCGGGCAGCAAGATCGGTTTTCCCGAGGTGACCCTGGGGATACTGCCCGGCCTGGGCGGGGTGGTCCGCACGGTCCGGATGCTGGGCCTGATGGTCGCGCTGACCGAGCTGCTGACCAAGGGCCAGCAGGTGCCCCCGGTGCAGGCCAAGGAGATCGGCATCATCGACGAGGTCGTCGAGACGCCGCAGGAGTTGCTCGCCAAGGCCCGCGAGTGGATCGCGGCGCACCCGCACGCACAGCAGCCCTGGGACGTCAAGGGCTACAAGATCCCCGGCGGCACCCCCGCCACCCGAGCGCTGGCGCAGCTGCTGCCCGCGTTCCCGGCCACCCTGCGCAAGCAGCTCAAGGGCGCGCCGATGCCGGCCCCGCACCACATCCTGTGCGCCGCGGTCGAGAGCACGCAGGTCGACGTGGACACTGCGCTGCGGATCGAGTCCCGCTACTTCATGGATCTGGTCACCGGCCAGGTCGCCAAAAACATGATCAATGCGTTCTTCTTCGACCTGCAGCACATCACCAAGGGCGGCAGCCGGCCCGAGGGGTATCCCCGGCGCGCCTTCCGCAAGGTGGGGGTACTCGGCGCCGGGATGATGGGTGCCGGCATCGCCTACTCCTGCGCTCGGGCGGGCCTGAACGTCGTACTCAAGGATGTGGATCTCGCCGCGGCACAGCGCGGTAAGAGCTATTCGGCGAAGGTGCTCGACAAAGCGGTGGCCAGGGGCAGATCCACGGCCGAACAGCGCGACACGGTACTTGCCCAGATCACCCCCACCGCAGACGCGGCGGATCTGCGCGGCTGCGACCTGGTGATCGAGGCGGTGTTCGAGGACCCGGCGCTGAAGAAGAAGGTCTTCGCCGAGATCCTCGACCTGGTCGATCCCGCCGCGCTGCTGTGCTCGAACACCTCGACGCTGCCGATCACCCATCTCGCGTCGGGAGTCGACCGCCCGGCTGACTTCCTGGGCCTGCACTTCTTCTCCCCGGTGGACAAAATGCCGCTGGTGGAGATCATCCGCGGGCGGCAGACCTCGGACGCAGCGCTGGCCGCCGCGATCGACCTGGTGCAGCAGATCCGCAAGACGCCGATCGTCGTCAACGACAGCCGCGGCTTTTTCACCAGCCGGGTGATCGGCACCTTCATCAACGAGGGTGTCGCCATGCTCGCCGAGGGCGCCGCGCCGTCGTCCATCGAGCAGGCCACCGTGCAGGCCGGGTACCCGGCGCCGGTGCTGCAGCTGGTCGACGAGCTGGCGCTGACCCTGATGCGCAAGATCCGGGAGGAGACCCGCCGCGGTGTCGAGGCGGCTGGCGGCAGCTGGATCCCGCACCCGGCCGACGCGATCGTCGATGCGATGGTGCTGGAGTTCGAGCGTCCGGGCCGGGCCGGCGGTGCCGGGTTCTACGACTACGAGGCCGGCCAGCGGGTCCGGCTGTGGCCCGGCCTGGCCGAGCACTTCGGCCCGGTGCGCCCGGATGCGATCCCGTTCGCAGATATGCAGGAGCGGATGTTGTTCGCGGAGGCGCTGGAAACGGTGAAGTGCCTCGACGAAGGCGTGATCACCTCCGTCCCGGACGCCAACATCGGCTCGATCATGGGGATCGGGTTCCCGCCGTGGACCGGCGGTGTGGTGCAGTACATCAACGGCTACCACGGCGGCCTGACCGGCTTCGTCGCCCGCGCCAAGGAGCTGACCGACCGCTACGGCGACCGGTTCGCCCCGCCCCCCTCGTTGATCGCCAAAGCCGACGCCGGCGAGTCCATCAACTAGCCCAGCGCGACACCGGAACCGCCACGCCGGATGCCGACGAGCAGCTTCCGCGGTGGTGCAGCGGATAGCGTGGCCGGGTGCACCACAGCCCGGGACCGCGTGACGCCGCGGCGGCCGTGCCCTACCCATTGCGGGTCGCGGCGGCGATGTCGTGGCGGCTGCTGGCGGTGGCCGGGATGGCGGTGGTGCTGGGCTATGTGGTGATCACCCTGCGGCAGGTGGTGATCCCGGTGGCGGTTGCACTGCTGTTCACCGCGCTGCTGGGGCCGGTGGTGGACTGGCTGACCGGCCATCGGGTGCCCAGGGGCGTTGCCACCCTGGTGGTCCTGGTCACCGGATTGGCGCTGATCGGCGGGCTCCTGACGTTCGTCATTCAGGCCTTCGTGAGCGGGCTGCCCGAGCTGCAGACTCAGATCGTCAATAGCGTTGAGCAGATCCGGGCGTGGCTGCTGCACCCGCCTTTCGGGCTCCCCCCAGTGAATCTGCAGAACCTGCTCGACTCGGTGAGCCGGTCGTTGTCCCGCAACCGCAACGCGATCACCTCGGGCGCCTTGTCCACCGCGGTCACGCTGGGGCAATACCTGACCGGCGCCGCGCTGGCCCTGTTCACGTTGATCTACTTCCTCTACGGCGGGCAGTCGATGTGGCGCTTCCTGCTCGGTGCGGTGCCGCGGTCGACCCGGGCCCGGGTCGACCGCGCTGGGCAGCGCGCCTTCGCCTCGCTGGGCGGGTTCATCCGGGCGACGGTGCTGGTGGCGGTGGTGGACGCGGTGGGAATCGGGATCGGTCTGGTGGTGGTGGGTGCCCCGCTGGTGGTGCCGCTGGCCGCGTTGACGTTCCTCGCGGCGTTCATCCCGGTGATCGGCGCGGTGGTCTCCGGGGTGGTCGCGGTGCTGGTGGTGCTGGTAGCCAAGGGTGGAGTGGCGGCGCTGATCGTGCTCGGCGTGGTGCTCGGGGTGCAGCAGCTGGAGGGCAACGTGCTGCAGCCGCTGCTGATGGGCCGCGCCGTGGAGCTCAACGGCATGGCGGTGGTGCTGGCCGTCGCGGTGGGCTCGGTGCTGGCCGGCATCGCCGGCGCTCTGCTGTCGGTGCCGTTGCTCGCTGCGCTCAACGCCGGTATCCGCGCGCTGGTCAGCGGGGACGCCGAACCGGACGACTCCGAGCCCGCGGGCTCGGCGGTGCCGGGGGCCGATGTCCCCGTCGAACCCGATGTCCCTGCCGAACCCGATGCCCCTGCAGAGCCCGATGTCCCTGCAGAACCCGATGTCCCCGTCGAACCCGATCCTGCCGAATAGCTAGCCCGCCGCTAAGCCACACTCAGCGGATGACCGGCGAGCGCCGCGCCGCCGCACCCCCGCTGACGCCGCGCTGGGCGTCGCTGGGCTCGGCGGTGTTGCTGAGCTCCTCGATCGCCCTGGTCGGCGTGACCGCCATTGCGCGGGCCTACAGCGCGGACGTCCTGGTGCTGCTCGTGGTGTTCGCCGGGTTGCTGCTGGCAGGCCTGGTGTTCGGCGGGGCGCTATGCCGCCCGCCGGCCTGGGCGGTGGTGCTCGGCGGCCTGCTGGGAGTGGTCGGCATCGTGGTGGCGCCCCCGGTGCAGTATGTGATCTCCAACGACTGGCTGCTGATCGGCGTCCTGGTGCTGGCCGTGGCCGGCGCGGTGCCGGTGCTGCTGCCGTTGGTGCGACCGGAACTGGTGGGGTGGGCGGCCGGCGCCGGGCTGGCTATCGCCGCGGCCGGCTTCGGGCTGGTGATTCTCGGCAGCACCCCGGTGATCGACGTGTGGGTGCTGCTGCAAGGTGCCGGGCATGGCCTGGCCGGCGGGGGCAATCCCTACGAGCTGGCCTTTCCCGACTCGCCCCCGGGGCAGGTCCGGGACTGCTTCACCTACCTGCCCGCCACCATGCTGCTGACCGCGCCCGGAGTCTGGCTGGGCGGCGATGCCCGGTGGGCTGAACTGGTGCTCCTGGTGGCCAGCGGGGCTCTACTGTCCTGGCACCTCCGGGCCGGCCTGTCGTGGCACCTGCGGGCCCGCGACGGGAGCAGGCTGGCCCTGGCGCTACTCGTGGTGGTCCTGCCCGCGGCGGGGTACATGCTCCAGCAGGCCTGGACCGAGACGGTGGTGCTCCCGGCGCTGGTGGGGACTGCGGTGTTGGTCGATCGGGGTCGCGCCGGCTGGGCTGCGGTGGTCTTCGGCGTTGCGCTGGCGAGCAAGCAGCATGTGCTGCTGCTGGTGCCGTTGCTGCTGCTGTGCCGGTTCCGGCCGCGCGAGCTGGCCGTGACGGCCGGAACCGCCGCGGCCCTGACACTTCCCTGGCTGCTGGCCAATCCGGCCCGGTTCGTGGGCTGCACCGTGACGCTGTTCCTCAGCGTGCCGCCGCGGACGGATTCACTGTCGCTGTGGCTGTTCATCCCGGCGCCGGCCCGGTTGCCGGTGCTGGTCGTGGCGCTGCTGGCGGGTTACCTGCTGGCATGGCGGTACTGCCCGCGCACGGGTGCCGGGTTCCTGGTGGGCTGCGCCGTCGTGCTCACCACCTTTGGTCTGGTCAACAAGCAGACCTTCCTCAACCAGTGGTGGCTGGTGGGAGCGCTGGTCGCGGCCGGGTTGGCGCTGGCGCCACGGCACCTGGTGAGCGAAGCCCCAGAGACGCGAGTCTCAGACGGCCGAGCTAGCGGTCACCTTGATCGTTAGGGCAGCGTATTCGATGTGGCTGAGCCGTCAGCGCGCCGTCTGTCCGGCTCATGATCACCATCCTGGAAGAATGAGCCGCGGTCAGCGCGGCTCATTCTTCCGAAACGGTGATCATGAAAGGTCTTGCTGAGTGACTCGATCTTGGGCGCACTCATGCCGGGGACCGCGGTCATGATCGATCGGCCGCTGCGATCACTGCGCCGAGGCCCAATCACCGAAGCGGCCCGGCCGCGACGCTCTAGGCTCAGCGGGGTGACACCAGCCGAGCTCGCTGCGGCTCGGGACCGCACGATCCGTGACGTGCTGCCCGGGCCGGACGACCCGCCACTTCGGGTGTTGTTCTGCGGGATCAACCCGGGCCTGGTCTCCGCCGCTACGGGTCACCACTTTGCCCGGCCGGGCAACCGCTTCTGGCCGGTACTGCACGGCGCTGGCTTCACCCCGCGCCGGCTGCGGCCCGACGAGCAGCACCTGTTGCCCGCACTCGGGCTCGGGATTACCAACGTCGTGCCCCGGGCCACCGCCCGTGCTGACGAGCTGAGCACCGCGGAGCTGATCGCCGGGGGTGAGCGACTCCGGAACCTGGTGCGCGCACGGCGTCCAGCCGCCTTGGGTGTCGTCGGGATCACCGCTTACCGGGTGGCGTTCGCCGCCCCGCGGGCCACCGTCGGAGCACAGCCCGACACCCTGGGCGACACCGTGGTGTGGGCACTACCCAACCCGAGCGGGCTCAACGCGCACTGGTCGCTACCCGCGATGGTCACCGAGTTCGCCCGCTTCGCGCTGGCCGTGCCCGCGCCGTCGTGAGTGTCTGCGCCGTGGTGAGTGTCTGTGCGGTTGTGAGTGTCTGTGCGGTTGTGAGTGTCTGCTCAGGTCCCCAACCAGGTCAGCACGGCCATCACCCGGCGGTGGTCGTCCCCCGACGGTGATAACCCGAGCTTGCCGAAGATCGACGAGATGTGCTTCTCCACCGCACCTGAGGTGATCACCAGAGTGCGGCCGATCGCGGTGTTCGTGCGGCCTTCGGCCATCAGGGCGAGCACCTCGCGTTCGCGGGGCGACAACGCGCCCAGCGGGTCCCGGCGGCGCCGGTGGGTGAGCAGCGCGGAGACGACCTCGGGGTCGAGCACCGTGCCACCACCGGCGACCCGGGCCAGCGCGTCGGACAGCTCGGCCAGCTTGGACACCCGGTCCTTGAGCAGGTAACCCACCCCGCCACCGGCGGCCAGCAGGTCCGCGGCGTAGGACTCCTCGACGTATTGCGACAGCACCAGGATCCCGGTCGCCGGGACCCGGCGGCGGATCTCCAGCGCGGCCCGCAAGCCCTCGTCGGTGAACGAGGGCGGCATCCGGACGTCGACCACCGCGACGTCGGGTCGCAGCACCTGCACCGCATCGATGAGTGCGTCGCCGTCCCCGACCGCGGCCACCACCTCGGCACCCGCCTCGTCGAGGAGCCGGACCAGCCCCTCCCGCAGCAGCAGCGAGTCCTCGGCGAGCACCACTCTCACCCGGGCATTATTCCCCGACTCCGGCCAGCGGGATGCCGGCGGTGAGCACGGTCGGTCCGCCGGCCGGGCTGACCACGTCGAGCTCGCCGTCGACGCCGGCCAGCCGGTCGGCCAACCCGGCCAGCCCGTGGCCCTTACCGAGGTGCGCGCCGCCGCGGCCGTTGTCGCGGACCTGCACGATCACCAGGTCGCCATCGGTGCTGACGGTCACCGCGCAGCGCGTCGCCCCGGAGTGCTTGGCGACGTTGGTGAGCGCCTCGGTGACCACGAAGTACGCGGTGTTCTCCACGGCGGCGCTGAGTCGTCCGTCGCCAGGCCGTCCGTCGCTGGGCCGCCCGTCGCCGGGCAGCGTGACGGCCAGCGAAACCGGCACCGGGCAGCGCGCCGCGGCGGCCAGCAGCGCCGCGCCGAGCCCGCGGTCGGCCAGGATCGGCGGCGCGATGCCGCGGGACAGCGTCCGCAGCTCGGACAGCGCCTCCCGGCTCTGCTCCAGGGCCTCGT